>URYK01000119.1 GCA_900552125.1 uncultured Solobacterium sp. | reverse complement strand
AGGTGCCCGTACGGTTCGGGAAGGGGCGAGGTCTTTAGACTTCGCCTATTTCATTTTGAATTCTTCTACTAATAGTATACCATATTTTTCTTCTAGGATTTTGAATTTTTCTCCTTTTGTCAATAAATTAGGACGTAATAATACATTCAAAAAATTTGATAAGTTTGTTTCTGATGTAACATCTATTGGATTTTCTTCTGGATATACTATGATTATTTCTGCCGACTCTTCTTGTTCATTGAGCAATGCATTCGTTGTCAGCCGTGTTATTCTATTTTTAACGAAAAATCTTTCCATTGTATTATCCTTTTTCTTGTTATGGTTCATACAAATCCAGATAGACACTACCTGTTTCATCTGATTATAGTGATTTCCTTGAAATCCTTCCGGATCATTTTTTTGTCCACTAATGAGTCGTGATACATAATATTTCGCTCGATTTTTCAGATGATATATGACCTTATCCGAATGTTGCATCTCAACATTTACGATAAATCCTGGATGTTTTTCATCTGTTGGATGACGAAGTCCAAATTTTAAATCATAACGTATTTCCGCATGACTATTTTCTTATCTTCCACATTTAAACTAGCCAGAAACATACTATCTTTGTTAGTACCTTGAAATCTAACGATATAATCTGGTATCTGATATATTGGTATTTCTTTAAACTCCATCATCGTTTCCTTAATCAAATAAGCTAGATCATACTGATAACTCATTACGATTTTTGTTTCTCGATCATAATCATTTCTTTTCTTCTTAATGATTTCTCTGTTCTTCAACATATTTCCTCCTATTCTTTTACATATATACATACGTATGAAATAGAGGAAACTCCTAAATTTTTTACTAGAAATAATTATCAAATTTTACATTAATAATAAAAGGAAGAAAAGTGGAAATTCCTATTGAACTTCCACTTCTTCTGTTTTCTTTATTTTCTTCTTTATTACTATAATTGCTAGTAAGTAGATGATACATAAGAGAATTGCGCCAACAACACTAACAAGCATTGGTATTTGAATAAAATACAAGTCTTCAATACCTGTATGTGTTGATACAAGGATACAATATATAAATAGTGCCAATATACAAGGAAGATATATTTTTCTATATCTACTTTTCATGACAATTCCTGTTTGAACCAAGCAAAGTGTAAATATGATGACATGAATAATATTTTTTGATACTGTCATTTCAAAATCGCCTAGCTTATAGCGTTCCTCGTTTCCATAAACAACTGATGCGATATCCTGTACTCTAATATATCTCCATAGCCAAAAGCCAAATAAGCATGCCAAAGTTATAACTGCAAATAAAGCAAAATATTTTACTAGTTTCTTCTCTGATTCATTGGATAATAGCTTAATATTTTTAATTACTGATGTAACTGAAATCTGATATAAATTTTCAAATCGATATAATAAAATACATACAAAGATGACTATCACAACAAGTCCTAGAATATATGGCAATATCAGTAATTCCATCAAACTGCCTGGATCAAGTAACGATAACATATTTTCCATGCCGAACATAAAATTCATGGATGCATCATATCCCATTGTGAAATCATATGAAAAATCAGAAAGAAAGCCAAAGAAGAAACAATACAACAAGATATTACTGATAAAATTAACTAAAGGGAAATATAACATCAGCATATTCCAGCATGTGACTTTCTTTAAGTTTTTCTTATCTGTATGCTTGATGACAAAATAAAAACTAAAGATCAAAACCCCTACAAAGATGCCAAAGGATAAGAAGTTAGATACTTGTAATTTTATTAAGATATAATATACTAGAACTCCGACTAAGCTAATCAAAAATGGTAAATATGATTGTATATCGTATTTTGTCACTTGCGTATAATCTAACTCATCACTTAATAATTCATCACAGGTTACACCTAATAGTTCACTTAATGGTTTTAATAATGAAATATCTGGATATCCTTCAGCTGTTTCCCATCGAGATACTGTCTTATTACTGACATTTAATTTCTCTGCCAGTTCTGCTTGGGTATACCCTTTTTTCTTTCTAAGATTTACCAAGCGTTTCGCAAAAACTTCCTTCTTCATAAAACCCCTCTCCTTTCAGTGCGCCGTTGAAGGCGTTTCATATATATTTCTTTTGAAATCAAT
>URYK01000118.1 GCA_900552125.1 uncultured Solobacterium sp. | reverse complement strand
TAAGGGCAAAAATAAGGGAAAATACATATCATTTCACTAATGAATGGGCTGAAAAGCCTGTAAAATAGGGAAAGTTAGAAAGATATTTCGGCAAACTGGAAGTTGTTTGTACAATGTTCAAGATATAACTGTTATTATGTCTTGATTAGAGTACAAACTCATATAAGAGGAACTTCCTCGGTACTCCAATATCAACATATGTGATTTCAACCTTATCCACATACTTAAATCCAAACGACATATACATTTTCTGTGGAATATCATTTCCCTCTATGCAATCAAGACGAATTGATTTAAGGTTTCTTTCCCTTGCTGTGTCTATTGCGTGTTGAACTAACTGCTTCGAGTATCCACGACCTCCATATTCCGGAAGGACACGCAAGGCATGAAGAACTACTGTCTCGTTATCATTTGCATCAACAAGCCATTTAACTGCGTGATACGCCTCATCACGATCATGATTCATAATATACGCCGCAACAATTCGACCATCTTCAATACCGATAAACTGATTTCTCTCTTTGATTGCATCTTTGATCATTTCATCTGGAGGGAAACCACCTTTATCTCCCTCCGGCAGAAAATCTTTTCCGCTTAAAACTTTACACATACCGTCATAAAACTGTCGCAATTCTATAAAATTTTTCTCTTCTGCATATCTGATAATCATAGAAATCTATCCCTCCAACTTCTAAGTTGTAAGTTTCTTTACTATCATATCTTTAAAACTTGTTTTGCTTTCGCATTAACAAATTGGATAATTGGGCCTGAAATGATAACTGTAATAAGCGTGCATACACCAAACTTTCCGCCAAACAAAACACCTGTAACAACAACCAAAATATCCAATGCCATTCGGACAAATTTAATCTGCCAGTGATTTTTTTCTGCTAAAGCAAAAGTGACTGCCTCATAGGAGCCTCTACCAAGGGATGCCGACGCATATAGTCCCGTTCCGACAGCAAACAAAACCACTCCTAACAACATAATTAAAAAATTGATCCACTTATAGGTACTGTAAATATGGCAGTTAGCAAACAAATCTACACAGGTACTGTATACAATCTGGTACAACACAGTTCCTATATGAATCTGACTTTTATCGTAAATGAGCGCAAACAAAATCATTCCCAATGCTACAACAAAAGATGCTGTGCCAATGCTTATGTGAAATGTTCTTGCAATCCCCTGCCACAGCACCGCAAGCGTAGCTCCGCCAAATCTAGCATACAGTGCAAGTGTAATTCCATAAGCCGCAATTATAGAACCTATTACAAGGATTGCCAATTTCTTTAGTGTTTTTTTATTGTTATTTTTCATTGACTTTTAATTCAAGTACATCCGGACAGGCATAATGTCCGATTGCATCATGCTCCATTTTGCAGGCTGCAGGCAAATTCATATCAAGTTCTGCGTAAATGATAGTTTCTTTATCCCAGACAGGTTTTGTCAAATAATGCCCATATGAATCAATAATGCAGCTTCCTCCTCTGCACACAAGTCCTGGAAGTTTAGATACGATATTATACTCCTGCAGATCAGAAGGGTATGAACTGCGTCTGATAATCATATCAGTGTTGATAAAGAAACATTTTCCGTCGATTGCAATATGCTGAACTTTCATGCTAATAATTCACTCCTCGTATAATTTTCTTTGGGTTTAAAGCATCTGAAATCTATATCACTGTATATCCGGCATTTAATAATACAGCTAATGATTTTTCAAAATCCGCATCTTTCACTAAAATATAATCTGTGTTGAATGTAGATACCGCAAAAATTCCAATTTTATTATCTGCAAGTATTCCAGACAACTTTGAAAGAATGCCAATGAGTGAAAAATCCAAAATTCCTTGAATACGGAAACCACGCCACCCATCTTCACGTTCTATTGTGTTTTCAGGAACGTCATTTGTTTCACACACAAGAGAAATTTCTTCATCTGTTTTACCAATGAAGTAGAATTCCTTGCTTAAATCTATATCATCAATGTTTTTGACTTTACATACCGTTAGCAACCGCTCTAATTTATTTAATACCAGCAAATTACTCTCCTCCACAAATTCCGATTTCTATTTTCCTTTCCATAGCATAGTGTACTCTTTTTCACCAGTAGCTTCATCCAAGCCTTCACATTGAATAATGAACCCTTCTCTTTGGTAAAAAGAAAT
>URYK01000117.1 GCA_900552125.1 uncultured Solobacterium sp. | reverse complement strand
TCTGTCATGTAATTTTACACAAACAAATTATCGGCTCTGCGTCTTAGCGTCTGGCTCTCTGATAATTATATTTCCACGTTTCATATTGATTATAGTTTCTTGTTTGCACTTCGGACAGAATAACGGAAAATTTATCAGTTCTGTATCGTTCCGTATTTTGGTTCGTGTCTTATTGTTACAAATAGGGCAAAACACCCATGATTGATTACTCATAAAAGCTCCTCTCATATTCGCTTAATCTTACAAATTTATTCTACAAATTTTATTTTTTCATAAAAAATAACTAGTCAATACCATTACTAAAGTTATCTCCAAGACATCAGCAATTTTAATATATATACGGAAAAAGTTTATATGTTTTTTCTTTATATAAGTTATATTCTTTGAAATATTTTTGTAAAACTGCTTCTTCAACATTTATTCTTATTTGATAGCAAACAAAGCTACAAATAGCAACTATCAATATAGCAGGGATATTCTTTAACGCAATACTCACGCCCAATAATGACAGAATACTTCCAGTGTAGGCAGGGTGGCGGACAAATTTATACATACCATTTGTTATTAGCTGTTGTTCTTTACTAATCTGAACATTTAATGTAAATGCCTTTTTTAAAGTTAAAACAGCTTTTATACGAATACAAATCCCGACTGCTGTAATTAACATACCAATTTTTGCAAAGTAAGCAGGCAACGTCAATTCTCTTATGCAAAATGGAGCTTTTTGACTGATACATAGAAAACTAATTATCAAACAAAATACAAAATTTAAATATAACAACCATTTCGTTCCTAAATCTCTAGTGTCAATTTTTTCAGTTCTATTTTGCTTTGAACGTGTATAAAAGAAAATAAATATTTCGGAAATAAGTAAACACATTAGCAACACATTAAATATATAATATTCAATAGCACTATTAAATTTTGTCATATCGCCCATTACTATTACCTCTTATTCCTTAATTTTAAAAAATTGTTTATTTCATCAGCTTGTCTTTTGGAAATATGATAAAAATAGCAATGAATAGCTATCATAATTAAAATATAGACACATGAATACCATGTAATGTTAATTGCACTAAATGCAAACCATTTGCCTATAAATGCCACACCAATGGTTATTGGATATAATATAATCATTTCAGCAATAAAGTGATATATATATTTGCTAAAATCTATAAATGATAGAAGCCAATCGACAATCACTGACACCATAAGATAAACAAACACCTGCAAAATAAAGAAACAAAATCTGTCTTTAGAATATCCTACTATAATATTGCTTATTGTTGCATACAAAATAATAAATGTAAATGCCATAGAAAATGCAGGAAGATATGTCCTTAAAAATTTATTCATAATAGCCACTCCTTATCTTATCTCTTAGAATAGGAATATATTTTCTTGAAACAATTAGATTTTCTTCATTGTTAAGTTCTGCCAATAATCTGTGGTTAGGGTAAGGTTTAACACAGACCAGACAAGAAATATTCAATAAGACTGTTTTGCTTATCCTTACAACATTTGACCTTATTAAATCTTGTTCAATAGCAGAAAGTGTCTTTTTACATTCAAATATTTTTTGTTGAGTGTACATAAATGTTTTTTTATCAACAGTTTCAAAATACAAGACTTCATTTAATGGTATCTGATACAGCTTTTTTTCAAAAATTCCTTGTATAAGATATTCTTGTTGACGGATATATTGAACAATCCGATTTAAAGGTTGGGTCATACTTGAATATCGTATATCTATTTCCGGTTCAGCCAAATCTTTTTTTTCCAATAGTTGCAGTTTCAATATGCTTTCCTCCATGTACTTTAATAGAAGTTTAATATTTCTCCAAAACAATCGCAAGCACTTTAAGTTCAAATACCCTTAACAGCATTTAAAATACCCAAATTTTACTTTAGCCAATTAAAGTTTTGTTTTCTTTGCAATTTTATAGATATATTCTTCTGACGTGGGACGCTTACTTCCAAACAACTTTTTGAAATTTTCCTGTACTTGTGGGTCTGTACTGGTCATTGCTTCATCAATAGTAGCTTCTATATCAGTCTGAACATCAGCAAACGATACTCCACCAGCCTTAGCACCAAGTTTCAACATTTTTTTAATATTTCTCTTTTTTAGCCCTATCATATCTTTTAACTCCTATTCGCATCTTATTTTGCAAATTTTGTAAATACTAATCCGGAATGGAAATAAGGCTTGCGGAGCATACTATACAGTTTATGACGCAAGCCTTGATTATTTATTCTACAATCTTCCAGTTATCGTCCTTA
>URYK01000116.1 GCA_900552125.1 uncultured Solobacterium sp. | reverse complement strand
AGAAGAGTGGAATCCAGATCCAGAATAACAGCCTGTGGCATCTGAATACTGTAAACTCTTTTTCGAAGTATTCTGCCAATCGTAAGGAATTGGTTTAAAGTATCTTCATCCATACGGTTAAAGAATCTTGATACCGTAGGTTGTGATGCTAAAGCATCTTTATTTAGTACTGCTTTAAATACTGGGTCATTTGTAAGTTCATCTGAAGCATCATCTTCAAAATAACCTGCAATAATCATATAGATTATCTGAAGGAGATTCTCCTTGTCAGTGTGATATCTAAATGATGCAGAATCATTAGTCTTAAATGAGCGACTGAAAAGTTTATCAATGTCAAGTTTACTTACGAATTCTTTGATAAGAAGCAGGCCTGCATCGGAGGATAAATCTCCTCCATCAAAATTTATTTTAATCTGTCTATTGCTTTCTAGTGATAAGGTGTTTACAATACTCATGAAGGGCTCCTTTGTTTGTATTATTAATGGCTTTGAACACCTTAATTTTACCACAAACGGATGCTCTTTTTTTATTCACTTGATAAGTGAAAAGCAATATTCAATTAAAATACAGTAACTATGTGGCTTTCAGCCACTTTCACGGCTACGCCGTGAATAATCCAGGTTAACCTTAAATAAAAATGAGTAATATTTGTAATAGTACGGTTTCTAGCTCTTAGAAACATGAGTTTTAAAGAACTTGAATAATATACAATTTCTGATAAAATATAAAAAAGGAGAGTAGAAATGGGACAAAATCGTATGAAACAGAACGTATATAAAATGCTGTTTACGGTAGGTATTGGTGGTATTTTTTCGTGCTATTTGCTCGAATTAAGCAGAATAAAATTACTTCCGCTTTCCGAACAGTTACAACGAAGTATCGCATTAGGAAACATACCGGAGATACACATTTCATCTTTAGAGATAATGATTTCTTTTATCAGTGTATTTGCAATCTTATCAGCTCCATTTTTTATGGACGGAGGAAAGAAAGCAGGGAAAAGGTGTCTTATACTCTTGTGCTTTCTATTTATTGACTTCTGTAGTTTGATATCTGTAATTGTCAGGGGGGAACTTTTTCATATATATATTGTGGTTGTATGGGTTTCTTCTATTTACTTTGTATGGATGTGTTTTGAAATTCTAGGGGTGTTATATCGATGGATGAAGACAGAATCAGCAGGACAAACGATTGATGTGGTAAAACTGACATTTCTATGGACAATTATAGCATTTATACTTGGAAAGGTATGGTAACAGATGACGGCAATTGCAAAAGTCAAAATAGCCTTAAATATAGTATTGGAAATTACAGTAATCATATATACTTTCTTTTTAAAGCATTATAGCGAGGCTCTACATAAAATACGGAACAGTATGAAAATGTTTTTCTTCAAGCGTGGAATGTAGTAGCAGAAGAACGGTTTTGGGGATACTTCATTGTAGGGGCAATCTTAGCAATCGCATTGGTTGTGGTATCTGGGAAGAATTATAGAAGTCGCAATGAGTTAGAAAAAGTATGGATCATTTTGATTGTGTTAAATATGCTTCTCTTAATTGAACTGATGATCGTATACTCAAATCCGGTTTTTACATCACTGGTTATTTGTGTCATTGGAATAATAATTTTAGGAGAAGGTATGGGGAACTAAAAAGCTACTGTAGAATTATTGTAAGGAGACGGTTTTATGTCATACTACGTATCTGGCTATTATCAAGAAAAGGCAATTCTGAAAAAAGATGGGCATTTGTTTTTTATACAATGTGAGGAAGCAGACGCACCTACAGGCACAATGGTGGAAGGAAATGCAGCAATATCGATCGCAGAACTTCCAGAAAAGGAACAACAGGAAATTCTTCAGATCTATGCCAGCTGAGGGGAAGGAAATGATGCAGGATAAATTTTTCATGGAACAGCAGGACAACCTGTTTTATGCGAAAAGGAACATTGTAGATAGTATTTATTCTCAGTCGAAACTGGAAGGCATTGCAGTCACATTTCCAGAAGTGCAGGAAATCTATGAGGGACGCAGTGTTGCAGGATTGAGTGTAGAAGAACTTATAAAAATCAATAACCTAAAGCATGGATGGAAGATGATGTTTGCTACTGTGAATGCACCATTTGATTTTCAATATATACAAAAACTGAATCAGAAAGTCGGAGAAGGGATCGTGATACATGCCGGAAAATTGAAAAATTCAGATGTCAGTATTGGTGGAACATCCTGGAAGCCAGAGATTCCAATTTATGAGAAGATAGAAGCGGAGATTCAGGCGATTATGAATGCGGATCTGTCCGTGACTGAAAGAGCGATTAC
>URYK01000115.1 GCA_900552125.1 uncultured Solobacterium sp. | reverse complement strand
CACCAGCAATCGAAAAATCAGACTATGAGCCTAAGACACCAGAAGCAGACGCAAGCGTGGACGCTGATACGGTAAATGACGCTACCGCATTTCTGGAAACATTCTTTAAGCTCTATCCAACAGCCACAGAAAAAGAGCTTGCTTACTATGTATCTGGAAATGTGATTGAGCCTATCGGCAGGGACTACCTTTATTCTGAACTGGTAAACCCTATCTTTACAAAGGACGGGGATAATGTGAAAGTTAAAGTAGCTGTAAAATTCCTTGATAATCAGACAAAGGCGACACAAGTATCACAGTATGAGCTTGTGCTACATAAGGATAGCAACTGGAAGATTGTAGGATAAAAGAAAAAGGCTTGCAGTTCTGTATTGATTTGCAAGCCTAAATATATTATTTATACTTCTGGAAAATCCCGACTAATAAAGTATCTATCGCTTCAGCTAATTCAAATCTAACTTTATCTGAGGCAGAAAAAGCGTTTCCTAATTGCAAAGTTGTATAACCGTGAATTATTCCAGTAAGCATATTTAATATTTCAAGTGTTTTGTCTTTGTTAAGACTGCACGATTGGATAAGAGTAGTTAATAATGAAAGATAGTTGTTAAAAATGGTTGCTGTTTCCTCTGTTCCGTGCCACACAGCCCATTGAATTGTTTCATAAACTCCGGGGTGTTCAATCATATAGTTTAGGTATTCGATAGAAACTAACTTAATTGCTTCTTTCCCTATTTTTCCAACGGCAATTTTCATCATTCTTTCATTCATGTCACGCATACCATTATGAGCAACTTCTAAAAGAAGATTATCTAAACTTTCTATGTGATTATATAAAGATGGTGTACGAATGTTTAATTTTTGAGCAACAGCTTTTAACGAAACGTTATTTAATCCTTTTTCATCTGCTAAGTCTGATGTTGCTTTTATTACTGCTTCTTTAGTGGTTTTCATAGTTATGCACCTCATTCAAAATATCATACAAACACAATTCTAGCTAATTGAATTAGTGTAGTCAATAACACAATTAGAAAATTATGATTATTTATTGACTTTCCTACAAAAACATTTTAAAATACTAATTGAATTAGTTAAATAACTATTTGAAGTAGTATTTTGAGGAGTGATTATATGTGTACAAGATTTGTTTACAATGGTATAGATAAAATTGTTGGTTTTAATTTTGATATTGACCTTTCTGTATGGGATCATACTGTAATTACCGAAGAAAATAGATTTTATATTGGTATTAAAATGCCTGACGGTATGTATCATTCATTTCATGGGATAAATAAAAATGGTAATGTAGGAACACTTCTTTATGTTCATGGTAATGAAAATGCAAGGTATATAGAAAGCGAGGATTGTATTACAATATCTGAATTAACAGAAAAATTCATTAAGGCAGAGATTTCTTTTGATAAAGCCTTGGACATTGTTAAAAAGAAAAAAATTATTTATGCACCAGATGCTACTATGCAAGCTATGCTTTCTGATAAAAAAGGACGAGTTTTAATTATTGAACCCGGAATTGGGTATAGATATGAACAAGAAAATTTTTCACTTATTACAAATTATTCTATTCTAAAACCAGATATAACAAAGCCGTACATTGTTTCTGGGGATACAAGATACGAAGTGGCTAAAGAGTTATTGGCAGGATATGATAAAGATTTTTCAGTAAATGACGCATTTAAAGTATTAAAATCTGTTTCTCAAAAAGACTTGTGGGCAACTAGGGTTTCATTTGTATATTCTACAGAAAAAAATAAAGTTTATTATGTCTTGAACAATGATTTTAGTAATGTATTTGAATTTCAGTTTTAATACTAATGAATTTATAAATTTGCAATTATGATAAGAAAGGTTATTATGATAGGACTAAAAAAGCAAGATATAAAAGCATTGAAAGTAACTGCTGTGGAAAGTTTTAGGAATAATCTTATACGATTATGCACTACCTAACAGCATTTTATCAACAACTAAATATTTTACAATATTAAAAGTTCGTACAGACGGTATATTTTGTACGGACTTTTTTCTTGTTCTTCTTTTTGTATTTTCCAAAGATATAGACGGTATCTCCGTTTATATATTTCAGCGTATGCGGAAAGGAGGTGAGATTATGAACCCATCTTCTTTCGAGCATATCGTTAGAATACAGTTTAATGCTTTGATGATGACTGTTATTAAATGCACAGTAAAAAACAGAAACAGACAGTTTGCAAGATGTTCTAAGCGTGAAGTTTTATTCTGTGAATTATCAGATACGAAAAATGTTGAATGTGTAACTAAGGATAACTATTCTTGTGATTACATTTCGTTTGAAGTCTTGAATTTTACAATTCAAATATCAAATGAGAAACTTGCTGTTGCTTTATATAAGTTATCGAATAAAGAGCGTGATGTAATTCTATTACGCTATTTTCAAAGTATGAGCGACCAAGAAATAGCCGAATTATATCATGTATCACGTTCTGCTATTTATCGCAGAAGAAGTAACGGATTGA
>URYK01000114.1 GCA_900552125.1 uncultured Solobacterium sp. | reverse complement strand
ATGGACGATGGGATTTCGATGTTTCGTCAGTTTTGCCAATTCAACAAATCAGAATTACTTAGAATACTATTTGTACCAGGAACATATACAAGATTGTTCCTCCCGCAATACTGAGCAATGTATTCTTTTTCCATTTATGTAGAATGAAAATGAACGCCAGTGCGATAAGTTCCGGTATGCAATGATTTACTCCGCCGATTGAATCTTTTAAAGAATAAATGACAAGAAGCCCAATTACTGCATTGGGTAGAACTCGTCCCAGAAATCTTACAAACTCTGGGGCACTGTCTGCGGAGAAAATGATAAATGGCAGAAAGCGTGTTGTCATGGTGCCGAGCACGACTACAGCAATGGTGATAATCTGTTGTGTGGTAGTCATTATGCATTTTCCTCGCTTTCGTTCATTTTATTATTTAGGGATTTGGTAGATGGTAGTAGGTTTTCATTGGCTGCTTTGTCCTTCACACCGTTCTTTGTTTTAGGAGCTTTTACGACTTTAGCTGAATCATCTAATCTGTTTCGGCATAAGAAAAAGCTTAAGATATAAAGAAATCCGATCGGATTATGAAGGAGATACAAGCAGCGATAAAGCAGTAAGTTTAATTGATGGATATTTAAATTATACAAATTATCAGGCATATGCTTCAGAAAAATCTAAAAACTATATAGTACAGACTTTGCTGGAGGGAGCAAAAAATAAAGTTTGCAATTTATTTCCAAATAAACATATTCAAATGTATGAAGACATAAATGAAATGTTAGATGGAGATATAGATGTTACGAAAAAGTATTATAATCAGGTGGGAAGATTTTATGATATGTATCATAATACACTTGTTAAGTTGAATCATCTGGAAGCGAGTCTGGTAGACGATGAGCCAGGACCGTTAAATATTCCAGACAGTGCTGTAGAATATAATGGGCATTACTATTATTTATGTTGTAATAATGAAGCAGAAGATTATGCAACTGCAGAAAATTACTGCAAGGAGCAAGGCGGTTACCTGGCAACAATTACATCTGAGAAAGAAAATAAATTTTTATTTAATTATGTAAGGAAAAAAGGATATTCGAGTGCCTATTTTGGCCTTAATAATTTAAAAGACGGAAAAGCCTATCAGTGGAATAATGGTGAATTACTAATTTATACAAAATGGGCAAAAAATGAACCGGATAATACTTTCAGTGATTATGGATATTATGTCAGATTTAACGAGAATGCAAAAGACGGTACATGGAAGGTCGATACATTTAGTGGCGGCGAAACGAATTTTAATAATGTATTTTTATGTGAGTGGGGAGATTATTCTGTTACTGGAAATGATGGATTAAAAGTAACATCAAAGAAGCGAGATATTGTTTTGACATTAGATATATCAGCGAGTATGGATGGTATTCCTTTAGATGAAACGAAAAAAGCTGCAGCAAAATTTGTTGATTCTATTCTTAATAAAAATTCAAATATTGGACTTGTCTCTTATAGTGATGAAGCAACAAGTCTTTCTGGTATTTGCAGTAATGATGTTTTTTTGAAAAATACTATAACAAGTCTTTCCAGTGCTGAAAATACCAATATAGAAGATGGATTATCGAGAGCTTACAGTATGCTACAATTGGGACAGAGCAAAAAGAAACTTATTGTTTTAATGAGTGATGGACTACCTACACTTGGAAAGGACGGAGAGGAATTAATAAAGTATGCAGAAAAAATAAAAGATCAGGGAGTCTTAATCTATACACTTGGATTTTTCCAAAATACAGAAGAATATAAAGCAGAAGGCCAGTACCTTATGGAGAAAATCGCAAGTGAAGGATGTCACTATGAAGTATCCAGTTCAGAAGATTTAGTCTTTTTCTTTGAAGATGTTGCAGGTCAGATCGGTGGACAGAAATATATCTATGTGAAAGTTGCCTGCCCAGTAGATGTGTCAGTAACTTATAAAGGAGAAACATTAAGTTCGGCAGAAAATGATCAAAACCTTAGAACAAGTTTTGGAACCTTATCATTTAGGGAGAATGAGGGGAAGGAAAATAATGAAGAAGAAAGTAGCGGATATAGCAACACATATTTAAAAGAAGCCGATAGCAAGGTTAAAATTCTCAGATTAAAAGAAGGAACAGACTACAATATAAAAATAAATGGAACTAGCGATGGGGAGATGGATTATACGATAGGCTTCGTGAACGATGAAGGCGAGTACAATGATTTCCGAAGATTTGAAGATATTGATATTAATAAAGATACCGTAATAGATACGGTGGCCAATACTTCAAAAAAACATTGCTTAATATAGATGAAGATGGCGATGGAAAATATGATTTAAAATTACAGGCAGGTGTAAACGGATATGGAGAGGAAGTAAAAATAGACAGGGGAATATATATTATCTTAGCATATGCATTTATCAGTGCATTAATAATTACCATCATCGTAAGAAGAATTACTATTTAATTCATTAAGAGAACTACAGACGAAGCCATTGCCCCCAATAAGGCATATTTGTGATTTTAGTCGCGGCGCGTTGAATGTTCGCTCCA
>URYK01000113.1 GCA_900552125.1 uncultured Solobacterium sp. | reverse complement strand
CTGTACCGTTTTTCTTTCATTTACGCTGTGAATGACTTGTGAGAGGACGCTTATACATGCCCAATTTATGCTGTGAACCGCACCACAGAATCTGCCAATTTACGTTATGGGATGAGTGCCTATATTGGGTTCTGCTGCTCGTATTCTGGATTGACGGATTTTATTGACACAATTCCAAGATTACTTTATACTAAGCCTACATCAAAGTCGCAGACAAATAACAGTTACGATTATGAAACTTTCGTAATCGTGATCATTCTTACAACGTTTCTGTCTGCAGATCCAAAACCTGATATATGGTTACGGATATGATCTCAAAATTCATTGCCGGTTCGGCAGGAGATTCCATTTTGATGAACAATTCAATGCATGAAAATTTTAATCTTAATTATTACAGTTAGCACCGTTGTATTTTTATGAAAAAATCTTTTACGTGCATTGAAAAATACCACACATTCTATTATCATAAAGGGGGAAAATGATTGAACACAAACGATGAGAAAATCCAATGGCATCCTGCATTTGATGCGGCATTGCAGATTGAACTTGGAGAAGAAACAAAGTATTTAGAATTTGATTCTGAACATCTGCTGTCGAAGAAACCAATGCAGATCGATGTGTTAGTCAAAAATGAAAGACATGTAAAAATCCAGAAGAATATTGGGAGAATTTTCCGACAGTACAATGTTGTAGAATACAAATCGCCGGAAGATGACCTTAACATTGACGATTTTTACAAGGTGTACGCATACGCCTGTATTTATAAAGCCGACACGGAGACAGTAGACTTCATACCGGCAGCAGAGCTGACAATTACTTTTGTATGTTACCATTATCCAAGAACCATGCTTCAGAAATTGCAAAGAGATCGGCAGATAACAGTCGAAAACATGGAAAGCGGTATTTATTACCTTATGGGAGATGCAATTCCGATGCAGCTTATCATTGTTCCAAGATTATCTAAAACGAATAACTACTGGCTGAATAATCTTCGTAATGATTTAAAGTCAGGCGGCGAGATCAGAAATTTTATAGAGAAATATGGTGAAAATAAAAACTCAAAGTTATACCAGGCGCTGGCAGATACGATCATGCGCGCAAACTGGCAGGAATTAAAGGAGGAACGAAAAATGTGTGAAGCATTACGTGAATTATTTGCGGATGATCTGCGCGAATCGAGGGAAGAAGGAATTATGGAGGGCAGGAATGTTGGAAAACGCGAAGGAAAACTTGAGGGAAAACGCGAAGGCGAAGCTTCAAAAGTCATAGAAATAGTAATTAAAAAATATAAAAAAGGCTGCTCTGTAAAAGAAACAGCAGATATGCTGGAAGAACCCCAAACGTTAATCAAACAAATCTATGATGTGATCGGACAGTGTGCACCTGATTATAATGTAGAGGCAATTTATAAGATACTTCTGGATAAAACTATATAATGTGTAACATCCGCAAGCTGGAACAAGACCGGAAGATGGAAGTGAGATCAAACTGAAGGAGGGATCGAATATGTGTGAAGCATTAAAAGAATTGTTTGCGGACGACCTGCGTGAATCAAGGGAACAGGGCATCATCGAAGGCAGGATCGAGGGCAGGAATGCCGGCAGGATTGAGGGTAGAATCGAAGGCAGATGTGATATTACCTGTAATTCCTATTCTTGCGCATAGAGGCTTGTTTGGGATGGTGGAAAATGGTTGGAAGTTTATCTGGGTTGCAGCTATAATGATTTTATTACCATTTGTTTCATCATTGGTGGGAATTATTCTTGGAAGCATACAATTAAAGAAAACATCTACAAAGCCTGTAAAGATTGGGGTGTTGCTTTCATGCACGGGGTTAGTGCTGCATTTACTCTTTCGATTTGTTTTTAAGTTTTAGAATCCCAGCTCCATAGCTCACGAAGAAAATAATATTTGTTTATACCGTTTTTCTTTCATTTACGTTATGGATGACTTGTGAGAGGACGCTTATACATGCCCGGTCAACGTCATGAATTGCACCACAGAATCTGTAATTTACGTTATGGAACTCACGGTTATGGGATGAGTGCCTATAAAAGAGGTAGAATAAGTTACTTTGATTTCATGAATATTGTTTCTACAATAATCACAATCATACTTCTTAGCCATAGGAGCTTTCAATGTCACCTATAATAGACAATCGGAATTTATTCATTTAATTCAGTCTCAATTTCTTCAATGGTAGGCATCCTACCTTTGAATTCTTCTGGTATAAGTTTTGATAATTCATAACTAGAAATACCAAGTGGTTGGCTAGTAGATTCTAATGCATACTGGGCTTCTACTTTATCCATATCTTTACAAATCAGAAGTCCCAAAGTAGGGTTATCAGCTTTTGTTTTCATCTGATGATTAACAGCCACAACATAAGTTCCCAATTGACCTGCGTAAGAAGAATCAAATTTTCCTGTCTTTATTTCTACAACAACATAGCAATGCCATTGCAGAATTTCCTTTACATTTATCAAGTATTATTTTGTTATGTCCCCATGGAATTCTAAAAATAATTTGTAAATCATCCCCAACTTGGGGACGATTTGCATCTGTAATCAATTCGTCCT
>URYK01000112.1 GCA_900552125.1 uncultured Solobacterium sp. | reverse complement strand
TTTCGTCTCCTCTCGTGCTTAGCTATAAGTCACCCACTACAGTTGACAAAGAGCCTAAATATTATAGCCACCAAATTCTGGTGGCTATTTTTATATCTGGAATTGTGTCTGGGTGAAAGGCAAAACGTAAAAATAAAAAAACGTTGATATATCAACGTTTTGCGTAACTTTGCTAAACTATGAAAAGCTTTTATGGAGCCGGTGGGAGTCGAACCCACGTCCAAACACCTGCCAATACATTCGTCTACAACCATAGGTTATGTCTTTGATTTAACTTAAGCTCGATACATAACTCAAACCTAGATTAAGCGAGCCTATAAATCTCTTTTTGACTAGCTAGGCAATAATCAAACGTAGCTTGCTAATCAATGAAACCTCTAGCAAAACACAAGCAATCCTGTAGAGATCACGCGAGCTGGTTTTTAGGCAGCTACAGCGTAAGAATTTGTATTTTTTGCAGTTATATTTAACTGGCATTTTTACATCTGCCGATGAGTCGCAGAATGTACCTCATAATGCCTGTCGAATCCGTAACGACCCCAGATATTATAAAGTAGTCAAAAGCTACATTTGTTATTATAGCAAATAATATTTAAAATAGCAAAAAAGAAATTCTTATGATATGATAAGAATTATGAAAATGAAGATATTCGACCACTATGCCTTTTGGCAGCGACTGATCAAGTTTCTGGGAGTATTAGCCTTGCTGGGAACGTTTGTTTTAGTCATCTGGTTCTACCATTTAGGGATTCTAAACGATAGTAATGCACTCAAAGATTTTGTTAATCAGCACAGTGTCTGTGGGCCTTTAGTTTTTATCTTAGTGCAAATCTTTCAAGTTGTCTTCCCAGTGATTCCAGGTGGTGTCACAACAGTTGCTGGGTTTTTAATTTTTGATCCAATCCTAGCCTTCTTTTATAACTATGTGGGTATTGTGATTGGTAGTATCATTCTATTTATTCTTGTTAGGCTATATGGTCGCAAGTTTATTCTACTTTTTGTCGATGAGAAGACTTTTTACAAATACGAAGTGAAGCTTAATACTCAAAATTATGAAAACCTCTTCATCATTTGCATGTTATCACCCATTTCACCAGCCGATATCGTGGTGATGATAACTGGATTATCTCATATTTCATTAAAACGTTTCACCTTCATTATCCTACTAACCAAGCCAATTTCAATTATTTCTTATAGTTATATCTGGATTTTTGGAGGAAATATCTTAAAATTACTATTAGGTCACTAAAGCCTGAGCTTAGCTCGGCTTTTTCTTTTCTCATTACAACTGTAATTTTTCAAAAAAATTTCATGTAAACATTTTCACAGTATTGAAAAATTCTTACATAGTAGTAGACTTATAACGAAGGAGTTTACTAATGAAGTTATACGTTCAATTTATGATAATTCTCATCTTTTCATTTATTGGGGAGGCGATTTCTAATTTACTCAATTTACCTGTTCCTGGTAGCATTATTGGGTTAGTGCTACTTTTTCTTGCCCTGGAATTCAAGGTAATTCGTTTGAGACACATAGATGTTGTGGGAAATTTCCTGCTCAATAATATGACCATTCTATTCTTGCCTGCAGCTGTCGGAATCATGGATCGATTCAATGATATCAAGGATTATTTGCTCCCTATCACCATTATCATCCTTGTAGCCATCTTTTTGAATGTTGCTACTATTGGTTTTGTTGTTCAATTTATCAAAACACGCTTTGAGGGAGACTATGTTGATAAAGGAGGTCATCATGACTAATATTCTTACAAACCCAATCTTTGGTATCATGTTATCAATCCTAGCATACCTTATGGGCATGCTTATTTTTAGGCGTTTTCCACACCCAATTACTACCCCTTTATTATTGGCAACCTTTTTTATTATTGCCTTTTTAAAGATTACTAAGATCTCCTACCATGATTATTACATTGGCGGAAGTTATCTTAACACATTGATTGTTCCATCAACAGTAGCGCTCGGTATTCCACTTTATCGCTCATTCCACTTGATGAAACATCACATCAGAAGTATCCTAACTGGTATTCTTGCTGCTTGTATCGTCAACACGACTTTTACCGCTCTTGTTGCGAAAACATTTGGTATTAAATATTTGCTAGCTATTTCATTATTCCCTAAATCAGTAACAACTGCAATGGCTGTTGGAATCACTGAAAAAATGGGAGGTATCACAACTGTAACACTTGTTGTCGTTGTTATTACTGGAATTTTGACAAGTGTTCTTGGACCCGTTTTTTTAAAACTCTTAAAAATCGAAGATCCTGTTGCTATCGGGCTTAGTCTTGGAGGAACAGGGCACGCAATCGGTACTGGAACAGCTCTAAAATACGGTCTCGTTGAAGGAGCGATGGGCGGACTTGCTATCGGAATTACCGGAATTGTTTACGTTATTATCAGTCCAATCGTAGCTCAAATTATTTTAAAATAAGCTTTTTTTATAAATGTCTGTGGTGGAAATCACAGGCTTTTTATTTTTTACCCTTAAACTGCTCGTAACGCTATCCAATATTAACTTACGGCAGTTTCCTTAAATAGCTCTAAAGACTTCACAGAAAGGCTTTTATGAGCATATACAAAAAGAATAAGCCAAAAACTGGCTTTTCTAATCGGTATAACACTCCACCCTAAGGGAATCGAACCCCTATTTCAAGAACCGGAATCTTGCGTGATGTCCATTACACTAAGAGTGGCAACTACTATATTATACCATATCGAAACAAAAAGAAAAGACTTGGAAATCAAGTCTTTTCTCATTTATAATTACAATTCAATGTCGCCAAACAAGTCAGCCATTGAGAATCCAGTTTGAGTTTCTGGAAGTTCGTAATCACGTTTAGCTTCACGTTTTGGACGACGTGGACGTGATTGACGTTTTTCTTCGTTTTCAGCTTGTGCTGGACGTTCTTCAAGAGCTTTAATTGAAAGTGATACACGTTCTGCAGCAGCGTTAACATCAAGAACTTTAACGTTAACTTCTTGACCTACTGAAAGAACATCTTTTGGATTTTCAACACGTTTGTGTGAGATTTGTGAGATGTGAACAAGTCCATCGATACCTGGCAATACTTCAACGAAAGCAC
>URYK01000111.1 GCA_900552125.1 uncultured Solobacterium sp. | reverse complement strand
TATGTTTAATGAGATTATAGGAATATCTGGTTATGATTATGTGATTTTAGATACAGAACATGGTCCTACAGATATAGAAAATCAACAAAATAATATAAGAGCATGTGAATTAAGGGGAATACTTCCAATTGTCAGAGTTCCATATATAGATGATAATGTCATTGGAAAAGCATTAGATATAGGGGCAATGGGAATACAAATTTCACAGATAAGATGTGCTGAGGATGTCAAAAAAGTTATAAAATATGCTAAATTTTATCCAGAGGGAGAAAGAGGCGTATGCCGTTTTGTCAGAGCAGCAGATTATTCATCTTTAAACAGAAATGCCTTTTTTAAAAAAGAAAATGAAAAAATTATTATAATTCAATTAGAAGGCAAAGAGGCAATTGATAATTTAGATGAAATTTTAGAAGTTGATGGCTATGATATTATATTTATTGGACCATATGATTTATCTCAGTCATTAGGAGTTCCAGGACAGATTAGTCATCCTAAGGTTTTGGCGGCTATGGTAGACATTGTAGAAAAAGCTAAAGCAAAGAATAAAGTGATAGGAACTTTTACAGATGACTATAGTATGGTTGAAAAATGGAAAAGCCTGGGCGTTCAGTATATTAGCTATTCAACAGATTCTGGTATTTTCTCTGATGCATCTAAAAATATTTTGCGGAATTTGAAGTCTGTTGGTATTAAAAGCAGACATGGTAAGGTCCTGGATTGCACATTAAATGAGTACTATGTAGTCAATAAAAGAAAATTTAATGATTCTGTGAATGATAAAATTATATCAAAATTATATGATTCGGGCGTTGATTTTATTGAATATGGTTATTTGGTTGATAATAATAATGAAAATTCTAATTCGCAATTTTTGAGTATCAATTCAATAAATGAAAAGTTTCCTTCAGAAATCAAGCTAAAATTAATAGCTTCTATTAATTATGGACAGTACGATGTAAATAATTTGGAACAATATAGCTTTGGTAACATTAAAAATATTAAATATACATTCAAGAAAAAAGATATTAAAGCTTCGTTACATGAGTGTAAAATGATGAAGGAAAAAGGATATAATGTTATGATGTATCCTTTAGCTATTTCTGAATATTCTGATTCTGAGTTGATATATCTTATGAATATGTGTAATGAATTAGAAGTCTATTCTTTGCATATTGTTGATAGTTTTGGTTCAATGAAAAGCAAAAATGTTATCAAGTATATTAGTATGATGAAACAATATTTAGATGAAAGTATTATAATAGGATTTCATTCTTATAATAATATGCAGTTATCATTTTCGAATGCAACAATTTTATTAGAACAAGTTGACAGGGAAGTTATATTAGATTGCTCGGTTCATGGTATAGGTATAGGAGCTGGTAATTTAAATACAGAAATTATTTTGGAATATCTTAATGAAAATTATCAGGGACAATATAATGATAGAAATATATTGGAAATAAATGATCAATTTATAGAAAATATATATGCTGATAAGCCATGGGGGTATTCTTTACCTAATTATTTAGCAGCTAAGCATCAGTGCAATACGGATTATGCATATTATCTGAGCCAAAAAAATAATCTTACTATTGATGAGATTGATGATATTTTTGATATGTTAGATAATGAAAAGAAAGTTGATTTTGATAAAGAATATATTGAACAATTATATTTATCGTATTTCGAATCAAAAGACAGCATAATAGATGATTTTAACAAGGTTAAAAACATATTTAAAGGCAAAAATGTTATTATGATATGTCCTGGTAAAACATCTGAAACACATTATAATAAATTAGCATCATTAAATCTGGAAGATTATGTGCTTGTATCAATAAATTTTGAATATAAATTGCATCCCGTGGATTATTTATTTGTGGGAAATAGTCGTCGAATGAAAGAGATTAGAAAAGATTTGTATAAAAAAGTTATTGCATCATCTAATGTTCCATCAGGTAATGTATTTGCAAAAATTAATTATTCGTCTTTATTAAATAAGACAGAATATGTAAAAGATAATTCAGGTTTGATGTTTCTTAAGCTTTTATCTATGTGTGATGTTAACAGTGTTAAGATTATAGGAATGGATGGCTATTTACATAAGCACGATGATAATTATATTTCTGATGATTTAATGTTTGTTTTAGAAGAAGATATAGCAGAACAGATTAATCTAGGAGTAAAATTAGAAATAAAAAAAATAAAAAAAGAATTATCTATTGAAATAATATAATGTTTTGCTAAAAAGGGGCTGTCGCTTTAACGATTGAAAATCGTTGAGGTATGAAAGCCCCTTTTTAGTTGCAGGTAATATAAATATCTCTATATAGGAATTTTATTAAAATATGAATTTTTTGTGAATGAAGCTTGAACAATTTGTGCAAAAATGGTAATATTGATTTAGATTTTGAATTTTGATTATTCATAATTCACAATTGTATGCATATTTGGAAAAAGGAGAGGAAAATGTCATGCAAAGAATCAGAAAAGTTTTTGCAAAAGTTGTTGCTGGATTATTAGTCGTAAGTAATCTTGCAATAGCAGCACCAAGTATGACTTATGCAGCATCTGCAACAAGTTTTACTACCTATGGTGGATGGAATGAAATGATGTATGCAACTATCAAAGGTGTTAAGGATGCCGATGTTACTGCAGTATCATATTCAGGTCCAGTTAGTGGTTCTCTTACAGGAGAGGACTTTGAGTATCTTGTCAGAGATACAGCCGACGGAGCAAGAGTTGATGTAATGGGATTAAAGCCAGGTACATATACTCTTAAGGTTACTACTAAGACAGGTACATATACCCAGTCAGGAATTGAGGTTAATGCACAGGATAGATCGGGATATGCGCATTACAATTATACTGATGGTGTAGGTGCTTATAATGATGATGGTACATTAAAGGATAACGCAATTGTTCTTTATGTAACAGATGAAAACAAGAATACAGTTACACTTTCTTATGGTGGAGTAACAGTTTCAGGCATTGGTAATATTCTTAACTCAGTCGGTAAGGCATGTGGTGAAGCAGGTCATGAGACAGAGTGTAAGAAGGTATCGAAAGGAAAGACATATTACGGCAAGGGTAATACTAATCAGGGTATTCTCCAGTTACTTGCTGAGAATAATAT
>URYK01000110.1 GCA_900552125.1 uncultured Solobacterium sp. | reverse complement strand
TGAAGACCTTGGAGAGGGTCTCTAAACACTACTACTATATAATACGAGGAGTGTGATTTATACGAGGTCACATAAAAAATACAGTATTGGAGGAAAAAATATGGACAGAATTACACAAAGCATGATTGATTCGTTTAAGAGCAATCAAAGTTTGAATATTGATGATGATTCAGAACTGTTTGAATATTTTGTAAATTATTGTGTTGTAAATAATGTATATGGTTCAAATGATTTTGACCTAGAAGAAATAACTACAGGGAAAGCAACACAAGGAATAGATGGAATTGCGATTATTGTAAATCAAAAATTTGTAAATACTATTGAGGATATTGATACATTGATAGAGTATAATAAATCAATATCTGTCAAGTTTGTGTTGATTCAGGCGAAGACCTCTAGCTCTTTTGATAATACTGAAATTGGAAATTTGTTGACATATTCAAAATTGTTTTTTAGTGATGATACGAGCATGTTTCGCACAGCGGAAATGCAACATTTTATTGAATTGAAGGAATACATATTTTCTAAAGGGGATAAATTAAAGAAAAATCCAGAATTGTTTTTATATTATGTTACCCTGGGAACGTGGACAGATGATGAAAACTTACGAGCAACAATTAGTGTAGGAAAGGAAAGCTTGCGGGGAACAAACTTGTTTTCCAATATTAGCTTTGAACCTTGTGGGTCTGAAAAAATACAAGATTTATATCGCAAAACAAAGGAAAAATTAAAGGCTACATTCAAATTTGAAAAGAGAATCACAATGTATTCGATTAATGATGACGAAGTAGGATATAGCGGAGTTTTACCTTTTAAAGAATTTAAAAAGTTGATTATAGACGAGAACGGTGCTACTAAAGCTGTATTTGAAGATAATATACGCGATTATTTAGGACCTAATCCAGATGTTAACAAAAATATAACGGAGACTATTAAAACGGGAAATGTTAATGCATTTAGTATGTTAAATAATGGAATTACAGTTGTTACTTCTTCAATAATTATTTCAGGAGATATAGCTACTATTGAAGATTATCAGATTGTAAACGGTTGTCAAACAAGCAATGTGTTGATAGAAAATATGGATAGTGTAGAAGGAATTGACGAGCTGATTATTCCTATAAGAATTATTGCAACTAAAGATGAAAATTTGAAAAATGATATCACAAGAGCGACAAATAGCCAAACTGCTATAAAGAAAGATCAACTGGAAGCATTATCAACATTTCAGAAAAAATTGGAAGAGTATTATAAGACGTATAGGGATGAGGATGCACTTGTGTATGAGAGACGGACGGGGCAATATAGAGATAGTAATATTCCTAAAAATCGAATTGTTACAATTGCAATGCAGATAAAAACTGTTGCAGCAATGTTTTTAGATGAGCCAAGTGGTGTATCTGGACAATATGGTACAGTTGCTAAGCGCGTTGGAAATAAAATATTCAAAACAGCAGATAAAGAAATTATATATTATGTGAGTTCTTTGGCGTTGTATAAAATTGAAAATTTATTTAGAACACACAAGATTGATAAAAAATATAGAAGGGCTAGATATCATGCGATGATGTTATTTAGAATGTTGGTATCTACAGAGGAAATGCCAAGATTCAATGCTCGTAAAATGGAGAACTATTGTAAAAACATTTTAGAAGTACTTGAGAACAATGCTGAATGTGAAAGAATCTTCTGTGGAATAGTGGCATATATTGCATCAAAAGATGGTGAGTTAGATATTATGGATCGTAAATGCTTTGAAAGAAAAGAAACAACAGAGTATCTGAAGAACTGTTTAGATGAAATAAAAATTTTTGTAGATACATATTCGATTAGTGAGCAATGATAACACCATGATAACAAAATCCCCCAAAACCATACGGACACAACGGAAAATCCGGATTTTTCCCCACCAATCACACGAAAAATCACCATTTGCATACAGCAATACACCAGTCTGATATCGTGAAGGTGGCCGTACTGTAGGTTCAGGTCGTGTTGCTACAATCATCGAATAATATTCGCTAAACAATGAGCAATGCAAATCCAACGAATGATGAGTTGTGCATTGCGAGTATAACGCGCATATCGTATATAAATGAGTGTCAGGAGTACACTCTGTGTCCAAACGTAAGATACCCCGGAACCGCAAGGTTTCCGGGGTTTTTCTGTACTCTATGAAAAGAATGGTTTCTAATCGCAATAATTACACATAAAGAATTGCCAATTTTTATTTCTATCTTGCAGATTTTGGGACTTGTTTTTACGATTCTTTTGCATAAAGGAATTATTAAGAAGCAGAATAATTGGTTGAACAATAGTCATGGAAGGAGATATCGATGATGACGAAATCTTTTGAGAATGATTCAGATACAAATCACGGTCTGAATAGCCATAGAAAGCCGGAGGATGCATCTTTTATGCGCGAGGCTATTCGCCTTTCACAACTTGCCGTAGAACATGGAAATGAGCCTTTTGGAGCGGTTCTGGTAAAAAATGGAGAAATTGTATTTACGAATGAAAATCAGATTTATACAAGACATGATCCGACCTTTCATGGAGAAGCCGGACTGATTCGTGAATTCTGTGCAAAGACATCAATCACAGATTTGCATGACTATACGCTTTATTCCAGCTGTGAGCCGTGTTTTATGTGCAGTGGCGCAATGGTCTGGGTGAAATTAGGCCGATTAGTATATGGTGCAAGCAATAGCGATTTAGAGGCGATACTTGGTAACGAAGGATGTAATTGTTCAAAGATTGTTTTTGACAATTCCTTTTGGCAGCCACAGGTAACAGCGGGGATTCTTCGGGATGAAAGTCTCATGATTCTGAAAGATTATTTTGATACGCATGCAAAAGGTTGATAGGGTATATTGATCAGAAATAATAACGCAATTGTAAAATAATAATGCCATTCATGGTTGAAATCCGGCTATGAAAGACAGCAAATAGGTGGGTATCGTTCGTTTGGGACAAACAATTGTGACAATATAAATACAATATAGACGGATATGCAGCAATAACTAAAAAAATCAAATTAGTGTATATGAGAAATAAAATTCGATATATTATTAAAAAAATCAAAAAAACTGTTGACAATTTAAAATAGGAGTGGTATCATAATCAAGCTGTCAGCGAGAACAACGCGAAACAGCAC
>URYK01000109.1 GCA_900552125.1 uncultured Solobacterium sp. | reverse complement strand
AGTTTATACAGATAAAACAGCTTCGCAGATGGATGTAGATAAAGCTACTGAAACATTAAAGAATATGCTTCCAAACTTGTAAAAGCTGGAAATAACAACAGTGGATCTGATAATGGAGAAGGTTCAAATACAGGTAATAATGGAAATTCTTCAAATAATGATGAAGTAACCAATAAACCTGATGAAATTAAAACACCTGCAACTGGTGTTGAAAGTTCTCGTAATGCTATTATATTTACGCTTATCGTAAGTGGTGTAGCAATTGCTGTTATACGTCGTAAAAAAGAAGCTTAATATTTTATGAGAATGAATATTTTTAGAAGAGGGTGAAAACTCTCTTCTTTTTGTGGCTTTGTAAAATTACGTGTGGTAAAACTAACAAAGGACAATAAAATAACTTGTGGGCATCAGTACCCCAAAGATGTTTATTGAAAACAAGATGTAAAGGATGAGAGAGCTGATCAGCTCTCTCGTTTTTAATATCAGAATGGAAGAATATTTTTGTTTTTTTCTTTTTCCAAAAGAAGTTTCAATCGTAGATTTTCTACTTCCAGCTCCAGCATCATAAGGCGCTGCTTTTTAATGTAAAGTTCTCTTTTGAGCCATCTTTCTTTACGTTGGTAATAAATTTTATTGTTCATTTTCATTTTCTCCTTCCTTAGGGTATAAGTGATAAGTGGTATCTTTATTCAGTACATAAAGCACTCTGTTTCGGAATCGTTTCCAATTGGTATATCCATTGGAATTGTGCTTGATACATTTGATCGTCCTGTTTCTGTTTTCTATGATCCCGCTGTTTATCTTTCTTCCATGTTCATTCGTGACGATAAAAGAATTTATTATTTCAGTCTTCCATCTGGTCATCGTATTCGCAAAGGATGATATTTCAGGTACTTTACAATCCCTGAAAGCACTGATCAGTTCATTGATATCTTTTCTTGCATTATCAAGATCACTGTTCTTATAGAAATATATCATCCTGTCTTTCAGATTCATGGCTTCTTCAAGTTCAGGGTTATACAAACACATATAATGCAGGATATCGTTATAGTTATAGTATCCCTGAAGTACTTTATTATATTTCTTTTCTCTATTTGGATCTGTATATGCAGGATCGTTTGTGAAGAGAAGCCAGTTGAATTTTTTATAAAGGTAATACTGTTTACGCATTCTTTCAGCTTTTTCTATCGAAGCTGCATCTGCATTTTTCAGATCCATGAGCTTATAGTTCTTTAACTGATTCATCGTACGCAGACGCACCTTGTCTACTCTTCTGTTCAGTTCCTGGATGAGATGGAATTTATCCGCAGCTATGGCGGCATTGGGGAACATCATCTTTGCGACGATCCTGTAGGTTTCCCATAAATCAATAGATACGGCCTTTACAGCACATCTTTCTTCTCGGGGAATGAAAGAAAAGTAATTGATGAGTTCGGACTTTTTCCTGCCTGGAAGAAGATCGATGACATTTTGGGAGTTGAAATCCAGAAGGACACATACATAGGAACTGTTTTCAGATTTGAAACTGTAGACTTCGTCGATATTCAGATATTCAGGAAGTTTTCTTCTGGATATCTGGACATGCCTGTCAAAGATGGACATGGCAGAAGTAGAGGATATATGATTTCTCTGTGCAACGCTTTTAAATGTATCGGCAGGGTTTTTCAGATCTCGAAGGACATTATATACGGTCAATAAAGAGATCTTCATTCCCTTGAAAGTAAAAGGATTGTCCTCATAGAAAGTCTTATTACATGCAGGGCAGATATAGCGTCTGGCCTGGTAATCGATATAGCAGGCTTCCGTATTCAGCATGGAATGTGTTTTATGTACATAGCTTTTTACCTTGGAAGTGGGAAAGCCGCAGACAGGACATGAAGTAGTCTTTGGGGTAAGCTTGATCCTTACATGAACACCATCATCCTGATGATTTACCTGGAAAGAATCTATCTGTTCTTTCTGGAGATGAAAGAGATGAAGGATATAGTCGTCACTGATGGACGCAGAAGTAGTATCGTTTTTCATAAAAATCAAAAGAAAACATCAAGAACTGAAAATACAATGGATGTTTTCATCAACCTCCAGTCTATAATGATCATTACAGTGTCATTATGAAGGCAAAATGGAAGGCAGGAAAGGAATCCTATGTGGGAATGAAAAGAAAGCCGCGCAACTGAGCAAAATTTCTATGAAATCTATGAATATGAAAGACGAAAAAATCAGTAATTGAAGGGAAATAGGAAATATTCAGTAAAAAGGAATGATATCGATGAAAGATGGAGTAAAAGTAAACTGGATCAAGAAAAAGGTTAGAATGATCTTTATCAGTATCGTGATCGAGAATGATTTCTATTACATCAGAAGCCAGGAGTCTGGTGTAAGGAATTAAAGAAACAGGAAGGATGGCGTGAGTCTTGTGACAGTGAGGACAAATAATCCTGCATATCTTTAAGGTAATAATACCATTATGTGTAAGTAAAGATCTTTTATAATAAGCATGAAAATGAAATCCAAGATGAGAACAGCATGGACATGTGATGGAAGAAAGTTCGATCTTAGAAATATAGTCGTCATAAGATTTTTGAGATATGTACTTGAGAGAAAAGTTATTAAATGTTATCATAAAGATGCCTACTTTGGGTAAGTAAGAACCTAGGTCGCTAAACTTTGTGGTTCTTACTTTTTTTATATATTGATTTAAAGATATGATAACATAAATGATGATCGAAATAATGAGGAAATATCAGAAAAGGTACCCCAAAGATGATGAGAGCATGAAAAAAGCTGCAGTCACTAAGACCACAGCATAAAGTGTTGTCCTTTCAAACACCACGTAATTTTAGATTACCGAAATAGTTTTATGAATTTACCTATATATCTATTCTATATGAAATATAAGAGGATATAGATTAAGAGGTTGTATACTTTAATAAAATAATCTTGAAATAGACGTTTAGATAAGTCTGGATGATGTTTTGTTAAAGGTTTTTATTGAAAACGTACAAAAAACATTTTAATTGTTATGATAGAAATTGATATGATATAGCTAGTGTTTTATGTGGTTCTAATCATTATATACTTATTCTTAAGTACATACTAAATAAAAATGTTTATATTGTATTTTTAGATAAATTATATCTTAATTATGATATATATAAATATCATAAAAAATTAAACGATTTGTAGAAGAAATGATATTTTTAACAAAAAAAGTAAAA
>URYK01000108.1 GCA_900552125.1 uncultured Solobacterium sp. | reverse complement strand
ACACATCCCTTCAAATTCATATTTTTCAATTTTACAAACTGAAAGTTATCCAATCAGTCCATCATTTGATTCAAAATAGTAATAATTTCATTATATTCCTCATCGGCTAATACTTTGACTCATAAGCAGGGATGATCTTCCACAAATCCTGCTTTAAGCATTGTTTCTTGGTCTGGACTATAAATATAATATAACGCAGGTTTATCTTCTCCCATATAACGATATGTGCCGGTATTGCATAAAACTCCTTTGTACCATATTTTCATAGAATATTACCTCTTACCTCAAACTTGTTCCTCTCCACAAAATTCCGATTTATCTATAAAGCATTGTTACAAACTATGAAACTCCTACTTTAACACGCTCTACAAACCGCTTTCTTTCAAAAAGTCTTCTTTATTTATAACCCGTTTATAAAATTCTTGCTTTATTTCTTTTCTTAAAATTCTATTTTGAATTTTTCTCATATTATTAAAATCCAATGTAAACTCTTCGAAAATTCCTTGCAAAGATTTTATGATTTTTTCTGCTTCTTCAATATCAATTATGGCAAATACAATATTTTCTCCATTTTTTGTTGCTATTGATAATTTTTCAAATGATGAATATAAAGATTTGCGTTCTGCTATCAAATCCAAAACTAATTTTCTTGGTATATAAACCTCATCAGCATAAATCCATTTAGAGGAATAATATATTTCAATCTTTCCAGATTTCTTCTCGTCAATAACGACTTTTGAAAACGATTCATTATTAATTCGATCTTTCAATTCTCTAAAAGATAAATATTTTTTTACTACTGTCATACACCTAAAACTTTTTGGTATTAATAGTTTATATAAAAAGTAAAGTAAACAAACAAGCACAACAATGAAAAGAAGTGCGACTCCAAAATCTCTTTGTAATTTATCTGTTCCCATAATACTTTTTTGCAATGAGATTGCAACAATTATAGTACACATAAATATAATTATTGCTAATATAATTCTTTTAAATGTCCATATTCTTTTAATCATTTTAAACCACTCCTTTATACCCACATCAATTAAAACTTGCTTTACTTACTGATATTTTTCTTGTTCTTTTCCCTGCTTTGCGGCCTTGAATATCTCTAAGTTATCATCAAATTTATCTGAACCATATCGCATGATTGTTCCAAAGTATGGCTGACCTTCGATAATATCTTCAAAATTACTACCCTCATCACCAGATGTGAAAATTTCTAATATTTTTTCTGCTTTTTCAAAACTCTTATGGTCTAAATAATAAACATAAAGCAATGCCTGACCACCTAATTTATCACGATAGACTTCTTCATACATTTGATATTCTTCTTCATCAGTTTTTCCTTTCATTGTAGAAGCATCAATATAGACCCAAGCTGAACCTAAAGTTTTATAATCTGAATTACTTTGATTACATAGATCAACATAATTTTTCCATTGTGAAATTTCCTCCACTGGGATGTCTTGCCATTCTTCAGGTATAATAATATCACCTTGAATATAATAGTTCTCAGCTGCCTGCGAAATGGCTTCTTCTATCATAGACTCCATTTGTTTTGCCAAAAGGCGTTGCCCATAACCATCATAAATAATTTCTATTTCTGAGTTTGGTTCTTCGGGATTAAAATAGCTACCCTCAAATGGATGCTTTGGGTCATTTTTTGAAATACAAGTTGCATAGATTGCACCATTGTCTGATGGTAAAAGTTTTGGTTGATTCCAAGACAATACTTCAAATTCTTCACCATATTCTTCTTGTAAATAGGTTTCAATTTTTATTGAAATCTCATTTTCATGCCCACAGCCATTCAATAGCCCTAAACAAAGCACACTTGCTATAATACTCAATACAATTTTTTTATATCGCATATCCGCCACCTCAATGTGATTTTATGATTTAACATAGTTCTATAAACTGGTAGTTGTAGTTTAAATTTTATTTTCAAATTATGGACTGTTCAATAAATGCTTTTACTGCATATACATCTTTTAATTCTTCATATCGAGGAAATCCATCAGAATTATACTTTGAGTAAGTCAAATGAAAAATATAGTAGATGTCCGCATTCCTTCCGTTGTCAGTAACATATAACACATCATCATTAGATTCACACTTTGCTACTGCCCAAATTCTTTTGTCATATAAGAAGTGATCTTCCCCAATTTCATTTTTCAATTCAGTAACAAACATTCCATCAGCCTGTGTTAACGGAAGCATATACCAGTTAAAATCTTCACCATATTTATCATATAAATCACTAAAAACTTCTTCTATTGTCATTATCAATTCTACCTTAAATTCTAAGTTATAAGTCAGTCAAAAAAATTTTTGAAATACCTTTTTTCTGAAGCTTGTATTTTTGAACCTTGGATAATGGAATTTTAAATGATTTACCTGTCTTTGGAAATTTATTGTTCGATATATCATCATAAAGAGCGGTAATAAAACTGTTCCATTCTTTTAAGTCAGTTGTTTTCTCTAAATCTTCTAAATAGGCATACCCATCACTTAAATAAAATATTTCTAATGCCAATGCCAAATCACACCTAGGGTCAGCAAGTATTTCTTTTGGAATCTCAAATCCATTATCCCAGTTGTCTTCATTTAGCATATTTTCCAAATCATTATATACCATTTTTACACCACACAGTCGAGTAGACTCACACCTCACAATGTAAGCCCCTCACAGAACCGTACGTGCGGCTTTCCCGCATACGGCTCTTCATAATAATATTTACAGTATCAAAACAGGCTGACATATATCTTTGGCAATGCCAATGGATAGTATTTCAGCATTTCAATGAATCCTTCTCTTGTGTAGCTCTTTCTGTCACTTCGTCTATTCAGCACCTTAAACAGAAGCTCTCTGACTTGCTGTTTGTAATTTGAAATCATTCTGCCATTAAAGCTGATGCCATAGTATCTATAGTGACCGACTAACTTCAGATTAAGCATTCCCATTAGTTTCTTCAACGATTGGTCTCTATTCGCATATAGCCATACTTTAATGTCTCGGATTTTCTGTCTGAATTTCTTAGAGCTTGTCTTTGGCATTATGTACGGCATGCCTTTGCGTGAACGTCCACAGTAGAATGTGAATCCCAAGAAATCAAATGTCTCTAATCTGGTAGACTCACCGCTCTTTTGCTTCGCCCTCGCAATGTAAGCGCCACTTTGCAATAGACGGCTTTTACTTTCCTCTAATTGCAAACCGAACTTTTCCATTCGTTCTTTTAGAAGCTTATAGTAGTTTTCAGCTTCCCATTTGTATTGAAATCCTGCAACAAAATCATCTGCATATACAATTAGAA
>URYK01000107.1 GCA_900552125.1 uncultured Solobacterium sp. | reverse complement strand
CAGACGGAATTTACTATCCGAATCTTGTCAGTACAGATGAAGAACCGCATTATGGAAAATATGGAATGCTGCGGAAAACGTATCTGAAAGAGCATCGTCCGGCAATGTATTCTCTGTATATGTTGGAAGACAGATTGACAAAACATCTGAATGCTGTGGATGATGAAGCACAGGAGAGGATGGGTATTCTGGTGCGTCAGATGATGGAGAAGCAAGGCGTTACGGAAGAATTGAAAGCTCGTGATCAGATGGTGTGGGTTGGAGTTGTAAATAATATCCGAAATGTAGCAGAAGAGATTGTGTTAAAAGAATTGGTCTATATTTAAAGTGTGGAAAGCTCCTTCGGGAGCTTTTTGCTGTTTGAAAAGAAATTATATAGAAAATGGATTAAGATTCCTGTATACTTTAAAAAGTAAATGGAATTGACCAAAAAGAATACCTCAAGTACTAAAAGCATCAGCCTTCACATCGGATATCGTAGCACGGGAACAAAAATCCGTAAATGATGGAGTTCCAATGGACTGCATCTGCAAAAGACCAACAGAAAGCTGTAGTGGTAGTGCGTGTACTGGGTAAATCAGTATCATGACAAGTGGATGGAGATCAGTAACGATTAAATAGAAAAACAAGAGTTGCAGCCGATATCAATTTTCAACAGGGGGTATAATCTCGTTTAGTACCTTGGCTGGTATTCAGTATATGGTAGATTGAATGAAGAAAGTTGGAACACGATTCCCTTAGACACGGAAGGTTTATCATCATAGTTGATCAGAGGGAAATAGCCTTTATAAAGCAAACAATAAGGATGCTTTATAAATTGTACCCATTTATCAGTCATTCGGTACATGATACTCCGATATTCATCACTCTCGGCTTGTGTTTTGAGGCAAATAAAAATTATCAAAGCCAGTAAAATCAATAGATTTAGGATTGGCAGAATAGGAAGCTAATTATGATAAATAGAGAAATATTTACAGAAAGTCCAGAAGAGGATTTATGGCGAGAACTACTTCAATACTCATATCGGGCGAATGTTTCAAGATATTTAAAGGAGCATTCCTTGGATGAGGATGAAAATACAATAAACACAATTATTGGGTCTTTCCTGCAGGCAAATGAATATTTTAAAGCAAGTAAGAGTGCAAATCTTCAGATATCGCCGTTACTTTTGTATTATGGAGTAACTAATCTGCTATTGGGATTGACTTCATTGATGACAGGTAAGAGACCTGAAATAAAAAATCATGGCATGACAGCAATAGAATCTACAATAAGTACATATATCGCAGAGGCTAATGTTGTTTTTGGAGATCCTAATACTGGAGGTATACATCAATTTGCTAGAATACTAGGGTTCGAAAAGGATTTGACAAAGTGTGGTGAATGGAAGATGATGGATTTCTTATCATCTATTGTTGAAATCGATCAGGATTATAGAAAATGTTATGCACAAGAAAATGGTAATACGCTTCTTCTTGACCTTTTTAATACACCAACGGGAACAATCGAACGATTATATTTAAACAAAAATAAGGTTGAAGCTATTAGTGCAGTTTTAAATAATGTTGAGGGTTTTGAGAAAAATTATCTTCTACCGCAAGTAGGACATGAACGTGAATCAGACAGGGATTATCTTATCTTAAGGAAAAAGATGTCCGGAAAAGACATAAAAAGGATTTCCTTTTCCGGACAGCCTTATTTACAAGCTGGTTTTATAAAGAATGGACAGTTGATTACATTGCCGCCTTTGTTCAATATGTATGCAGCGCTTTTTATTATGGGATCGCTTTGCCGTTATCATCCAGAAAAATGGGGACCATTTGTACTAAATGATGAAACTGGCGAACGACTTCTGTTTGAGAAATTCTTGTATCTATCAAGGAGAATTATACCGAATATCGTTCTTAACCTATTAAATAACGATAATGTGGTTTATGTTACTCAAAAATACTCAATTAATGAAACCATTAAGCATGTGGGTGAACATGAGATAAAAGAACTTATACAGAAAGAACTATATGCTGCAGAAGAAAAAAGCAGATTAAAGAGATAATTAAGGTGGTGATAACAGTGGATTTTAGATCTGAAGTATTCAAATTATGCAAAGCAATACAGAAAAGAACAGAAACAAATATTGTCAATGATACATATCTAAGGCTTTTCACTTGCAAATCTGAAGAATATGTGATACCCCAATATTCAATGTTTCATGAGGCGGCAAAACACGGAAATAACCAGTTTTATGGGTATCTTTATGCTAATGAACATACGGATGATTATAAGACGGTATTACAAGGGATTACACCATTACCTGATAAGGACATACAGATATTTGCAAGAGCACATGCCACTATTTACGCTCTTATAAAAGAATGTGTTAAGGAGTTAGAGATTTCAAATCCTAAGATTGCGAAGGCATTGGACCCATATAGTAAATATAGACCTATAACTACACCGGCAGGAGTACCTTTCTTAGCCGAAAAGGAATATGAAAAAGCTGCGGAAGCATTTCGAGAATCTAAACTATACAAAAAACTGATTAATTCATCGATTAATGCTCTCGTGGAAGAACTTAAACCTGAGGACATACATACTATGTTTATGGTTTTCGAGAAGGAGATAGTGGCGTGTCCTTTAGATGTAGTGCCAGAAAGTATTAAACCACTAGAAAAATGTTTGGTAACAAAATTTGAAAAAATAGAAGAAATATTACTGGCTGAAACATTGATGATTTTTGCTCTTCAAAAATCATTGGAAAATGCTTGTAGTCTGTTGTATACAGCTTTAATTGGAGATGATTTACGCGTATTTAATAATGACAACATATTTAGCATTGATAAAAATTATAGTAATTCTCTGAGAAAGATTATACAACTATCTGCCATTGGAATTTTTTTGACTGGAAAATCAAATACGGTAGGAGATATTATGTTGGTTGACTGTGATCCTTCTCCTGAATATCATATGCATGAATTTGGGGTGATACAGTCGTATTCGGCAAGTTTTAATGGTGAAATGGGAGATACAAGTAAAGTTACAATGATGGTTGTTGATGATTTACTTAATCCATATCATCTTCTAACAAATAGAATTATTGATATGGATTTCCCACCGCTGGTTAGAGAAGAACTAGAAGATAGTAAAGATAAAAATATATCTGTAAAAAAGAAAATATCTCGAAACGAGAAGTGCCCATGTGGAAGTGGATTAAAGTATAAATTTTGTTGTGGAAAGAATAAGTAATAGAAATTGGGCTATAGGTATGAGACTGTAACAGCTGTTGTAGACAAGTTTCACATTGGAATATAGAAAGGCGTATGGAGTTGCTGATCCATGCGCCTCTTTTTAAAGAAATTATAATTCTATATCATATGATCTTTTCTTAGTTCGAGCAGGCTGATTTCGTCGCATCTCCTGTTTCCTCTGATATTCAAGTTCCCATGCACGA
>URYK01000106.1 GCA_900552125.1 uncultured Solobacterium sp. | reverse complement strand
TGATTTCTAAAGAAATATATATTAAGCGCAAGAACGTGCGCACACAGAGGAGGAAAGTGTATGGACGATACAATCAGCAACCCTTTACGTTTTGAAACTAATCCATATCATAACGTAATTATTAAAGATCGAAAGATTATGGAGATTACAGGAGTAAAACAGATAGATAGTTTTGATGCGAATGAATTTTTAATAGAAACAGCACAAGGCTGGATGTTGATTCAGGGGAAAGAACTGAAATTAGGAAAGTTAGATACAGAGCGTGGAGATGTGGTAATTAAAGGAGTTATAGAATCTATGACATATGTAACAAATAAAAAGGGAAATGGAAAGGAATCAATGATTACAAAAATATTTAAATAATGTTACTGCCAGTACAAATACAAGCTATACTTTATCACTTTATAGTTGGTTGGGTATATGCGTTAGGATTCAGTTTTATTATTAGTTTTGTAAAATATATCCATTTTCCATTTTTAAAAGGTATAATTGAAATCATTTATCATCTTGTATTTACATCTATTATGTTTTATGGACTTTATCATATCAATGGTGGAGTAACCAATATATATTTAATTGGTTTTTTTATTATTGGTGTATTCATATATTTTATCTTTTATTTATCAGTATTTTTACAACTATTTTCAATAATATATCGCTTTCTTTATCCTATTCATTTAAAACTAACCATTGCGAAAAATAAAATAATTGATATAATTAAATTATCAATCAAAATCAGGAGAAGGAGGAGAGCAGATGTCAAAAGAAAGAAAAAGCAACGTAAAGAGAACAAAAAGAAAAAAACATCCTTTAAAGCTCCTGATTAGTTTAATCGTAATAGGTGTTTCAGGGTATTTATTTTATGAAGCAAGTAAAGATGTTGTGGTAATGTTTAATCTAAAACAAGAAATTTCCGCTAATAATTCAGAAATTGAAGAATTAACAGAAGAAAAAGAAAAATTGTCAACACAAAAGAAAAAATTAGAGGATCCTGAATATGTGAAGAGATATGCAAGAGATAAATATCTTGCGAGCAAAGATGGAGAACAGGTATTTAAGTTACCTGGCGGAAAAAGTGAAGATACAGAAGAATAAAGACTCTGTTTAGTAAGCAGAGTTTTTTATTGTGAAATAACTTGTCAAAACTGTAATAACTGCTTATAATTAAGCTATCTATGAAGATTACATAAGTAAAGGAGGAACACATGGCAAAGAATTCTAGAAATAAGAAGAAAAATCCTATTCGAACATTGTTCACCTTAACACTTATATTTATTGCTAGTCTATTGGTTCATGCTGCTGGTACAGAATATATGATGACAAGAAGATTAGAAAAAGAAATAAATTCTTCTGAAAATCTAATTAATACATTAGAAAATCAGGAAGTATCAGATGGTCAAGAGGAAAAAGATACTGATAATGTAAAGCGATATGCACGAGGTAAATATTTAGTAAGTAAACCAAACGGAGAAATTTATAGACTTCCTGCTAAGAATATTACAGATAATAGTGAAGATTAAATCCCTATAGATTCCTATGGGGTTTTTATTAGGAGAAAATATTATGGATAAATGGAAAGCGATTATTTTTGATATGGATGGTACCTTATTTGATACAGAAACTATATCAATGAAAGCATGGAAAAAGGTAGGAAAAGAATTAAATCTTCCAATAATAGATGAATTTATCTTATCTTTAATTGGACATACTAGAAAAGGTCAACAGAAAATGTTCGATAAATATATGCCTAAAGATTGACCACAGGAAGAAGCATGTCGTTTGCATGTAGAATATCAAAGATTAGATAAAATAAAAAATGGTGTTCCAGTAAAAGCTAATCTAATTCAGTTATTTGAATATATCAAACAAAAAGGATATCGTATTGCGATGGCTACTAGTGCAGTGAAAGAAGATGTACTATTAAATCTACATGATGCGAATATTGAAGATTACTTTGAAATAATTGTAAGTTCAGAAATGATTGAACATGGTAAACCTTCTCCAGATGTTTATTTAAAAGCTGCTGAATTACTTCATGTTTCTCCAAAAGAATGTTTAGTTATTGAGGATAGTTTAAATGGTGTACGTTCAGGATACGATGCTGGAACTAGTGTCATTATGATACCTGATAAAATACAACCTACCAAGGAAATAGAAAGTATGTGTATACATATTCTAAATAATCTTGATGAAATAAAATCTATAATATAAATGTATACTAAAAAATCCCTATTAAATAATAAGGATTTTTTACATTGTATCGTTAAATTTAGAATAAAAAGTCACAAATTTATCACAAATTTATATATTATTTATAAAATTAGTATATAATAGTAATTGGATAATTAATTTTTGCTTCGGAAGATATGTGTGCGATGATAAGCTAGAAATTTCATTCGATTTTCTGTCATTAAATTTTCTGGAAGACGATAATTCTTCCTAAGATTATACGAGCTAGTTAGATTATCCATACTTAGAAGTTCTTCACCTATAATAATGTATCCTTTTTCATCAAATGTGAAATATCCCTGATCAAATAGGTAATCATGATTTCTACATAACAATAATCCATTATTGTGATCAACAGCCTCGAAAATATGAGCACAGTCACGGAAAGGCTTAATATGAGAAGCTATCAGCATATGAGGAATATTGATATTACAGATTGGGCATTTATGATCGAATTCATGAAATAAAGTATCTTTATAAAAAGCCTGTAATGATTTTGTTTCATCTCGATCGTGTGGAATACCTCTTCTTGGGATAATTGAACATATGAAATCTTTATAGCGATAATCAATCATATTGTAAGTTGTATTCTTGTAATCGATACGCATATCTTCATGAGATACAATACTAGATGTATATATAGCTGTTAAGGTTATAGAGACTAAAGGAATTTCATCATCATTATATTCCTGTAAAATTGCAGAAATTCCTTTTAATAGCCTAGGATGAAAACGTATTTTTTCTTCTACAATTTCAAATAGAGTGGTTTGTAATAGAAGCTGCAGACTTTCTCTATCAATATACTCCAATACAATTTTTTTATCACGAAATGGATTTGTTCTTATCTGATCTAGAAAGAACTGATGGATATTTGAATCGTTAATAAAACTTTCAAAAATGGATAATGCCTCCACATTAGAGTTTTGATTACTTTTCGCATATATTGTTGCGGAAGGAGATAAGTCAATTCCCCTATGTGTGCTTTTTAACATCTTTTTTTCATATAAGAAATTAATTAAATCACGAACTTCACTAAGTTTTATAGAATAGTAGCTTTTCGCTAGCTCCTCATAGACTAGTAAAGGAGCTTTATGAAGGTCTACTCCATATAACTCAATGGTGTCTAGAATACTAAGTATTTTTTTAAATATCATTTTTTTCATATTTTCACCGCTTTCTAATTATATTGAACTAACACACTCTAGCCGAGTGTGGGCTTTTTTGTATAAAGCCTAGTCTA
>URYK01000105.1 GCA_900552125.1 uncultured Solobacterium sp. | reverse complement strand
TTTTAAAAGGTTAGAAAATGAATTACATAATAATACATATAAAGTTCTAGATGACTCGGTCCGGTTGAAGGAACTGAATTGATGAAATGTAAATTGTATATTGATGGTCGTGTGTGTGTCATCGGAATGTCACAGTATGACTATGAAGAGCTAATTCGTGAGAAAGTGTTTATCCGCGATGGAAAGAGTGTTGATTCTGCTGGTGTGATAAACACGACTAACACTTTCGTTGAAGAAGATTAATATTCAAAATCCAAAAGAAAGGAACAATATTATGGCATTAGACAAAGACTCTGTAAAGTTAGGTATTAGCATCCTTAAAAAGATAAATAAGGGTGCAAATGTAGTGAAGTATGAGAATTATGACCGTAAAACCTCATACGTAGATACAGATAAAATATTTTGTGTCGATGAAAAGTATGACAACGGGTATGAGAACGTCATCACTAACATTGAGAACATGACCGATGAACAAATGGAGTTATGGGAGGAATTGAAAGGCAAAGTTCCCAATAGCTCATTCATGGATAAACTGGAGGAAAAACATTATCCTTCTTATAAGCAGTGGATGAATGAGAAGGATAGAAATATCACTCGTATCGGGTGGTTTTGATTCAAAACAGAAAGGAGCTAAATCATGGCAAAGACAACAACATTCAAGACTCTTATTACAGGTGATATATTTCGATTTTCGGATGAAGAAACTGTTTATCTTGTATGCTACAACAAGAATTTCATTATAGGAAATAATGTGATTGAAGAGGTTGAAAGACCAAATATTAGGCAAAATATCACTCCATTTATGATGGATAGAGAAGTTGTAAAATTCCTTGATGATGAAGTTACCCATGTTTAACGTAAAACAGTACAGTAATGAACAAAAATATAATCATAAAGAAAGAGAAGCCTATCTGTCAGTTAGATGGGCTTCCGGGAGTAAAAAGACGTAAGGTTGATGCGTATAGTATCAATAATACAAGTGACATTGAATCAACCATCGAACTGGGATATGCGTGTACTTCTGCCGGAGATAATGGAGCTATAAATGTTTGGAAGGATGATGCAGGAATTATTCGCGGTGAATTAATGCGGTACTGTGTAACTGTTGAAAAAAGAACGTTTACCAGCTATGCAGAAGTGGAAAAATGCGTTAGTGATTGGCTTGAAAGGATTAACCCATAACAGTACAGAAATGAAACGGAAATATTTAGCAATTGAAATTCGTGGTGAAATATTCGTTATGAATGATAATGATGAATTAGGAGGACTGATAGATAATGATGTCCCGTTTACGGTTATTGGTCATGTATGCACCGAAGAATGTAATACAACATGCTTACATTACCGTCAAGGTACGTGTCCCTGTAAAATCATGAAAGATACTTTTGGTAAAGTAATTCATGTTTTTGTGTGATTTAAAACAAGTACAGTTATGAGTAAATATAAGATTGGCGATAAATGACTATAATTTTATCGAATTGTGTTAAATGTGTCATATAATAAAAATATAGATAGAATGTTTATTGAATATAAGGTATATCGTAAGATGTCAGATTGGAAGCCTTTTATATCTAGGGATGAACTTCCTTCTTGTCAGATGATGGGAAAGAAAAAGTTTGTAGGGAAAAAAGCGAAAATAGAGGCTGTTTATAGGCTTACTGGGAAACGTTTGTCAGAAGACTATACAACAGAACAGATAAATAATTATCTTACTGTAGAGCTTTTTAATACATCTTTATGGCATAAATATAGAAAGATTTACAATGAGGTTTCTAATGAAAAAGAAGTTGTTGTTGAGAATTATAATTATCAATATACATTAGTTGTGGAGCTAGAGGATAAGTCAAATCCATTATTGGATGAAGAGAAAATTATACATTTTATCTTATGTGAATTGTTTGGGACTCCTTGTGAAATGTATAAAGGATTGAAAAATCCGATAATTTCTTTACGAAAAGATTATGATAGATAAAGCAAAAACATTAGATGAATGCTTTAAGGAATTAATCCTTAAAAGAGGTTGGGCTAAAAATAGTCCATATGACCGACGAACTGCATCAAGGCATAAAAAGCAATTCCTTGAAGGCTCGTTGCCCGATGAATTTAAAAGAGTATATTTGCAAAGTGCTGGTTATACAATAGTACAGCCGGAGCTTTGGCGACAGGAATTATAGAAACAGGGAAAATGGATTGGAGGAACATAATAAGAAATCTGTTAGGAGTTATCATTACTATTTTTAGAATGATTCTCATAGGGTTATTTTATATAGCCAAGTTTATGTTAATATTCTTCATTCTACTTTTTTTTGGAGTATTAATCAGTCAAAATAAAAAACGATGGTAAATAGAGAAATAAAAGTTCGAAAACGTGCGGTTAAAGAAGAAAAAGAGGAAATAGACGGTGAGATAGTTAGAATTAGAAAAGGGCATCCTCGTACAAATCTTCCAGTAGAACTTCCTGAAAATCCCACATGGTTGAAACAGCCTAATGTGGTTACATTAATGGCTGGTGATTTCAAGACAGTACAGATTAGAATCTTAATTGCTGTTATAGAAAAATTACAGAATGTCATAGAATTAAGTATTCAGCATATAGATAAATATGGTACATCTATTCCATGTGAGCAATTATCCTTATTTCAAGAATATTCAGACCGTATAAGAGTAGATATTGCCTACCGGGATTTGGGTGTTAGTCCGGACCAATACAAAGAAGTAAAAAGTATGGTTCGTAAATTAATCAGTATTCCTGTAGAGTTTGACGTTAAAGATCCGATAACAGGTGAGGAAAGTTGGGCTATAACAGGTTTATTCACAAAGGCTAATATTCCTAAAACTCCTTATTCAAGAGGCTTCTCTTTAGAAATGGATAGAGAGGTAGCTAAAGTATTTATAAATGTTGATAGAGGTTTTACACGTTATATAAAAGAAATAGCTTTAAGAGCACAAAGTAGATATACAATTAGAATGTATATGTTGATTAGCTCATGGAAAGAAAAAGGTGGTTTTTCTATTTATGTGGATAGATTTAGGAAATTCTTAAAACTAGAGGATAAATACCCCGAATTTAAAGATTTGTATAAACGTGTAATACGTCCTGTTTACGATGATTTGTTTGAACAGGCTGATTGTTGGTTTGAAATGGCAGAAGTTTATCGTAATTCAGGAGATAGCCAACCCTATAAACTTAATTTCAAGGTTATTAAATCTGCATTATCAAAGAAGGAAGAAGATTTGTTAAAAGGACAAAAGAAGATGATAACGAACTTTTGTACGTTGCATTTTGCAATGCAGGACGAACATTTACAGCAGTTTATTCCACATATCACCTTGAATAATCATGCAGCAGTGTTAAATAAGATGCTTTATTTAGGCGAATATATTAGAGAGAATTGGAATAAGATTTCAAATAAAGCCGAATATTGTTTGGCGGTTTTATTAAAAGAGGTAGAAACGCTTCCCGGAATAATAGGAGAAGAAAAAGAAAATGAATAAAAGTTGGGTTTTTGTCCCTATGAAGGGTATAAAAGTTGGGTTTTTGTCCCTAGAAAGTTGGGTTTTTGTCCCTAGAAAGTTGGGTTTTTGTCCCTAGAAAGTTGGGTTTTTGTCCCTAGAAAGTTGGGTTTTTGTCCCTAGAAAGTTGGGTT
>URYK01000104.1 GCA_900552125.1 uncultured Solobacterium sp. | reverse complement strand
AGACTAGGCTTTATACAAAAAAGCCCACACTCGGCTAGAGTGTGTTAGTTCAATAGAAGAAGAAAATGAGGTGGTCAATTTGAAGAAACCAATTCCAGTCGGTTTAAAAAGCTATGAGAAGATGAAACAGAGATATTATACTGTGGATAAAACACTTATGATAGCAGATTTTTTAGAAAGAGGAAATGAAGTTACCTTAATTACAAGACCAAGACGATTTGGAAAGACCATCAATATGTCGATGATGACAGAGTTCTTTGATATTACAAAAGATTCTAGAGAATTATTTCAAGATACAGCTATCATGAAGACGGAATACGCTTCTGAAATCAATCAATATCCTACAATTTTTATATCTTTTGCGAATGCGAAAGGCGATAAGGCAGATTTGGTAAAAAATATAAAATATCAGCTACGTGATGAATATGATAGGCTATCTATATCAATGAAAGCAGAAATGACTGAATTTGAAGAAGACGAATATAAAAATATTAAGGAAAGCTTATTATCTGTCAATGATGGAAACATAAATAATGTAAGCAACGCTTTATCTTTTCTGATGTCGCGTATGGAAAAGTATTATGGAAAAAGAGTCATGGTGTTCATTGATGAATATGATACTCCATTTGTCGAGGCACATGTAAATGGCTTTTATGATGAGATAAGAAGCGGTCTGGCAAGTATGCTACATAATGCCTTAAAGACATCAGGTAATCTACAATATGCCATGCTTACTGGTATTCAAAGAGTCGCAAAAGAAAATATCTTCAGCGATTTAAATAATTTAGTGGTATGTACTGTAAAAGATAAGGAATATGCTGAATATTTTGGATTTACAGAAAAAGAAACTAAAGGATTATTGGAGTATTACGACTTAAAATTAAATGATGAAGTCAAACAGATGTATGATGGCTATCATTTTGGAGATTTCGAAATCTATAATCCATGGTCGATTATTAATTATGCATCTAGAAAGATATTAGAACCATACTGGGTCAATACGAGCAGTAACATGATGATAAGAAAGGCCATGGAAGACAGAGACAGTTCTTTCGACAGAGGCTATGAGAAACTGATAGAGACAGGAAAGCTAGAAACGACCGTCTATATGGAAACCAGTTTCTTTGAGGTAAATATTACTGAAAACCTATGGGGATTGCTGGTGAATGCAGGATATCTGACACTTGATGAAATTATAGGAGAAGGCGAATATGTATTAAGAATTCCGAATCAGGAAGTTCAAAAAGAGTTCCAAAGTTTGACAGCTTTCTATTTAAATGTCACAGGAACCGACTTAAATGGATTGTTTAATGCATTAAGGCGCTTGAGAAAAGAGGATTTCATTGATAAATACCAGAATATTTTACTCACTCTGCCATCCTATCATGATTTAAAAGATGAAAACAGTTATCATGTCCTATTCTTAGGAATGTGTGCATGGCTGAACAATGACTATGAAATCATCAGTAACAAAGAAGAAGGAAAAGGTAGAGCTGATATCATTCTAAAAGCGAAGAAAAATAGCCTGCCATCTTATATATTTGAGTTCAAATACCTGAAGGAAGATATGGATAAAGATGGACTTAAGAAAAATGCTAAAAAAGCTGTAGAACAAATCAGAGAAAAACAATATGATGCAGGACTGCAGGGGAAAGTAATCTATATCGGTCTAGCGCATCATGGCAAAGATGCAATCATTGAATGGCAAGAAAGATAAATATTCATCATAATGAAAAATAGGGATTAGAATTCTAAATTGATATAGTCTAAAAAAGCATGTATTTAGCGTATTATTGCGATTTTACATGCTTTTTGTCTTGTTATAAAATGATATATTTATGATATAAAATGTGCCCGATTATTTTGAATTTTCTTTTATTAAATTAGCATATTTTAATTTATTCAAAGTTAGCTACCTCTTCTTGAATAGGAATTGAAGGAGATGCTCCCTTTCTTGAAACAGCTATTGCAGAAGCTTTAGATGCTGTATCTAATGCTTCTTTAATATCTTGATTCTTTATTCTTTGTGCTAAATAATATCCAGTAAATGTATCTCCTGCCGCAGTCGTATCGACAACATCTACTCTATAAGCATCCTGTTCTATCCTTTTGTTTTTATTTATATATAAAGAGCCTTTTTCACCATAAGTCACAATAATTTCAGCATTTGGATATTTCTCAATTAATTTTCTTTCTAATTGATGATTATCTTTATCTTGAATCAATTGCTGAGCTTCTATTTCATTCATAATAAAACAGTCAACATAATTTAAATTAATATCAAATATTGCGTCATTCATAGGAGAAGGATTTAGTACAATTTTCATTCCTATCTCATGTGCTTTTTCCACAATATAAGGTATTTCATTGATTTCATTTTGTAGAACTAACCAATCATCTTTTTTAAAGTAACTTAAAGTCTTGTTAATCATTTCTGAAGTAATAGACTTGTTTGCGCCACCATACAAGAGAATGCAATTATCACCTTTCTTATCATTTTGAATAATCGCATTTCCTGTTCTTATACTATCTGAGATATAAATATAGTCAGTATTTACTTTCGCTTCCTTTAACTGTTCAATAAGAAAAGTTCCATCAATGCCAACTACTCCTGCGTGATAAACATCAGCACCTGCTCTACTTAACGCAATGGATTGATTTAAACCTTTTCCTCCACTAAAAATACTCAAATTAGAAGAAGAAATTGTTTCTCCTTTTTGTACAAAGTGATCTACCTTATATACATAATCAATATTAATAGATCCAAAATTTAATACTTTCATAGTCATCATCCTTCATTTTGTAAATATAATATAGCATTTAACATCATTTACATCAATGTTATAATTTATACAAAATTTGAATTGCTATACACTAAAGCTACGCAAAGCTAGTATTCGTTTAATTTATATGAATTACTAAAATCATTGGAGAAATCTATCATGGAATTATTAAAAAAATCATATTGATGATCCTGACTCTTATAAAAACTTTAATATCTACAGATTTTTTTGTGAAACTAGGAAAAAAGAGGAAAATTAATTGTTCTAATTTTCCATATATCTACGAAAGAAGTAAAAATATTTCGCGGTAGTGATTGTATCTTATACACAGCAACAGGAAACTGCTGATAATACTAAAGAATTGAATTATGATGATTTCTATATGATTCCTGGTCTTTATATGATACCTGACATGACGAAAGAAAAAGCAGAATATATTTATGGAATAACTACCAATATTTTGACACAGATAAATCCTAATACATTTACAAATTCTGATGACCTTAGAACACATGAGAAAATAGTAGGATTTCATGTGTATCAGAAAGTACTTAAAATATATACAATGAAAGAAGTAAAAAATAAATATGGATATCTCGTAAAAACATTAGAAAATGAATACATGGAAGTAATGACAACGAAAAAAGAGAATGGGAGAAAGAAACTACCTCAAATGGTTTGCCTGCATGGTGGACTAACCCTGATCTCATGACAAATGAAGAGCAATTATTAAGAGATTTGAAAGAATTAGAAAAAATCGAGTAGAGTAAATTTAATTACCCTCTCACACCACCCAGCATACCGTTCAGTACTAGGCGATCATTTAATCTTTTAGTTATGTCTTAGTATATAATAGTCCAGACAGCTAATTAACCCTTTCTTTGCCAATATCCTTTTTGATATTGCCCTTAC
>URYK01000103.1 GCA_900552125.1 uncultured Solobacterium sp. | reverse complement strand
TTGCCCCTATGATTGTTGGAATAGAATTCATATTCAAACCAATAGATGCAATCAACATCGCACACAATAAAGTGGTTAAGTCACTTTTTGATAATTCTAAATCCTCATAGATTTTTTCCCTAAATTCAATTAAAGAATAAAGTTTATCATCCTTCAAAATTTTTTCCATAACAGTACTCCATCTTTGTTAGTATAGTCACTTTTTAAGAAGTTAATCGGTATCGTTTGATCTCTTTTGTAAGGAAAGGATTTCCTGAAGAAATAACTTTTTAGCTTCATCCTCTGATGATGTTTCGAAATCGTCAATCATTATTTTTGCAACTTCTTTACGAGAGCTTGTTCCATATTCTTCTTTCAATTCATAATCAACTCTCCCCTCAAAATTGGTATAAGGATATTGACCAAGTAGTGCATTGATACGTTGATCAAATTCATAATCAATCCACCACTTCTCAAACAATTCTTTGAAAGCTTGCAAATCTGGTTCAGAATCCCATAGGGCTAATGCATCCATGAAACCAATTTTATATCCATTAATTTCTGAGCATAAACCAACGACCTCATCCTTATTAATTTTGGCCAATTCCTAACGCATTTCAAGCAAATTCTTGTCTACAAAGAGTCGTTCAAAACCCTCAAGCTGTTTACTAAATTCGTCTAATTTAGTGTAATCCTGACGATTCAATGTTTCTCTAATATCCATAATAATCTCCTTTTTGAATTTTAAACTACTACTGGAAATAACACAGTATCCTGTGTATGTTTTAGGCTTTTTATTGGATGATACTTCATAAAGAAAAAGTATGTAAGTGTTTATATATTTCAATTATACATTTTATTTCCACTTTCGTCACTCTCACTTCTTAGGGAGTTTTTTTAACGTTTTAATTGACTAAAAATCTTATGGATATACCAACATAATCAAATGTTTTATTAATCAATCATTCAATTATCAGAATGGTCTGATAATAATAACTATATATTTAGAGTATTTACAAAACTGTTCAAAAAACTATAAGAATCATAACATAAAATACTTGTAAATCTATGCAATCATTTGCAAAAGCGATTGATGATTTTTATTCTATTTTTTTGTAAACGAAAACATTTTAATTGACTTATCATTTTGATTAACTTATACTGTTAATAACAGGTATATACTAACATTAATCTTATGATTGTTAAGATTAATATAAAAAATGTTTTAGCTAAAATGTAACTCTTTAGATTGTTTGGTTTCTCAAACAATCTAACTTTCCTCAACTTAGAAAGGGGGACATTATGCTTTGGTCTATTATCGTAGGAGGCTTTATCGGTCTTATTACAGGTGGTATCACTAAAAAGGGAGGCTCCATGGGAATAATCGCTAATATCTTTGCAGGTTTAGTCGGTTCATTTGTTGGACAATCACTTTTCGGTGCATGGGGACCTAGTCTAGCTGGAATGGCATTAATTCCATCAATCTTAGGAGCAGTCATTGTTGTTGCAGTAGTATCATTTTTCCTAGGGAAAAAAGAATGAACTTGAATCATTTTGACAGGAATAGATTAAAGTTCAAATTCTGTTGATGAAAGGATTCGATATGTCAAAAACCAAAAAAATACTTTACCTTATTTTATGTATTTTAATCTTGACAATTTTGATTCCTATTTTGCTAGATTATCATAAAGTCAGTGGCTTAGGACTTCATTTAGTTGATTGGAAACAAATTTCCTTTTTAGACTTTTATCTTTCAAGATATGTTTTCTGGGGTACTTTAGTACTTTCAGCTGTAGTGTTGTTTCTAATGCTTGTTACACTCTTTTATCCTAAACAATATTTAGAGATTCAATTACCTGATGTTGATGGTGAACTCAAATTAAAAAATTCAGCTATTGAAGGATTTGTGCGTTGTGTGGTTGCTAATCACAATTTTATAAAGGATCCTACCATTAAGGTAAACAGTCGTAAGAATAAATGTTTAGTTCACGTAGAAGGACAAATGCTTCCATCGGACAACATTATTAAACGAACTCAAATAATTAAAGATGAGATTGCTAATGGATTGACACAGTTTTTTGGAATGAATCATCGTGTAAAACTGTATATTTCTGTAAAAGAATACAAGCCAAAACCACCACGTAAAAAAACTGTTAGTCGTGTAAAGTAAGGAAGTAAAAAATGGAATGGTTAAAAAAATACCGATATCCATTTCTTTCCGGATTGGCAGGTGTTATCTTAGCTTGCTTCATCCTATCCTATGGTTTTTTTAAGACTTTATTTGTCTTGATTTGCGCCACTCTAGGAGTTGGAATTGGATATTATATTCAACAAAAACAATTATTTAAATAGTAAAGGAGATTCATATGTCAAAAGTAGAAAAAAAAGTAGAAGAAATAAAAGGTGAATTGACCTACGAAGATAAAGTCATTCAAAAAATTATTGGCCTTTCTTTAGAAAATGTTCCAGGTTTGCTGGCTATTGATGGAGGCTTTTTCTCAAACCTAAGTGAAAAACTTGTCAATACTGATAACGTTGCAAGCGGAGTCAATGTGGAAGTCGGTAAAGAGCAAGTTGCTGTTGATTTGAACGTAATTGTTGAATATCAAAAGAATGTTCCTGAACTATACAAGAAAATCAAAGAGGTTGTTGTTTCAGAAATTTCTAAGATGACTGATTTGGAAGTAGTTGAAGTTAATGTAGATGTTGTTGATATCAAGACTAAAGAGCAACATGAAGCAGACTCAGTAAGCCTACAAGACCGAGTAACTGGCGTTGTTGAATCAACAAGTGAATTTACTTCTGATAAGTTTGAAAGCGCAAAACAGGGATTGAGTGATGGCTTCTCAGCTGCAAAGGAAAAAGTTAGTGAAGGTGTTGGAACTGTCTCTGAAGCGACAGCTAAAGCAGAACCAAGAGTTCACTAAATTCTTTTATGCCTCAAAATTTAAATGAATTGTTTAAAAACGTTCATTTTCAATAATCTGATTTTCCAATGGAGGATAACACTATGTCAGTAGAAGAAAAATTTAATCAAGCTAAAGGTACTATTAAAGAAGGTGTCGGAAAAGTAACTGATGATAAAAAAACTGAAAAAGAAGGAGCTGCTGAAAAAGTAGTTTCAAAAGTTAAAGAAGTTGCCGAAGATGCCAAAGAGGCTGTTGAAGGGGGTATTGAAGGCGTTAAAAATATGGTTAAAAAGGACGATAAATAATTCTAAAATCGATTGATTTTTCACTTAAAACATGGAAATTACTCTACAAGAAATTTAAGGTTGTTTTACTCCTAACTACTCACTTTTAAAACAACACCGAAAACTATGACAAATCCCTAACATTACAATATTATTCAGGTGAAAAATCAGCTTTCTTTAGTTTAATTTGAGATGTACTAACCCCCAAAAGTTGGACACTTAATTATGATAAGGATTTAGTTCTGTATTGCACAGGACTAAGTCCTTTTAATTTTGCCTTGATACGTTTATTGTTGTAATAAAAAATATAATCTGTAATGGCTTGTTCCAGCTTGTCAAGCGACTTAAGAGTCTTTTCATAACCGTAAAACATCTCAGATTTTAAGATGCCAAAGAAAGACTCTATTATCCCATTATCTGGGCTATTATCTTTCCTAGACATGGACGGACGGATTCCCTTGGATGCCAAAAAATCATGATAAGACTGATGTTGATATTGCCACCCTTGATCGCTATGAAGAATAATCCATCTGTAAGAGTCAGCTGGAAAGGCTTTTTTAAGCATGGTTTGGACCTGTTTTAAATCAGGTGAGCGTGACAAGGTGAATTCAATAATCTCACTATTGT
>URYK01000102.1 GCA_900552125.1 uncultured Solobacterium sp. | reverse complement strand
GCCTTTAAAATCGTCTATATGCGTTAATACTCCGTACTGTCTGTCTGGAGTTTGAATAACCTTTTGTGAAAAATAAGCCATTATTTACAACCGTTCCAAACAAAAAAAGTTAAGTTTTGGCAACAATTTGGCAGCACAATCTAACGCAAAAGTGTTAAGCAAAAAATAATGTATATTACAATATGAAAGAAGACCTAACTGATTTTCTTTTCCAAACTGGAGAGGAATTTCGGTGAGGTCTTCTTTTTATCTATCCGTCACTTGTATGGTCTGTTGCCATTGGAAAAGGAATTAAAGCAGACCACTTTTTTTCATTTCTTCTGATAGTGCATCCTGGAGTTCTGCATCCAAATCAGTAGAAATGGCATTTCTTACAAAGCCGGTTGTCGGTTCAATATTAGGGTAGTTATATCTCCAATTGTCATACTCATCCTGTGAGAGTTCACCCTGTTTTAACTTGGAATATTGGGTAAGCTAGGCGAAGAGCATAGGTGTTATCTGGTCATAAGCCTGATGATCCTCGTCTAGAGTTATACATGGTGTTAAAAGAGCTTAATGTGAAAATGTATAGTTCGGAATTGTATGATAATTATATGAACGTTGTGGATGCGACGGATAAGAAGCTTGTTGAGGAACAGAATGTGAATTATTACAACAATGAAAAACATTGGAATAGGAGTGGGTAAGAAGAATTATTGAAAAGATGGACAGGTATTTTATTGACTAATAATATCTGTCCTTTACGCTTTACATATATTTGATAAATTGAAAAAATCAATTTCAAATTGAAGTAAACTAGATTTGATGATATAATGAAAAAGAAATGATAAATAGTTGTAATGATACGAAAGGGATAATAATGGCAATCAGATACAACAAATTATGGAAGAAATTAATAGATGAAAATATGATGAAAGTTGACCTTAGAGATCAGGCAGGAATTACAACAAATGCACTGGCGAAACTAGGGAAGAATGAACATGTAAGTACACAAGTTTTGGAAAAAGTATGTAAAGTATTGCATTGTGAGATACAGGATATCATGGAATTTGTTCCAGACGAGGAAAGGGAAGAAAAGTAATATGGCTAAGAAGAAAACAACTGAAAAGGCATTGAACATAGATAATATTTTATTTAATTGTAGAGATTATTTGCGTGCGGCACGTAATTCCGGCTCATTCTTTGAAAAAAGAGATATGATGCTTACGCTAGTGTTCTTGAGGTTTATCGGCGAAAAGTATGAGGATGGAATTGAAAATCTAAAACAGACACTTAAAGAGCAGGGATTAGATCCGGAAGATGAGAACATTAGAGCAGCATTCTTTGATGATGCTACTTTTGCAGATGGTACATATAATTTACCACCAGAAGCAAGATGGTCGACTATTATCAGTACACCGGCACCACAGCTTAATGTTGCACTTGATACAGCTTTGCAAAGGCTTGAGGAAGAAGATCCACAGTTGAAAGGCTGTTTTGTTAAAGGAACATTTACAGCACGCAATTTAGCAGCTAATGATATAAAGAAAATTGTTGATGAAGTGAACAAAATCAGTCATAAGACATTTGGAGAGGAAAAAGACCTTATTGGTCGTGTATACGAATACTTTCTTAAGGAGTTCGCAGTAAATGCTACAAAGGAGGAAGGAGAATTTTATACACCTCATGACGTAGTTCAACTTATTGCAACGATGATTGAGCCTTATGATGGCACCTTATATGATCCTTGCTGTGGTTCAGGAGGAATGTTTATTCAGAGTGCTGAACTTGTAAAGTCAAAGCAGGGAAACTTAAATGGTATCAATGTATATGGTCAGGAAAAAGAACCGGCTACATATCGCCTTGCGAAAATGAATTTGGCTTTGCGTGGAATAAGCCATAATCTAGGAGAAGAAGCAGATTCATCATTTACACATGATTTACACAAGGGATTGCACTTTAACTATATTATGGCAAATCCACCTTTTAATCTGAAAGGCTGGTATAATGACAATTTGAAAAATGACGGTCGTTGGTCTGACTATCAAACACCACCTGAAAGTAACGCAAATTATGCCTGGATTTTGCATATACTTTCACATTTGAAGAAAACTGATGGAGTAGCGGGATTCCTTCTTGCGAATGGTGCATTGAATGATAGCGATACATTGGAAATACGTAAGGAACTGATTCAGAATGATAAAATTGAGGCTATCGTTGTTCTGCCAAGAGAATTGTTTATTACTACAGATATCAGTGTTACTCTGTGGATTCTGAATCAGAATAAAAAAGGCGGAAAATACCATGGAAGAAATCTCCGAAACCGCGAGCATGAGATACTCTTTATGGATTTACGCCAATGGACAGAAAATGCTGTTAAGGGTGAGAGCAAAAAGAAAGTTCGGTTGGATACAGAACAAATTGAGAAGGCAGCAGATATTTATCACACATGGCAATGTGAGGGAACTGATGGAGCAGCCTATGAGATGCCAGAACTTTACCGTAGTGTGTGCATTAATGAAATTGAAAGTAAAGGTTGGGCACTTACACCAAGCAAATATATTGAGTTTATTGACCATGATTTAGATATTGATTATGAAAAGGAAATGGTTCGTATTCAATCTGAAATGCAAGAGGTTATGAAACAAGAAAAGAAATCCCAGCAGATGCTGGAGGAAGCATTTAGGGGTATTGGATATGGGATTGACTAATATTAGATTGGGAGATTACATTGAACGCTCCACGATAAACAACAAAGACTTAAAGTATGGGGTTGATTTGATAGTTGGTGTAAATAGTCAAGGTGTTTTTGCAACTCCTAAAGGGAATACAGATGGAGTAGATTTAAAACCTTATAAAATTGTCGAAAATGGAGCTTTTGTGTATAACCCAACTCGACTTGAATTAGGTTCAATTGCCTACCGTACTGAGGGATTATGTATAGTATCTCATCTATATATGGTTTTTTATCTGACGGATGAGGGAAAGAAAATCATTGATCCAATGTGGTTATATATTTATTTTAGGCGATCAGAATTTTGCAGAGAAGTGAAATTTAGAAATTTTGGAAGTCAAAGACCAGAATTCAATTTTAATGATATGAGTGACATAGTTATTCCACTACCGGATATTGAAATACAGAAAAAATATGTAGATATTTATAATGCTATGCTTGAAAATCAGAAAAGTTATGAGCGTGGCTTGGATGATTTAAAACTATCATTCGAAGCACTGTTGGATGAATATAAACATAAAGTAGAAAAGATGCCTATAGGTTCTCTTCTTAAAGAGGTAGACAACAGAAATATGAATGGTTCAATAAAAAATGTTCAAGGAATAAACATTACTAAGCAATTTATGCCGTCTGTTGCAAATACAAATGGTGTAGATCTTTCAAAATACAAAGTGGTAAATAAAGGACAATTTGTTTTTTCGGGAATGCAGACAGGTAGAGATAAATGCATTCGTATAGCTCTTTTTGATAAGGTTGAACCGATAATTATCTCACCAGCATACGCAGTATTAGAAATAATTGATGCTGATGTTCTTGCAGAGTATGTGATGATGTGGTTTTTGCGTAAAGAAGTTGATCGTCTTGGTTGGTTTATGAGTGATGGAAGTATAAGAACAAATTTAGATATGGATTGCTTTTATGAAATAGAAATCCCCGTTCCGGATATAAATGGTCAGAAATCAATTGTTGAAATATATAATGCTTACAATGTGCGAAGAGATATTAATGAAAAACTCAAAGAACAGATAAAAGACATCTGTCCAATTCTTATTAAAGGCTCAATAGAAGAGGCTAGACAAGCAAAGGGGGCATAGTTTATGGCAAGATTAAAAGAATACAATGGTCATTATTGTGAATCAGAATATGAATAT
>URYK01000101.1 GCA_900552125.1 uncultured Solobacterium sp. | reverse complement strand
GCGTGGAGCGAACATTCAACGCGCCGCGACTAAAAGCACAAATATGGCTTATGAACTTCACTGGCTTCGTCTGTAGTTTGCTTAATGAATTAAATAGTAAAAATGTTTCACGTGAAACATAATATCTAGCGTGATATCTTATTTCATGTTATAATAATTCCGATAAGTTGCAAAATTTGAAGTTTGAAATTTAAAATTTGAATATGGGAGAATTTGATTTTAAATTTTGCAGGTTTATAGGGTTTTATATGATAAAAATATGGAGGTTTGTTTATGAGCAGAGTGATTGCTATTGCAAATCAGAAAGGTGGAGTTGGAAAAACAACAACATCCATTAATCTTTCTGCATGTCTTGCGGAGAAGGGAAAGAAAGTCCTCTTAATTGATATGGACTCTCAGGGGAATACTACAAGCGGTTTTGGCTTTGAAAAAAATGAGTTAGATAAAACAGTTTACGAAGTTTTAAGAGAAGAAGTTAGTATTGAAGAAGCGATTATTCCTGTAGAGGAATGTTTTGAAAATTTATTTTTGATTCCGGCGAATAGAAATTTGGCAGGGGCGGAGATTGAATTAGTTACCAGAGAGAATATGCAGCATATTTTGAAAAAGCAGTTAGAGCCAATTAAAGATGAATATGATTTTATTGTTATTGATTGTCCTCCAGCTTTAGGAATGCTTACAGTAAATGCAATGACGGCAGCAGATTCTGTTTTAGTTCCAATTCAATGTGAATTCTATGCTTTGGATGGTTTATCTCAGCTCATTTATACAATTGAGTTGATTCAGGAGAGCTTGAATCCAGATTTGTATATAGAGGGTGTTGTATTTACTATGTACGATGCGAGAACAAATCTGTCTTTACAGGTTGTGGAAAATGTAAAGGATAATTTAAAACAGACAATTTATAAAACGATTATTCCAAGAAATGTTAGATTGGCAGAAGCTCCTAGTTATGGTTTACCAATTAATCTTTATGATAAAAGATCTTCTGGGGCAGAAGCATATAGAATGTTAGCGGATGAAGTTATTGAGAATGCAAAATAATTAGTTACATAAATTGAGTATTATGCAGTACAAAGATATAGTATATAAACAGGATTTTTAAGGGCTGGATATTATAATTTGTTAACATGATTGATTTGCTGTTTCATAGATATGTTTCACAGTCAGAAAAGACAATATGTTTCACGTGAAACATTAGGTGGCTATAGTGAAACAGTTTATCGTTATATGGAAGGAGCAGGAGAGTTTTATGGCGGTTAGAAAAGGATTGGGAAGAGGATTAGATCTTCTGATTCCAAAAGATGAAGGTATGCCTAAGAAGTCTACAGAAAAAAATAAAGAGAATAAGGAACCAAAAGAAAATCAGGTTCTTACATTAAGTATTCATGATGTGGAGCCAAATAGAAATCAGCCAAGAAAACAATTTGATGAAGATGCGATTGAAGAGTTAGCTGATTCTATAAAACAATACGGAGTTATTCAGCCGCTTATTGTACAGAAAAAAGATAAGTATTATGAAATCATTGCTGGTGAAAGAAGATGGAGAGCATGTAAGAAAGCCGGATTAAAAGAGGTTCCTGTAATCATAAAAAATTATGACGAAAAGGAAACATTAAAGATTTCGTTAATTGAAAATCTTCAAAGAGAAGATTTGAATCCAATTGAGGAAGCAAAGGCATATGAACAGCTTTATAATACATATGGATTAAAACAGGATGAAATTGCTGCCAGTGTATCAAAGAGCAGAACAGCTATTACCAATATTATGAGACTGCTCAAACTGGATGAACGTGTTCAAAATATGGTAATTGAAAATCTTATCAGCAGCGGACATGGAAGAACTCTGTTATCTATTGATGATGGAGATATGCAGTATCAATTAGCAGAAAAAATTCTTGATGAAAATTTAAGTGTTCGAGAAGCAGAAAAACTGGTAAAATGTATATTAGAACACAAGGATAACAAAAAGAATGTGGAGGAAGAATCTTCTCAGGAAAAAAGCATGATTGACTTCTTCGAAAATAAAATGAAGGATATTTTGGGAAGTAAGGTTGTCATCAAAAACAAGAAAAATAATAAAGGAAAAATAGAAATTGAGTATTATTCTAAAGATGAATTGGAGCGAATTATAGATTTAATCCAAAGTATTAAAGAATGACACTGTTAGCAGAAGATGATGGAGAAAAAGTATGAATAGTAGAATATTAAATTTCTTTAATGTGAAACTGGATGCATTTATTGTTTTTGTATCAGTTGTAGTTGTAATCATGTTTATAGCACTGTTCTTTCTTCTTTTAGATTACTTAAAAATGAGAAAGCGATATGTGGAATTTATGACTGGAGAAAGCGGAAAGTCTTTGGAATATACAATTTATAAAAGGTTCAGGGAGATTGACAAGCTGAAAGCTGGCCAGAAAGATAATGATGCTCAGATTGCTATTATTTATGATATGCTCAGAAGAAATTACAGCAAGGTCGGTATTTATAAATATGATGCATTTAATGTAGAAAATTCTCTTAGCGGAGGAAGTATCAGTTTTGCTCTTACACTTTTAAACAGTAGAGATAATGGATTTATCTTAAATGTAATACATAATAGAGCAGGATGTCATGTTTATTTAAAAGAAATTAAAGAAGCTGCATGTGAACAGGTATTAGCAGAAGAAGAAAAGATTTCTCTTGATATGGCATTAAAATATGACGAAAAAAAAGAAACAGATAAATAATATGATACCAGAATCAAGATACCTCTTGATTTTAACATCATAATATATGAACACAAAAGAAAAAGAGTTAAGATATGTTCAATTCACATATCTTAACTCTTTTAACTTGCTTTCTGAATTATATAAATATATAATGATGATACGGAATTATAAATATAAAAGGAGTGAGAGGGAGCGGCATATATGCGTGAATATTTAAAAGCAATTGGTTTTAGTGATTTGAACAGCAGAAAAAAGATAGACGAACTAATTAATGAAATAAAGAAAAATCCCAGTAGAAAAAACTGGTTTCAAATAGACGAAGAAGAAGCAATATTTATTTACGAAAAAGATTTTGCAGAAGCAGTAGGAATTGCAGTGATAGAAGTTATGGATAGAGATGGATATCGAGTAACGGATCATTTTTACCCATATGTTCGCGGTGCGAATTACCTGTATCATGAAGATTTAGAATTTGAACATTATACAGATAAAGAAGGATATGCGGGCATTTGTGATGAGAATAATATCGGTATCCCACTAATATTTCATGTAAATAATCCAGTAGACTATTTAAAAATAGTTTATGGGAAGTTTCATGATAAGATAAATAGTATAACTTTGTCCGGAATGTCGAAAAAGGGAATGATTATATTACCAGTCGAAAAAGATGAATTTCAGGAACGGGAAGAACGAAAGGGAAATGAACTCCGTAATGAAATGATTGATGCTGCAAAAGCAGGAGATATTGAGGCAATGGAACAGCTGACACTAGAAGATATGGATACATATACCGCAGTCAGCAGCAGATCAAAAAAGGAAGATTTATTTACCATTGTAACATCGTATTTTATGCCTCATAGTGTAGAATGTGATAAATATTCTGTTCTTGGAAAAATCATCAATGTGATGGAAATGCAGAACAGCAGAACGAAAGAGATATTTTATTACTTATCAGTAGAGTGCAATTCCATTCAGATTGAATTCACTATAGCAAAAGAAGATTTGATGGGTGAGCCTAAAGTAGGACGCAGATTTAAAGGGATTCTTTGGCTGCAGGGAGAAGTAGACTGCCTGTAGGCTTGACAAAAGAAAAAAAATAATTTAATATACTTTATGTATGTTAATGTGTCGTCATAGCTCAGCTGGATAGAGCACTCGCCTCCTAAGCGAGGGGTCGG
>URYK01000100.1 GCA_900552125.1 uncultured Solobacterium sp. | reverse complement strand
TCTTTTGAAAAATTTTTAAATTTTTTTCGGGTATGAAAAAAGCCCGCACAAAACAGACTGTTTGCACGAGCGAATGAATTTATATATCTAATTAACGATTTTATTGATTGCTTTTTCCATTTATAGCCGATAGATTTCTTTAAAACATTCCATGAAACATACTCCTTGATTTACACATCAAAATTATTTTCCAAAATCATAAAGTATATTTCTAAATAATTTCTAAATGTACCATAGACTTCTTTGTTTGATGTGGATAGCATAAAAACCTTATGATACAATATCTAATTAAAGGAGATGAAATCACATGAATAAAATTGCTATTATTGAAGATGATATAGACATTTGCAATATGATTGCAAAATTCTTAGAAAATAATAAATATATCGTTCATTATGCCTTGAATGGTGCAGAGGGAATAGAATTATGTAAATCGCTTGTTCCAGATTTAATAATACTTGATATTATGTTACCGAAGTTAAATGGAAATGATGTATTACAGAGATTGCGTAAATTTACAAACGCTCCTGTCATTGTTGTTTCCGCCAAAACAATGGTACAGACAAAAATAGATTTATTAAAATTAGGTGCTGATGATTATATGACTAAGCCGTTTGACCTGCATGAGCTTCTTGCTCGTATTGAAGCAAATTTGAAAAGGACTTCAAATACGTCCTGTCAAAATGATACTTTGACATATAGAGATATTGAAATCAATAACTCTCTAGTTTATATCAAAGAGGTATTAGTATCTTTTACATCAACCGAGTTAAAGATTTTAAGACTATTATTGCAATATCCGCAAAAAATTTTTTCAAAGCAAAATTTATATGAATCCATTTGGAATGAAACTTATGCTTATGATGATGATACGATAAATACCCATATCAGTCATATTCGTAAAAAAATTAAGGCGATTACAAATGAAGATTATATACAAACCATTTGGGGAATCGGTTATAAAATTAAATAACTTTAGATTTTCTTTAGACTTATTAGATATAGTGGCATAGAAAGGAGTGTTTAGAATGACAAAATTTATATGCGAAACAAAAAATCTAAGCAAAAAATATAAAGATTTCTATGCTTTAAAGAATGTGAACTTAACTATTCCAAAAGGAGAAATCTACGGTCTTGTAGGCGAAAATGGGGCAGGAAAAACGACTTTAATCAGGTTATTAACAGGTCTTAATTTTAAGAGCGAGGGAGAAATTATCCTATTTGGACATAAGGATAATCTGCAACATGAAAGGTCAAAAATCGGTTGCACGATTGAAATGCCTGCGTTATATAAGGATATGACAGCTTCTCAAAATTTGGAAGTACAAAGAATACAACGAGGTATTCCAAATAAAAAATGTATTACCGATACTCTAGAGTTGATAGGCTTATCCAATGCTGGTAAAAAAAGAGTAGCAAACTTTTCTTTAGGAATGAAACAAAGGCTTGCTTTAGGCGTTGCATTATTAGGCGAGCCAGAATTTTTGATTTTGGACGAACCCGTCAACGGACTTGACCCAACAGGAATTATTGAATTAAGAGAACTTCTTAAAAAATTAGTAAAAGAACGAGAGGTAACGATTTTAATATCCAGCCATATATTAAGTGAATTACATCAGCTTGCTACCTGTTACGGATTTCTTCATAAAGGAGAACTTTTGAAACAAATTTCTACCGAAGAATTAAACGAAGAATGTAAACGCCATATTTGTTTAAGGACAGATAATATCCAAAAAACCACTCTTTTATTAGAGCAAAAGGGAAATATTAACAATTACTCCGTTTACCCCGATAATTCTATTCGGATGTACGAGTGCTTAGATAATGTAAGAATGATTTCTAAATTACTATCCAGTAATGGAGTTATTATTGATGAAATTTCTGTGCAAGGAGAAAATTTGGAAACATACTTTGAAAATCTAATAGGGGGACGAAAAAATGTTTAATCAAATAAGAGCAGAATTTTATAAGTTATTTCATACAAAGGCATTGTACTTAACCTTTGCTTTGATTTTAGCAGTCTTTGGAATTTTCTCCATAGGCGGTCAGCAACAATTTGTGGCATCAAGTTCAAGTTTAGACGAAACATGGAAAATAGGAGAAACTGTTGGATTTCTTGCTCGTGCTTATAGCGATACAGCACACCCATTGATTGAAGAAATAATAAGGACAGCCACATCTTATACTGTATTTTTCTGGCTGATTGTTCTTATATTTTCTGTCATTTTCTTTTCAAGAGAATATACGGATTCAACAATTAAAATTGCAATCGCAAGCGGACAAAGCCGAATTAAGTTTTTTGTTGCGAAATATATTGTGATTTCGATTACCAGTATATTTCTATACTTTTCATTTATTATGATTGCATTTATAATAGAATGTGCGAAATTTAATATTCCAATACAACTGTTTCCAATGCTGAAAATTGCAGGACTAAATTGTATGATTATGGGAGCATTTATCGGAATTACACTTATGTTATGTGTAATATTCAAACATACGGCAATCGTTGTAGGTGCTATGTCATTGTTTACATTTAGCGGACCGCTTATCTATATGATGACATGGGATAATATGTCAACTCAATCATGGAGAGTTCTAACCTATTTAAAAATAAATCCTATGTATTACTGGATGAATACCTGTTCTTATAATATGATAAATAATTTAGAAATCAATATTTTGATTTATTTCGTGGGAACTGTAATTATTACATTTCTTGTTTCAGCATTGATACTAAGAAAGCAAGAAATACGCTAATCATAACAGAAAGGGGAAATGCGAATATGTTATATTTCTTATTGATTTGCTTTATTTTCATATTAGCATTTTCCTTATTCTCTATTATCAGAACAATTCGCAACATAAATAAGCAAATAAAGCAACAACGGAAAATACGAGTATCTTTATCAAATAGGGACATTGAAGAATTAGCTTATGCAATCAATCAAAAAGATAATCTACATAAAAAATTACAGGTTCAAATTAAGCAGGAAGAAGAACAGTTAAAACAGTCTATATCTAATATAAGCCACGATTTAAGAACACCTTTGACATCTATACAAGGCTATTTAACACTTCTGCAAGAATGTGAAGATAAACAGGAACAAGGACAATGCATTAAAATCATTAAGGCAAAAACAGATTATCTCACGGATTTAGTACAAGAGTTTTATGATTTATCTGTGATAGAAAATGAGCAAGTTGATGTTGAATGTGAGCGTGTTGACATAAATAGAATTGTTACAGATTGCTTAATTGAAAAGTATTATGAATTTGGAGAAATCCAACCAACCATTCAAACAGAAAATACTCCTGTATGGATATACGGAAATAACCTTATCTGTAAACGAATTATTGAAAATTTAATTGTAAATGCACTTCGTTATTCAGATAATTACATTGAAGTTTCTATCAATCAAAAAGGAGTGTTCACAATTAAAAATTCAACAAAATCCCTTGATGATATTGATGTAAACTTATTATTTAACAAGTTTTATACTGTTGATAAATCACGCACCAAAGGAAGTTCTGGTCTGGGCTTGTATATTGTAAAGGAATTGCTGAAAAAGATTGACGGTAAAATTGAAAATGTAAGTTACGAAAAAAATATTTTGTCTATTAGCATTTGTTTTCCCTTGTATAATGATAAAAAGTTACTGTGATCAGAACATCTGAATACAGTAACTTTTTTAGTAGCTTTAACTCTCTTTTATAAGTTTTTCAAAATATTCTCTTTTCTTCTCTGGAAGTTGATTTAAAAATTCTTCCAGCCATTTTTCTTCTTCTAAAATTCCCTCGTCCTCATAATACTCTGGATATTCCAAATATATTTCATGTTCTCTTTCTTCTCGTTCTTCGTCAGCTTGTGCTAAGTCCATATATTTTCCAATAAGGAATTGAAGATATTGACTATACCCAAGAGAACTAACTAAATAAGTAATTCGTTCATAGTCTTTCAATGTCATTTCTTTTTTTCCAGTTAAAAGGTCATGGTCGTAAGAAGAACAAACTTCTAAAAATTCCTGTTCCTGCGTTTCTGCTTTTTTCATTGTTCATACGGAATTTTCCATAAGGTAAGAGGTCAGCAGAAGTAGAAGCGATACCCTCAATATCTGTACGAATTGTCTTTACCACTTCATTTTTCTTGTATAACTTGCCCTCAACCAATA
>URYK01000099.1 GCA_900552125.1 uncultured Solobacterium sp. | reverse complement strand
GTTATTGTGAAATAAAAATGTAAAGCGAAAAAAATTAATTGACTTTGTCAAAGACGTTTGCTATAGTATATGGGTATAAAATTGATAGCAGAATGCAAATGCTTTACTAAATAGCGTTCATGACGCACTAATTGCGGGGTATTGTGTAACTTACTGCTGAGCGAAGATACCGTGAGTATGAACACCTTGTGAAGATGATTTGTACCTGTTATTGTTTTATATCCATAAAACAATAAGGAGGAAATTAAATGGCAAGAATTACTGGACCGGTTTGGAAAACATCCCGCCGTCTTGGTTTCTCTATTCTTGAAACCGGAGAAGAACTTCAGAAACGTGCATATGCACCAGGTCAGCACGGACCAACTAAACGTGTAAAACTTACAAACTACGGACTACAGTTACGTGAAAAACAGAAAATTCGTTTCATGTACGGTTTAAATGAACGTCAGTTCTATAACACTTTCGTAAAAGCTAGTAAAATGAAAGGTGTTACTGGTGACAACTTCTTATGTATGTTAGAATCTCGTTTAGATAACTTAGTATATCGTATGGGATTTGCTCGTACTCGTCGTGCTGCTCGTCAGCTAGTTAACCACGGACACATACTAGTAAATGGTAAAAAAGTGGATATTCCTAGCTACACTGCTAAACCAGGAGCTGTAATCGAAGTAAAAGAAAAATCAAAAGATATGAAAGCAATTAATGAAGCTTTAGAAGCAACATTAAACACTGTAGCTTTCGTTGATGTTGATAAAGATGCTAAAAAAGGTACTTACTTACGCTTACCAGAACGCAGCGAATTGAACTCTGAATTTAATGAACTGCTAGTAGTAGAATTCTACAACAGATAATGAAAAAAATCCGAATATTCGGATTTTTTTATTTATATAATATTATGGATACTTTTGTAAGCAGGAAGATGGGATCTTATCCCTCTTCCTTTTTAAGCACTTTTTTGAATAAAAGAAACATGCTCTGCGATTAAATCATAGCTTCGATATTGCTTGCCATCCTGCCCTTCATACATACGTGACTGTAATCGTCCCTTCACAGCTACACGATCACCAATACGAGCCACTGACATAGCAGTTTCTGCAATTCCTTTCCAAAGCATGATGTTCAAACTATCTGTTTCATAAACTCCATCGCTATTAGCGAATGGACGCTGAACATTGATTGTCATTGTCGCAAAGCGATTCCCTGCCGCTGAAGTTCTTATATCAGATAATTCTGTTAATTCACCTACAAAAGCCATCACATTCATTTTTTTCACCTTGCTGCTATATTTACGCAGCTATCCTTTCTAATATATTCAATTCCATATTGTGCAATATCCATTTTTAGAATGCACTCACCATCATACCGCATACAGCATCCCTCCCCTCACAGTTATTATCTACTGTTTTATTATTTAATGCAAATGCCCGTATATGTAATTTATCTGATATTTTGTTTAAAAAAAAGGTAAAAATATATCAAAACGATACATTTTTACCTTTAAAACTGCATAGTTGGTAAATTTATATTTTTTTATTTGGCACAAGTTCTACTAAACAAGAATGATCTAAACGGATAGTAGAGCATACTTTTTTAATGTCTTCTAGAGTTATTTCATATAAAACATCCAATAGTTTAAAGAAATCCGCACGATCAAAATAACTTCGTATATAAGAGATTGCGATATCATCAAAACTATTGAGACTACGAATAGCCTGCCCAAAATAGCGATGTTTTAACTGTTCCAATAATTCGGCGGAAATATCAGCTCTTACTATTCTTTCCATAGTTTGTTTAATAATATTCAAAAATTCTTCTTTTTTAGCCGTCTCCCCATAAAACATCAGCATTCCATAGTCACTGCCTAAATCTACTTCACTGCCTACATAATCATTGATAATGCCATCATCTAGCCATTTCTGAAAATCTGGATTTAATGAACTAAATACTGCATCTAACATAATCTTGATACACCATTCAGCTTTAGTTCTTTCATAAATATCTTTGATGCCAGATAATTTGTACGCATAAGAAACCTTATCTTCACTAATATCCATAGCAAAGCGGTATTCTTTACGAGAAACTTCTTCAGGTTCATGACATGGCATTCTTTTAACACCAGAAATTGCAGGAAATGTTTTTTTGTTTTGATTCTCTTTGATCCATTCCAGCAACACTTGAGGATCTTCCTTACTTACTCCAACTAAAATCATCGTGCTTGGATGATAATTAAATTTGTAGCAATCCTGTAGCTGTTTTAAAGTAATCTGATTTACACTATCATCATCACCACCAATATCATAACGCAATGGGTGATTTTGATATAAAGAAGAAAAAGTCTCCATCAATAAACGTGAATCACTCATTTCTTTATACATGTGCAATTCCTGAATAATAATGCCTTTTTCCTTCTCTACAGATTCTTCATTAATTTCTAATGTTTGTACAAAATCCAAAAGCAGATTTAAAGGTTCTTTCACATCTGCAGTTGTAGTAAAATAATATGCTGTTTCGGTATAAGATGTAAATGCATTTACATTGGCCCCCATAGAAGAGAACATATCCATGACATCTCCATCTTTCATTTCGAACATCTTATGCTCAAGAAAATGCGCAATTCCCGCTGGATATTCAATGGTATTTCCATGCTCATCTATTTGTTTGATATCCATAGCCCCTAAAGGCGTTGCTAGCATAAATAACGATTTTTCATAATCCGGTTTCTGCCAAAGAACAACATGTAGCCCATTATCTAAAACCTCTTCTACATAAGATTCTTTATAACGTTTATTCTCCACAAACTTCATGTGCAACCTCCTTTGTTAATATAAAAGTAAGCTTCTGTTCACAAGATTTCATAGCTCGTAAAATATCGTCCTTATTAACATTCATTACTTTTTCGATTATATCTTCCGTTGTCCAGTTTCTTTGTAATAATTCATTTTGGTATTGTAAAGCAATTAAAGAATTCATAGAATCATTACTTGCTTTTAAAGAATTAACTATCATCTGCTTAGAAACTGTTATTAGACTGTCTTCAAAATCTCCTTCACATATACGCTGAAATTGCTTTTTAATCAGCTGTATCGCTTTTTCTATTGATTCAGGGTCAACTCCAGTCGTTACTCCTAAAGCCCCATCATAAGAGATTAAATTAGAGAAAATAGAGTAACATAAACTATTCTTCTCACGAACTTCCTGAAATAATAAAGAAGTTGAATATTGTCCGAATATTGCATTTGCTACTCGCAATGCATAATAATCATCATCAACAATTGATATATTAGTGAACCACACCATCATAATACTGCTCTGGTTTATATTACGATATTCTTTACATACTTCTTCCTGTTTATCATTTGAGATTTTATAGTAGCTAGAAAATAGAGCATTTCTCTTTTGAAATGGCATATACTCTCTAACAAGCTTTTCCATCTTTTCATCATCGAAATCACCACATATCAATATATCGATTACATCATTTTCAATCATTGAAGTATATGCTTTCTTTATATCATCTAAAGTGACCTCCATTAGGTTCTCAACATTGCCTAATGCAGAAATACCTAAATAATCACCTTTTCCAGCAATCTTTAACCCTTTTGATACGGCATATTGTGCTGGATCATCTAACATTCTATCAATTTTAGCTTTCAGTATCCCCCTAGATTCTTCCATAACATAGTCTTCTATTAAAGGATTAAACAATACTTCCTGTAAAAAAGCAAAAATAGATTTTAAAAGCTGTTCATTTTTTTCAATATAACAAGGATTTATAATTTTACTGCGTATTTCTATGATTTGTGAACTTCCATATCCTGCAGTTTGAGCTTGTAAAGATGCACCATACATCTGATCTAGGATATCATTCATTTTTTTCTTAGAATCATATTTTTTACAGCGATCGCTCATCATTAACGCAAGCAATGATCTAGTTACAGCACTTTTTTCATCAAGCTGATTGCGGAATCGAATATGAATCCCAATATCTTTGAACTTCTTCGTTTTTATAAAATGCAAATTTACTCCTTCTATTATCTTCATCGTTTTTACCTCCAACAGTAGTATACACATTTCTCATATAATTACCATGAATTGTGCATCATAACATATATTTTATCATATTGTGCTATTTAAGAAAGTAGGAGATAGTCATTAAACTACCTCCCCTTATCAAACCGCATGTG
>URYK01000098.1 GCA_900552125.1 uncultured Solobacterium sp. | reverse complement strand
GATGTAAGTGATTTTGAGTTGGAACTTACCTGGCTTAAAGATCATCCACAGCCATATAATCTGGGTGAATGTGAATTCCACCTGGCATTCAAGGCAGAGGATTATGAGGCAGCGTATAAGAAGCACAAAGAGATGGGATGTATTTGCTTCGAAAATGAAGCGATGGGAATCTATTTCATTGTAGATCCAGATGGATACTGGCTTGAGATTCTGCCGTAAAGCTGGCTGGGAAATCGAAGAAATCATGTTGATCAGATTTTCAGAGGACTTTAAGGGGGTGTGTTATCATGAGAACTATAGGTAATATCCTTTGGTTTATATTTGGAGGATTGCTGGGTGGACTGGCATGGGTTTTTGCAGGATGCATATGGTGTATTACAATTATTGGAATTCCGGTAGGCCTGCAATGCTTTAAATTTGCAACGTTGGCATTCTGGCCGTTTGGAAAAGAAATCGTGTATGGAAATGGTATGTTTTCATTCTTGGTAAATCTCATATGGATTGTATTTTTTGGTTGGGAAATGGCGCTTGGAAATCTGATAGTTGGTTGTATATGGTGTATTACGATAGTTGGAATTCCGTTTGGAAAGCAGTTTTTCAAGATGGCAAGACTTTCTTTCATGCCATTTGGTGCCAGTGTGATAGGGTAGAATACAAAAATTTAAGGAGTCATTTGAGAGAATGATTCAAATGCTATTGGGAATCATAAGTAAAGTTATTAATACATAATAAGAAAAAACAATAGTATTTGTAAGGCGTCAGTGGAGTATTCTACTGGCGTTTTATTTAACATATTGGATTTACGAAGAATGCCTATCAAAGCGAAAAATTGTTAGAACAAGCTGAAATTCCAGAATCTTATTTATGACAAGTGTATTACAAGCACTTGCTGCAAAGCAGATTGAAGTAGAAACAAGAAAACAGCAGAGCCACGAACAGAAGAGTGGAAGAAAGCATTATGAATTTTCCTTATAATTATATGTATTTCGAAGAATTACTTCCGGAAAGTTTTCCCACCGAATTATGAGTCTGTGTAGTATAATTAATAATAACAGTATATTCTGACTTACATTGTTGTAAATAGGAATGATACATAACAAGGAGATGGGTTTAATGTTAAAAAATGGGATATACGAACAGATTGTTAATACGAGAATAAATAAAGAACTGCAGCAGCTTGATCGTGAAAAATATGATATAGAATTAGAAAAACTTGATGGAGAGGATGCAAGACGTATTCTTACCATATACATATCATATGTCATAAATCAGGCTTTGCAATACTTAAGAGACAGTTTCCCGTCATCTAAAGAAAATGAATCGTTACTGGCACAAATTCGTTTATGTAATGAAATCGTTCAGGAAATAGCAGAGCATACGAATGAACCTGAATTTGAGGATAATATCATTCTTGAAAAAGGAGAAGTATTGACCTCATTATATGAAAAAATGAATTCAGCAAGAAGCATTAATACAATCAAAGCTGTGCATCCGGAAACGTCAATTGTAGAGAATGCCTTGTTTACAGGATCTAAAAATGAGCCAAGTATGCTTTCGGAATTGAAGAAAGAAATCTTGTCCTCTGATTCTATTGATCTTTTGGTTTCATTTATTAAGTGGAGTGCAATACGTCCACTTCTTGTGGAATTGACTGCATTCACGAAACGAGAGGGCGTTCGTTTACGTGTGATTGCAACGACTTATACACAGGCTACAGATTATAAAGCGATTGTTGCTCTTGCAGAGCTTCCAAATACGGAAGTGAAGATTAATTATGAAACGAATCATGCACGTATGCATGCAAAATCTTATTTGTTTAAAAGAGACACTGGATTTTCAACTGCATATATTGGCTCATCAAATCTTTCAAATCCAGCTTTGACTGGGGGATTGGAGTGGAATGTGAAGGTGACTGAGAAAGAGTCATTTGATATTGTGAAAAAGTTTTCGGTTTCCTTTGAGAGCTACTGGAATGATGCCTCTTTTGAAACCTTTGACCCTGAAAACCCAGACTGTCATGAAAAGCTGAAAAAAGAATTAACGAGGGCTGCATTTGATAGAAAGTCAAAACGTAGTCTTCAGATTTCGATTCGACCATATGCATATCAGCAGGAAATTTTGGATAATCTTGCTGCAGAACGAGAAGTATACGGACATTATCGTAATCTGGTTTCTGCAGCGACAGGTGTTGGAAAAACAATTATTGCGGCATTTGATTATAAAGCTTTTAAGGAGAAGAACCCAAGAGCACGCTTGTTATTTGTGGCTCACAGAAAGGAGATTCTCGAACAGAGCATTCAGAAATTCCAGGAAGTTTTGAATGACTTTAATTTTGGTGAGTTGTACGTAGATGGTTATAAACCAACGGATATTGAGCATCTGTTTATCAGTATCCAGTCATTCAATTCTGCAAAGCTTTCTCAGTGGACAAGCAAGGACTATTATGACTTTATCATAGTGGATGAATTCCACCATGCAGCAGCTGATTCTTATCAGGAATTACTGGCATACTATGAGCCGAAGATTCTATTAGGATTGACTGCTACTCCTGACCGAATGGATGGTAAGGATATCCTGAAGTATTTTGATGGACGTATTGCATCAAAATTACTGTTGGGTGAAGCGATTGATCGAAATCTGTTAAGTTCTTTTCAGTATTTTGGTGTAACAGATGACACAGATTATAGGAATTTCAAATGGACGCGTGGTAAATATGATGTGTCAGAGCTGGAAAAAGTATATACGGCAGATACAAGACGTTGCGCTTTGATTTTAAACAGTGTAAAAAAATATGTGACAGATATTTCGTCTGTGAAAGGTCTTGGATTTTGTGTCAGTGTTGCTCACGCAAATTACATGGCGAAATATTTTAATGATAAAGGAATCCCGTCCATTGCATTATCTTCGAAAAGTGCAGACGATATTCGAAATGATGCAAAAACAGATTTGTTAAGTGGAAAGATAAACTTTATTTTCGTTGTGGATTTGTATAATGAGGGCGTGGATATCCCGGCTATAGACACCGTCTTATTCTTGAGACCAACAGAAAGTGCGACTGTATTTTTACAGCAGCTAGGACGAGGGTTACGTTTAAGTCCAGGGAAAGATTGCCTTACGGTTCTTGATTTTATTGGACAGGCAAACAAAAAGTATAATTTTGCAATGAAATTTGAGGCAATTGTAGGGAAAGGCCGAAAATCCATTCGCAAACAGGTGGAGGATGGATTCAGCAATCTGCCAAGAGGTTGCTATATCGAACTTGAAAAGTATGCAAAAGAATATATTCTGGAGAACCTGAAGCAGACAGATAATAACAAAAGAGCACTGATTGAAATGGTGAGAACCTTTGAAGAAGATAACGGATTACCGCTTAATCTGGAAAACTTTTTGCTGGAATATAATATGTCTCTGTATGATTTCTATCAGAATACAGGTGCCAGATCTTTGTTCCGCTTAAAAAAGTGGGCCGGCATTATTGAAGATGACAGAGATGTAGATGATAAAATTTACAGTATGATGACCGGATTTTTCCATGTGAACTCAGCCAGACTACTGGATTATTGGATCAGATATATTGACGGTAATAAAGTTGCAAATAGCGAAGAAGAACGCATCATGCGAAATATGCTTTATTATACATTTTATAAAAAGCATCCGGCTAAATGCGGTTTCCAAAGTATCGATGAAGGAATTGAGTCAGTCCTAAAGGAAACTTTTGTAAGAGATGAAGTTCTGCAGATTTTAAAATACAATCGTAAGCATATCAGTTTTGTTGCTGGGAGAAATGAATACTCTTATCTTTGTCCTCTGGATTTACACTGCCGTTATAACACAAATCAGATTATGGCTGCATTTGGATTATTTACAGAGACAGAATCGCCGGAATTCAGAGAGGGTGTAAAACGTTTTGAAAATAAAAAAACAGATATCTTTTTTATTAATTTGAACAAATCAGAGAAGGATTTCTCTCCATCTACTATGTATGAGGATTATGCAATTAACGATAAGCTCTTTCATTGGCAAAGCCAAAGTCAGGATAGGCAAGCGAGTGCAAAAATACAGAGATATATTAATCACAAGAATACAGGTGATATCATATCATTATTTGTTCGTGAATTTAAAAGGATTGGTTCATATACAGCACCATATACTTTTTTAGGAAATGCAGATTATGTGAAGCATGAAGGAGAGAGACCTGTCAGTTTCGTATGGAAGCTGCATAATTCGATTCCTGCGGATATGCTGCCAAAGGCAAACAAGAGCATTGCTTTGTAATTCTATGTGATTAGAAATAAAAAGATGTGCGTACTCTCTTGACAAATTCGGGAACAGGAAAGATATATGCATCCGCACTTGCTATGCGTGAGCTTGGTTTCAAAAGAGTGTTGTTTCTGGTTCATCGTGTGACACTTGCGAAGCAGGCTAAAAAATCTTTTGAAAAAGTTTTTGATAAGAAAGTGACAATGGGATTGGTGGGAGC
>URYK01000097.1 GCA_900552125.1 uncultured Solobacterium sp. | reverse complement strand
TATTAATCAGATTCTTAGTTCTTTTTAAAATTTTTTTTACATTCATTATAACACATGCATTTTTGATCGTATCTTCATTGAAATTATTTTCTTTTATTTGTTCTATAAGATATTGTTGAGCCACTTTTTTAGGATTGTTAATATCATTTAAAACATTTTTTACATCAGAATACATTATTCCAAAAAGATCAAATAAATTTTTTTTATCCATTAAAATAACCCCCTATTAATAATTGTACTAAAACGCTCCGCGTTGGTCTACTTTATTCAAAATATTCCTATTATTTTGCCTGTCATCATTCTTATGATGGCTTTTTTCTTTTATACTTAATTTGTCATTTTATTATGAAAGGACTGATTAACTATGAATACAAAATCTATAAATGACAAAATTGCTTTATATCCTATTCTCAATGATGTCAAACAGGCTCTCATTCTTAAAAACGTTTCCGATCGTACTGTTACTAATTATATGGATGGTATCGCTCGTTTCCTTGATTTTATCAAATATGACAATCTCTTTGAAATTACTGAAGACCATTTTAGAAACTATCTATTTTATCTCCACTCATGTAATTTCTCTAAAATTACTATCAACACTTATAATTCCTTTATTCGCTTTTTCTTTAATGCTGTTCTCAACACTGCCATCAATCCTTATCGCGTCCCTATGGCTAAATTTATCCCTAAAGATATCGATTTCCTTTTTGACCATCAGATTTCTTCTCTTCTTTCTGTTTCTTTTCATGACTCCAGATTAGATTGTATTATCAAGCTCGCTTTATGCTGTGGTCTTAGAATCAATGAAGTTATCTCTTTAAAAGTCTCTGATATTTCTACTAAGGACAGATCTAATATGACTGTTTATATCCGTGAATCCAAAAAAAATCGTTCCCGTTTTGTCCCTCTGGATAAAATGGCTTACCGTGCTATTCAGCGTTATGCCAAAGAATATCGTATCTGCCCTAATTCCGATCGCTATTTCTTTGTTTTTTCTCGCTTATCTCATACCTGTAACGAAACTATCAGAAGACATTTTAATCTCTGCCGTGATGCTGCCGGAATCCCTCGCTCTTTTACTTTTCATTGTCTGAGGCATACCTATGCCGTTAATTTCCTGCGTGCTGGCGGTAATCTCCTCGATTTAAAATATCGTCTTGGCCATAGTTCTTTAGCTTCCACTTCTCGTTATCTTCATTTCGCCAGAAATATGATGAATACTGATATCTCTTATATGGACAAATTTTTCAAGGAAGGTGTTTGATTTGACTGCTACTATATTTCAATCAATTATTCATAATGAACGTAATCGCTTTTTATCTGCTCATCATCTTAATCCTCACGAATTTAAAGTTTTCAATTACATGGCTGCATGCGGTTCTCAAACCTTTGGTTTCAATTCCTATATCTGCCAGGACTGCGGCCATAAGCTTATTCACTATAATTCATGCGGCAACAGACATTGTCCTTCCTGTCAGTGTCATTCGCGTGAAGAGTGGATTGATAAATTTAAAGACTTTCTTCTCGATATTCCTTACTTTCATATTGTTTTTACTGTTCCTGATTCTTTGAATAGCATCTTTTTCACCAATAAAGAAAAGATGTATAATCTTTTATTATCAACTTCTTCAAAAACTCTTTTAGAAGCTTCTCAATCACATTATGGTCAGATTGGTTTTACTTCTATTCTTCATACCTGGGGGCAAAATTTATGGTTTCATCCTCATGTTCATATGATTGTTTCTGGTGGTGGTATTTCTTTCAATGACAGTCATTCTCCTGTATTCAAAAAAGCTCCAGCTAATTTTCTTGTTTCTGTAAAAATTCTTTCCCGATTATTTAGAGGAAAATTTATTGATCAGATGAAAAAACTTGATCTTTATGATTCATCTGGTCATATCATCAATTTATGTGATGAACCCTATAAATCACTTATCAATGATCTCTATTCAAAAGATTGGGTCGTTTATTCAAAAAAACCTTTTGCAGACAATTATAAAAGTCAAGATAATTTGACCAATTTGTTGCAATTAAGTGTTCTCAGTTTTTTTAGGATTTAATTTATCTTTGATCCGGTAGGATGGACCTGTGATATTAAATAAATATGAGTAATGAAGAATCCTGTCTAATATGGCTTTAGTTATCATTTCATCATTTCCTAATATCTGTGGCCATTTATCAAATGAAATATTGCTTGTAAAAATAGTAGATCGTTTAGTATATCTTAAATCAATCAATTGAAAAAATAATTTAGCTTCCAGTGGTGTTATTTCATTAAATCCAACTTCATCAATGACTAGCAGCTTATACTTATAAAAGAGTCTTAGTTTTCTTTCTAATGTCCCCTCATTATATGCCTGTCTTAGTATATTGATTAATTTATTAAATTTAATAAAATATACACTATTTCTTCTTATCGCTACTGTATATGCAATTGCTATTGCCAAATGTGTTTTTCCAGTACCAGGGTTACCTACAAATACGATATTTGTAGCATTTTCATAAAAATCCGATTCAATAATGGATCTTATTTTTTCTTCTTTTATACCTGGCTGAAAATTAAAATCATAATCATCAACTTTTCTTAGAAAAGGAAATGCTGCTACTTTTACATTATAAAGTCTGTTATTCTCCTCTTTAGCTATCACTTCCTTATTCAGTATCTTATGCATTACATGCAGTTCTTCTTCAGCTATTTCATTATTCATTACTAATGAATTTAAATATGAATATGCTGATTTCAGTTTTAAATAATTCAATTGTTCCAGTACATCATTAGTCATTGTCATAAATTATATTCTCCAGTTCTTTTAATATTATTTGATTGCTTTCTTTAACTGCCTGCTTATCTGTTTTCTTATAATAAAGTTCATGTTCTTCTTTTATATTAAATTTATTATTAGTAATAGGATGTTTTTCAATAATTTTTCCGTTATAATATATAAGAAGTTCTTTGTTTTGAACCGCTAGTCCGACACGTTTTCCAATATATTCTTGTGGTAGGGAATATTTATTGTATTTATACTGGAATAGTGATTCATTTGTAACATAGACTTCATTTAATTTAAGGTGATACCTGCTTCTGATTTCTTTGCTGGGTAACGGAAGCAGATCACCTTTTTCTTTTTCTAAAAGAAAATTTCTAGGAAGCCTTGTTGCCTGTGAGGAACGTTCATTATCCTCGTTATTGATTATTTCCAGTTTGTCATGTATATCAGATAATCCGCTATAATAACCGTTATAATTTTTAAGCTGATCTACTATTTTATTTTGTGTCTCAGTTTTCCCTTTGGTTTCTGGTCTATATGGCATACATGGCATAGGTGTTATTCCATAATCTTTACAGAATTCTTCAAATTTACTGTTTAATAAAGCTTTATCATCAGCTGATTTACGAGGCTTTTCTACAAATGCTTTAAGATTGTCAATGACCAGTTCTTTAGGAACACCACCGATTTCTTCAAATGCCTGGGCTAAAAATATTAACAGGTTATCAGTTGTAGGTTTTAATATTACCTGCCTGTAATTATATCTTGACCATGATAAAGTCAGAGTAGGAATATATACTACTGTCTGTGTGCCATTTTTATCTGTAAGTTTAACTTTTTCTTTCATATCGAACTGAGCCTGTTGACCAGGATTGGTTTCAAAACGTTCGATAAAAGAATCGGTTCTGTTATTTTTAAATTTACTATTGAGCTCTTCGTTATCCTTAATGTATCTGAAAAATGTCGAACGTGTACAGGTGATACCATGTTCACGTTTCATAAAATAATAAATATGATCGATATAATCAAAATTCCGCTGTTCATCACACAAATATTTGTATATAAGATCTTTAAAGTCATCTAAATATCTTTTTCTGTTTCTTGTTTTTTTAGGTGCGATACCGTTTAGCCTTCTGCTTAGTGTTTTTCGGCTACAGTTTAATTCTCTTGCAAGTTTAGAAACATTCAATTTAATTTCTCCTTCCTTATAGGCTCTGCTTAACATTAAAGCCTGATCCAAATTATTTATTTTAATGACTGCTGTATTCAATATAATTCACTCCTTTACAGGAAAGAATTATATCAAAAAAGATTACCCTGATTAATGCAAAGTGTAACCACTTATCTGCAACAATTTGGGTAATCTTATTTTAACTTTTATAATATGATAAAAGATTAATTAGTTATGGTGTTGTATGATATTTATTTGTTTAAGTAATAAAGAGCATAATAAAAAAGCATAGGTGAGATTCACTTATGCTTTTTGATAAATTTTTTAAGATATTCATAACTGTATTCGAAGTCATAACAGCATTCTTCTAAAGTTATTAAGTCGATTAATGAATAGAATTCATTTCTAAGAGTTGGTTCTAATATGATGAGGTTTACTGAAGAATCTTCGTTTTTACCTCCTAGTGTGATATTAATGTTTTTAATATCGTTAAAGGTTAAGCTGAATTTATTTGGTAAGTTAAATTTTTCTTCTTTGATTAAATAAAAACGGAAGGTTGGATAACTGTTGGCTATATTAATAGTTCTGTTTAAAATACGAATAACATCTGTTTTAGAGAAGGGGTTGAGAAATTGGTTGGGAATTTCACTTACTTTTCCAGTATCGTAAAAAGACTGTAAGCCAGATTTGGTGAAGTAAAAAAAGA
>URYK01000096.1 GCA_900552125.1 uncultured Solobacterium sp. | reverse complement strand
ATGCTCCTAATGCGGTAGAAGAATTGAAACAGCCGAGGAAGCATCCGACAGCGGAGAAAGTGGAAGCGATAAAGGATGCATTGAAGCATTTTGATTTGATTTAAATAGATTTAGATAAGGAGGGGTTGAGGTGAAACTAAAGAAGATAGCAATTACAAATTATAGACAGTTTCAAAATGCAGTTATTAATTTTGATGATGAATTGACGATTTTAGCTGGTGCCAACAATAGTGGAAAAACGTCTATTATTGAATTGTTCAAAAGAATTTTTAAAGATAAGAATTTTTCAAAAGAGGATATTTCAGCAGAGTACTACTCAAAGTTACAGTATGACTTTATATCTTGTATAAATAAAATATATAATATTACCGATAAAGAGACAGAGTTTAGAGAAAATGTTAAGAAAGAGTTTTCTACAGAAAATAATAACAAATGGACAGCTATAAAAATCAAGATAGAAGTTCAATATGACAAGAATGAGAGTATTTCTTTGTTTTCAGACTACTTGATGGAATTAAGTGACACATGTACAAGCTTCTTCTTTTTATTTAATTATGAAGTTAATATAACTGAATTAAATAAACTCCTTAGTTTGAATGCTACAAATTTATTGGATAAAAAACACGAAATACAAAAACTGGAAGCAGGAAGAAAGACCAATAAAACTAGAATAAAGTTAACTGAATTACAAGCAGAATATGAAGAATTTTTAAAAGAAATATTTGATGGAGCATTAGAAAATAGAGTATATTTTGCTGACCAAAATTATGAGAATGCAGGGCAGATTAGTGTAAGAGAATTTCAATCACTTTTCAATTATAATTATTTAAATGCTACGCGTTTATTAAATGATGAAAAAACAGATAATTATTTTTCGATAAGTAAAGAACTACTTAGTCATTTTAAAAAAAGTAATGATTGGGAAGAATTTAAAAAGCAAATAATAAAAGATATTAAAGAAGGTCTAAAAGAACAAAAGCTCAACGAGAAAGTTAAAGAACATTCTTTAATAAAAGCACAAAACGCCTTGGATAGTATTGAAAAATGTTTTGAGTATAATAAAGGAGAATTTTCATTACAAACAGATATCTCTGATGAATTACTCTTAGGCTTTTTATCGTCTTCATTACAGACATTTTTTGAATTCGAAAATGGAACCAAACTTAAAGAGTTTTCTCAGGGATTAGGAATAAGTAATCTAATATTTATGTGCCTAAAGGTAGAAGCATTTGTCCAACAATATCAATCTGATGTAGTGGATATCTTTGTCATTGAAGAACCAGAAGCCCATATGCACCCACAAATGGAAAGAATGTTAATCAAATTTTTAAATGAAATATTGCTAAACGAGGATAATAACCGTGTGCAGGGAATTATTACGACACATTCTAGTGAGATAATTAAGTGTTCCGATTTAAAAAATATTAGAGTATTAAGAATTGATAAACTATTAAAAAGTGCTGTTTATGATATGAATTTATTTAAACAGAATTTGGAAACAGAAGAAGAAAGACAATTTTTCTCATTTTTATTCTCTATAAACTATTCAGATTTGATATTTGCGAATAAAGTCATTATGTATGAAGGAGATACTGAAAAATTATATATTGAAAAACTCTTAGCAGAAAAAGAATTTGAAGGATTGTCAAATCAATATGTTTCTTTTGTACAGGTGGGTGGTGCGTATACTCATTGGTACAGAAAGTTGGTGTATTTCCTGAAAATAAAGACGCTGATAATTACAGATATTGACTATTGCAAAAAATTAACATCAATCGATGAAATCAAAGATGATGATGGAATTACAAATGCAGGCTTAATTCAGTATTATAAGGACTACGTTACTGTTAACATAATAAAGAGAGATATTTTGCCATATTGTGAACATAAGTGTAGGAAACAATTAAAAGATTGCCTTTATGAAAAAACGGAAATGGAAAGGATATCTTTAATACAGTCAGATTTTCGGAAAAAGCCATGCCCTAAAATAAAAAAACCAGATTATTCTATTATGAAGAAAAAACCTACTGTAGTAGATATTGATTCGTGGATAAAAAATCCTGATTGTGAATTGATTAAAGTTGTATCACAAGGAGAAGCTGATGCGTATACTCGTACATTGGAAGAGGCGATGCTATGCAAACTCTTAGGAATTACAGTAGAGAGCAAAAAAAGTTCGGATTGGTGGGAAAAACAGATATCGATTAATAAAATTAAATTGGATATTCCAACTAGAAAAAAGAATATAACGGTAAGAGATATTTTAAATGAGAATAAAAATAACAAAACAGATTTCATGTATTCAATAATTTTATCGGAATTACATTTAAAAGCTTTACCGAATTATATACGGGAGGGATTAATTTGGCTGATGTAAAGAAATTGAATAATATGTTTTTAGTTAACGCACCGGCAGGTAGCGGAAAAACGACATACATTGAAAATACGATTATTAATCTACTTGCCCAATATCCTAATCGTAGAATACTAAGCATTACTTATACAAATAGAGCAAAGGAAGAATTAAATTCTAGAATTAATAGTAAAAATGTTACAGTAGATACAATTCATTCATTTCTTTCTGACTTTGTTGGTCTTTACTTTTCAAAACCAGAGGTGATTGATTTATACCTTCAAGTGTTTGAAAAGAAGATAAAGGAACTGATTGACAATGGAGAAGATGATTCCAAAAATGCAAGATATATTGATAAGTTTGGAAAACTGGATTTTGAAACTATTAAAAATAATCTACATAAAGTTTTTTACAATGAGCAATCCTATAGTAGCTATTATTATGGAGGGCTTTCTCATGATGATATGTTATTATTTTGTCGCAAGATGTTTGAAAAGTTTGAGATGTTAAAAAAACGTTTATCTAATAAATATAGGTATATTTTTATCGATGAGTACCAAGATACATCTGCGGATGTGTTATATATTTTTTATCAATCTGTGCTGAATACGAGCAGTACCTTATACTTGCTTGGAGACAAAATGCAAGAGATATACAATAATTACGACGGTTCTTTTAATACTATACTTAATAAGTTTAATCAAGATGATGACTTGCGTATTAATTATCGTTGTTCTTCAAATATTGTTGGAATTCTCAACAACTTGTATAATGATGAGAAATTTTTTCAGCAACCAAATAAATCTAGTGGAAAAGTCAATCCTACTATTGTGATAACAAATGATTTTTCGGAGTCTTTTATGGAGCAATTTAAAGATTATATGCAGTTATATCTGTTTAATCGTGAACGTTTTGAAAAGATTGGAGCAAGTGATTTATATAGTGCATTATCAGATATGAAAGCGTATAAATTTCCTTCTCAATATACGCCTGTTGATGTGTTGACAGATACGACAAATGATAATCCTGATAAATTATTTCGGATATTATTTTGTGTTTGTGATTTTATTAAAATGGTAAGTATGGCTGCCTACGGCAAAAGCATTCAATTTGCTAGAGAAAAAAAGCAAATATTTAACAGTGGATTTACTAATATTGAGTTTCATAATGATAAAATCATTTTCTATGATAAAGTTCAAAAATTAGAGGAAGCATATGATTTGTCGACGATGACCATACAAGGGTTTTGTGAATTTCTGACTGACAATGAATATTGTAATAAGGATATTTTTCTTCCGTTTATAGAAGATACGGAATATGAAAAAGTGTTGAAAGTGTCGTTGTCACAACTGCATGCATTATATGCATATTTAGGTGCTCCTAGCGTTTCTACACAGCATGGAGTAAAAGGTGAAGGACATAATAATGTTTGCTTTATTGCCGAAGATTCAACCCGAAATCCAATAGTTTATATGTATGAATTTTTTCAGTTGTTATGTGCTGAGGATATTAATTTAACGGATTTTCAGAATTTTTATTATGATTATGTATCCGAAATAAAATCAATTAATTTAACATATTTAAAACCAGCTAAAACGTATAAAGCTCATGAGGGAGAATATTTACAATATGCTCAGTATATAAAAAACAAGTATAAGGACAATAAATATTTTTTGTTTTGTCAACAAAAATATTATGATAAGTATTTGGGCAATCCTAATTCAACTAATGCAAAAGACTGCTTTAAATCAACAAAAATTCAAGGCATTTTATGGGCATATAAATTATTTTATGTAGGATGCTCTCGTGCAAAAGAAAATTTAGTTATTGTAATAGATGAGAACAAAATAGCTCCGTTTAGAAAAGAATTTATAAAAAGAATGACAGCAATAGGGTTTGATGTTAATGGAATATAAATTTGGAAAAGTGCTATTAACTTAACAGCAGCACAGGCAGCTATCGCAAATAGGTAGGAGTTCTCTTTCCTTTGAATTGCCGCTTAGTTTCGAGCAGGCAGTAGCCTATCGAAAGGCTAACGGACAGTATGTAAGGAAAAATCAGTGGAGAGATACCACTGTAAGGGTATATTCATAGACCTTGATTAGCAATTAAATACGATAAGCGTATTATTAGAAATAGTGGTACGCTTATTTTTTTGTCCCTTTTTGCAGATTTGTCTTTTCCCCTGCTTTCAAATATAATGAAGCTAAAGAAGTGGAGGTGTGCTTATGAGAGAGAAACTTAATCATCTGTATTTGGATAGCCACGAAAGAATACTCCTATTACATAGCCTTGTGGAGTTAAAGAACCAACTCATACAGCAAGGCAGATATACGGATTGTGTTGACGAGCTTATTTTTAAGGTCATAAATGCACCGACCAAGAGAATGAAAATTGA
>URYK01000095.1 GCA_900552125.1 uncultured Solobacterium sp. | reverse complement strand
CAATAGATAGAAAAAGACTGCTTTGATTCCTATGTGTTTAGCATACCAGAGTGGTGAAGAAACAAAATTATTCTTACCAGATGAGTATTATCAAAAATTAGATGATAATATAGCAAGGGCTATCGAAGCAAGAGATGCAGAGGTTTCCAGGATTAAAGGGCTTAGTAAAACTCAGCAAAGTAATGTTGCTACTGTTGTAGCTGGTGTGGACATTCGAACAGGAGAAGTGTATGTAGGGGTAAAAAATACTAGAGTTTACAAAGGTAATGCTACATGTGCAGAGGATATTGTATTTAGAGGTTTAGGTGGAAACACAAATGCTAATATCATTATGACTCCTGCTATTAGACCAGGAAAAAATGAGGTTATACCAGTTTGTACTAGATGTCAAACAAAGTATCCTAGAAATCAATTTGTGAAAGGAACAACATTTCAATGAGTGAAAAATATAAGGAATACTGTATGAAGTTCAGTAATGAAGAAATAAGAGCGTATATGGTAGATTATTTGATTAGTAATTCGATGAATAATAAATTGATTAAATATTTGTCAGAAGATGGCGATGAAATTCAATTTAATACATCGGAAAAAATAGGAACTATAGTATTTGATGGAGATGACGAAAATTTATTTATTAATTTTTATGGCATTCATACATCAATTTTTGTGGATGATACAGAAATAATGTTTATTGATGAAAATTCCAAAGGAACATATACTTCTAGTGATGTTTATAATAATGTTGTATATGAAGGTAATTTGCGAGATATGAGCCATGAAGAAATGTTAAAGATGTTTTCTGATATTATTTTATGTTTTTATGATGCAGAAGATATATCAATATTTCAATTGGATGTTCCAGAGAATGCATATAAAAAATATAACTATTATGAACCTCATAGATTTATTATTGAGGTGAAAAACAGCAATGAAATACAGAAAGAAAGTATATATGAGAATATAACTATCAAACATTGACTAATACAGAAGTAGAAGAGGGGATAATAGAGAACTATCCAATGACTGTCGAAAACTAATCTCAAAAGGCGGTATTTCAGATATAAAACTGGTCAAAAAAGCGGTAATGTTAAAGAATGGTACAGAGTACCGAATGCAATAACAAAGACTGCGGATGGGAAATTAGTGTGGTTAGAAAATGGAACAGATACTGCGGGATTAAATCACATTATTACTGAGCATGCTGACGATTTTCTAAATAAAGGAATAACGCAAGAGCAAATTCCTGATTATGTAATGAATGCACTAGAAAATGGAAAAATCGTTGGATATCAGGGAAGAGGTACTGGAAGACCTATATATGAATTTACATATAACGGAGAAATTCATAAAGTTGCTATTACAGTAGGTAATAATGGATTTATAGTTGGTGCTAATCCAAAGTAGAGAGGAATGTGTATGAAAGTAATAAAAATCAAATTTGAATATGGATGCTTCCCTGTGTGGATTTATGGTGAAAATAATGAATGGATAGAGAATGATTTGCCACCATATTTAATAGGAGATAGTGATATAGACCCTAAATTTTTAAATATTCAAAAAATATATGATAGTTTGTATTTGGATGATGGAAAAGAATTCAAATATATTGGATTTAAAGAGGCTGAAAAGAGAGAAAATTTTTTCGGAGAATTGCTTTTGGTAATCAATCTTCTAAAGAATAAACTGAATGATGAGTATATCATTGAGGATAATATGGATTTTTTAAAGAAAACTATTAATTAAATTTATTATGCGTGTTAGGAAAGTAGATTCAGATGCCATCAAACTGTATGAGGTAAAGGTCAAATTCTTCGCTCCACGCCAAATACAGCGCCGCTTACTTGCGGCGCTTGTAACACTCAGCCGGAAGGTCTTTTGACCACGGGGTATTATTACCCGCGGTTTTACATGGGGCTGCCGGAGGGGGAGAAAAAGGAGCTCGGGGAGGTTCTCTCCTGCGGGATCTGCTTTGACGGGCGCTATTATGCGGTCAGTGGGAGATGCACCGTTGATAGAAAGAATTTCATCTGCTATGATGTGGTCACGGGGACATGACGCTGGAAGAAAAGCTTGCGTACATCTTTGACCCGGGGCAGATGGCAGTGGATTTTGTGACAGGTGTTGTGATAGGCAAGGCGGTTGGCGGGATTGCGAATAAGCTGCCTGACGCATGGTTCAAAAAAGGTTTTGGTAAGAAGAGTGAAATTTGGGATTCTCAGGTAAGGGGGGGGCTAGAGGTGAATACTGATATGACAAAGTATTGTTTTCAGCATTTTGAGAATGCATATAACATAGGGTGGAAGAATAATCATAAAAGCAGTAAACAAGAAGATTATGGGAAAGAATTTATTGAGAAGTTGAAAGTGTTTTGCCAATATCCCGTAAATAAAGATTTGAATGGAAAATTTAGATATTTGGATGCGAAAGAAGGGGGGAAGTGTGTTACAGGATTTGGGGAGATTCGTATTATAGATATAAAAAATAACATCAGATATGCTGCACCAAATATTATTGTGCTGGATATTTTGGATGGGTTGTATTTCCCACCCAAGGAATTCATAGATGCTGTTATGGACTGTCCGGAATATGCCTCGGAAGAATATAAGGATTTTATTAGAGCTTATACAGAACATAATTTTTGGGGAGAAAATAAGCAGGTAATAGAAAATATAGAAACAGCATGTCTGCTTATTCAACAAGATCATAATTATTTTAAAGAATTTGTATTGGAGAATAAGGCGATCAATATAGTCACAAAAAAAGGTTCACTTTTAAATTATGCAATTCAGTTAAAAGATAACGAGATAGCAGAATGGCTGATTGAAGAAAAAATAGATATAAATTCTTTTGACGGGCTAGAATTACTAACAGCATTAAAGATGAATAATACCAGAATTGCTTTGCAATTATTAAGACATGGAATTATTACAGATGGTGATGAAATGAAAAGTAACCCATTATTGTTTGCGATAAAAATAGGAAGTAGGGAATTAGTAGAAGAGCTCATGACGAAGCATCGGCATCTTGTTGCTGTATATACGAATGAATATGTGAAAAATTATACGATACTTGATATTGCAAAGCGTTATAAAAATGATCAAATCATACAGACTGTAAAAAAATATTTATGATGTTGTTATACTGTTAAAAACGGGAAGCACAGACCTATGGCGGACTGATCGAGCCGGTGACATCCGGTAAGGCAAAGGGCATGCAGGGCAAACAATAATGAATAACAAAGGAGACAGATATACAATTATTGCAGGTGGAACATCACGTAATATTTGTAAGGCTATATGTCAGCCATTGTTAGAAACAGATGGATTAACATTAGGTGGTCCTATTTAAATAGATAATTCTAAAGAATGTTCCTTGACTGAACTGATTCAAGAAAAGTGTATCTTAGATAAAGATTGGATTGATAATTTGACGAGCTATTATGATGGTGTTTTTGATGAAAATGATGGTTATATTGATACACCTAAAGCTGTTGCGATTAAGCTGTCTAATGGAGATGAATTTTGTGTTGAATTTCATCCTGGGGATACGATATATTATATAAATGACATACAGATTGGTTGCACAGGATCATCTTATATGATTAGAAATATCTCGTTGGCACAATTTTATGAATATACAAGTAATATGAATGATATTGAAAAAATATTTTTACTACCAATGGTCAAGATTACTTTGGAAGAAAAAGATGAGTTAGCAAAGGTAATTAAGTTGATATTGTCTACAGCAGATTTACAAGGATGTAGCATAGAGGATGTGTGTACATGTGTTTTAGAAAATAATCTTGAATAACTATTTTTGTCTAAATTATGTTTCCACTAAAGGACATACACCAACCTAAAATTATTACAGCCTTTATATTAACTGTAATTACTCTCACTGAAGGCGATTCATTCATGTAGATTAATGATTTTAAGACGAGATTTGTTCTCTGGGTGTACATAAGGACATTCGAAATCAAAACTGAATATTTAGTTCCAATATGGTAAACTTTTAAGCGGATGTAACAGTCGGCTTTGGGAAGTGTATTCATTTTTCGGGGTAGGAGCATCGGCTTGGATAATTATAAGAGTAAAGAGTAAAGAGTCTTTGTCAAGACCAGCTATGGGGAGTCAAGCGGAAATATTTCTGAATTGTTAGAAAATCGTCCAGAGTTGACTGGAACGAATCGAGAGAAATTATTATCTATGGTACAAGACACAAAATTAGCAGCGTATATTAATGAAGTGTATAGACCAGGTGCATCTGTTGGAGATGGTGGAACTGCTGATAAATTAATCATGGAGTTTTATGAAGGAAGTTCCCGTCATTTGCCAAAAGCTAAAGAAAGATTAGTCGGTATAAATAGAATAATAGATTCAGGAAAACTTGGACTGAATGATTTAGATATAGCTGAAGCATTAAGAGATGATTTAGAATACGCTATAGACTTATTCAAATAAAGGAGATTAATAAAAATTATGATTATAGATGATTTTTTGAAACAAATGACAATTTATTTTCCAACAATAAAAAAAGATTTGGATGAACACATACAAGAATTCGGAGAAAGATTGGATACTATTGTTATAGAGGATATTATTATGCCAGAAATTATTGAACTTTTGGAAAAAGACGCGGATACGAAGAAGCTAAAAGTTATATTTGACTATTTTGAGGATGTATGTATTAATTCAGATGATTATCTCAATAATGTTTTTTCTATAACAGCATTGGAAATATTGGGTAATGATAAAAATATATTGGAAAAAGCTAAGAAATATATGGGACCTATAACAATAAAACTTCAGAGGGAAGCTGATATTGCTATAGGACGACAAGTATAAGCACAACAACTAAGCCTCCCCACGGGCAGGCTTAAATCCTAGTCTCACTACCAGACATTTAACAGAACTTCTTAGGTTCATAAGGTTTACTATCCCGTAACACGGCATAAATT
>URYK01000094.1 GCA_900552125.1 uncultured Solobacterium sp. | reverse complement strand
TTTCTTTCAGTGAAACCCTGACCACGCGCATAGCACGTGGTATTAACAATTATAAGGATTCATTCATATATTGAAATGAATCCTTTTTATGTTCTTTGATTTAAAACTATTAACAAATAAATGAAATCATACAATTTATTATCCTTTTTTATTATTAATAAACCAATTATTTTTTGAGATTTCCCCATGAATAATACGATAATTTATAAGTCTAATTTGATTGATTTTTTTAATCCTGCTTCTTACTATAAATAATTTCTCTGTCCTTATTCGTTCAGACCTATTGAATTTCGAAACTTATTCTTCTAACAGCTAAGTTTATGAAATAATGCACTCTATTTAACCATATAAAGATGAAAACAAAATTAGGATTATATCAACTGCCCATTTTATCAAAATTAATTGAAAGCTAAGGTGAAATATAGTATATACTATATCTTCCCCATTGACTTTTCTTCTGATTTATATTAAATTTTAATGGTTTGAATCTAAAGATGTTTTAGCTTCCCAACCATCTTTAAAAAAACAGGAGGAATTTATTATGTTAAATAAAATTAAATCGGAAGTATTAGAAATCAAAATCTTATTACGAAACATTCCATCTTTAATGATGACATTTTTTATTGTTTCTGTAATAGCCATGAATTTATTGGCAAACAAAAGTATAACTCTACCCTGGAATTTTCTTGCGTTAGATTGTGGAATCATTATTTCTTGGTTATCCTTTCTAAGTATGGATGTCATCACAAAGCATTTTGGGCCTAAAGCAGCTACTCAAACTTCTATTGTGGCAACATTACTTAATCTAGGAATGTGCTTAATATTTTATATTGCCAGCTGTATTCCCGGAACATGGTCAGAATCCTATGTACCTGGCTCTGAATCAATTATAAACCAAAGTTTAGATGCTACCTTTAGTGGTGTATGGTATGTTTTACTAGGCAGTACAATTGCATTTTTAGTATCATCCTTGATAAACAACTATTCAAATGCTTTTATAGGAAAAATATTAAAAGATAAAAATAGCTTTAAAACTTTTGCGATTAGAACATATGTATCAACTGCTTTAGGACAATTCTGTGATAACCTGTTATTCGCATTAATTGTAAGTCATCAATTTTTTGGCTGGACACTACTTCAATGTGTCACATGTGCAATAACAGGAATGCTAGTGGAATTACTATGTGAAATAGTGTTCTCTTATCCAGGATTTAAAATTCTAAACAGCTGGAAAAGAGATAATGTTGGTAAAGAATACTTTGAATATATTAGTCAAAAAAATACCCTAAAGAATTAAAATAGAATCAAAAAAATGCGAATGTTAAGTGATAGTACTTAAATTCGCATTTTTTCTTTATTTAAGTTCTGGCCAATATCCTTTATTAGCTTCGATCATTTCATCTAATACTTCTTTTGCAACATTCATACTAGGAACAGTTTTATTTAACGTAAAGGCTTTTAATACTTTTTCGTAAGAACCTTCTATACATCCTTCTACAAGCAGTTTTTCACTGTTTAACTGTTGCATCATAAGTCCTTGTTCAAATAAAGGTATATTATCTTGTGCGATCACTTCTGGTCCTTTTTTACCGATATATGCAGGTACCTCTACCATTGAATCAAATGGCATATTAGGAATTGCTCCTCTATTCTCTGTAATTACTAAGAAACGTGCCTTTGTATCATTTTTAAGAGCTACTGCTAAATCTGCAATCCAATCTCCATGACTTCCTGCATAGAATACAGTTTCATCTACAATACCTGTTTCCTGATAACGTTTTATTCCTTCAAACAGATTACTTTCTCTACTCTCCATTACTTCATTAGCACGAGTACGATTAGGATCTGAATGTTCCACAAATTCTTTTTGCTGCAAATAATAATTTAAATATGTATTTGGTAATTTCTCAGGGAAGTTACTCATTATTTCATAGATACCTTTCCATACATAATACCAGCTACCTTTTGTATGACGATTTTCTTCATCGCCTTCTTTTTTCTTAGCCATCAAGCTTGCTGCTTTATCCTTTAGGTAAGCAGATGGAAGAAGAATTTCATGTTCCATGATATAATCTCTTAATTTTGGTAGAATATCTTCTCCTTTATATTCAATAGATGTGAACCAGCCAAAATGATTTAATCCAAAGTAATCATAAACTATGTTCTCTTTATCTTTAATTTCCATAGCTGCTGCAACTACATCAATAATTGCAATTGGCATATCACAAATATTAATGATACGAGCATTAGGTCTTAATTTACGACATGCTTCTGAAACAATAGATGCTGGATTTGAATAGTTTAAAATCCAATAAGTTGGTTTAGCATACTTTTCTACATCGTCAATTAGTTCAACCATTGGGAAAATAGTTCTCATTCCATAAGCTAATCCTCCACAGCCACATGTTTCCTGTCCAACGCAGCCATGTCTTAAAGGAATCTTCTCATCTGATTCACGCATTACATATCCACCTACGCGCATTTGTGCGAAAACAAAATCTGCATCTTTATAAGCTTCTTCTTTATCATAAGTGATAGTTAAACGAATATCTGTTTTCAATTCTTCATGAAGAATCCAATCTACTAAGACACCTATTTTATCTTGACGTTCTTTGTTGATATCAAATAGACGAATTTCTTCTACTTCTAATTCATCTTTTCTTAATGCGATTGACTTAACAATACCTGCTGTGAAAGTGCTCCCTCCACCTACAATACTAATAATCATAAATATAATCTCCTTTTACTTTCCTATTTTTTCACGTACTTGAGTACAGATTTCAGGTACCTTTAACCCAAAAATAATTTGTACATCATTACCTTTTTTCACAATTCCGCTATTTTCTACTTTATTGATCAAAGACTCATCAATTTGATTAATCTCTTTTACATTAACCCTTAAACGAGTGAAACAGTTTTCTACTTCATTGATATTATCTGCTCCACCTAATCCTTGAATAATGTTGTCAATATCATTAGATGCTTCAATTTCTTTAGTTTCTGCATTTTCATTGTTTGACTTTATAACCGCTTCACCATTATTATTTTCTATTTCTCTACCTGGTGTGTGTAAATTGAATCTCTTAATCATAAATACACAAACTACAAAATATACAATTATTTCAACTATAGCTAGAATATACATTGTTGGATAGTTTGTTCTTTCTACACCAGCTGCCAAGTTCATTACAAATGAGTTAATCAATCCAGTAGTCATTGCATGAATATTGAATACTTTCAATAAAGCTAAGAATATTCCAGCAATTATTGAATGTACAAAGAATAACAATGGTGCAACAAAGGCAAACATAAAGTCAATTGGTTCTGTTATACCAGATAAAGTTGCAGTTAATGCTAATGGAATCAAGATATTTTTTACTCTTTTTTTATTTTCAGGATATGCAGTATAATAGAACGCTGCACAAATTCCAATGTAACCAAAAGTTTTTGCTAATCCTGTACCCATGTAATAAATAGAATCTGAGAATTCTGTGCCCATCTGTAATTCTGTTAATAAGATAGGATATGCACCGATAATTGTTTGTCCACCTACATTAATAGAACCACCTAAATCTCCAAATTGGAATGGTGCATAAACTAAATGATGTAATCCTGTAGGTATTAATAATCTTTCTAACATTCCATATAAAAATAATCCAAATTCTCCTGATTCTGCAATAATAGTTGTTAGGACACCAATTCCTTGCTGAATTACAGGCCATACATAAGAACATCCGAATCCTAGAATAATACTCACAACCAGCATACAAGCAAATGAGAATCTTGTTCCAGAATACATTGACCAATATCCTTTAAAACTTTTCTGACAAGTTCTATTGAAAACATAACCTGTTACACAACCCAAAATGATTCCGCTAAATACACCCATATCAGTAACTTGAATACCTAATACAGTTGATTGTCCTGTTCCATATAATCCAAGTGTTTCGCTAGGTGTTGCTAGCATATTCATTTGTGTTAATGTAACATTATTAGCAGTTAAAAACATTAAATAAGTCAATAATGCAATAATTGCAGCTTGATGTTTCTCTCTTTTTGCTAAAGCTGCTGTAATACCAACAGTAAATACCAATCCTAAATTATTGATAATTACCATTACACATTGATAAAGAAAACTTCCGATCAATTGTATTGGTGTCCACTTTAAAAATGGCAATACTCCAGTAATCGTAGTATTCGTAATCAACACCCCTATAACAAGAATCATACCAGCCACAGAGATATAACTTAATGGTTGAACCATTGCTTTGGAGAATTTCTCCATTAATCCTTTTAGTTTAGTCATTTTATTCACCTTTCAAAAAATAAAGACCTATTCATAGAGTAAAAGAACATTATCCTAAACTCCATCAATAGGTCTTGCCAGCTTATCTGTAACAATCCTTATTTGATAATTTTTAATAAATGTATCATTAAATATATTTGTTCATCATGTGATAAGTCATATTCATATTCTTCTTTTAGATAAGAGACTATCTTTCCTAAACATTTCTTCAATTCTGCATTGTTTTTTAACAAAATCTCATACATTTCGCTCTCATCACAAAAATCTATGGTTTCATTCATTAAAATTCTTCTTGCTAAAAATTTTAAATGAGTTAATAATCGAGAACTTTTCAGTGTATTTACTTCAAATTCAATATTAAAATGTTCTTCGATTATTTTCATAATTTCTTTTGCTAATTTTATCAATCTAACTGTATTCTCACTACCAACATTTAACTCAGCATTGATTATGTGAATTGCAATATAACCTGCTTCGTCTTCATCAAGTTGAACTCCTATCTCATCTTCAATAATTTTCAAACCTTCTATTCCGATAAGATATTCATTTGGATATAAGGCCTTCACTTCAGTTAACATTAAGTTTGGAAGTGAAATACCTTGTTTCTTTCTTTCAACCGCAAAACACAGGTGATCTGTTAGTGAGATAATGACTTTGCTGTTTAATTGAATATTCAATTTCTTACTAGCAACATCCGCAATTTTTTGAGAAATTTGAAAAGAAAGTAGGAGATAGTCATTAAACTACCTCCCCTTATCAAACCGCATGTG
>URYK01000093.1 GCA_900552125.1 uncultured Solobacterium sp. | reverse complement strand
CACATGCGGTTTGATAAGGGGAGGTAGTTTAATGACTATCTCCTACTTTCTTTTTTGACATTATTTGACATTTATTTGACAGCATTTCGAAAAATATTAAAAATTCGTTTACAAATGATTAAAAAGACGATAAAATTAGTATGTAATGAAAGTGCTTCATACATAAGGAGGAAAATTAAAACATGAAAAAATTTTTATGTGTTGCGACTTCATTTCTAATGGCGTTAACAGTAACTGCCTGTGGAAGTAATGGTGGAGATAGCAAAGAAGGAAGCTCAGAAGCTAAAGCAGAAGTTGTTATGATTACCGATGTTGGTACGATTGATGACAAATCCTTTAACCAAGGTACGTGGGAAGGTGTACAGGCTTATGGTGATGAAACTGGTAAAAAAGTTCAGTACATCAAACCTACAGAAAAATCTGATAATGCTTATAAAGAAGCAATTGATCAGGCTGTAAATAATTACGGTGCTAAAGTAGTTGTTACTCCAGGTTATTTATTTGAACCATCTATCTATGAAAAACAGGAACAGTATCCTGATGTAAAATTCATTCTAATTGATGGATATCCTAATGATGGAAATCAGGAAAATCCTAAATATAATACTGCTGATAATACAGTTGGTATCAAATATTCAGAAAATGAAGCTGGATATATGGCAGGATATGCAATTGTAAAAGATGGTAAAACTAAATTAGGATTCATGGGTGGTATTGCTGTGCCAGCAGTAGTTAACTTTGGATATGGATTCGTTCAAGGTGCACAAGATGCTGCAAAGGAATTAGGTATTAAAATTGATTTGAAATATAAATATACTAATACTTTCAATGCTTCTGCTGAAATTCAGTCTGAAGCTGCATCTTGGTATAAAAATGATGGTGTAGAAGTAATCTTTGCTTGTGGTGGTGCAATCGGTAACTCTATTATGGCTGCAGCTGAAGCAAACAATGGTTTAGTAATTGGTGTTGACGTTGACCAATCTGCTGATAGTGAAACAGTTATTACTTCTGCATACAAACAGTTAGCTAATTCTGTAACTAAAGAATTGAAAGCTATTGATGATGGTACATTCCCAGGCGGTGAAGACTTAGTTCTAGGAATTAAAGATGATGCAGTTGGTTTACCAATGGAAAATAGCAAATTCGAAAAATTCTCTCAGGATGATTATGATAAAATGTATGCGAACATCAAAGAAGGAAAAGTAACAATCAAAACAAATGAAGATTTTGAAGATCCTACACAGATTAGCGCATCTAACGTAAACTTAGAATATCTTAAGTAATCAATCAGTAAATAAGTGAATAAAAGCCGTCTGCAAGCGAGCGGATGGCTTTTATGGTTTTTTTAAATATAATTATTTACGAATGAGTAGAAAAAAAGGTATAATATAAAGAGAAAACTGAAATAGGATAGTGAGTGATAAATTGTATCATGTTATAATGAATGCTGTTTGTTAAACACGATGCCGTTTTGGGTAAATGATTGGAGTGAAAACATGGAATATATCATTGAAATGTGTAATATCACGAAAGAGTTCCCAGGAATAATTGCGAATGATGACATTACACTTCAGCTTAAAAAAGGAGAAATCCATGCATTGCTGGGAGAAAATGGTGCTGGTAAGTCAACCCTTATGAGTGTTCTTTTCGGTATGTATAAACCTGAAAAAGGATGTATCAAGATGAATGGTGAAGTTGTCAGTATTGAAAATCCTAATGACGCCAACCGCCTTGGAATTGGAATGGTGCATCAGCATTTTAAGCTGGTACATAATTTTACGGTATTGGAAAATATCATTCTAGGCGCAGAAGATGTTAAGAATGGTTTCTTAACTATGACTGAAGCACGTAAAAAAGTATTAGCATTGAGTGAAAAATATCACTTGAATGTTGATGTTGATGCCATAACTAGTGAGATTACTGTAGGTATGCAACAGCGTGTAGAAATCTTAAAGATGCTTTATCGAGACAATGAAATATTGATTTTTGATGAACCTACTGCAGTATTAACACCTCAGGAAATTGAAGAATTGATGCAAATTATGAAAGAACTTCGAGATGAGGGGAAATCAATCTTATTCATTACACACAAATTAAATGAGATCAAAGCAGTTGCAGATCGTTGCAGTGTATTAAGAAAAGGGAAATACATTGGTACAATCGATGTAAAAAACACAACAAAGGAACAAATGTCAGAAATGATGGTTGGTCGTAAGGTTAGTTTCAGCATTGATAAAAAACCTGCACAGCCTAAAAAGGTTATGCTTGATGTTAAAGACTTGAGTGTTGAGAAAAAAGGACATAAAGATGTTGTTCGTAATGTAAGTTTCCAAGTACATGAAGGTGAAATCGTATGTATTGCTGGTATTGATGGAAATGGACAATCTGAATTAATCTATGCTCTTAGTGGTTTAACTGATGTAAAAAGCGGTTCCATACACTTAGATGGAGAGGATATTACAAAAACTAGCATTCGAAAACGAAACATTGCTGGTTTAGGACACATTCCTGAAGATCGACATCGTCATGGCTTAGTTTTGGATTATCCATTATCTTATAACATGGTATTAAAATCTTATTTTAAAAAACGTTTTAGTAAATCAGGCTTTTTGAATTTTTCTGAAATAAATAAATATTCTGATGAATTGATTGAGAAATATGATGTACGTAGCGGACAGGGAAGCCGTACGATTGCTAGAAGTATGAGTGGAGGAAATCAGCAGAAGGCGATTATTGCTAGAGAGATTGAAAATGATCCAAAAGTATTACTTGCTGTTCAGCCTACTCGTGGACTTGATGTTGGTGCAATTGAATATATTCATTCACAATTAGTGAAACAAAGAGATGAAGGAAGAGCCATTTTACTGGTATCACTGGAATTAGATGAAGTTATGAATCTAGCAGATCGTATTTTAGTGATTTTCGAAGGTGAAATTGTTGCTGAACTAAATCCAAAAGAGGTTACTGTTCAGGAACTAGGATTATACATGGCAGGATCAAAGAGAGGAGCAGAATATGAAAAAGCTGGTACAGAGTGATGCATTTAAAAATTTTACTTCTTCCTGTATTGCGATCCTGATAGGGTTAGTGATTGGAGCTATTGTAATTTTTATATCAAATTCTAGTGAAGCCCTAAATGGTTTTAATACATTAGTATTAGGTCCAATACAAGATGGAATGACTGGAATTGGTCGTGTAATATATTATGCCGTACCAATTATTATGACAGGTCTTTCTGTAGGTTTTGCATTTAAAACAGGATTGTTCAATATCGGTACTCCTGGTCAGTTTATCGTGGGAGCTTTTGCGGCAGTTTATATTGGTGTTAAATGGACTTTTCTTCCAGAAAGCATTCATTGGGTTGTCGCTTTATTAGGGGCCTTTATCGCTGGAGGTCTTTGGGCTGTAGTTCCAGGAGTAATGAAAGCATATTTAAATGTAAATGAAGTTATTTCTTCTATTATGATGAATTATATTGGAATCTATTTTGTTAATTATTCAGTTACATTAACAATTTTTGATTCATTGCGAAATCAATCTCTTCCTGTAGCGGAAGCTGCAAATGTTCCTAAAATGGGATTAGATGTGATTTTTGAAGGATCACAGGCTAATGGAGGATTTATTATAGCTATCCTGTTCGTGATTCTGATTTATATTATATTAAACAAAACAACATTTGGTTATGAAATGAAAGCCTGCGGATTTAATAAAGATGCAAGTAAGTATGCAGGAATAAATGAAAAACGTAATATTATTCTTTCTATGGTAATTGCTGGTGCCTTAGCTGGTATTGGTGGAGGATTGCTGTATTTGAGTGGATCTGGTAAATTTATCGAGGTCGTAGATGTATTGCCTGCTGAAGGATTTAATGGTATACCAGTTGCTTTATTAGGATTATCAAATCCAATAGGGGTTTTATTCTCAGGTCTATTTATAGCTTATTTGACAGTTGGTGGAAATTCAATGCAGCAATTTGGCTTTATTCCACAAATAGTAGATATTATTATCTCATGCATTATTTACTGTTCGGCTCTTTCTTTAATGATAAAAGTCTGGTTGTCGAATCGTAAAACAAAGAAAAAGGAAGGTGAATAATCTATGGATACAATTTTCTTCTTAGTACAGCAGACATGGTTTTTCGCCATTCCATTATTGGTAGTTGCTTTAGGTGGCTTGTTCGCAGAACGTAGTGGTATCATAAATATCGCTTTGGAAGGAATTATGCTGATTGGAGCATTATGCGGAATTGGTTTCATTCATATCTTTAATCATGCTATGCCGCCACAATTGCTTTTGATTGTAGCTTTATTGATATCAGGAGCAGCTGGAGTATTATTTTCATTACTTCATGCATTTGCATCGATTCATATGAAAGCAAATCAGGTTATTAGTGGTACTGCTTTGAATACATTTGCTCCAGCATTCTGTATCTTTGTTGCTAGATCATTTCAACAAACTCAGCAGATTGCGTTTGATAATGTATTCCGTATTGAATCTGTACCAGTATTAGGATCTATTCCGATTTTAGGCGATTTATTGTTTAAAAACACTTATATTACAACATATATAGGAATTGCATTGTTAGTTTTGAGTTATGTTGTAATCTATAAAACAAGATTTGGATTGCGTTTACGTGCTTGTGGTGAACTTCCTCAAGCTGCTGATTCTGCTGGAATCAGTGTATACAAAATGCGTTATGCAGGAACTTTGATTTCAGGATTTCTTGCAGGAGTAGGTGGTTTGATTTTCATCGTTCCTACAAGTAATATCTTTAATGCAGATGTTGCAGGTTATGGATTCTTAGCATTAGCGGTATTGATTTTCGGTCAATGGAAACCATTTAGGATCTTCTTTGCGGCATTGTTCTTCGGATTCATGAAAACTGTTGCGGCTACTTCTAGTGGTATCCCATTCTTGGCAGGACTTGGAATTCCGCCATATATCTATAAAATGATTCCTTATATTGCGACATTGATCGTATTGGCTTTCGTTTCTAAAAACTCTGCTGCACCTGCTGCAGAAGGAGAGCCTTTTGATAAAGGAAAACGTTAAAACTGGTCTTATGACCAGTTTTTTGTGCGACAGGCAGTCGCTATAGTTCAAACATGTACAGGCATGGTTGAACT
>URYK01000092.1 GCA_900552125.1 uncultured Solobacterium sp. | reverse complement strand
ATCTCGCCACTCTTAAGTAATATAATGCTTAATAAACTTGATAAGGAGCTAGAAGATAGAAATCTGCGATACACAAGATATGCAGATGATGTAGTCATAGTAACGAAGAGCAAGGCGAGTGCAAATAGAGTCATGCACTCTATAACAAAATGGATTGAAAGAAAATTAGGCCTAAAAGTGAACGCCACCAAGACCAAAATCACAATACCAGCAAAGCTAAAATATCTAGGATTCGGTTTCTATTATAATAACGCGCAAAAAGCGTACAAAAGCAGACTGCATCAGGAATCCATACAAAGCTTCAAAAGAAAATTAAAGCAACTCACTATTAGAAAATATAGTATGACAGTTTCTGATAGAATCAGACAGCTAAACCAGAAGATACGAGGCTGGATAAACTATTTCAGCATCTGTGATATGAAAATGGCAATGAAAGAAATAGACCAGCATCTTCGAACTCAACTAAGAGTGATTATTTGGAAACAGTGGAAAGTGCCAAGCAAGAGACAATGGGGTCTACAAAAACTTGGGATAGGAAAAGGCCTAGCAAAACAGACATCGTATCAAGGAAATCGTTATCAATGGATAGCGACCAAGACATGCGTAGTAAGGGCAATTTCAAAAAAAGACACTGGCAAAGAAAGGACTAATAAGCTGTTTGGACTATTATATACTAAGGCATAATTTAAAGATTAAAACGAACCGCCTAGTACCGAACGGTATGCTGGGTGGTGTGAGAGGGTAATGAAATTTACTCTACTCGATTTATAAGGAGGAGAATATGTTAAAGGCTTTAGTTTTTGATTTTGATGGAGTAATTGTTGATACAGAAGTAGAATGGTATTATATCTACAGAGATTGGCTAAAGAAAAATTATCTTTATGACTTGCAAATTAAGGATTACCTTGTATGCGTGGGAGCGAATAGTGAAAGTTTATTTTCGTTTATAGAGCAGGAATTAGGGACAAATGTACCGATACGTGAATTTGAAAAAACTGCCATGCAAGAGTTTATAAAAAGAACGAATGAATTACCTGCTATGGATGGAGTTGAAAAGCTGCTTAAAGAGGCAAAAGAAAAGGGAATAAAAATTGCTATAGCTACTTCTGCGACAAGAAAAAAACCATATACACATTTAAAACGTTTACGCTTAATAGAGTATTTCGATGCTTTATCTACAGCAGAGCTTAGTGAAAATATAAAACCAGCTCCAGATATTTTTCTCAAAGCTGCAGAGTTATTAAATTGTAAACCAGAGGAATGCTTAGCAATTGAAGATTCTCTTAATGGATTAGTTGCTGCTCAAAGAGCTAATATGCCTTGTTTAATTGTTCCGAATCGTATTACGGAAAATAGTAAATTTGAGGGATGTTATAAAAAAGTATCATCATTAAATGATATAAGCTTGCAAGAAATTATTGATGATTTTCAAAAAAAAGATAAAGGAGAATCGTTATGCTAGAAAACATTAAGGAAAAAGATATTACAATTGGAGTACAGGCAATAAACTGGGAAGATGCAATAGCTAAAAGTGCACAACCTTTGCTGGAAGAAAAAGCAATTGAAAAGTGTTACATTGAAGCAATGATTGATGCTGTTCATCGTATTGGGCCATATATTGTTCTTGGAAATCATGTTGCGCTTGCACATGCACGTCCAGAATGTGGAGTAAATAAACTTTCTGTTCATTTTTCAACTTTAAATCCTCCAATTCCATTTGGAAGTGATAAATTTGATCCAGTATCATTAATCATAACACTTGCAGCTGTTGATGCTGATAGTCATTTAGAATTAATAAGTGAACTTGCTTCCGTATTAATGGAAGAAGAGAATGTAGAAAGATTGGTGGAGGCAAAAACACCAAGCGAATTTTTAGAGTTACTGAATGAAATGAAGGATGATGAACTATGATTTTGGCATTTGATATTGGGGGAACTGCTATAAAATATGGCTTAATTAAACTAGAGGAAAATAAACCAGTTATAATCTATCAACAGGAAGTTGATAGTAATGCAAAAATATTAAAAGGAAAAGGTATACTAAATAAAGTAATAGAATTAATTCAACAGGAAATTCAAAAAGAAAATATTGAAGGTATAGCAATTTCAACAGCAGGAATGGTAGATGCAGAAAAAGGTAATATTATTTACGCCAATGAAAATATTCCAGAATATACAGGGATGCATGTTAAAGAAATCATAGAGGAAAAATTTAACATTCCTTGTTGGGTTGAAAATGATGTAAATGCTGCAGCTTTAGGTGAAACTATATTTGGTGCTGGGAAGAATGGTAATAACGTCTTTATGTTAACAATAGGGACTGGTATCGGTGGAGCGATTGTCTTAAATCATGAAATTTTTCATGGAAGCAGTGGAAGTGCTGGAGAAATTGGATATATGTGGTTAGGTGAATGTCATTATCAAGATATTTCAAGTACAACTGCGTTGGTAGAGACCGTTGCCAAACAAACAAAAGAACAAGATTTAAATGGTAAAATTATTTTTGAAAGAGCTAAAAATAATGATGAAATTTGCATTAAGGCTATTGATGATTTATGTAGTAATATCGTTAAAGGAATTAGTAATTGTATTTGCATGTTAAATCCTCAAACAATTATTTTAGGCGGAGGAATCATGATGCAAAGAGATTATCTAGAGCCTATTATGAAGAAATATATAAATAAATATGTAAATGAAGCATTATTGAAAACATTTAATTTAGAGTTTGCAAGTTTAGGGAATAATGCAGGTATGATAGGTGCATTTGCATATTGGTTAAAGAAAGAAGGAAGAAATTTTGCATAAAGTTGTTGAAGAATTATTAGGAAAAGTGATTGTAAGTTGCCAAGCGTATGAAGATACACCTTTATATGGACCCAATTATATGAAAGCAATGGCAGAAAGTGTTTTACTGGGAGGCGCTTCAGGGATTAGAGCTTGCTGGCCTCAAGATATAAAAGCTATTAGAGAAATTTGTGATAAACCGATAATTGGAATTTATAAAGAGTTTACGGATTCAGATCCTTTGGATACTGTTTTTATTACTCCTACATTACAAAGAGCTATAGAAATAATTGAGGCTGGAGCTGATGTTTTGGGAATTGATTGTACAATACGTCCAACACGCGGAAAAAAAGAATTAATTGCGTTATTAAATGAAATAAAAAGCAAGTATCCTAATGTTGCAATCATGGCAGATATTGCAACAGTCGAAGAAGGTATATTTATTGCCAAGAGTGGTTTAGTTGATATTGTTTCAACCACATTAAATGGATATACTAGAGATAGTGTTGATCAAAAAACAGAGAAACCTAATATTGAAATAATTGAAGAATTAAAGAAAGAAATTGATATTCCAATTAATGGAGAAGGTCGTATTTGGACTGTTGAAGACATGAAATTAGTCTTAGATGCTGGTGCAGATATGGTTACAATAGGAACAGCTATTACAAGACCACATTTAATTACAGAGAGATTTGTGAAAGCAAATAATAATTACAGATAAAATCAAAAAAGGTATGATATGATTGTAATTTTTAATCTTATCAGCCTTTTTTTGATTTTAAATTATTATAATTATAAATATAGATATTTTAAGAATATAATGTATTCAGATTATAAAAAGTAAAAGAGGTATACATATGCTCAGAGAAAAAATAGTATTGGCAAAGAAGCAATCGTTAACTCAGACTACAGTAAATAAGATTATTTTGAAGAAGGTGAAATCATAAAGACATTTGGTACTTTAGTAAATCCTGGTGTACCTGTTCCCAAAAGAGCTATTACTATCAATCATATAAAAACGCAATGGTAAAAGCTGCACCTAAGGAAGAAGAAGTGTATAAAAAATTAGTAAATTTTTTAGGAGATGCATTAGATAAGAAGACATTGATTTGTGCACATAATGCAAAATTTGATATGAGTTTCTTATCAGAAACACTAAAGAATTTAGGATGTGAAGGAATAATAAATTATGTTGATACACTATCGATATTAAGAAGCTTGATTCCAGGATTAAACAATTATAAACAAAACACAGTTGCAAAACACCTTAACATTATTAATAAGGAGTCACATAGAGCTGTAACAGATGCAGAGGTATGTGGACAAATTCTATGGCAATTAATAAGAATAAAAAGACAGTATAATGTAATCATGCACTGCCTAAATTCTACGAATAAAATTTCTAGGATTTTTAAGTCTCAAGATTTCTTTTTGTTTACTAGAATGAATATGTGCATATATTTGTGTAGTAGTAATTGAACTATGACCTAGAATGTGTTGGATATAACGTATCTAAGATTTGTAAAATATTATCTATTAAATATGAATATTTTACCAGTATTGCTTAAATTTATACATTTGCTTTCCTTCTTCAGTTTCTTCAATTCCAGGTTCGCAACTTAGCATAAAAGATTTAATTTTTATTTTTGCTAAATCAGTTATGATCTGATTACCATGCTTTTTATCACGGATTTCAAAAACCATATGTATTTTACTAGCTATAATGGGCTTGATATAATAATTTGGATCTGTGAATTCAATCTTTAATAGTGGAGGCTCGTGCATCACTACTTCAAAAATTAATTCAAATCTTCCTTTATTATCTGGTCCAATTATTTTAAAGTCTTTAGTTTTAAATATAGCGTCAGTAAATTCCTTTTTTGCATGATATTTATCTAGTTGGCTACAATCATATTTTCCGTATTTTGGGTAATACCATCTAACTTTATCTTTACATTTTTCATCAATTTTTTTATTTTCAATAATAAAATTAATATCTAATAATTCAGATAAATTAAGTGATATAACATTGTCAAGTCTTTCTTTTTGATCGTGAAGTTCAGATAAAAAAACAGTTAATGATAAATTGTTAAAAAAAGGAATTTCAATTACATAGCCGTCGTTGGGCTGAAGGACTTCACTTCCTAATGCAGTTAACTTTGGAATATAAGCAGAAACAATAAATTGAGGCTCTTTGATTCTAGTTATAGGGTCAATAAAGATAATATGAGGAGGATTTGATTCAAAATTAATTCGTCCACTTGAGTGAATTGATATTTTTCTCATTTTATTTTTCCCATATTCAGATATGGTATTGCCAGGTAAAAAAACATATATAGAGCCATCATTTTTAAGTTCCAGTTCAAATGCTTTATAGAATTTATTTAAATATTTTAAGAAAAAAACCTTTTTAAAGCTCATAATATGTATCCTCCTCTTTATAATGTAAAACAATCTAATATTTAAAGTAAGTATATTGAGAACGGTTTTTCAAAAAAATTATAATTATGCAATATGAGAATATAAAAAATAACCTTAATTTAATTATATTCATTAATATAATAAATAGTTTTTTTAAAAATGTCTATAAATTTGCAAATGGCGGATAATTCGGTGCACCTCTAGCGATTCAATCGGTGCATTATGACGGATATCACGATGTGTTATGACGGTGTGACGGTGCGCTTTCCTCTCTTCATGCTATAGTTTATCTGTAGTATGAAGGGAGGTTTTTTTATG
>URYK01000091.1 GCA_900552125.1 uncultured Solobacterium sp. | reverse complement strand
AAGGTGCCCGCTGCGTTTGGGAAGGGGCGAGGTCTTTAGACTTCGCCTATTTCACAATCTATTATTTGTTCTTTTGTGCTTCTTCCCAAGCTAACTGGAAAGCACTTTTTTCTTGTTTTAATTCTGCTTCCTGTTTTTTATTATAGTTTCGCAAATCCCGTTTCCCTGCAACATTACGTTTCTCTTTTAGCTTTTCATTCATACGATCAAATTTTTCACGAAAGCCACATACACATGTATATAGTTTTTTATCTTTTTCTCCTACAACTGTCAATTTTTTATGACAGTTAGGACATCGAGCATTACTAATATAAGATACTTGTTGTTTATAACGACAGCCTGGATTACTGCATACTAGCATTTTTCCTTTCTTGCCATTTACATCCAATAAATGGCTTCCACACTCAGGACATAATTTCTGTGTCATATTATCATGACGGTAACTAGCTTCACTTGATTTTACATCATCAACTAGTTGTGATGCATATTGCTGCATCTCTTTAATGAATTTAGAAGATTTTAACTTTCCTTTACTTATCAATGCTAATTTTTCTTCCCATTTTGCAGTAAGTAAAGCTGAACGCAGTTCTTCCGGCACTAAAGATACTAACTGAATACCTTTACTTAAAGGATATATATAATTTCCACGTTTTTCAATATAATGAGAAGAAAATAATTTTTCAATGATATCTGCTCTAGTCGCTACAGTTCCAATACCATTTGCATCTTCTAATACAGATTTCATTTTAGCATTTTTAATAAACTTTGATGGATGTTCCATTGCGGACAATAGACTAGCTTCCGTATAACGAGCTGGTGCTTTTGTGTAATGATTCTGAAGAACTACATCTTGAATGAAATATATCAGATTCTTTTTAATGACAGGAAGATTCTGATCATCATTTTCTTCTTCTATGAGTTTTTGTTTTTTATATAATTCACGCCAGCCTAATTTCTTCCATACTTTTCCATTAGCGTAAAAATCATGATTCTTACATTTTGCATGAATTCTTGTTTTTTCATACTCGCAAGTATCTGATAAAACAGCTAGAAATCGTCTTACTACTAAATCATAAATTTTTCGCTCATTGCCTGACATTTTATCTAACTCAACAAATTCCTCTGTTGGAATAATCGCATGATGATCACTTACTTTTGTATCATCAACAACTCGTTTACTTATTCGAATATCTTTCTTTAAAATAGACTGTACATAAGGTTCATATTCATCAATCGCAATTGCTTTTAATCGATCTTTTAAAGTAGGAACTATATCTGAGCTAAGATAACGTGAATCCGTTCTTGGATATGTCAATACTTTGTGTATTTCATATAAATCCTGCATATAATTTAATGTCTCTTTCGCACTAAATCCATAACGAAGATTAGCATCTCTTTGTAGTTCTGTTAAATCATATAATTGTGGAGGCAATTCCTTTCCTGCTTTTGTTTCTACATTTACTATTGTTACTGCCTGATTTCTTAATTCATGCTGAATCTGCTCTGCTTTCTGTTTATCATAGATTGCATTATTAGCCTGATTACGATATTCCAGCGTAAAATTCCCTGTATTTATATGAATCGTAAAATATTCTTTAGGTACAAATTTACGAATTTCTTCCTCTTTATCCACAATCATTGCCAATGTTGGTGTCTGTACACGACCAGCTGATAGCTGTGCATTGTATTTACATGTTAATGCTCGTGTAGTATTTAAACCAACAAGCCAGTCGGCCTCTGCTCTACATTTTGCACTATAATATAAATTTTCATAATCCTTCGCATCTTTCAAATGAGCAAAACCATCTTTAATCGCTTTATCCGTCTGTGAAGAAATCCATAAGCGCTTCAATGGCTTTTGTACATTAGCTTTTTCAATGATCCATCGAGCAACTAATTCCCCTTCTCTTCCTGCATCTGTTGCGATAATAATTTCATTTATATCCTTACGCTGCATCAATGTTTTCACTAACTTAAATTGTTTACTTGTCTTAGGAATGACTTTAGTTTTCATATATTTAGGAAGCATTGGTAAGTCTTCCATATTCCAGGTTTCATATCGAGCATCATATTCTTGAGGTTCTGCTAATTCAACTAAATGTCCTAATGCCCATGATACCACATATTGTTTTCCTTCTAAGTAACCATCTTTTTTTATGTTACAGCCTAATACTCTTCCAATTTCTCTTCCTACGCTTGGTTTTTCTGCCAGTACAAATTGTTTACTCATAAGACCTCCTCAAATCCTGCTAAACGCATCAGTTCTCTTGCATTTGTCGTTGTACATTTCCCTTGTTTTAGCTGATAATCAAAGCAAATATTTCCATCTTCATAATATTCTGAGAAATGATAATTATGCGCTTGTACATTTTCGTCATTTTCTAAATCACATAGTTCAAAATCATGAGTAGATACCATCGTAATAATCCAAGGTTTATGTAAATGACGAATAGCATTGGTAGCACAATATAAACGATCTGCACTATTCGTTCCTTTAAATATTTCATCAATTAAGACTAATATATCTTCCTTCTTTTTACTTGCCTCATTCATTTTCTGAATACGCTGAATTTCCGCATAGAAAGTAGATATTCCTTCACTTACATTATCATGGACACGCATAGAGGTAAACACATGCATAGTGCTTGCGCTAAACTGTTTTGCACAAATTGCAGCTCCGGCATGCATTAACACCATATTAATACCAACAGTACGTAAGAAAGTCGTTTTACCTGACATATTGGAGCCTGTAATAAGATATGTACCATCTTTTAATTCAATAGAGTTTTTAACACATTTTTCTTCTGATAGTAAAGGATGATATAAATCTTTAGCATTAAAATATGGAGTATTTTCCTGATAATTTGGATTACAGCTTTCTTCTTTAATCATTGCGATCTGTGCTAAGGATGCATAAGCTTCCAAGTCGGCTATATCCATTAACCATTTTCTAACTGCTTTTCCATATCTCTGTTTCCACTTCTGTATTGAAATAACACATATTGTATCAAATAAAGCTAACGCATTAGAAATAAAGAAGAATATGCTATTAGAACGAATCTGAACCATCAGCATGATCTTATGCAATTCTTTTGCGGCAGTACAAGCCATCTCCATATCATTTTGAATATTACACAAAACTTCACTGTTAAAGGAAGAATTTTGTATTGCTTGAAAAATTGGTTCATAATCCGCAATAAAATCAATCAGAGGCTCTGTTGTCCCAATAATTTTGGATTGTTTAATAAAAAACAATAAACCGATACATAAAGAAATAACAGAGAAAATCAGAAAAAATGAAAAAGATATAATATGCAGAAGACTAAGCACAAGTACTGCTAAAATTAAAATAGAATAAGTGTAAGCAGCATATTGCAGCCATGAAGGTACTCTACTATCATCTTTTTCTATCTCATCTATTAAATCATCTAAAAAAGATAGTTTCTTCTTATGACGATGTCTAGCAAATATTTTACATATTTTTATAAAAAACAGTGTAAATGTTTTTTGCTTAGCTAGTTCCTGTACAGCCTCACTTCTTTTTTCCATCTCATCCAAAGATTGTTTCTGACAAGATAATAAGGCTGCTAATCGCTTTCTTCCAAATGGTGTTTTCGAAACACAAAGATATTGGTATAAACTTGCTTTCCCTAATAAATCCAAATCATATGCCTGTGTTAATTCTTCTGTTAAAAACTCTTCACCTGTATCTGCAAACTCTTTCCATTGATCTTCTTTACGACATAATATATCTTCCCAGACTTCTTTTGAAACTTCATGATCAATATATTTAGCTTTTACAGTTCTATGTTTCCATACAGCATATATAAAACCAAATAACATTATACAAGATGGTATATATCCCATAACATTCTGATAGTATCCATAAAAAAGAAAAATTATAGCTAAGATAATTGTAACAGCACGTATATTGGAATAGAAATACGATCTTTTTTTCCAATATTTCATTTGTTCATCTTCTATTTGTATATTTTGAATGATTTCATTTTTATTCATAGAAAACCTCCTATCGTGGTTGTATTATACCATAGCTTACTCGTTTCGTACTCTATAAAAAGTACTTTAATGATGAAAACTCTTACAATATCTTGTATAATAATACTTGGTGATATAAATGAAATTAGAAACTCGTGTTTTACAGACCATGACCCAGCAACAAAAACTTTCGCTGCGACAACAGCAGGATTTGAAAATATTAGAAATGAACACACAGGATCTACATAAAAAAATAGAAGAAGAGTTGGAAACAAATCCAATGCTGGAATTTGATGAAAGCTATGAAACAGGAATTATCACAAAATGGGAAGATCCGTTTTCACTTGTATTAAATTATGTCACAAATGAGAAAACATTAACTGATGTCTTACAGGAACAGATTGATTTATACCCTCATAAGATTATAAAAGAACTTGCAGAATTTATTATTCAATCTCTTGATGATAATGGTTATTTAACAGTAAGCAATAAAGAAATACAGCAGTCTTTTCCAAGCTATACTTTTGATGATATTGAAGATACCATACAAACAATTCAAACTTTTGAACCTCTTGGTATATGCGCCAGAAATCTACAGGAATGTATTTTAATCCAATTATGCACACAAAATACATCAGCTGCAAAGCTCGCCATTTGTCTTGTTAATGACTATTTACAGGAAATAGCTGAAAATAAGCTTCCACAGATTGCTCAAAATCTTTTTCTACCTCTAGAAGATATTGTGAAGGCAGTTGAGCTTATTCGTTCTATGAATCCTAAACCTGGCGAGATTTATGCAAAAACAAGCAACTACATTGTCCCTGATATACAAATCAGTGTAGAACAAGATGAAATTCATATATATCTTTTACGAAAAACATATGGTCTTCATATACCTTCTTACACTATTGAGGAAAATGATTCACAGACAAACCAATATATCCAGCAGCAAAAGAAACAAGCAGAGCAATTACTCTCTAGTATCCATAAACGAAACTCTACCCTAGAGGAAATCATGCGAATCATATGTACTGTTCAAAAAGACTTTTTCCTTTATGATTCTCCATTAAAACCCTTAACTTTAAAAATGGTAGCGGAAGAATTAAAAGTTCATGAATCTACCATTTCCAGAGCTATATCAGAAAAATATATCGTCTTTGAAGGACAAATATATTCTCTAAAAACTTTCTTCCCTAATAAACTACAAGAAGAGACCAGTACTTCTGAAGTTCAATCTCGTTTAAAACATTTGATTTCACAAGAAAACAAGAAAAAACCATATAGCGATCAAAAGCTCTGTGATTTATTAAATGAAGAAGGGTATAATATTTCACGTAGAACTGTTGCGAAATATCGCGACCTTCTTCATATCCCTCCTGCATCAAAACGTAAACAATTCTAAAAGAAAGGCAAATAATTTAAATCCTTTCTTTTTTAATATATTACTAAAATCTTTTAGTTTTTATCCGCTCTTTATCTAAAATTGCCATTAAGATAACATCTACATAAGATTCTCTATCTCAAGTTAGAGGTGGTAGCAAATCTTCTCACATTTTTTACTTGTATATTCATTGAGTATAATCGAACATTAACGAATTAGTGTTTATACTCTATATTTTCTATCCTGCCTTTAAAGTTAAGCTAAAAATAGTAACTAGTAGCATTAACGCGGATATTAATAGTCCAATTAAAGTATAATATTTTTGTTCTTCTGATAAATCTTTAATATTATCAAATTCATTGCACGTAGCGGAAAAATGGAGCGCCTGTAGCGCTCCATCGGTGCATTTGTAGC
>URYK01000090.1 GCA_900552125.1 uncultured Solobacterium sp. | reverse complement strand
GCACATGCGGTTTGATAAGGGGAGGTAGTTTAATGACTATCTCCTACTTTCTTTTCTATTTATTAGGACGATATGCATCTAGCAAAGTCTTTAGATCTTTTCCATCCTCATTTAAATCATCCATCATGATATCTTCCACAATTTTTCCTTTATCCAATACAACACAGCGATCTATTACTGTTTCAATTTCTTCTATATTATGAGTAGTAATTAAGATCATCACATCATCTTTTGCCTGTTCGATTAATAATTTGATTGTATCTTCTTTGGCATAAATGTCTAATGTTGTGAAAGGTTCATCAAGAATAATAAGTTTTGCATTCATCGCAAATCCTGCGCTAATCTCAACTTTTAGCTGTTGTCCTTTGGATAGATTGCGAATGGCGTTATTGATTGGTACTTCAAATCTTTCTAATAATTGCATATATTGACTATTAGAGAAAGATGGATAATAAGAGGATAAAAACTTACCATAAGCTTTTGCGCTCATATATGGAAAATAGCTACCTTCTTCTGTAATATAGGCAATCTTTTCTAATTGTTCTTCAATTGGTAAATCATCATATGTTATGATTCCAGAATCGATTGGAATTAAGTTTAATATGCTCTTCAGCAATGTTGATTTTCCGCTTCCATTTCTTCCTAGAATACCTGTGATTTCTCCCTTTTTAAAGGATATGGATGTGTTAAATAGCCCTTGAGATGGTGCATATAACTTACTAACATTTTCTAACTTTAACATACTTTCAACCTCCAATTCTTTTTCAAAAGATAAATGAAAACAACGCTATAGGATAATAAGATTACGATCTGTAATACATCGGAATGCCAATAATTAAAACTCATAAATGCTAGGAAGATACCAGAACAATATATCACTGCATCTAATATCGACGGAGTAGAAGTATTAACAATCATAAATAGAAAGGAAATACTTCCTGTTATCAAAAATAAATACATACATAGTAAAACAGTAATTGAAATAAATGTATGAGGAAATAAAATAGAAGATAATAAATCATTACTAATAAGATATTGGAAATTATAGTAAACATCTAAAAGAACAACTTGATTACTGGATAATATCTGTAAGTGATGATGAAACATAAATGTTAAAAGAACATAACTTATAATATGAAGAATAATTAATAATCCAGTAAAAACAACGAAATCCGCAATCACATTGTATTTATGAGAGCTAGGAATTAACATCCATCGAGTTTTACCCTGTAGATAATCTTTTGACATGTAAAAGACATAACATATAGTAATTGACATGATAAAGACAAAGGTAATCAAGGAATGAGAGGAAAAATAATAGAAAGGATTTATTGGAATAGAGATATTTTTCATAGATTTATATATGCTTGTTGCTTGGCTTAGGTTATATAGACTATAGGAAATAAAGGCAAAACAAAGGAAAATATAAGGTATCCAAATACGGGAAATGCGATAATATAATGCTTTCTTCAACATAAGCTACCTCCTAAATTTTACATCTGTCTGATAGAACATAAGTTCATCATATTGTGAAGATTTAGTCTTTGAAAAATCAAATACTCCATGATATAAAGATTTATTATTCCTTATTACTTGTATATAACTAATATAATTATTAGTGCTAGTGTCGAAGTAAGAAACATATAGGTTGTTATTGTGATAATATAGATCAGATATTGAGAATATATTTATATCATGAATGGTACCTTGATCAACTATCTTCATCGTTTTAGTATCTAAAACATATAAATTAGTTTGATATTCCCAGCAGATATAAGAGTCATTTTGAAATATTGTGTCAATTCCTTGGTTTTTATATTCCCATTCATTTACATAATTTCCATCTAAATCATATACAGTTACATAAAGCGTATTATTTAATTCACTAAAAACATAAAATTCTTCATTTACCATTAACATGGTTATATAATTTCTTCCCATTGTGACCTTAGTAAGTTTTTCAGTTGAAATTGTTGAAGTATAATTAGGATTATCAAAAGTCTCTTTCATGTCATCATTGACGGTATAGGATAGAGTAATAGGCTCATCAAGCAATTTTGCTTTATAAATATAGTTTTGACCTTTCATATATGCATTGCTGGGAGGTAGAAGATAATAATATCCTTTATAGTAAATAGGAACCATTAAGACTGAATAATCAGGAATTTCTTCATTTTGGTTATACACTATTATTTGATCAGAATAATACTGTACACTGGAATCAGAGAGAATACGTTCCTGTACTGATATTGAATCCTCTGTATCATACCACATATCAGTTTTTAGAATACCAATCTCAATAGGCATCTCACCTGTTGTTTCATCAGAGTAAGAATAGGATAAATAAATACCAGCTGTACTAAGTGTACGTTTATACATCTCAGTATCTTCTGAAACATAAGTATTTTCATCCTGATAAGATTCTAATTCTGTTAAGGCCTTTGAATTCTCATTAGGAAAATATGAGAAATTGCAAGAGGAATCATATATTGGAAACTGATTAGTTATTAGGGAATACTGGATATCCTTATTATTTGTATTAGAGATTGGTATATAAGAATTATCGATGACCATATTTGTATCAAAGGAAACATCTTGTAAGAGAGTTGGGTCACCATTTATATCTTTTATTGTAAAATCTCCTTGTTTGGATAAATAATAAACAAAGGATAATAGACATAAGCAACAGATAGTTATTGTAGCTATAAAACAAGTTGTTTTTTTCATAGTGTTACCTCCTTGTATTCCATATAAAGTATGAACGTAATTGGTGGATATTAAGTGGCATAATGGCGATGAGCGCAATCAATAAGAAAAGATTTGATTGATTTTGTATTTCCCAAGAAGATGTATGGAGTTGTATGATCGCAAGAATGAAAAATGCAAAGAGATACATCATAATTGTTTGTCCTTGTTTATTAGTTTCCATACTGATTAATAAAATGGTACTTACACAAGTCACTGAGATAAGAAGAACAATGATAAAGAGAATGTTTATAAAACTGATTGGCATATAAGTGTAAAGCATTGAGTTCATCAAAATAAAGTAGATAAAGGAATTATGAAGAAATGGTAATTGACTAGAAATTAATAGATAGATTACACACCAGGATACTATGTTTATCATGAATAGACCAAGATAAGTAATCAGTTGAAATAGTAATTCACTCAGTAAAAATGAACTTTTCTTGATTGGTAATAAGCGTATGCGAGTAAGACCGCCATTTTTGATGAATACTTTATATCGTTTATAGTGGATAATCAATAATAAAGGAAATCCTAAATAAAATAGAATGAACGTAACACTATTTATATCTTTAATCAAACCTGTGGCACAAAGTATGATATTACATAGAAAAACACTAATATAAAGATATATAATTGATTTTAGGTAAGGGCAAGAGGTATTTTCAATAAAGAATAGAATTTGTTTCATATATGCTCCTTTCTGTATTATGGTTATAATACACTATATTCATAAAAATTAGGTGTTCCATAATTTAGAGATCCAAGTGATGGTTTGCTGGAAATCTAAACCACTATCTTGGCATTCACTGATAAAATTACGTACAGTTTCTTCAATCATTTCATTTCTTAGTTTTTCTAAAATTTCATCCGTCACAACCACAACGCTTTTTACATTACTGATAGTCTTAATAATATTCTCATCTTCTAACTGTTTATATGCTTTTTGTACAGTATTTGGATTAATGGATAACTGCATTGCTAATTCTCTTCGACTAGGAAGTTCTTCATAATGCTTGATTTTCCCCGCAAGAATCTGCTTTTTGATGTAACGACTTAGCTGAGGATACATAGGTTCTTTTTTATGAAATTGTAAATCATTAAATTGCATATTACCACCTCTCTTTAAGTGTATTGTATATGTAATACACTTATTTGTCAATTAATGACAAAATAGTAATTGATCAATTTACGTTTAAATAAATAAATCTATTATGGAGCATATTACTTTTCAATTCTATATAAAATCATAGATAATATGAATATCTATGAAATTAAAGATTTTTGTAGGAATTTAACTCATTCTGTTTTATAATCAATACGCAGGGATGAATGTAAAAATAGGAGGAAGTTATTACATGATAAATAAGGAAACTATTTACATAACAGGACATAGACATCCTGATACTGATTCTATTGTATCTGCGATTGCCTATGCACAATTAAAACAGCGCCAGGGATATAATGCTGTTGCGTGTAGATTGGGACCAATCAATGCAGAAACCAAGTATTTATTAGAAAGATTTCATACTGACGAACCAATCTTATTTGAAGATGCAAGGGCAACATTAAATGAAATTGAGATGGATGGTCCTTTAGCTATTAGCCCACAGACAACAATTAAAGAAACTTTAGAATTGATGGGCGATCATACAAAACAATCTTATGGTGTAATTAATAAGCAAGGAAAACTAATGGGAATGATTACAAAGTCAGACTTAGCAACCGTTGGTTTAGGGGATACTGCACTTGCTATTCAGCTGTTAAAGAAAACACCACCGGAATACATTGCGAAAACAATTAACGGCAAGATGGTTTATATGGATAAAGATTACCATTTTAATGGGAAAACCAGTGTTATTGCGATAGCGGAAACAAAACTAAATAACTATGAACTACAAGATCGTTTAGTTATTGTAGGGAACGATTCTGAAGCACAAATGGCAGCTATTAAAAAAGGTGCTGGAATACTAATTACTGTATGGACAGAGGAAATTAAGCCTAGTGTCATTGAACTTGCGAAAGAATATCATTGTCCTATTATTATTTCTGGACATGGTACAATGAATACATCTCGTTATTTATTCTTTTCTCCGCCAGTGAAGTTGTTAATGAAGACAGATTTAGTTAGTTTCAATATTAATGAGTTTGTGGATGAAGTAGGAAAAAAGATGTTGAAATCAAGATATCGAAGCTATCCTGTAGTAGATGATGAAAACCATTTAGTTGGATATGTTTCAAGATATCATATTTTAAATCAGCATAATAAAAAAGTTATTTTGGTTGATCACAATGAATATTCTCAATCAGTTAAAAGCATAGAAAAAGCTGATTTGTTAGAAGTTATCGATCATCATCGAGTATGTGATATCTCAACAAATCGTCCAATTTCTTTCCGTAATGAAATCATAGGAAGTACGGCTTCTATCATTACATCGATATATTTAGAAAATCAGATGACGATTCCTAAAGATACTGCAGGTTTATTATTGGGTGCTATTTTATCTGATACATTAAAATTTAAATCTCCAACAACAACTGTTAAGGATAAAGGCTTAGCAAAAATGCTTGCGGAAATAGCAGGGTTAGATATTGATGATTTCGCAAAGGAAATGTTTAAGGTAAGTTCTAATATAAGTAAAAAGACACCAAAAGAGTTATTGAATCAAGATATTAAGAAATTTGAGATTGATGGAAAAAGTGTTATGATTTCTCAAGTGATTGCTTACCAGGTAGGTGAAGCAAAAGATATTGAGAATCAATTGTTAGAAGAAATGGAACAGTTCGTGAATGATAAAGGATTAGATTTATTAGTTGTGGCATTTACAAGCATACTAGAAAATGGTTCATCTTTTTATGCGGCAGGAAGTATCAAGGATGTTGTTACAGAAGCATTCCCTAATGAAGCAAATGAGGAACATAGTTTCCAGGAAGATATTTTATCTAGAAAAAACCAGATTGTCCCATTATTATCTAGAGCTATTATTAACTCAGTACATTAAACAGATAAAAAGAAGAATACACCTAAATTGTTTGATTACAATTAGGTGTATTTTGTTTTATAATTGTTAATACCACGTGCTATGCGCGTGGTCAGGGTTTCACTGAAAGAAAAA
>URYK01000089.1 GCA_900552125.1 uncultured Solobacterium sp. | reverse complement strand
AAGTATCTTAAAACCCCACCTTGGCTTGTGCTAAGATGGGGTTAATTATATTCAACAACTAACAGTAGCGGAAATACGACGCAGCCAACTCAATTGATTAAAACTAATGTTAATGAGAAAAAAACAGTTTCATTGGTAAATGATAAAGAAAAAATTCTTTCTAAAAATATAGAAGCTTTACCACAAACTAGTGAAAAATCAGAAAGCTCTGTTTCAGCTCTAGGTGTCTTATTACTGGCTTTAGGAAGTTTAACCAGTTGGCTGACTTTCAGAAAAAAGTGGAAAGATTAACTAAACAATCTACCGTATACTATCTAAGAGTGGATGGAAGAAAAGAAAAAAATAGTATTAATATTACGAAAACATCCTAATAATGAAATTTAAAGTTTTTTGATTCAGTGTTTAGGGGCTATAATTAACAAATAACCCCTAAAAAACATTGAAAGAATAGCCCCCAACATCTACATTATAGATATTGGGGGCTATTTGTTTTTATATGGTATAAATAACTTCTTTGTAAGCGTCTAAAAACAAAGTATATTGAAAAGGCAGCCTTGTTCTGATCATCGATTGATCAGCTAAGCTGCCTTTCTTTGTTCTATTCGTGTTTTACATTTTTCCTGAACTTCTTTTGTCCATGGCAAATAAGCCGACAGATGCTCTTGGTCTGTCAGATTCTCTTCATTTGGTAATTTATCCAGCAGATACTCAATGTATTTCTCTGGATCTAGATTGTTTCTCTTGGCTGTTTCAATCAAACTCAAAATAATCGCAGAAGATTGTGCACCTTCGAAACTTTGCGAAAATAACCAATTCTTTCGGCCAATTACCAAAGTCTTGATTGCTTGTTCTGCGAGATTGTTGGATAAAACTAATTTACCATCAAGTAAAACATTCTTGAAAGTATCTTCATGATTAAGTGCGTAAGCAATGGCTCTTCCAAGTTTGGATCCTGGTAAAACCAAAGGCTGATTTGTTCTACACCATTTAAAGAATTCATCAAATAGTGGCTTTAGTTTCTCTTGGCGTTTTTGATGGCGTTCTTCATTAGAAAGGTTCTCCCAAGCTCTCTCTAGAGTAAACATCTGATTGCAGTAGTGAACGCCTTGCTTTGATAAGGATTTTCCTTTAGTAGTGGGTGGCACTGCTTCTTTGAACTTTCTTCTAACATGAGCCCAACAACCCACTAGTGTTGCTTCAGGTAATTGTTTGTAGGCTTGCCACATATCGCAGTGCAAATATCCTGAATAATTGCCTAGGAAGTCAGTCGCAACTTGGCTGCTACGATGAGGATCATGATGATAAAAAGTTATTGGTTTCTTCTCTTGTTTACCTGATAAAAAAGTCCAGTAGTAAGTCTTCTGAGTATCGCTCTCAAGGACGCGGTAACTCGTTTCATCGGCGTGAAGGACCGCTTGAGTTAACAATATTTCTTTAAGTAGACTGTAAACAGGCTTGAAGTAATAGTCTGTGACCTTCATATGCCAGTTAATCAAGTCTTGGCGTTGAACAGGCAGTCCCATCTTTTGCCAATCGTTTTCTTGACAATAAGCTGGTACTTTTAATTCATACTTTTGATAAATTGTATGAGCAATAATTGACGAAGAGCCGTAACTATGTGCTAGCGCTGCCTTAGGAACAGGAGCTTTAATGATCTTATCTGTTTCACTATTTAAACTGCAATGTTCACACTTATAAGCATGCTGGATGTGATCTAATCTCTTAAGTTGAGCTGGAATAAAGACTAGTTCCTTACGCGCAGGCCATGAACTGATCTCTTTGAGCTTTTCATGACAATCTGAACAATATTGCTCTTTCTCTGATAACTCATGATGAACTTCTTCAGACGGGAAAACTGCCAGAACATCTTGTCTTTTGGCCTTATGCTTGCGGCGCTTATAGGTAATAATGACTTCTGGGGATTCTTCTCCTGGGAAGATCTCCGTCTTCATCAATATTTTCTTCTTCAAACAGACTTGTCTGACCGGACATAGCCGTTTGTTCAGATGACTTGCCGTATCTCTTTTGCGTTAAGTACGCTACTTGTTCTCTGAGGAGGGAGCTTTCTTCGGTTAAGTTACGAATAGTTGTAGCTTGTTCTTGGATGATCTTTTCTAATGTTGTTTCTGACATGATGAAATAGCCTCCTCGTTTTTCGATAGTTATAAGAATACGAAAAACTGCACGTAAAATCAATAGAAATTACGTGCAGTTGCTTCACTAATTTTCGGTTCAATTGAGAAGCCCTTCATTAACCAGTCAACTTGCTCGGGGCTAAGTTCTCTAACTTCATCCTGGTTTTTGGGCCAATTCATCTTACCGTTCTCGAATCTTTTATAGAGTAACCAGTATCCTTGACCGTCCCAATACAAAGCTTTGAATCTATCTTGGCTACCGCCACAAAATAAGAATACCTGACCAGAAAAAGGATCAAGATTGAACTTGTCTTTTACCATACTAGCTAAAGTATCGATCCCGCGTCTCATGTCAGTCTTACCGCAAACAATGTAAACCTGACCTAAATCTGATAATTTGATCATGATAGTATCCGATCCACGATATCTTGTAAGACCATTGGATCCAGTGAAGTATAAGCCTTGAATTCAAGATCGTTTCTTTTCAAAGATAAGAGAAGCTGGCTATCTTGAACTGGTTCAATAGGAACAATTTCATGTTTTTCAGTCATAACTAACAACCTCCAAAATAAGTGATGAAGTCAGTATATGACAGAAATTGTAGTTAAGATAGGTACTTGGTTTTTAGACGCTTACGTAATTTGCAACACACTTTATATACTTAATACTCATATTTCCTATTCACATTAATTTGGAATATTCACACCAAAAAAGCTCTACCAACCTCAACCAAGGAGATTGCCGGAGCCACTTACATCTACAACTTAATAAACAAGGAAATTATACCAATAAACATTATGCGATTCATGCAACATAACAATTCTAGCCTCACATCAACAAGACTAGAATCCCCATCACCGCCCAACCATCTTCTCTAACTTCCTATAAAGATGAGAAAAGCATCACACACATAAGTGCATGATGCTTAAAACCTGAATCAACTTAGCTCGAAGCCTCGTTGACCAACGTCATTAGCGCTGATTCCTTATGTATTATTATACATGATTATTTCAAGTATTCAATTAAAATAGATAAGTCCTCAATAAATTTAGTTAGATTTTCTTCTTTTTTATACCAATCATGTCTATGAAATCTCTGAATTAATTTTTGACCTTGATTATATTGAAACTTTCCTAATAATTTACTTTGAATTAATTTATGGACATAAAACAAAGAAATTAGATCTACCATTTTTTCATAATACGTATCTTGATTTGAAATACCAATATTATTAGAAATTCCTTGAATAGCCCTTGGTCTTTGATCCAATCTATCCGAATTAGAGAACAAATTGACCAATATAGGTGTATTATGGGCACAAGCATTCCTTATATTTTTACAGTAACGTAAAAGTGAACTTATTTTCTTAAGCTTTTTGGTATTCTTTCTATTATCACAAAAATATTCAGTGAAGGCTGTTAATCCACCAAATGAAGCGATCTCTAAGAACACCCAAACTGGTGGATTTTGAGAATATTTTCTACTCATTTCTTTCAAATATTGGTTACTTTTTAGATTCTTAATAGTCAATTCATATTGACGTGAGCCATAATCTGGTCCATTCCTAAAATCTTGAACAATTTTATATCCATCTTCATTAGGCAAATAATCAGAAATTCTATTTAATAATAGGACTTTTACACCATGCTCAACATCTAAGCACAACTCTAAAAGAAACTGTCTCAATTGCATATCAATAGCAGCAAGATCAGTTAAATATGCAAAATCTAAGTCCTCATACTTTCCATTTACATCCTTTTTAAAATTTTTTCGATATGCAGCAAGTTTATAATAGTAATTTAAAGTTCTTAAACATTTTTTGGCATCATTTTCTGTCATATGATTAAATGTTATACCCTTGCTTTTAATATGGGCTATCAATTCTTCTGTAGTTAGTTTCTTTTTCATATAACTGCTCTTTCTTATTTCAATTTTAGTATTTTCGATCATTCGTTCGCATCTATTTAAAATAAGTATAGCAGTTTCTGTAAAAAGAGCATAGAATTTAACAAAACTTTACACCAAAAAAGCATCCCCCAAGGGATGCTTCCTTCATCTTCTCTACCCCACCGCCCCATTCGAAGCGTTAATCCAAGCAATAGCGTTGCGTAATACCGTATCTTTCATTTTCGCTTGTATTTTATCAAGAGTATCCTTATTAACCTTGATATATTCGGCCAAAGCCAATCGATAAAGAGCAATGAGCTGTGCTACGTATGCATTAGCATGCTTCATGAATGATAAATTCTTGGCATCTTCCCAGTATGAATCAGCGATATTTGCTTTAGTAAATTCCTTCTTAGAAGCTTTAAAGAAATCTGTATTTAATACAAAAACAGTACTTATCTTACTTAGATCAGATCCAGGAGTTTCAATTACTTGTTTAATGGGCAAAGGAGCATTGTGTTGAACAAAATTTCTCAGATGATAGCATAATCAATAGGATTCATTACCATTATAAAAAGCACCCGTTCAAGGATACTTTGAATAAAATAATTTTAAGTAATATAACTATTTCATTTTATTACCTGTTACACAAGAAATAAAATGTTTTCCAAATGTAGTAGTTCTTAGGCATCCCTTTCTAAGTTGAACTTCTTCATTCTCCTTTAAATTTGACATATGATATTTAGCTTTTAAAGCATTTTCCATAATCTTGTAATTGGTTTGATAAGCATCAGCTAAAAACCACTCATTTCTAGTTACTGATATTATTTTTAATGCATCCAGTGTATCTACTGAATCTGGCATACTAAATACTGTACTATCAATGGTAGACATCCAGAGATCAGAAATTGGTTTTGAACTTCCATCTTTTTTATACATTACTATCAAATCTCCACATACCATTTGAAAATTAGGTTGCTTGGCAATTATATTTATTAATTGAGCATCTTCAGGGCCTAATTCAGCTAATGCTGTTGAAAATCTTGGTGTAATAAATTTATTAACTCTATTATCTATGGTAGAAGCTATAAGATTGGCAAAAGCTTCTTGCAATTCTTCTTCATTTACTTGATATTTAGAATCTTCCAATGCTTTAAACACTAGATTTAATTTACTAGCATCTCTATTTTCGATTGGAATATCATTTGTCTTTTGTTTTATCTTGTCACTATATTCCTTTAGCTTTTGTTCAGTATATATACCTAATTTATGTAATGGGTAAAATATAAAATCGCTCAAGCCTCCTACTGCTGTCCCAATTGACTTAGCAGCAGGATTTAATAAAGCTTCTAAAGTAGACTCTGGCAAAACATCTTTTAAATCATGTAATGGTCCTAAATCCAAAGTTATCCCTCACTTTCATATTTAATTATTTATTATCAATTTTATTTACACTAATAATTATAATCTGAGACTTAAAGCTATTATAAGGTAATTGAAAATTATTTTTGAACTATATACTATCTCATTTAAATTAAAATCATGACTTCTTTTGGATGAATTAATCTTTTTTAAATTCGGACAAGTATAAAAAATGCCCAAAAGCAAATCGCTTTCAGGCCTCTTCTTGTAGTGTTGTTTTTAATGTTTAGAAAAAATAATAAAGAAATCAGCCATCTTTATTATTACTGATGATCTATGGTCATAAACAACCTCCATACTATTTTTCACACAAATTATTGCTCTTTTTTTATTTTGGCCGATTGTAAAATTAAATTGAACTCTTTGTAAAAAAAAAGCCCCTCTGGGCCTGTTTGATAGAATGTTAATAACCACAAAAACTTCTATTGGAGGTCAC
>URYK01000088.1 GCA_900552125.1 uncultured Solobacterium sp. | reverse complement strand
AATAGTAAATGACTAAAAGAAGAGAACTCCAGTAAAATGAGAGTTCTCTTCTTTTTTTGTTATGGCAACAGAAATACAAATCACAGGACAACAAGTAAAACTGAGTTTATCTGTATGAAAAATATGCTTGACGCAATATATTGTCTGAATTTATAATAAAAAAGTATAAATCATACGAAAATATGGTTGAGAGGAAGGAAGAAACGGCGATGAAAAAGGAATATTTGGACAAGATTGCAGAATATGGACAGTTAATTGTTGTTTCGGGACCGTCTGGTGTGGGGAATAAGACGGTTTTGAGAGAGTATTTGCAGGATCATGAACAGGCGTGTGTCAGTGTATCTGTGACAACGAGAAGACAGAGAAAGCATGAAATAGACGGAAAAGACTATTGGTTTGTGTCTGTACCGGAATTTGAGCGAATGGTTCGTATGGGTGAGATGTTGGAATATACATATGTGAATGGTAATGCTTACGGAACAACAAAGAAAAGTGTAGAGGAAGCGCGTGCAAGAGGGAAAAATGTAATTCTGGACGTGGATACAATCGGAGCAATGAAGATTCGTGCACTTTGTCCGGATGCTACACTGATTTACATTTTGCCGCCATCTTGGGATGAATTAAAGAGCCGGCTGTCCAGTACTGGAATTTATACCGAAGAAGAAGTGAATGCTTTAATGGAAATAGCAGAAGAAGAGATTTCATGTGCCAATAATTATGATTATATTTTGGTCAATGATACAATTTCAAATACTTTGAGTCGTTTCGCACAGATTATTCATAGTAATCGCTATAGCCGTAACTGTATGAAAGAATTTCTTGATAGTTACATAGACGGAGAAGTGAAGCCTCATGTTCAGTCATACAAAGAGGCATTACTGTAAATTTTTTGATTATTGGAAATATTCTTTGAAAGATGGCACCTATTTTGCGAAAGAAGATTCGGATGAAAAACAGAGGAGAACAGGTGCCTACAGTTACGAAAGAATTTTCGCTTGCGAATGAAAGAATGATAGATCAGATTTTAAAAGAAATACACTATTAAATCAGATCTGCTTCTTGAAAAAATGTGCTAGAATTAAGAGATAGATAAATATTTGATACTAGGGTGAGTAAGGTAGATAAACAGTGGAGAGTCGTTTCGTCTACCTTGCTTTTAAAGAAAACTTACAGCGTATGCTCACAGACAGTGAGTTCACTGTAAAAGTGGAGATGCGTAAAAATTGATAGAATATAGTCATTGATTTTATCGTACTCCTTTTAAGCGGACGATCATTCGCACTCTGATCCATCTCTAAATTCAACAATATCTGCGAATGGTTTCCGAGGTCTCTTGGCTGGGGCTTCTTGCATGATCCTTACTGTATTTTCCGCATCTGGTATGGCAAATGCCCATTCTGGCATAAGTGTATGAGTGACTTTTTCTGAATTTATACCCTGACGCATAATATCAACCAACTTCTCTTTTTCTTTGCCTTGATATACAATAAATTTCCAAGGCTGCCTGTTTTTGGCGGATGGTGCAAGAGTAGCGCTATATATTATTTCTTCGAGTAATTTTTTACTAATCTTATCTTCTTTATATTTTCTTATACTTCTTCTGTTCCCAATTTCTTGAATCATAACTTCCTCCAACAATCTATATTCGCTTTCGGTATTGTCGAGCTATTACTGATTTTACTGCATTTTTCGGACTCAGTCTATATAGGAATTGGAACGAAAAATGACAAGTCGAAGAAGTGATATATTGCTTTGATTGTGATGTGTATGATCGAAAACTAGAAGATGAGAAGTTTTTATATTCAAAAGCTATTATATTATGTTTATCTGATTACTGCGTTGTATCATTTGCACAAAAGGAGAAAATAAAAATTATGCAGAAAGCATAAAAAATATTTTATACACATAAAAATATTGACAAAAACGATAACGGATGTATAATAATCACATAAATTGGTTGAGCCAATCAACCACAATACCATCAAACCAATAAAAGAAAGGAAAGAGAAGATGTCAAAACAATTAGCAGACAATCAAGATTTACTGGCAATGACACACGTAGGAGAAGATCCAGAAAAGTATATGAAATCTGTAACGCCTCCGATTTTTATGAATTCACTTCATGTATTTGATACGGTAAAAGATTATTTCGACGTAGATATTTTTAAAGATGAATTCTATTATGGAAGAGCATCTAATCCAACTGTTGCAATTCTCGAAAAGAAAATTGCTGCACTAGAGCACGGTTCAAGAGCAGTTGTATTTTCAGCAGGTATGGCAGCTTGTGCAGCGGCTATTCTTAAGATTTGTACAGCAGGAAGTCATGTGATTTGTATTAAGGAAAGTTATGGACCAGTACAGCATTTACTTGATGAGTTCCTTAGTCCGAAATATGATGTAGCAGTCACTTATGTTGATGGAAGAACTGTAAAGGAATTCGAAGATGCAATCCGTCCAGAAACGAAAATGATTATTTTGGAGAGTCCCACAACGCTTTTATTTAATGTTGTAGATTTGGAAGGAGTGGCAAAGCTTGCTAAAGAGCATGGAATTAAAACGTACATTGATAATACATACTCCACTCCGATTTTCCAAAAACCGTTGGATATGGGAATTGATATTGTAATGCATACCATGACAAAGTATATCGGCGGACATAGTGATCTTGTAGGTGGAGTCCTTGTTTCAAAGGACGAAGAATTTATGCGTGAGATTATGGTTCAAAGAGATTGGTTTGGCGGAGTTCTTGGACCAATGGAAGCCTGGCTGGCGATTCGTGGACTACGTACATTAGACGTTCGTATGCAGAGACATTACGAGACAGCAATGGAAGTGGCTAAATTCCTTGAAAAGCAGCCAAAGATTAAGCGTGTATTCTTTACAGGACTTGAATCACATCCACAATATGAGCTTGCAAGAAAACAGCAGAAAGGTGAATGTGGACTGATGAGTCTTGAGATTGACGGAACATTAGAAGAGACAGAAACCTTTGTTAATAGCTTAAAACTCTTTGAGAAAGGATGTTCTTGGGGAGGATTTGAAAGCCTTGCAATTGCTTATACATATAACTGGACGGAAGAGCAGTGTGCATTCTTAAATGTATCACGAAATATTGTACGAATTCACTGTGGTCTTGAAGGAACAGAAAACCTGATTGCTGATTTGCAGCAGGCACTTGATAAAATTTCATAAAGGAGAACCATCATGGGAGAAGAGAGAAAAGAAGTAAAAAAACCAACCCTCTTTACAGCTGTATTACCGTTGATTTTTATGTTTGTTGTTCTTTTTACAGGATTGGTTGTTTATAGTATTGATATTAAGATTCTTTTGATTATTTGTGCCGCATTTACAATATGTGTGTGCATGTATCAGGGACATAAATGGAAAGAAATCGAAGATGAAATAGTGGCTAAACTTGCAAAAGCATTTCCGGCAATCATGATTTTGATTTGTGTTGGACTTATGATTGGTGCGTGGGTAGTAAGTGGAACAATTCCGTTTCTTGTATATATAGGACTTCAGATTATTAGTCCAAAATATATTATTATTACTTCATTTCTTGTAACAGTAATACTTTCTGTCAGCACAGGTACTTCCTGGGGAGCTGCAGGAACAGTTGGCGCAGCACTGATCAGTGTGGCAGCAGGTATGGGTGCACCGCTTCCGGCAGTTGCAGGAGCGATTGTTGCAGGTGCTTATTTCGGAGATAAGATGTCACCATTATCAGACAGTACAAATATGTCTGCAATTGCAACAGAAACAAACTTATATCAGCATATTGGACATATGTTTTACACAACAGTTCCTGGATTTATTGTGAGTTGTGTAGTTTATTTTATTGCAGGAGCTCACTTCGCAAGTGACTCACAGGTGGGGCAGGTTGACGAGATTATTAATACACTTGGAGAACTTTTTAATCTCGCAATGCCGGTAGGGCTGTTATTATTGATTCCTTGTGTGATTGTAATTGCAGGATCTCTTATGAAGAAACCTACGATTCCGGTTATGATTATTTCTTCTGCTGTAGCAATTGTACTTGCAATGCTAGTTCAGGGATTTTCATTTACAGATTGTGCAGCAAGTATGGTTAGCGGATTTAAGATGGAGATGCTTCACACATCTATGGATCTTGAAAACATTGTAGAACAGGTTCCGAATCTTCTTCAGAGAGGTGGTATGAGTTCTATGATGAATACAGCATTAATGGCATTCTGCGGATTCTCTTTTATCGGAGCACTTACTGTATGTGGAAGTATGGAACTGATTCTGGAACGAATCATGAAACATATCCATGGTACAGGACAGTTGATTACACTCACAGTTATTCTTGGTGTAATTATGATCACAGTAATCGGAGAAGCTACAGTAACATTCCTTATGATTGGTGGAATGTTCCGTCCAGAGTATATTAAACGCGGATTGGAATCAAAGAACTTGTCAAGATCACTGGAAGACAGTATTACCGTCGTAGAACCTTTAGTACCGTGGTCATTGGCTGGTGTATATATGACCTCTGTACTTGGTGTACCGACAGTACAGTATGCACCATGGGCAGTACTGTGCTATACAGGAGTTATTTTTGCAATCATCTGGGGATTCACAGGATTTGGAATTGCGAAGATTAAAAAAGGATCAGCTGCATATGAAGAGTACCTTGAGTTATCTGGAAAAACAGAGTAATATTTGACAAAAAGGACAATCTTGACGTTTTCATAAGAATTCCTTATAATTAAAAGGGTTCGGTATCTGTAAAAGATATTGGATCCTTTTATTAATGTAGTTATATAGAAATTGGGGAAGTTTTATGAATCATATAAATAATACAGAAAATGAAAATAGAATTTCAATGAAACCGATAGAAAAGAAATCTCTTTATTTGAAAATTTCAGATGCTATTTATCGGTACATTCAAATGAATAATCTTCAGCCAGGGGACAAACTGCCATCGGAACGTGATATGTCTTCCATGCTGCAGACAAGTCGAAATTCTGTGCGTGAAGCTTTGAGAATATTAGAAGACCGTGGATTGATATATGTAAAAACAGGAAGTGGTGTATTTATTAATAATCCTTATGGAGAAAATAATTCGTTTACAATTCAGCTTACTAATTGCTCATTAGAAGAAATTGAGGAACTTCAGAGTGCATTGGATCATAAAGCCGTGGAGAATGCAATGGAGCGCGGAACATTTCAGGAGAAAGATCAATTAGTATCAACAGCAGCGGAGATGGTAAAATTGGCTGGAGAAAATTTATATAGCCATGTATTAGATCGAAGCTTTCATGATAGTCTTTATAAAATTGGACGGAATAGCGCAATAGAACAGATGATAAATAAAATTCGTTCGTACCGATTCATACAGCAAGAAGATTCAGAAGATGGAAATGATTCTATTTGGCTTGCAACTATTCCGCAACATTTGATGCTTGCTCAGGCTCTTAAGGATCGTGACATGAAGATAGCGATACAGGCAATAGATGAGATTAACGAATATGGATTCGAAATAGCAAAAAAGAGAGTCAGTAATTGATTTGATTAATAGCATGTAGTATAGTGAGAGCAAGAAATCAATAATAAGACAATTTGTTTCCGGAATAATACTTTTGACGATTTCTGTAATAAAAAAAGATAAAAAATTATTTTCAGTATGGAAGAGCGGAAAAAGAATCTGCTCTTTTCTATTTTTTTCACTTACAGGAATACTTGGTTTACAGTTGACCAATTTTCTTGCCATTGAATATTCAAATGCAGCAACCGGAACAATCATATAATTTACATACATTATAATGATTCTGGTTTATACAGCTATCGTGTTACATAATAAATCGAAGTCATACGAAACAGTAGCAGTTCTATGCGTGTTTTGCAGTATTTTCCTGATAGCAACACATGGACAGCTGAATTCTTTGGCAGCGTAAAAGCAAGCCTGTTCGTGACAGTTGAACCGGTTACAAGTGCTGTTCTTACAGGGCTATGCTTTAAGACAAAATTTGTACTGCCGGATATTATAGAAAGTAGAGGGATGAATATGCCAATAGGAGTTATTATCAATGCCCTGTCGGT
>URYK01000087.1 GCA_900552125.1 uncultured Solobacterium sp. | reverse complement strand
TGATTTCAAAAGAAATATATATGAAACGCCTTCAACGGCGCACGAAAAGGAGAATGAATCTATGGAGACACAATTAAATAATCTTCTACAAATCAAATTTCAAAAGAATATAGAAGAATGTAGTTATGAAGAAATCTATGCTGGTTTAATGATGCTTGTGAAAGCATTGGGTAGAGAGAAACAGGAAATTTCAGGAGAACGTAAATTATATTATATTTCTGCGGAATTCCTGATTGGAAAACTTTTATCAAATAATTTAATAAATCTTGGATTATACGATGAAGTAGAAAGTTTATTAGATAAACATGGCATAAAGTTAAGTGATATTGAAGAAATTGAATTAGAACCATCTTTAGGGAATGGAGGATTAGGAAGATTAGCAGCTTGTTTCCTAGATTCTATTGCGACTTTAGGTTTACAGGGTGATGGTGTTGGTTTAAATTATCATTTTGGTTTATTTGAACAGAAATTTAGAAATAATAAACAGTGTGAAGAAAAGAATGTATGGCTAAAAGGTGAAACTTGGCTAAATGATACAGGTATCGGTTTTGATGTTCAATTTAAAGGTTTTAATGTACATTCAAAATTGTATGATATTGATATCATTGGTTATGAAAATGGGAAAAATAAACTTCATTTATTTGATTTAGAAGGAATTGATGAGTCATTAGTAACAGATGGCATTTCTTTTGATCAAAAAAATATTTGTAAAAATTTAACTTTATTCCTGTATCCAGATGATAGTACTAAAGAAGGGCAGGTCCTACGCATCTATCAACAGTACTTTATGGTAAGTAATGCTGCTCAGCTTATTTTGTTGGAGGAAAAACAAAAAGGGCATGACTTAAGAAAGCTACATGAACATGTATGTATACAAATTAATGATACACACCCTTCTATGGTTATTCCTGAATTGATTTATCGTTTAATGCAGGAAGGTATTCATATGAAGGAGGCAATTGATATTGTATCCCATACATGTGCTTATACAAATCATACAATTCTTGCGGAAGCCCTAGAAAAATGGCCATATGATGACTTAAAAGAAGTTATTCCACATCTAATGCCAATCATTGAAGCGTTGGATATGAATGCCTCATTACGTAGTCAAAATCCAGAAACTGCGATTATTGATACAGATAATCGTGTTCATATGGCACATATGGATATTCATTATGGATATAGTGTTAATGGGGTTGCATCTTTACACACTGAAATATTAAAAGAAAGTGAATTAAAACCTTTCTATGAATTATATCCTGAAAAGTTTAATAATAAAACAAACGGTATAACTTTCCGTCGTTGGTTATTGCATTGTAATCATGATCTAACAAATCTTATTACAGAATTAATTGGTGATGGATTTAAAAAAGATGCTAAAGAATTAGAAAAATTATTGGCTTTTGTAGAGGATGAAAAAGTATTACATCGTCTATTAGATATCAAAACAAAAAACAAAGAAGAACTATGTAGATATTTAGAGCGTACCCAAGGTATTACAGTACATTCAGATAGTATCTTTGATATTCAGATTAAGAGACTTCATGAATATAAACGTCAGCAGATGAACTTATTATATATCATCTGGTTGATTCAGAAAATTCGTAAAGGTTATAAGCCAAAAACACGCATTACCTTTATATTTGGCGCAAAAGCAGCTCCAGCTTATACAATAGCGAAAGATATTATCCATGCTATTTTATGTGTACAGGAGCTTGTAGAAAATGATGAAGAGTTATCTAAATATATCCAAGTTGTAATGGTTGAAAACTATAATGTTACTAAAGCAGAGAAGCTGATTCCTGCATGCGATATATCTGAACAGATTTCTCTTGCGAGCAAAGAGGCAAGTGGAACTGGAAACATGAAGTTTATGCTGAATGGTGCGATTACATTAGGCACAGAAGATGGTGCTAATGTGGAAATTCATGAATTAGTTGGAAATGAAAATATCTATGTGTTTGGAGAAAGTAGTGAAGCAGTAATTCGACATTATGAAAATCATGATTATGTATCTAAAACATATTATGAAAATGATGAAGAAATCAAAGAAGCAGTCGATTTCTTAGTGTCAAAGGAATTAGTTTCATATGGCGATGAAGAAAACTTAACTCGTTTATATAATGAATTGCTAAATAAAGACTGGTTCATGACATTATTAGATTTCAAATCCTATATTCAGATGAAAACACAAGCATTTGAAGATTATGAAGACCGTATGCATTGGGCAAAAATGTCATTATGTAATATAGCTCATGCTGGATACTTCTCAAGTGATCGTACAATTATGGAATATAATAAAGAAATCTGGAAATTAAAATAAGAGTAAATGAATTGTTAAAAAGTAACTCCTCCTGTTATACTGATTATAGTTTAACAGGAGGTTTTTATGAAATATTTTATTGTTGAAGGTATAATCAAAACAACTGAAGGAATGAATGACTCATTATTGAAGAAACATATGGCTTATACCCAAAGATCAATGAATGAGGGAAATTATTTGTTTTCAGGATTAAAGAGTGATCAGACTGGTGGTATTTTTATTATGAAGGCAAGCTCAAAAGAAAGTCTATTATCATATTTACAAGAAGAACCTTTCTATAAAGCAGGAATTCAAACATATACAGTGAAGGAATTTGATGCTCACTATGTATATAATGATATAAAAGAGTGGTTTTCTAAATAAAAAAACTGAACAAAATATCTTATAAAGGATATCTTGTTCAGTTAAATTTCTAATCTCTAGCAAATGCAGTATTGCTTGTTTGAGGATTATGCGCTACAAGTCTTCTTCCTGAAGAGAATGCAATCAATAAGCCTAGAGCCATTAGTAAGATAGCAAAGAATAATTGTAGACCATCAGTTAAAAATACAAATCCGCCAGTTACAAATAGCTTCATACAGATAGAATAAACACTCATTCCTAATGATGTCATTGTCACAACCAACATAATGGTCATAGGTGCATAAAGCATGAATCCTTTTCTACCCGTAACTTTTAAGAATACGGATAAAGAAATTAATACCATGGCAGCCAATAACTGATTTGCAGAACCAAACAACGGCCAAATGTTATTGTATCCTCCTAAACTTAGCAAGTATCCTCCAGCTAATGTGATGATAGTCGCAAAGTATTTGTTTGTTAGAGTTTTTACGATTGGAGAAACTTCTTTTCCTTCCTCTACTTCAAATAATTCCTGGAAAGATAGTCTTCCGATACGTGCAACAGCATCTAATGAAGTTAAAGCTAAAGCAGAAACAAACATGGTCATGATACATAATCCCCATTCTTGAGGCATTCCTAGTTTACTAACCAATCCAGTTACTCCTACAGAGAATTTAGTAAAAGGAGTAGCAGTATCTGCTAATGCCATAGCTGCCAAATCACTATTTAACACACCACTTGCAGCTAAACTAGTTAAAGAACCTACAATTACAATTACTAATACAGCTAATAAAGATTCAAGAAGCATACTTCCATAACCTACTTGTAGTATGTCTTTTTCATTACGAATCTGTTTACTGCTTGTTTCACTTGATACTAAAGAATGGAATCCACTTACTGCGCCACATGCAATTGTAACAAACAATGTTGGGAATAAATAACTTCCATTTTCAGAGACAAAACCAGTAAAGGCCGGTGTTGAGATTGTAGGATTAGAAATAACAACGCCAATAACAGCCGCAATGATCATTCCTACAAATAAGAAGGTAGTCAAATAGTCACGGGGCTGTTTTAATAGCCACATAGGTGTAATACTCGCAAAGAAGATATAAATAAATACTAAATATAACCAGCTTTGTTTTTGTAAATATACAGGGAAAGCAATACCTGCCGCAAGCATCGCAATAATTAATACAATGCCTAAAACAGCTTGTTTCCAGCCACCAATTTTAGTTTTACGTAAGAATAAACCAAATGCGATAGCCACAAAAACATAAAGAATAGAAATAGAAGCAGCAGCGGCATTTGGCTGTAATCTAGCACCATCTGTACTAAATCCGTGGAATGTTCCCGCAACCATATCTGCAAAAGCCGCAATTACTAATAATGTGAATAACCAGCAAAATAAGAAAAATAATTTTCTTCCTGTTTTACCAATATATACTTCAATAATCTGTCCAATAGATTTTCCATCTGATTTTACAGATGCGTAAAGAGAAGCAAAATCTTGAACTGCCCCAAAGAAAATACCTCCTACTAAGATCCATAAGAATGCCGGCAGCCAGCCAAACATCATTGCCATAACAGGACCAGTTACAGGACCTGCACCAGCAATTGATGAAAATTGATGCGCAAAGACTTCCCATTTATTACTAGGAACATAATCAACACCATCTTCTTTTTTTACTGCTGGTGTTTTTGCGTTTACATCAATTCCCCATTCTTTCACTAAATAGCGACCATACAGCAGATAAGCCCCAATTAATACAACAGCCGCAATTCCTAACAACAATAATCCGTTCATAAGTTTCCTCCCTTTCGATAACATCATGAATATAAAAAAACTTTCGCCCAGTCTCCTAAAATAGGAACTAAGACGAAAGTATTAATTATTTCCGCGGTACCACTTAGTTTGCATAAAAATGCCACTCAATCACATCACTACGAATGTGTTTTCCTTTAACGCTGAAACTGCGGTATCCACTAATAGCACATATGTGCGTTCATTTTACTGCTCCTAGGTGAGAATTTTTTAATTCCTTCCTGTCTTTTCTCAGCATCCAAAGACTCTCTGTGAGGGGAAATAAAAAATGTTGTCCTAATCATCGCATTTTTATTCATGTGTTGCGTTTATGTTACATTATATTTTTGAAAGTGTCAATCATTTTTTAAAAAATTTTCAAAAAATATATGAATTACTTTTTCATAACCATGAAAGAAACATCAAACAGTAATTGACGTATGATAAAAAAAGGTGTAATCTAATAAACAAATGATTGAGGAGGATTAGTATGGAAGTTAAATTTATACCAGCAAAACAATTGAAAGAAAAACCAGATGAGAATGTTTTAGGCTTTGGAAAATATTTCACTGACTATATGTTCACAATGGATTGGACGAAGGAAGAAGGCTGGCACAATGCAACGATAGAGCCTTATGGACCAATTCAGTTAGATCCAGCAACAATGGTTTTACATTATGCACAGGAAACTTTTGAGGGGTTAAAAGCATATAAGACCAAAGAAGGAAAGGTTCTTTTATTTAGACCAGAGATGAATGCGAAAAGATTCGCAAATTCAAATCGTCGTCTATGTATGGAAATATTGCCAGAAGAAATGTTTGTGGACGCAATCGCTACTTTAGTTTCTTATGAAAAAGATTGGATTCCAACAGCAGAAGGAACTTCACTTTACATTCGCCCATTTATGTTTGCGACAGAAAGTGCAGTAGGAGTACATCCAAGCAATGCATATAAATTTATGATTGTTCTTTCACCAGTTGGGGCATATTATCCTGAGGGAGTTAATCCAGTTAAAATTTATGTAGAGGATGAATATGTACGTGCTACGAAAGGTGGTACAGGATTTACAAAGTGCGGCGGAAACTATGCCGCAAGTATAGCAGCGCAGGTAAAAGCAGAGAAATTAGGCTATACTCAAGTATTATGGCTTGATGGTGTAGAGAGAAAATATGTGGAAGAAGTGGGGACAATGAATGCGATGTTTATCATTGGTAATAAAGTTGTCACTGCACCATGTGATGGAACAGTTTTACCAGGAGTAACACGTGATTCCGTTATTCAATTATTGAAATCTTGGGGATATGTTGTAGAAGAACGCCATTTATCCATTGATGAACTAATGGAAGCAGGAAGAAATGGAAGTTTACAGGAAGCCTTTGGAACAGGTACTGCAGCTGTTATATCTCCAATTGGAGAATTGAATTATAAAGGTGAAATTATTAAAATTAATAATTTTAAAACTGGAGAAATTACACAGCGATTATATGATACACTAACAGGAATACAGTGGGGTAAATTAGAAGATACGTTCCATTGGACATATGAAGTAAAATAATATAAAAGCATCTGTACTTAAGAGTTATACAGATGCTTTTGTGCGACAGGCAGTCGCTATAGTTCAAACATGTACAGGCATGGTTGAA
>URYK01000086.1 GCA_900552125.1 uncultured Solobacterium sp. | reverse complement strand
GATATTAAGATAATGCTTACCTTAGTATCGCTCTAATTTTATTTACTATCTTATTGTTCCACCATGAAAATCTAATTTAAATATTGGAGTCCCTTTATAAGATATAAACTCTTCACCTTTAAAAGAATCAACCTCTCCGTTCCAAAGACATTGATATTCAAAGTCAGATTTTCTAAAACTCTTTGGTCCTCTATAAGGAGCATCTTCAGAAACTCTAGATAAAGCTTCTGATAAAAAGTCTGAAAAACCACGTGGAATATCATTAGTTAATAATTTTCCAGCATAGTTCATTCCCCAAAAAGATCTTTCATCTTTCCAAATAACTTCTTGACCAATAAACCTTTGTTTACCTATGTGGCTATCTAGGTAGTAATAATCGTATTTTTTGAAAGTAAAATCATCTGAGTTTGGTTTAGAAGATTGAACTTTTTTATTTCGACCATTATAAGAATTTTTCTTTGCTTCTACCAAGAATGCTTTAAATAATGATAAATCACTCATCCCAATACCCCCTAAAAATAAAACCTCTTTTTTCGACTGTTATTTTTATTATATATAAGAAAATATTTACAATCAAGAATATTCTGATAACTATTTGTTAATCTTTAATTTTCTCTACAGGAGGATTTATATATTTATTTATAAATATTGCTATTATTATTCCAATAGAAGTATCAATACTTCTACCTATGGCATAAGAATATGAGGCTGGTCCATCGTAGTTAATCATAATTCCTATAAAAACAATGCAGCAAATGGTAACAGAACCAGGTTTTTTTATTATATTACATAAATAAATTGCTCCAATTACACCTACAGCAGTAACAAGAGAATTTATAGATTGTAGAAATAATATGTTGTCTACTATAAATATAAAAAGCACTCCTATAAGACCTCCAAGAAGAGTACCTATAAGCCTATTTTTACCCATACTAAAAGTACTTTCAACAGTATCTTTCATACATATAACTGCTGCGATACAAGCATAAAAAGGATTCTTATCTCCTGCTAGTTCAAATAAAACCATACATATAAACACTGCTAAAGCAGTTTTAAGGTTTCTATAGCCAACCTTAGGAAATTCAAACCTATTCAATTTATATCTCCCCTTTACTGTTTTAGAATATTATACCATAGTATTAATTTATTTCTTTGACAATTTAGAAAGGAATTTATTGATGTTGGTAACTTTAAAATTATTTGACAGATATTTTTTTTTGATTTATCATAAAATATAAGTAAATACAATGAAGAGAAGAGTAGTAAAGTAGAAAGTCTAAAGAGAGTTAACGTGTGGTGAAAGTTAATGTCAGAGAAGCTTTATGAAGATGGTCTTGGAGTAGAACCTTCGAGCTTAGTTAAGTTAGATGGTTACGGTAGCAACCGTTATATTGCAGAGTGATGATAGTCACTTAGTGAGTTTTTTATCGTGAGATAAAAAAGAAATAGAGTGGTAACACGTAAATAAGTTTATTACGTCTCTATATAGGCAAAATACCTATATAGGGACTTTTTTATTATCAAAAAACAAAAGGAGGAATTTAAAAAATGTGTAAAAAACCATATTATATAACTACACCAATTTACTATCCATCAACTAACCTACATATAGGAAATACCTATACTACAGTTGCTGCAGATGCAATTGCTAGATTTAAAAGATTAACAGGTTATGATGTAATGTTCTTAACAGGAACTGATGAACATGGTCAAAAAATTCAAAGAATAGCTGAAGAAAAGGGAATAACACCTATTGAGCATGTTGATGAAATAGTTGCAGGTATTAAGGACCTTTGGGAAATGATGAATATTAGCTATGATAAGTTCATTAGAACAACTGATGATTATCATGTTAAAGCTGTTCAAGATATCTTTAAAAAGCTATATGACAAAGGTGATATTTATAAGAGTTCTTATGAGGGATTATATTGTACACCATGTGAATCTTTCTGGACAGAAAGTCAGTTAGTAGATGGAAAGTGTCCAGATTGTGGACGTCCTGTAGAAAAAGCAAGTGAAGAAGCATATTTCTTTAATCTACAGAAATATGCACCACGTTTAATAAAACATATTGAAGAACATCCTGAATTTATTCAGCCGGAATCTAGAAAAAATGAAATGATCAATAACTTCTTAAAGCCGGGACTTCAGGATTTATGTGTATCTCGTACTTCATTTAAATGGGGAATTCCTGTTGATTTTGATCCAGATCATGTTGTATACGTATGGATTGATGCATTAAGTAACTATATCACTTCTTTAGGATATGATGCTGATGGAAATCATGGTGAAAATTATAAGAAATATTGGCCAGCTGATGTACATATCATTGGGAAAGACATCTTGCGTTTCCACACGATTTATTGGCCAATCATGTTAATGGCATTAGGAGAACCACTTCCAAAACAGGTATTTGGACATCCTTGGCTACTTGTTGGTGATGGGAAAATGTCTAAATCAAAAGGAAATGCTATTTATGCAGATGAATTAGTACATTACTTTGGTGTAGATGCAGTACGTTATTTTGTGTTACATGAAATGCCATTTGCACAAGATGGAACAATTACTTGGGATCTTGTGGTTGAACGTATTAACTCTGATTTAGCGAACGTATTAGGTAACTTAGTAAATCGTACAATTTCTATGCAGAATAAATACTTCCATGGAGTAATTTCAAATCCTATGGAAAGAGAAGCTATTGATGATGAGCTGATCAATCTAGCATTAGATACACCAAAACGTGTAGAGAAGAAAATGGACACATTACATGTTGGTGAAGCAATTGATGAAATTTTCGCCTTACTAAAACGTTGTAATAAGTATATTGATGAAACTACACCATGGGTATTAGGAAAAGATGAAACTAAGAAAGATCGTCTAGCAACTGTATTATATAACCTGTTAGAATCTATTCGTATTTCTGCTGTATTATTAAGCAGCTATATGCCAGAAACTGCGGAAAAAATCTTAGATGAATTAAGCACTTCACAAAGAGATGCAGATAGTTTAACAGAATTTGGTATGTTGGAATGCGGCCACACAGTGGAAAGCAAACCTGAAATACTATTTGCTCGTATTGATCCAAAAGAATTTATGGAGACTTTAGAAGCAGATCGTAAAAAGGAAGAGAAAGCAGCAGAAAAGGCTGCGAAAAAAGAAGTAAAGAAAGAAGAAAAAGAAGTTGAGCAGATTGGAATTGAAGACTTTACTAAAGTAGAATTAAAAGTAGGTACAATTCTATCTGCAGAAAAACACCCTAAAGCTGATCGTCTATTAGTTGAACAGATTGACTTAGGAAATGAAACACGTCAGATTGTTAGTGGAATTGCGGCTAATTATAAACCAGAAGAAGTAGTAGGGAAAAAGGTTATTGTAGTAACGAATTTAAAACCTGTAAAACTACGTGGTGTAGAAAGCCAAGGTATGATTCTTTGCGCAAGCAATGATCAGGATTTAGATATTGTGACAATACTTAAGGATTTACCAAACGGAACGAAGGTGAGCTAATTGAAACAAGATAAAACAGTATTGCCTGCATTGATAGGTGAAATAGTATTATGTGTTGTTTGTTGTTTCTTCATTTATTATGGTATTCATACAGACCAGATTATATTATCGATTCTTGGTGGGGTATTACTAGTAGTAGGTATCATACGTTTTGTTATCTTTATGCAAGCCTATAAAAAACGTGGCGAATAAAATCTTATATTATGAAGAGGAGAGGATTTAATCTTCTCCTTTTTTTGGTATTTTATGTTATAGATATTCATGAAGACTTATTATTATATAAAGGGTAATAGATCTAAATTGGGAATGGATTGATTTATTCCTATATATTTATAGAAAAATGGTGGTAAGAAGGTATAATTAAGATTTTATTAGTTTACTATATGATGTAAATGTGATAAAGTCAAAATAAGAGTAAAGGAATGAGGGGACAAATTTGAATAAATTCCAACGTAAGCTGCAAAGGCAGATAGCTTTTTATATTTTTGTGGTGCTTATTCTAAGCATAATAATATTCACACTATCTTTAATATATTATGCTAATGAAGAAAATCATAGAAAATTGAATAAGGCTGAGAAAGATTTATCTACTTTTATTTATGGTGTCAGAAATACATATGAAAATACTTTATATAATATGAGTGAAACAACAAATGTAAAAACCTATATACAAGGAGATGATTCTGACAGGCATAAGTTACAAACTAAGTTATATCAGATGTATTATTCTCTACAAAATAAAGCAGAAGTACAATCTCAGCTATTATTATCAGATACTAAAAATAATATACTTTTTCATACTTTTCCTATGATAGGAGTGTCAAAACAATTTCAGGCATTCCATGAAACAATAAATCAAAAAGCTATAGAAAAAGATGATATTGTAGAGGGAACCATAACACTGTCTACTGGAAAAAACTATTATGCCTTAACCAAAAGAGTATATGATCAAGATAATTTTATAGGTTATATTTCTCTATATCTAGATGAAGATGATTTCAGTTATCAGCTATTCTCTCAACAATATCAAGGGATAGTATACGATGAATTTAAAAATGTTATAGCTGTCTCTGACCAGAATTTTGTGAATTCTTATTTAAATCGATGTATTACAGATTATTTAAAACCTTCATTTGAATTAGGAAATCAGCAATACGTAACACAAACTATGAAATTAAATAATATATATATAACAGCAATTGTTCCATCTAGAACACAAGGAGAATTTTTATTCCTTGGAATAATATTAATTCTTTTTGTGGGAGGAATCTTGATGCTAGGATCTATAAAGTATGCTAGGCGTCTATCAAAAAGAATGTCATATTCAGTTGCATTATTATGTGAAGAAATGGAAGAAATAAAAAAGGGAAATCTGGATCATGTTATTCAAATTAATACAGATGATGAGATAGAAACAATTTCAGAACATATAAATGAAATGGTTACACAAATTCAAAAATTATCGGAACGGAATACTGAATTAAAGTACGTGAGTCAGCTGAGTGAATTGAAACAATTGGAAGCGCAATTTAATCCTCATTTTTTATATAATACGTTGGAAACTATTCGTTACAGTATATTAATGCAAGATGGAATAGCTTCCGATATGATTATTAAATTCACTAAAATATTAAGGTATAGCATAAATAACTCATATGATAATGTAAAATTAGGAAATGATTTAGAATATATTCAAATATTTTTACAGATACAGAAATATCGATTCAAGGATAGGTTAACATATACTATAGATGTGGATGAAGATTGTTTGAATATGATGGTGCCAAAATTAATTTTACAACCTTTGTTAGAAAATAGTATTAAAAGTGGATTTAAACATAAAACTACTTTACAAATACATGTGAAAGGGTTTTTGTTAGACAATATGATGATTCTTACAGTAGAAGATGATGGAATAGGTATACAAAAGGAAGAGTTAAATGATATATGTGAACAGCTTAATTCAAATAGAAATAATAGTAATCATCATGGTTTATTTAACACGAACCGGCGATTGCAATTGATGTATGGTGAAAAAAGCGGAATTTCTATAGAGAGTGAATATAAACAAAAAACGAAGGTTACAATTAGGATTATTACAGGGGGTATGTATGTATAAAATAATTATTGTAGAAGACGAAGAAATGATACGTAAAGGGCTAGAGTTTTCCACTAACTTTGAAGCATTAGACTGTATTGTTGTTGGAAATGCAGCGAATGGAGAAGAAGGTATACAGAAAATTCATGAATTATCACCTAATATTGTTATTACAGATATAAATATGCCATTAAAAACAGGGATAGATATGTTAAAGGAAACAAGAGAGTGTGAATACAGTGCTATCGTGATATCGGGTTATGATGAATTTGCATATGCCAAGGAAGCTATGAAATTTGGTGTTACAGAATATTTGTTAAAACCTATTGATCCTGTGGAATTAGAAGAAGCTATACAGCATGCGAAGTATCAGTACGATATGATTAATGAGTATAACAATGTAAAAAAACAGAAAGAGAAATTGGGCAATTCTATGATTCTAATAGATAAAAAAGTGAATGACGAAACTGTAAATGAAATGATTAATTATATTCATATGAATTATATGCGTAAATTTGTTATGGCAGATTTAGCTAAAGAATTAAGTTACAGTGAAGCATTATTGAATAGAAAATTTAAAAACTATACTAATTATACATTTAACGATTATTTAAATCGATATCGAATTCAAAAAGCAGTTGAGTTTATCAAAACAAAACAATATTATTTATATGATATTTCAACAATGTGTGGATTTAGTGAATATAAATATTTCTCAAGTGTGTTTAAAAAATACATAGGCTGTTCACCAAACGATTTCTTAGAAATCTTAAAGGATGTAAAACGTATGAAAAGCAGGAGTTAACTTCTGCTTTTCAATTTAAATGTATCGGATTTTTCCTCAAAGTATCGAATTTCAGGTATGAATGCGGTTACATTATAATTATAATTTATGTATAAACAAGTAAGTGAAATAGGCGAAGTCTAAAGACCTCGCCCCTTCCCAAACGCAGCGGGCACCT
>URYK01000085.1 GCA_900552125.1 uncultured Solobacterium sp. | reverse complement strand
CATTATGTCCTTTTAGGACGAGTACATACCACGTCTTTTAGGCGTGGTTATGATTGAAACATAAACTTATAGTAACTTTTATCTGATTTTTAATAAGCTATTTTGATTTATATCGATTCATCGCATCACGTAAGATTTCTGGATCAATGAATTCTTTTTCTTTTTGTGATTCTTCTTCCTGTAGATAATCCTGATTGTATTTATCAAAATATCTTTCAAATAAGTAAAGATTATCTGTTGTGTTTATTTTTGCGGCGAATAATGCTTCAGGATGCTGTTCTAAAAGTTCTTCTGTAATAGGTTTCGCTCCACTGCTCTCTTCCCATGAACCATTAGGGCCGATAATTCGCAAATCGTTATTGATATGATCATCTTCTTTTGTATCATAAACGAATTTTTTCATCATCATAGGGATATACATTTCTTCAGGATACCAAGATAATTTGAATGTTGTGGAAACGTAGTCATAATGAGCAGCTAGTTTTTGTGCACTTTCATTTGTAAGAATAAACCAAGGACTTCCAATAATATAAGAATCTTTTAGTTTTCTTCGTATACCTAACGAAGAAAGAACGGATGCGGTAGCTTTAGTGATGCCTCTAACGAATTTGCTTGTAGGAAAAGCTAAGAGATTAGTAAATGTATAATATTTTTCAGCCTTCTTTCTAAGCTGTGGATCTTCGTTACGATCAATATAATAAAAGTCTTTTCCACTATGTTCTTCAAGATAAGAAACAATTTCACTTCTTGTCTTAATAGGAAGCATGCTATCTGTAAGATTAATGAAATAATCAAAAGCATAGATATCTAAAGCTTCTTTTATTTGAATGATCGTACCTCTAGCAAGTGATAAATCACCCTCTTGTGCAAATTCTTGAGTATGTGAAATATGAACCTTCAAGTCATCTGCATAAACAAATGATATCTTATCACGTAAGCTATTATCATTAATCATCATAAAGACATGATCACCCTGTTTTATTAATTGATTTGTAATTTCTATTATTTCTTCATAGTCTCGTTCTGTATGTAATAAATAAGCGATTTTCATAAGACCCCTCCAATGTTGTAATTATAACATAATTATAAATAAATTTTCTCAAAAATAAACAATTATTGACATAAATAGTATAATGTTATAACATTTAAGTAAGAGGTGATGGTATGGTAATCAAAGAAGCACGGGTTATGCAGGATTTTGTGAATGGCAATCTTAAGGGAGAGCATGTCCAAACGTCTAAAAAAGTCTATCAGGATATCGCATCTGTCTATGCTAAAGAAGATACATCTCTACCTAAAGATACACTTATGTATCAGGTTTATTCTTACAATGAAGAAGACCCAGCGATTAAAGGAAATCTAAATTGGGGTTTAACTGTAATGGAACCTGTACTTGTAAATGGAGAATGTAATGTGACAAGAGGGCATTTCCACAAAGACATGAGTTGTATGGAAGTCTATTTCTGTCTTAAAGGTGAGGGATTACTTTTATTAATGGTTGAAAGTGGAGAGTGTTATGCGGAAAAAATGTCAGTAGGCACTGTTCATCATATTGACGGAAGACTTGCTCATCGATTAGTAAATACAGGTGATGAACAATTACATGTAGGAGCATGCTGGCCAACAAATGCAGGGCATGATTATGAAAAAGTAGAAAAAATGCCTTTTTCAGTAAGAATATTTAAAGAAAATGGAGAAATAAAAGTCAGATAATAAAAACTTATTTAGAAATGATGTACGAGGAGGAAATGAAATGAGTTACTTAAATTTTAAATCAAAATATGATAAGTTCCCTAAAACTAAAATAGAGGGACACCATGCAATCTGCGGATATGTAAATATTGCGAAAACATTACTAGAAAAGGTAGAAAATGATACCATTATCGTTCTTGATTATTATCCAGGAGTAGATGAGGAAGAAGTTAAGACTCTAGTAGATTTATTACATGCTGATCATGTAATTGAATCCTTTGATGTATTTAAAGATGGAAAAACAATTACAGAACAAATGAAATATCATTTAACAGATGATCGAGTATTTGGAAAAATGTACTATGGCGATTTTGTTGATTTTATGGATGAAGAAAAGTTAAAACAAGCACAGGAAGATGTTAAAAATTATAAAGGATTAACTGTAATCTGTGGTGTAGCAGCTTCTTTGATTCATGAAGGTGATATTCAGGTATATTTTGATATGGCACGTTGGGAAATTCAGCTTCGTTATCGCGCTGGAATGCCAAATTATAAAGCAGAAAACAATGATGAGGATTCTTTAAGAAAAATAAAGAGAGGATTCTTTATCGAATGGCGTATCGCAGATAAACATAAAGCACGCCGTTTTGATTCTTTCGATTATGTTGTAGATACGAATAAGAAAAATGATCCTAAGATGATTAGTGGCGATACATTTAGAGAAAGCTTAAAACAACTGGCACAAAAGCCATTCCGTACTGTTCCATACTTTGATCCAGGTGTCTGGGGAGGACAATGGATGAAAGAAGTTTGTGATTTAGATCCTTCTAAGGATAATTATGCATGGAGTTTTGATGGTGTACCAGAAGAAAATAGCATTTTGTTTGATTATGATGGTGTAGTATTTGAACTGCCTGCTATGGATTTAGTTTTATATCAGCCAAGAGCTTTATTAGGAGAACAGGTTTTTGCTCGTTTTGGGGCAGAATTTCCCATCCGATTTGACTTCCTGGATACTATGGAAGGACAGAACTTATCTTTACAGGTGCATCCATTAACTGAGTATATCAAGAAAAACTTTGGTATGACATACACACAGGATGAAAGTTATTATATCTTAGACGCAAAAGAAGATGCATGCGTATATCTAGGGTTAAAGGAAAATATTGATTCAAAACAGATGATCGAGGACTTAAGAAGTGCACAAAGAGGAGAAATTGTATTTGATGCGGAAAAATATGTAAATAAATTTCCTGCAAAGAAACATGACCATTTCTTAATTCCTGCGGGAACTTGTCATTGTTCAGGAAGCGGGGCAATGGTTCTTGAAATCAGTGCGACTCCTTATATCTTTACATTCAAGCTATGGGATTGGGAACGTATAGGATTAGATGGTCTTCCTAGACCAGTTCATATTGAACATGGTAAAGAAGTTATTCAATGGAATCGAACTACTTCATGGGTAAAAGAAAATTTGGTAAATGCGGTATATGAGGTAGAGGAAGAAAATAATATATGTAAGATTGAACACACTGGTCTTCATGAATTAGAATATCTAGAAACAAGACGATATACAACAGATACTACAACATATCACAAAACAAATCACACTGTAAATATGTTAAATCTGATTGAAGGAGAAGAAGCAGTTGTTGAAAGTACAGATGGAGCATTTGAGCCATTTGTTGTGCATTATGCAGAAACATTCATTATTCCTGCATCTATTGCTGAATATACAATTCGCCCTTATGGTGCTAGTGAAGGAAAAATAATTAAAATTATCAAAGCTTATGTAAGATAATTGATGAAATAATGTGATGAATGCGTTATAATGTAAGAGAAAGAGGGTGACATCTTGCAGCTGAATTTTACAAAAGGGGCAATGCCTTTATATTTACAAATTCAAGAGTACTTGAAGGCAAAAATAGTAAATGGCGGTTATGCTTATGGGGAACTGATTCCAAGTGAATTGGAATTAGAAAAAATGTTTAAAGTTAGTCGTATTACAATAAGACAGGCAATAGCAGATCTAGAAAAAGAAGGCTATGTCAAAAGACAACGAGGAAAAGGGACGACTGTCACTTATAGTGAGAGAATAGATGAGAGCTTATGTGCGATTCGCAGTTTTACTAAAGAAATGCAGGATCGCGGCAAAGAAGCCGGTACAGCTGAAATTAAAATTGAAAGAATTAAAGCTAGTGATAAGGTAAGAGAACAATTAAAGCTGAATGAAGGCGCAGAGGTATATCACCTTTATCGAATTCGTACTGCAGATGGAGAACCAATTGTTGTTTTTGAAACTTATATCAATGGAGATTATCCTCTTCCTTTAGATGAAGAAGCTTTTAAAGGTTCCATGTATGATGTGTTTGACAAAGCTGGAATTGGAATGCCAGTTTATGTTCATGAAAACTTTCAGGCTATTCTTGCGGATAATCAGCTAGCATCAGCTCTGAATATGAAAAGAGGCGGTGCTATATTTAAACGTATTCGAACAGCGTATAATGCGAAAAATGAACCAATTGAATATACGGTTTCTTATTATCGCGGGGATCGATATTCTTATTCCGTTGATTTAAAAAATTATTAAGAAAGGAATTGAGATATTATTGGATCATTTAAAACATTAAGATGTGATTTTATGTTCTCATATCGTGTGTAAAATGACTATAATATCTCTTTTCATTATTTCATTTACTTTATTTTAAAGGAGCGTGAATATATGTTAAAAGAAGTAAAAGGAAAGCTAATTATTTCCTGTCAGGCATTGCCTGAGGAACCACTGCATTCCCCATTTATTATGGGGAGAATGGCACTTGCGGCAGCTCAAGGAGGAGCTAGCGGGATTCGTGCGCAAAGTATGGCAGATATTTTAGAAATCCAAAAGAATGTAGATCTTCCAATTATTGGTATTGTTAAGCGTAATTATGATGACAGCGATGTATATATCACACCGACGAAAAAAGAAGTTGATGAATTATTAGCAGTTGGCTGTGATATGATTGCTTTAGATGCTACAGATCGACTTCGTCCTCATGGTGAAAAGCTAGAAGATCTGGTTCATTATATTAAGGAACATGGAGTAGAAGTAATGGCAGACTGCTCTACATATGAAGAATGTGTAGCAGCTGAAAAAATGGGATTTGATTGTGTGTCTACTACTCTTTGCGGTTATACTCCATATAGTAAAAACGTAGATGGGCCTAATATTGAATTAATTAAGAAATTAGTAAAGGATTTACATGTTCCAGTGATTGCGGAAGGTAAAATCAATACACCAGAAGATTTAAAAGCTGTTTTGGATGCTGGTGCCTATTGTGCAGTTGTTGGAGGAGCTATTACACGTCCTCAGAATATTGCAAAACGCTTTTCTGCAGTAATTAAATAATCATAGTTTAAAAAAGAAAATGCGATAATATACAGTTATCGTGTTTTCTTATATAAAAAAAGAATGAGGTAAAATTATAATGGAAGAGAGATTGTTTATTCGTTGTGTGGATCATGATATTCCAATAGTAATTGAATACCCTGATGAAGGAAGCTTTTTTCCATGTGTATTGATGTTACATGGATTTATGGCATATAAAGAAGGAGATGGCTATTTATTTCGAAAACTTGCGAAAAAGCTAAAAGATAATGGTATAGCGAGTGCTAGAATTGATTTTGCTAGTATGGGAGAAAATCGTTATTCAAGAAGAAATTACAGCTTACACACGATGATAAAAGAAACTAAGACAGTATTTGAATATCTACGAAAAAACAGTTCATTAAATAAGGATAAGATTGGAATTCTAGGACATAGCCTAGGTGGTCGGGTAGCATTTCTATGTGCTGATTTAAACAGTAAATGTATTGTGACATTAAATGGTGCAATCAATATAAAGGATGAGGCATTTTTAGAAAAACTGATTCCTTTTGATTTCAATAAAGAATATGTAATTATTAAGACAAGTGATGGAAGAGAAGAACTATTATTTTCTAATTTCTTTATAGAAGGAAGAACGTGTTTAAATGAAAAAATATATGATTATAGAAATCCTATTTTAGTCTGTGTAGCAAGTGATGATCCAACAATTGAGCCTCAAATTGGCTATCAGTTTGTACAGGATTGCGGAATGGATAATGTAGAATTAATGATTATTCAAAATACAAATCATACATTTCATGCGAAAACAGATGATATAACAAAAGTTAATGAATTAGCTGATAAACTAAATGTATGGTTAGATCATAATTTAAAAATATAGAAGGGAGAAAGTATGTTAAAATCTATAATTACAGATCAGATTGACAATGATTTAGAGAAGACATTACCAATTATTAAAGAAGAAGGGTATGAGTATGTAGAATTGCATAATGTATTTGGAAAAACAATCGAAGCATGTTCTGATGAAGAAGTAAATCAGATTCGCTCTTTACTTCAGAAATATGATATGAAAGTATCAAATCTGGCAAGTACTGTTTTTTTTCTATGTCCGCTATATCCAGATGATAAAGTTTCATTATTTAATCCGGAATTTTATACAATTGAAGGAAATGTAGATGAACATTTGAGATACTTAAAGAGAGCCTGTGAAATTGCTAAAGAATTAGATTGCCCTCGTATACGTATTTTTCCTTTCCGCTGGCCGGATAATAGAAAACCTCCTTTTGGCACAAAACAGGATCAGCAGATCATTTTTCAAAATTTAAAGAGAGCGACTGCTATTGCTAAAAAGGAAAATATTACTCTTGTTTTAGAGAATTGTCCTTATTCTCATTTACCTAAAGGGATGATGACTTTTGAAATGATAAAGGAAATCAATGATGAACATCTAAGATTACTATATGATCCAGCAAATGCTTTTCGTGCAATTAAAGAAAATGTTCCTAGTGAATATCTTTCTTATTCATTATTACAGGAACTAGAAAATATTTATCCTTTTATTGATCATATTCATATCAAAGACTACCATTATGATGAACGATATCAAAAACCATTTATACATAAAGCATTAGGTGAAGGAGATATTGATTTTCATTCACTATTTGATTACTTGAAGTCAAGAGGATATGGTAAGGCTATTTCCTTAGAGCCAGAGGTTAGTCATGAGGAAGCACTACAATGTATGCGTAGTTTAATTAATGATTATAATATATGAAAAAAGGGGCTTTAACGAAATTAGCCTAAACAATAAAAAACAAAAAAAGGCAAT
>URYK01000084.1 GCA_900552125.1 uncultured Solobacterium sp. | reverse complement strand
AGGAGTAGTTAGGAAAGTGATAAAAAATGCTATAGCATATATTACAAGAAAGAGAAATAGAACTTTAATAATTTTTATCATATTAACTATAGTTCTTTCTTGCTTGTATTCTTGTTTAACAATAATGAAATCAAGCAATGAAATAGAAAAGGCTTTATATGAAAGTTCTAATTCTTCAATATCAATAACAAGAAAAGATGGTAACTATTTTAATGTTAATGAATTTAAAGATATTGAAAAATTAAAAGAAATTGAAGAAATAATAATGCAATATGATGGATTAGCAAAGCTAAAAGATGCTAAAGTAGTTAGCGGAGAACAAAGAATAAATAGAGAAGATTTATCTGACGAATTTAAGAATGTTGTTTCACTCGAAGCTACAAATAATACTAAAAGAAATATTTTATTTAGTAGTGGAGTATTTACAATTAAAGAAGGTAAAAATATAGGGGAAAATGATAAGGATTCAATTATTGTTCATGAAGAATTTGCTAAACAAAACAATCTAAAATTAGGTGATGAAGTTGATCTTGAATTACTAGATATTGAAAAAAGTGGAAAAATAAAAAGTCATAAATTTAAAATTATAGGGATCTTTTCTGGTAAAAAACATGAAACATATACAGGGCTATCTTCGGATTTTAGTGAAAATATGGTGTTTGTAGATTATTCAACAAGTCAAGAGATATTAAATAAATCAGAAAATAATAAAATCGCAAATAAAATTTTAATGTATTCTGGTAGTGCAGAATCTACAGACTTAGCCTTAAACAAATTAAAAGAGCTTAAAATTGATGAGTCAAAGTATTTTGTTGAAAAAGATTCTAATGCGTTTGAAGAGTCTTTGGAGTCAGTGAGTGGAATAAAACACATAATAAAAATAATGACTTATTCTATTATGTTAGGTGGGATGGTTGTTCTTTCATTAATCTTGATTCTATGGTTAAGAGAAAGAATTTATGAAATAGGTATATTTTTATCTATTGGAACATCTAAGATACAAATTATAATGCAATTTATATTCGAGTTAATATTCATATCGATACCAAGTATAATATCTTCCTTATTTTTAGGAAATGTATTACTAAAAGTAATTGTAGATGGATTCATTAACTCAGAGGACTCAATGATTTCCGGTGGAAGTTTAATAAATAATAGTAGTTTTACGTTAAATATAACAACACTTGGACAAAGTTATTTAATATTAATAAGTATTATTGTTTTATCAGTTGTATTTGCTTCTTCATTAATATTAATCAAGAAGCCTAAAGAAATATTATCAAAAATAAGTTAGGAGAAAATGATGGAAATATTAGAAATAAAGAATGTATCATATAGTTATGCCAATTCTAAAGAAAAAGTTTTGTCAGGAGTAAATCAAAAATTTGAACTTGGGAAGTTTTATGCGATAGTAGGAAAGTCAGGAGCAGGAAAATCTACACTTCTTTCCTTACTTGCTGGACTTGATAAACCTCAAACAGGAAAAATATTGTTTAAGAATGAAGATATACAAAAGAAAGGATATAGTAATCATAGAAAAAATAATATATCTTTAGTATTTCAAAACTATAATTTAATAGATTATTTATCACCAATTGAAAATATTAGATTAGTAAATAAATCAGCAGATGAAAGTATCTTGTTTGAACTAGGTTTAGATAAAAAACAAATAAAAAGAAATGTTATGAAATTATCTGGTGGACAGCAACAAAGAGTAGCTATTGCTAGAGCATTGGTATCAGATGCTCCAATAATACTAGCTGATGAGCCTACTGGTAATCTAGACAGTGTTACTGCTGGAGAAATAATTAATATATTAAAGAAATTAGCTAAAGATAGAAATAAATGTGTAATAGTTGTAACACATAGTAAGGAAGTAGCAGATTCTGCGGATATCATTTTAGAACTAAGTGGTAAAAAGTTGAAAAAAGTAAATAAAATGAATTTGGAGGTTGAATAATGATAAAAAATGCATTTGCTTATGTAACTAGAAAAAGCTTAAAATCATTAATTATTATATTAGTTATTTTATCTATGTCAACTTTAAGTCTCATTAGTTTATCTATTAAAGATGCTACGGACAGAGCTTCAAAAGAAACATTTGCTAATATAACAAATAGTTTTTCTATGGAGATAAATAGACAAGTAAATCCAGGAACACCTAGAGGTGGGGGAAATGTAAAAGGTGAAGATATTAAAAAGATATCTCAAACAGATAGTATAGACTCCTATGTAAAAAGAATAAACAGTGTTGCAGATTTAGTTGATTATGATATTATTGAAACTCAAGAGACTCTTGCGAATCAATCACCTGAAAGAGCGAAGAATTTTAAAAGAACAGTTATGTTAACTGGGGTTAACGACTCATCAAAAGAAACAAAATTTGTATCAGAAGCATATAAATTAGTAGAAGGAAAGCATTTAGAAAATGAAGATAAAAATAAAATCTTAATGCATAAAGATTTAGCTGAAAAAAATAATCTTAAAGTTGGAGATAAGATAAAAATAAAATCTAATTTATTTGATGCTGATAATGAGAAAGGTGCAGATGAAACAGTAGAAGTAGAAATTAAAGGTCTATTCGATGGGCATAATAGCGGTGGAGTAAGTGCAGCACAAGAACTATACGAAAATACATTAATCACTGATGTTCATACAGCTGCTAAAGTTTATGGTAATACAGAAGATACAGCTGTATACCAAGATGCAACATTCTTTGTAAAAGGTGATAAGAATCTTGATAGTGTAATAAAAGATCTTGGGAAATTAGATATAAATTGGAGAGAATATAATTTGATTAAAAGTTCATCAAATTATCCTGCATTACAACAATCTATATCAGGTATCTACTCAATTTCAAATAAATTATTTGTTGGCTCATTAATATTTGCAGGAGTTGTAGTTTCATTATTATTATTATTATGGATGAATGCCAGAAAGAAGGAAATAGCAGTATTACTATCATTAGGTATATCAAAATTAGAAATTTTTGGTCAATTCCTAATTGAGATGGTATTTATATCAATCCCCGCATTCGTTGGTTCTTATTTCTTAGCTCAATATACAGCTGATAAGCTTGGGAATAATATATTGAATAAGGTTACTGGTGATATAGCTAAACAAATAGCTAGACAATCTGCATCTAGCCAATTAGGTGGTGGGGCAGAAGCTGAAGGATTTAACAAGACATTATCAAGTTTAGATATAAATGTATTACCTAAATTCATATTTTATGTAGTTATATTTATGAGTTTAGTACTTCTTGTATCTTTGATTATTTCTTCATTCAATATATTAAGAAGGAATCCAAAAGAATTATTAATTGACAATAATTAAAATTTTCGGTGCTTTTTAGCACCAAAAATTTTTTTGCTTTTAAATATCAAATAATATGCTGTATAATATAAGTGTATAGGCTTAAGTGGAGGTATATATGAAAATATTAACTGTTGAAGATGATAATATGATAAGAGAGGGAATAAGTGAATATCTTTCAGAATTTGGATATACTGTTATTCAAGCTAAAGATGGAAGAGAAGCCTTGTCAGAATTTAATAGCGATATAAATCTGGTTATCTTAGACATACAGATACCTTTTATAAATGGTTTAGAAGTATTGAAAGAAATTAGAAAGAAAAGCAATTTACCAATTCTAATCTTGACTGCATTTAGCGATGAAGAATATAAAATTGATGCATTTACTAATTTAGTAGACGGATATGTAGAAAAGCCATTTTCATTGCCGGTCTTAAAGGCTAGAATAGATTCTTTAATTAAGAAGAATTATGGACATTTAGAGAAGTTTGAATATAAGGATCTATCGGTTAATTTTAATAGCTATACAGCTCAAATAAATGGTGAAGAAATAGATGTAAATGCAAAAGAACTAGAAGTATTAAAATGTTTATTGGATAATAATGGACAAGTGTTAACAAGAATGCAAATTATTGATTATGTATGGAAAGATAGCGAAGAAATTCCTTATGATCGAGTAATAGATGTATATATAAAAGAACTTAGAAAAAAATTACAATTAGACTGTATAACTACTATAAGAAATGTAGGATATAAATTGGAGAGAAAATGAAAAAATTAAAGATATTTCCAAAAATGTTCATACAAATATTTTCTGTTCTTGGAATAATAATTATATTAGTTCATTCATTAGTTTTTTTTATCTTTCCTAAAACATATTTGGAGACGAGAAAAGAAAAGATTTATAATATTGCAAATGAAATTTCTAGTAATATGAATGGAAAAGAAATAAAATATATAGAACAAACTTTGGAACTTTATTCTAAGAGTAGTGAAATAAAAGCATTTATAAAAGAAAAAAATAATAAGAATGAAATACAAATCAAAGATAATATAAATGTTAATTTAGAAAGTGATAGTAATTCTCTGATAATTGAAGAAAGAGAAATCAAGCTTAATGATGGTAAAAAAATAAATCTACAATTTGTTTCTACAGCTGATATGCAAAAAGATGCGAAAGATTTAAGCCTTAAATTTTTACCATATTCTTTATTAATATCAATTTTATTTTCTGCTATTATTTCTTTAATTTATGCAAAATCAATAAAAAATAATTTACAAGAAATAAAAATTGTTACTGATAAAATGATGAAACTGGATAAAAAAACGCGTTTAAAAGTTAGCTCTAATGATGAAGTTGGAGAATTAAAACAACAAATTAATGATTTGTATTCTACTTTATTAAGAACAATTGACGATTTGGAATTTAAAAATAAAGAAATTTTAAAATTAGAAAAGTTAAAATATGACTTTTTTAAAGGCGCATCCCATGAACTTAAAACTCCTCTTGCTAGTCTTAAAATAATACTGGAAAACATGAAATACAATATTGGAAAATATAAAGAAAGAGATATTTATATTAATGAATGTATTGAAATCGTTGATAGTTTAACAAAAAATATTTCTCAAATATTATCAGTTCATTCTATAGAAAATTTGAATAATGATGAAGAATATTTGAAAATAAATGATACATTAGAAGACATATTAAAAAAGTATGAAATATTAGCAAATCAAAAGAAAATAACTGTCAATAATTATATATTAGATGAGAATGTTTATATAGGAAAAACAGCTTTAAAGATTATTCTATCTAATTTGATTAGTAATGCGGTAAAATATACTGATGTAAATGGGGTAATTAATATTGGGATAGTTAATGATTGGTTATATATAGAGAATACATACGGTAACAATAAAATTTCGAATATGGATAAAATATTTGATGTTAAATTTGATTTAAATAAGGAAAATAGTAATGGATTAGGTTTATATATTGTAAGTAATATTCTGAATAATTACAATATAGAATATAAAGCATTGCAGGATGAAGAATTTTTTATCTTTAAAATTAAAATATTTTCTTAAACAAGATATAATTTTGCAATAGTTATTGAAAAATAGAGACTTATTATTAGCCATGGAAGTTCACCGCTTTCGCCAAACGGGTTCCCTTGTTTGGGCGCTGTTGATCCAGCCAATTCCAGAATGCCTCCAGTATCGGCTTCTCCTTTTCAAGACGAAATTGTTTTCTCTGCTCCGCAGTGTGATTTTTTGCTTTTGAGTACCGCTCACAATCAAACAGCTTGGAACAGAACTGTACTCCCTGCACTGCCGGAAGGCTGTAATCATACTCTTTCCCTTTCGGTATGGCATCTGTGAAATAACGTCTCACATGTGCCCAGCAAGAGCAGCGTTTGATGTCCGGCAGATTATTATAACCCTGGTATCCATCCGTCTCCAGATATCCGCTGAACCCCTGTAGGAAAGATGCTGCATGGAACTTTGCCCTTGTCTCTGTGTAATGATAGAGCAGGATCGGCGCAAGCCCATCTTCTCCACTGCGGAAGAGCCACATCCAGGAATCTGTTTCAGGATTGCGCTCCGGCTCATTCAGTACCTGAACCCGGGTTTCATCTGCCATCAGATATTTACGCATCCGTAACTGACGGTGAAAATAATCATAAACATGACGGAGATAATTCTCGGCACAGTAAATGATCCAGTTAGCAAGCGTAGCCCGGCTTAATGGGACACCCAGTTGCTTCCAGTCCTCTTCCTGCCTGTTTAACGGCAGACCATTCTGGTACTTCTGGTGCATTGCCCATCCGACAACGGATTCCGATGCATAACTTTCCGGGATCAATGCTTCCTGAACAGGGGCTTTGACAAATGTCTGATCATCCGGATGTTCCTCTGATATGGCACACTCCGGGCATTTATAGGTTTCACGATAGATATTTACTACTTTTCCCTTGGCCGGGGTAAAACGAAATTCATGGCGGACGAATTCTTTCCCAATACATTCCATCTGCGTTCCGCAGGTTGGACAGTTTCGCTCCTCCTCCGGAAGAGAAATGATCTCGTCGCAGGAAGGAACATTTTTAAAGAGATCAGCATGTGTCCGTCTTGCTTTTCTCTTATGTTCCGGAACAGTGATGTCATCAGGAAGTTCCTGTTCCCATGTCGGATCTGCTTCCTGCCCGGCTTCATCAAAAAGATTCAACTGGCCATCGATATCTTTCCGTTTTTCACTGGAAGTACCAAAAAGTTTCTTCGTGAGATATTCAATCTGCTGACGAAGGTTTTCTTTTTCCAGCCGGTCTGCTTCCAATGTTTTTTGTAAAGACTGGATCAGTTCTGTCTGTGTGGAAATCGTCTTATTCAGTTGGTTGATCATGTCCTTGTACGCAAGGATTTTTGAATCTTTTGAATTGCCAGCCATATGTTTTCTGCTCCTTTTTCACTGCTCTTATTATACCATAAAAAGCAATGAAAAAGAAGCAGAAAACCCAGCATTTACAAGGGATTTCAGACATGATACAGGGTGAGAAGCCCCTCCGTTTACGCGATCATTCCGTAGGTTTGAATGCCTTGGGTTGTTCGATTTCAAGCCCGGACATGAGCCAGTCGAATTGCTGCCAGGTCAATTGTTTTACTTCCAACTGATTTCTGGGCCAGCGGAATCTGCCCTGGACTTCCATACGTTTATACAG
>URYK01000083.1 GCA_900552125.1 uncultured Solobacterium sp. | reverse complement strand
AGAAAGAGTCTTTGTGGATAGCTGATACTATTCTTGATAATGTCGCTAAGAATATGAAGTACAGCGACCATACTATATTGGTGCGGGCTGCTTCACAGACAAGGTCGTTAGAGGAAGCATTTATAAAAAGAAAAGTTCCTTACAAGATACTAAGCGGTGCAAAATTCTATGAAAGCGAAGAGATAAGAACGGTGCTTTCATACATGAGAATGGTGTACAGTCTTACGGACATGGATTTGATGTATACTATATCCAGACCGAGAAGGGGCTTTGGTAAGAAGTCTGTTGAGAAGCTTAAAAATGCAGCGGCACAGAACAACTGCAGTCTTTTCAAGGCACTTGGAAAGCAGATTGAAGATGGCGATATAACACAGAAAAATGTTATAGAATATTACAATGCAATCAGTGAATTGCATGATACATATGTTGCTTATACCTGTACTGATATAGTAAACAAATGTCTTGATATGGGATATCGTCAGGCATTGGAGCAGGATATCGACCAGACCAGACTTGACAATGTGTCAGAGCTTATCAGGACTATTACGGCATTGGAGGAAGATAATCAGGAGAAGGTTGAGCTGGCTGATCTGTTAAGCCATTTTGCATTATTTTCAGCGCAAGATGAGGACGGAGAGTATAATGTTGTAAAAGTAATGACAATTCATACAGCAAAAGGGCTTGAGTTTGATACAGTATTTGTACCAGGACTCGTTGAAGGACAGTTTCCAAGCAGCAGGCTTCGTAATGAAGACGAATATGAAGAGGAAAGAAGATTATTGTATGTTGCGATGACAAGGGCGAAGAATATGCTTTACCTCAGCACTTATAGAAAGAAAGATGGCCGTTTCGCTGCAAGACCATCAGCATTTTTAAGTGACATTGATACTAATCTTCTTGACTGTATCAACAACAGCAGAGTATTAATCAGAGGTGTGACTGAGCAGATGCTGCCAAAGGTTGTATTCGAGGTTGGAGATAAAGTCAGACATAAGGTATTTGGAACTGGCGAGATTGTTAAGGTAGATAAGGTTACACAGACATATGAAATCCAGTTTGAGAATATCAGGGGAACGAGAAGACTGATGTTTCGGGCAGAGCTGGGAAATGTTGAAAATTAAAGCAGGTTAGAGAATGGAAAAATAGGGGAACCCCCCTATTTTTTCATTCTTGACTGCAGAAAAGTAGGAATGACAAGTTCATTTTCTTTCTTTTCTGACTTAGCTAAAAGATTATTTATGTCAGAGGCTTTAACGGTATTATAAGTATTTTTCATAGGCAGGTTGGTAAGGATGTGCATAACAATATATTACAAAGAATAGAAACACATATGTATGAACAGGTTTTTTCATCTGATAAAGAAAATGATGAAAGAAGTTTTGATGAAATATGTGATGAGGCTCTAAAATTATTTAAGTTACAATTTGATAATATACATTTTAAAGCTATAGATGATAGAGATGTTGAACTTTTATCAGATGACAAAGGGCATAATAAATATAATGTTATTCTAATAGAACATTTCAGGCTTTTGCAGAGCAGATACACCACATACAAAAGCATGAGTCAGGAGTTGTATAAATATTGTGTACAGTATCTTCATGATATGGCAAAAAAATATGGATATGTGATTATTGTTGGCATGCACATTAATAACGCAGAAGAATGGCTGAATAACTGGATGAAAAAGATTTAAGGAGGATAATAAGACATGATAAATAAAACAGTATTAAGAATGATAAGCAGAAATAGAAGGAGCCAATTCAGAGATTTTTGAAGTTTCAACAGTAATTGCATATCGTTTATCTGAGGCAATTTTAAAACAGAATTATTTGAATCCGGAAAATTATCTGTACATAGAAGATGATACAATGATACTTCGATGCGTGGTAGACGATGAAGATGTGAGATACAGATATAATTTTAATGATGGTGACTTTTCAGAATATAAACAAATGATAGATGATGATTACTTAATATAATTACAGTGCGGGATTTTATTGTATAAGTGATATAATTAGCGTAGATAAAATTCACTGAAAGGAAGGGTTATTTATGGAATTTTCAGATGTAATTAAAAACAGATATTCATGTAAAAAATTTAGCAGCGAACAAATAGGAAAAGATAAATTAGATGCTATCTTGGAAGCTGGAAGAGTAGCGCCTACAGCAAAGAATCTTCAGGAACAGCATATATATGTTGTACAATCTGAAAGTGCATTAGAGACTATTGATAAATTAACGCCTTGCCGATATAACGCACCTACAGTCCTAATTGTTGCTTATAATAAAAATAATGTGTTCACTTACCTAGGAGATAAAAGAAACTCTGGAATAGAAGACGCAACTATCGTTGCAACCCATCTTATGTTAGCTGCATACAATGAAGGTGTTGACAGCTGCTGGATTAACTTCTTTAATCCTGATGAACTGGCAAAAGCTTTTAATTTACCAGAAGATGAGGAAATATTAATGCTTCTTGATCTTGGTGTTGCTGACAAAACAACTACTCCTCTCCCTAATCATAACAGCAGAAAAGCATTAACAGAGACAGTATCGTTTATTTAATTAAAATTATATATGTCTTTTTGACTATCTTTTTATATCTTCTTAAATGTCCGCAAAGCCTTATTTTATCGGCTCTACGGGCATTTTGCTTTTGTGGTAAACCTCACATATCTAGGTCTATCTTCTTATATTTTCGCTATCAAGCGTGGTTAAAATCGTGGTAAATACTTCTATGCGATTAGACGCTGAACCTCTGATTTTGCGGTATCTATGGACGCATGAGCATAGTAGTATGCAAGTCTTTTTATGAAAATAATTTTTAAAAATTATTGACAAGAAGCATTTCTTAGCTTAGTATTTAACCGTAAGGTTAATTAACTTTTTGATTAAATGAAAGGGGTGTGAGTGTGGGAAGTGTTTTTAAAGCTATTAGTGACCCAACTAGACGAGAAATTTTGAAACTATTGAATGAGAAAGATTTAAGTGCTGGAGAAATAGCGGAACATTTTGACATATCGAAACCTGCTTTAACAAAACATCTGAATATCTTACGAGAAGCAGAGTTAGTTAGTTCAGAAAAGCAAGGAAACTTTGTCATTTATTCAATCAATGTAACAGTACTTCAACAAGCATTGTCTGGATTTATGTCTATTTTTGGAAAAAAGGAGTGATTTAGAAATGAAGAAATCAATTTTTATTTTAGATATATGTATATTTGGGTTATCTATCACAGCACTTCTGATCGCCTTTTTCAAAAATTTAAGCAATGTTAATTTCCTTATAGGAGCAGGTTTGATTAGTTTAATGGGTGTTGCGCAAACGAGAATGGCAGTTATTACAAATTTATCTAAAGATAATCCAAAAGTGAAAACAATGCGTCGTATGAATAGATTGACGGTAATATTGGCAGTTGCACTATATTTTGTTCCGCTAATAGATAATGATTTCATCGTCAACATTCCAACATCATTTATTTTTGTGGTTACCATTATGCTTTTTACTGGAAATGTTTCAACAAAACTTCCTTTAAATAAGTATATGGGATTACGATTACCTTGGACAACGACAGATGAAAAGACATGGAAAATTGCGAATAGATTATTAGGATATATTACATTTCCATTAGTTTTCATTATGTTGATTTTATATTTTATAACAGAGCAATCAGAGTTGGTTTTGTTCATTGGGCTTGTTATTTGGGTTGGAATTCCTACAATTTATTCTTTTATCAAACAAAAAAAAACAAATTAGGAGAGTGAACTATGATTAAAAAAATATTAAAAGATGTCTTAGGAGAAAATTTTACTGAGAATAATGAAAAGTATGCTAAAATCAATTTTATTATTGTTATTCTTATGTTTTTGGTTTCCGCAATTATGTTATTTTTCTTACCGGAGAAGATAAATATTTTGCATAATGGAGATACCTATTATCCTATCCCTAGTATTTTGGGAATATGGCTTGTTCCTGTTATTTCTTTGGTACTGAATTTTACTTTTATCAAGCAAAAAAAGTTATCATCATTAAATAGTATTATCATGGGATTACTTCTCATTGGAAGTACCATATATTATATTACTTTGATATAGTAAAGGATAAGACCAATGAAAAAAACACTTAACATCATTCTATTTGGAAGAAAAAAATCATATTTTGTCAAATGTACATTAACTTTAATTGGACTGTATCTAGGTGTTTTGTTTTGGTATTTTAATGTGGATTATCTAGGACAGCCAATACAAAATGCTTTAGTATTGGCTGTTTGTAGTTTGATTTGCATATCTGTTCTTGTAGCTTTGTATCGAATTCCAGAACAACTATGTGTAAATTCACAGATAGAAAAGTTACTATATTTTCCTGTTAATCCTACAAATATTATTTATATGGTTATAATTCGATTATTTAAAATACAAATATTGTCATTTATCTGCTGTTTTTTATCAAGTATATATTTTTTTAAGTGGAATATTTTACCGTTAATTTTAACTACCATATTATGTGCTTTGATATTGATAATAATTGATTTATTTATCTTTTCAATTTCTATTGTTATATCGACAGTTAGTGAAAAATATTGCGGATATATTTTACTTACTTTTCAATATGGTGGTTTTCTTTTTATAATGTGGGGGATTGTACGTTTACTTATATTTGCATTTGAAAAACCGCTGATGATAAATGGAATATACCATCTTTTTGAAAATAATTATTTGATAAGTGTTCTTATTTTTATAATGATTATATTTCTGAGTTATATATATACTATCAAAATAAGTGCATCATATTTTCTTAGGTGTTACCATTATTTAAATTGTTTTACCAAACCTAGATTTCATGCAAATATATCTAAGTATTTTAACAAAAATCCATATATTTTGAATGAATGGTGTCGAGTTTCAAGAAATAAGGAATTACTTTTTTACTCTAATTTAAAAAGTGTGATAACTGTGTATCTTTTGGTAAATCTTTTTTCAAAAAGAATATCTGGAAGTTATATAGAAATTCAAAGTGTACTAAAAATTCTTGTAATGGTATTATGCTGTGCTATGAATACAATTTCCAGCACATCATATACCAGTGATAAAAATATCTCATATTATAACCTATTTCCAGTCAAAAACAGTAGGATATTCTTTTCTAAGGTATTGATAAGCTCTGTTTTGAATGAAATTGTCATCATTTGTGCATGGATTGTTTGCAGTATTGGTAAAAATGGGCTATTTTTTGATATATCTTTATTGCTGTATGGTACATTTACGAATATACTTTGCTCTTTTATGGGAGTGTACTTTGACTATAAAATGCCCAGAACTGAAATCACACCTAATACATTATTATATGGGAATATGAGCAAGATATTTGTTTTAGTCATGATTGTGGCTTTAACAATTTTAGAAATGTATTTTTGGGAAAAATTTTCCTTTGTTAAATTTTCTATTGGATTATCAATGATGAATATCTTGATTTTATTATTGATAGGTGTGGTTATGTATATGAAAAGAGGTCTTTCAGATGATAGAAATAAATAATTTAAGTAAGTCTTATGGTATAAATAAAATTTTTGAAAATGAGAGCATTACTTTAACTAATTCCTGTATATATGCTTTAGTAGGGGTAAATGGTATTGGAAAATCGACTTTTTTAAATTCGATTATCCAACCTAGCACATTGGATAAAGGAAGTGTAAAAATAGATGATATTCCTTCTACCGATTTTACAGCAAAATATCACTATGCTTTTGTTCCAGATACAAAGGATATGTTTTTAAATTTGACTGGAAAAGAATATTTACAATTTGTTAGTGAACTTTATAATCAAAAAGAAAAGTTTGATGAACTGCTTGCTATCTATATACCAAAATTGAAGTTGGAAAATTCATTAGAACAAACTATTTCCAGTTATTCTCTTGGAATGAAACAAAAAATATATCTTGCAGGAGCTTTCATGTCAAATGCTCAAAACATTATTTTGGACGAACCGTTTAATGCGATTGACCCAGAAAGTACTTCCGTTATCAAAAAAATATTATTTGATTTAAAAGATACTGGAAAAATGATTTTATTTTCTGTTCATAATTTAGATTTAGTATCAAATTTCTGTGATAAAATTATTTTTATAGATAACAGACATAGCATTTTTGAGTGTAACAACCCACAAAACTTTGATGTATTAGAAAAAATATTTTTTGACAAATGTGTAATAAAAAAATAAATTTAATGACTTAGTGCTAGAATACTGGGAGAATTTTATGAAATGAATGAGAAAGAACTAACTTCTAGTTTTAAGGCTCTCTCTTGCGAAACTAGAAGAAAAATTATTTACCTTTTAAAAAGTAAATGCTTATGTGCCGGAGATATAGCCAAACATTTTGAACTCACTGGAGCTACTATTTCACATCACTTAAAAGTATTAGCAGAGGGAAATTTGATAACATCTAAAAAAGTGGGTTTAGAGATATACTATTCTCTCAACATTGAAAAATATAATGTATTGAGTAGGTGGTTTCAATTTCTGAATGATATAGAAAATTTCAAAGAGAAAGGGATAAAATGAACACTCCAAAATATCTAGAAATTGCAGAATTGCTTAGAATAGATATATTTGTAAAACATGCAAAAGAAAATCAACTAATTCCCGGTATCAGAAGATACGCTCAGATTTACAATGTCAATCCAAAGATTGGATTATTCTGATGTGGAATTTGAAAATATGATAACAGAAGAAGTTATAAAAAGGTAGGTGTTCTATTATGATTGGACTTAAAAAACGAGATATAAAAAGGCGTTAAAGTTTGAAATCAAATGAAGTAATCAACGGAATAAACAAAGAAAATATAGGGAGATGCACAGTTATTTGTGCTATCTCCCTTAGTCGTTTTATCATCATATCAAGGCTCATTCAATCGTGGTAAATCTGTGGTAAAATGAGTATTTCCTATACCTCAAAATGTTTAAAAGTGTAGTGTTTATGCGGATAATCTAAAATTAAATATAAAATTTAAAATTACATAATATATACATTTATGAATATAATAAGCCCTATTTCATGCTTTCTCCCCAAAATTTGAATTTGAAAACCACAATTTTATAAGTGGTTATTAACCCCCACAGGGTTTTAATAAAATCCTCCAAAAGCCTTGAAAATAAAGAATTTATCGCAAAATGCTCACCTTAACTTATTATACGATTTCACACTGTTTTATTCT
>URYK01000082.1 GCA_900552125.1 uncultured Solobacterium sp. | reverse complement strand
CCTCATCAATTACATGAAATTCTCCATTACTACCTAAAATAAAAATTCCATTTACACCATGAAAAATTAAATGATCAATCAACTTTTTTGTTGCATCATAGTTTATACTTTGTTCTTCGTCACGATGAAACGGTGTAACAATTGGTGTAATAATTCCTTCAAACATATTTTATCCTCTTTTCTTTTTCTATTATTTAGTAAATATTGAATAATTCTTATTATCAAATGGAGATGTTTGGAAAAACAATTTTATTCCTTTACTTTGAATATACCGAATTCTTTCTATATCTTCATCACTGAAATAATCCGACAATGATCTCATCATAATTCGACTCGCTGGATATGGTATTTGAATTTCCTTCGTGTAAAAACCTGCTTTTACCGCTTCATAAGCTATGGCTAAATTAGGAAATATTACGATTGCCTTTACATTATAATTACCATTTATAAATTCAAGAAATTGTTGTACTGAATATATTTTGAGTTTTAATGTTTTAGGTAGGCAAAGCTGCATAACATCTGCTATAAATGGATCTTTTTCATAATATGGATCTACTAGTATAATCGTATCAATATCAATGAAATAATTCCAATTCAAAGCTACTGTTGCATGTAATAATCGTTTATCAACTCTTACTAGTTTGATTTTTATACTCATCCTTTATCACCTACTTGAACACGTTGTTGATAATCTTTCATTGCATAAGATATCAACATAAAGAATATTTTTCCTTGAAAACTTCCGCGAATATCTATTTGAAAAATCTCTTCATATTTTTTCAATTTATATATCAACGTATTTTTATGCAGGAATAAATCTTCTGCAGCTTTTGTAAGATTGAAATCATTCACAAACAGCTTATCACTGATTTCTAACATCTCCTCAATATCAAATTTCCCATATTCCTGATAATAATCAAATATACCATGAATATCTTCTACCTGAATTCTTGATAAAAAATAATCATATAAATAGTCAACAAAGAATACTGGAATATCCTTTTCATAATTCACATTACTTTTTAGCCACATGCAATTTTGATAGCTGATAATGTATTGCCTAAGTCTATTCTGAATTGACCCTATAAAATAATCACATTCCCCTAATCCCCATTTTTTTAATCTCCGAATATATTTCCTTACATACGGTTTAAATTTTTTTATATCTTTGCATTCTTCCGGCAACTCTTTAAATATCAAAAGGCATTTACTATTAAATAACGAATATATATCTTCTTTACTTTCTGGATTCATCTTTAAACGCATAATGTCTTTTATATTAAAGCCATCTTCACTTATCACATAAATTGCTACTCTAGGCTTATTAGCGTCAATACCTAACTCTTCAAGAAGAATTAGGATATGGTTCATATCGAATGCATCTGTATTCAAAAGACATTTTACTAGTTCATCATCTTTTGTAACTTTTTGATTCAATGTATTTTGATTGATCTCATACATTAAACGAACAGTTAAAGATTCATATAATAATTTACTTATCATTGATAAGTTTTCATCTTTTCCTCTAACCCACAAATATCCATAGTTTTGTTCTTTTATATGCAGCTCAAAGAAAACATTATAAATATCTGGTTCATTGACATCGACTAACTTTCCTATTTCTTCTTTATCACTACAAAGTGTGACTATCATTTTATCATTTATCAATCCAATGACATAACGATTATTTTCTTGAACGACATTTATAAATTCCTCAAAAACTTCTCCTATCAGCATTTGATCACTCCTTCTTGAAAACAAGATTCGATCTCACAAAGCCTGATATCTTCCTAAAATAATTAAAATAATGTGTTAAGAATCAGGAAATCATTGTGTTTCCTTTATCTGTAGCGTTTTCACGAGGAATTATATTTTATATATCAGGATTTGTCTATACTATCTTAGGACTGCAATTGAGCATTGGTGTAAATAGAACTGTTTTTTAATGTTTCAATCGTATCCGAAATTAATTGTTCTAAATCTAATTCGCTTTCTTCCATATTACTTAATTTTAGATACAAGTCAATAAACATAGGTAAATTTAATCCAGTAATGACTGGAAACTTATATTTTTTACTCATTACTGTAAATACATTACATGGAGTTCCCCCGAACAAATCAACAAGTACAATTGTAAATCCTTCTTTTTGACTCAACTTTTCATCCACCATTTTCATATAATCTTCAAAAGAATATTCAGGTAGCAAAGAGCAACATTCCACATTTTCTAATGTTCCTGCAATCATTCTTGCAGAATTTACCAATTCTTCTCCAAATCTTCCATGAGTTCCTATTACAACATTAAACTTTTCCATATTTCCTCCTAATTTTCCAGCATCTCTTTAATACCTTTGCCTAAACTTCCACCTGGATGCCATTTTACATATTGGTTAACATCTAGATTTTTAGCATCTTGCAATACAATACTAAGACATTGTAATATCAACATTTCAGCTAATATAGACGCTCTTGGAGGTTTATTCAATGTATCACCTTCTTGATCCACGTGAGCCTTTAAACATACTTCTGCATGTTTCGCAAGAGTAGATTCTTCATTACCACTGCAACAAATAATACGAGCATCATTATTCAACAATGCATCTACGGTTGCTTGTAATTCTATAGTTTCTCCACTATTAGAAATTGCAATTACCACATCACCTGGTTTTACTTGACCACAAGATCCATGAACGGCCTCTGTTCCGTGAAGTTCGTATGCGCTTGTTCCTGTTGAAGAAAGTAAAGAAGCTATATATCCTGCTACATGGCCTGGTTTCCCTATTCCAGTCACATGAACCCTATTTCCATTTTTTTCACATTCTAAAATTAATTGTGCTGCCTTTTGAATGCTCTCTTTATCTATTTCTTTTATATATCTTCCTAATTCGTTTTCAACAATTTCTAAGAATTTATTTATACATTCCATCTTATTACACCCTTTATTTTAACAGTTGTTCTAATATAATATCAGTTGACATTTTACATGTTCGAGTTTCACTTTCCTGACTTCTTGCAGCAGTATGTGGAGTCAATATAAAATTATTTAATTTAATAAGTTTATCCTCTTGTTTTGGTGGTTCACAACTATAAACATCAAAACAAGCACTTCTAATTTTATTTTCTTTTAATGCATAATATAATGCTTCTTCATCAACAATACCTCCCCTTGCAGCATTTAAAAGACAGGCATTTTTTTTCATTTTATTAAATTCTTTTGTAGAAATCATATTTTTAGTAGAATCTAGTAATGGAACATGTAAAGAAATATAATCACAAGTTGTTAATATTTCATCAAATGTGACAACATTTACGTGATATTTTTTTGCCACTTCCTCTTCAATAGGAAATGTATCATAAACTACAACTGCCATCCCAAGACCATGAGCATATTCCGCTAAGTATTTCCCAATCATTCCAAATCCAACAATTCCTAGTTTTTTACCAAATATTTCAATACCCGTAGGCTTATTCCAACCATGATTTTTAACATCATATACTGATTCATAAATATGTTTTGCTTCTGCAAACATTAAAGCAATTACATGTTCTGCTACCGAACGTGAATTTGTACCAATACATCTTCCTACAAAGATTTCTCTTTCTTTCGCATAATCCAAATCAATATTATCAGTCCCAACCCCAAATTTACATATAACTTTCAAATTGGAGCATCCTTGCATCATTTCCCTATCCATTTTATCTACACCAACAATAATAGCATCTGCATCTTTTGCTAGTTCTTTAAATTCTTCATGTGTGTAAGCTTTTCCTGTATCATTATAGTGGACTTTTAGACCCTTTTCTCTCATTCTTTCAACCTGGTCCAATCCATAATTTGCAAAACCTCGTGGAGTAATTAATACTTTCATTATCTTATCACCTTTCTTTTTCTAAAGCACAAAACAAATCCATATTCTTCCATGGATTTGTTTTGTTTATTAAATAATATGGAAGAACGTTAGTACAATCGCAATAACCATTGTATATATCATTAAACGGATATATTTAGGGCCTCTTTTTGTGATATACAAATACATACCCATAACAACTATAAACGGAAGCATATTTGGCAAAATTCCATCAATGATTTCCTGCAATTTTACTGTAGACGCATCACTTGTAAATTCAATTATCGTTTGAACTTTTATATATGAAGCAGATAAACAACCAATCATGAATAGACCTACGATACTAGCGATATCAATAACTTTTTTTATAGCTCCAGAATGTAAGATTTCTAATACAGAGTTTTTACCAAGTGTATATCCTTTATTAAACAGGAACCAAGACCATCCAAAACTCCATGCCATGTAAATTAATCCTGGAATAAATGCAGCTATTACTGATCCTTCTAATGCCATTGGAACAAAAATAGCTAGTGGAATAGTTGCTACAATTCCCTGGTCTACACTATCTCCAATTCCTGCCAATGGTCCCATTAAACCTAGTTTTAATGATTGAATGACTTCAGGACTAACATCATCATGTCCCAATGCACGTTGTTCCTCTAAGGAAATGGTTATTCCATGGATAATACTTCCCCAATCACAGTTTGTATTGAACATTGAAGTATGTCTTCTCATAGCTTCCTGCAACTCATCTGGATCGTCTTTATATAATTTACGAAGAACACTATTCATTGAATATCCAAAAGCCAGCGCCTGCATTCTGTCAAAACTTACAGGAACTTCAACAGCCAAAGTCCATTTCCACCATGCTTTAAGTAAATCTTTTTTTGTTATCATTGTTTTCTTTTCATCTATTACTGTATTATTTACTTCATTACTCATGCCATTTCCTCCTCATCATTTTGTTTAAATAGAGACACGATTAATGCAAGACATAATGCAATAACAGCCCCCGTCAACATTGAGAATCCCATTACAGAATATAGGAAGAATCCTAATACGAAGAATGGTAAATATTTCTTTTTACCCATAACTACTAAAGTCATTGCAAAACCTAATCCAGGAAGCATATTTCCTGCATTTGTTAATCCATTCATTGCCCACTCAGGGATAACATTAATGAATGCCTGTACAACATCTGAACCAAATAACGTAGCAATAAATACTGGAGTAAAATATAAAACTCCGTTTGTTAACCAAGGTAATACAAATGAGAAGATAGATAACTTATCATATTCTCTATTATCAATAAATTTATCTGCTTTTGTATTATAAAACGAATTGATTGTACGTCTTACATTATTAATCAATACGCCTAGAACTCCGAATGGAACTGCCAAAGCAACCGCAGCAGCTGGATCTAAATTATTTGCCATAGCCGCTGGAATTGCGATACAAGTCGCTAATCCCTGATCACTTGGAATATTTCCACCTGCTTCTATACCACCCATATACATCAACTGAATAGTTGCTCCATATAACAAGCCTGTTTTTACATCACCGTAAACAAGACCTATAAAGACCCCTAGTACAACTGGCTTTCTAAATGCAAATGAGAAGAAATAACTAGCACGTCCCATTGAGAGCCAATATAGTAAACCAACTAATGCCGCTTGAATTACCATTTTTCTATCCTCCTATTATAATTTAGCAACTGCTTTTTGAAGTGATTCTGACGGATAATCAGGAGTAGTTTGAAAATAAATTTCTGTCCCCATTTTTTCCAATTCGAGTAATGCATCTGCATCTGCCCGATCTAGTGTGATTGCATTATTTACCGCTTTTCTTCCTGGACCTCCCCCTAATCCACCAATCTGAACTTTTTCCAATTTCAATCCTGCTTTGATTGCCTTACTTAATTCTGACACTCCTTTAAATAAAATCATTACACGATTTTTTTCAAAGGCACCTTCTTGCTGAAGTTTAATGGCTTTTTCTATATCAATTATTGTTATCTTAACACCTTTCGGAGCTGCCATTTTAAATACCTCTTGCATAAACATATCTTGGCTTAATGCTGTGTCAATTGTAACTATTTCATTTATTTGACACTGTGTAAGCCATCTTGTAATCACCTGTCCGTGAATTAAACGAAAATCCACTCTTGTTAATTCAATACTCATTTTTAATTCCTCCTTATGCCTACATTATATTGAAATCGCTTTCACTTTCATATGTTCAAGACAACTAAAAAACATTAACTCTTTTTGGTCAACTATACAAATATTACTTATTAGTAGTAAACCAGTCATACTATAATTAATTAGATAATTCTTCTGCTTTATTTTTTTAATATAAAGCAGAAGTCATTAATATTTATTATTAATCATTTAATAACTAATGTTATAGAATAATTAAAAATCTCAGTCTTTTATTTATAATTTATTTTTTAAATTATCATGTTTGTCTAAAAGGTCATTTTTTCATTTATTTTTTGTCTGTTCAACCAATTGAAAGCGATTAAAAATGCTCGTAAGATTAAGTTATAGTTAATAAGGAGGATTACTTATGGAAATGAAAAAAATTTATATCACTAAACGTATGTATGATGCAGGCGCTCTTGCAATAGTTCGTGCAGAAACTTTAGAAAGAGCATGTGAAATAGCTGATGGCTGTATTAAAGGAGGAATCCCTGTTATGGAAATGAGCTACACATTAAATAATGCAGGAGAAATCATACAAGGTCTTACTCAAAAGTACAAAGATAGCTTATGTGTTGGTGCAGGAACTGTATTGGATGCTGAAACTGCAAGACACGCAATTCTCCATGGAGCTCAATTTATTATTGCCCCAAATTACAATGAAGACGTATCTAAAGTATGTAATCGTTATCAAATACCTTATGCACCAGGATGTACTTCAATAACAGAATGTGTAGATGCATTAAGCATGGGTGCATCATTCATAAAAGCATTTCCTATTTCTGATTTTTATGGACCAAAACTAGTTAAAATATTTAAAACACCAATTCCTGATATGCCAATTTTAGCAAGTGGAGGTATTAATCTTGATAATCTAATAAATTGGTTAGAAAATGGTGTAGATATTTGTGGCTTCGGAGGATTATTAACTAAAGGGTCATCTGAGGATATTGCAGTTAATGCTTCTAAAATACATGAAATTATTTCTACTTATCGTAAAAAAACAAATTAACTCATAATATTTCTAGAGTTTTAGAATAATTTAAATTAGTATATTAAAAGAGGATAAGAAAAATTGTTCGAAAAAATAATTTTCACATCCTCTTTTTATTTTTATTATATATCAAATAGCCATATAGTTTATCGAGACAAAAAAAACATAATAATAACTAATTTTACTAATTAACTAACTAATATTTGGGAATCATATATAATATATTCATCACGAATTTGAACGCGTTATATATTTTACCATAGAAGATGAAAATAAATATTGCGTTCATAGGAATAGAAAATGGTAAGCTTAAAATGCCATTTATTAAAACTATAGAAAGAGCTAAAGGACTAGGTAAATAGAAACTTCAATAATTTAGAGTTTATCATAGATCTAAGAAAATCCTTATACAATTTTATTATAATCATAACCACGCCTAAAAGACGTGGTATGTACTCGTCCTAAAAGGACATAAT
>URYK01000081.1 GCA_900552125.1 uncultured Solobacterium sp. | reverse complement strand
AGGTGCCCGTACGGTTCGGGAAGGGGCGAGGTCTTTAGACTTCGCCTATTTCATTATTATCCATACACAAACAACCAGTCTATTCACTACCTTATTTAATTATGTTAAATTCATACCAAAAGTATCTTTAATTATCTTTATTATTATCATGTTATATTTAATTATTATGTTTATGCTAGGATAGTAATTATACGTTGTTCATCTTAGCTTCATTATATCATATTTTTATTTACATAAACGAAAAAAATACTGCATTTATTAATTTTTAACAATTTTCATAAGATGATAATATTTTATTATTAACTTACATTTCTCTTTCATGAAAACATTTCCGATTAAGTATGCGCATTCATTGATGCTAATTTCTTTTCTTTTCTCTAATATTTGAAAAAACATATGTTAAACTGCGAAATAATTTGTATTTCCCACCATTTCGTATTATTATTATAGATGGTTTTAAAGGTGGAATAAAAATGAATGAAAAAGAAAAGATTATAAATATCGCGGTCATTGCCCACGTAGATGCAGGAAAATCTACCCTTGTAGATGCTTTCCTTCGCCAAAGCGATGTATTTCGCAGCAATGAAGAAGTTGTCGACTGTGTCATGGACAGCAATGATTTAGAAAGAGAACGTGGTATTACCATTTACTCTAAAAACTGTAGTGTAATTCATGATGGTGTAAAAATCAATATTGTAGATACTCCAGGCCATGCAGATTTTTCCAGTGAAGTAGAACGTATCATTAAAACCGTTGATACTGTTATTTTATTGGTAGATTCTAGTGAAGGCCCTATGCCACAGACTCGTTTTGTTTTAAGCAAAGCTTTAGAAATGGGATTACGTCCTATTCTTCTTATCAACAAAATTGATAAGAAAGATGCTCGCCCACAGGAAGTTGTTGATGAGGTATATGAATTATTCCTTGATTTAAATGCAACGGATGAACAGCTTGATTTCCCAATTCTTTATGGAATTGCAAAACAAGGGATTGTACAGTATGACTTAGATACTCCAAGTGACTCTATTGAACCATTGTTTAAAACAATCCTAAATCACTGTGATCCTTATCCAGATCTAGATGATGAACCATTACAGATGCAAATCAGTGCACTTGCTTATGATGAATATATTGGACGTTTAGGAATCGGTCGTATTTATCAAGGTGTATTAAATGCCCAGCAAAGTGTTGTAGTATGTGATTCCTTTGGTAATGAAAGAACAAACACTACTTCTCAAATCTTCGTATATCGTGGATTAAGCCGTGTTTCCGTTAAAGAAGCAAGAAGTGGAGATATCGTAGTAGTTGCAGGTATTTCTGATATTTCAATCGGTGAAACACTTTGTGAAAAAGACCATGTAATGCCTTTAGAAAGTATTCATGTAGAAGAGCCAACCTTAAGTATGAATTTCATCGTAAACAAATCACCGTTTGCAGGTAAGAGTGGAAAATTTGTCACATCTCGTAATTTAAAAGAACGTTTAGAAAAAGAATTAGAAGTCAACGTTGGTTTAAAAGTAGAACCTACAGAAAGTGGTGACTGCTTCAAAGTAAGCGGACGTGGAGAATTACATATTTCTGTCTTATTAGAACAGATGCGCCGTGAAGGCTATGAAGTTGCGGTTAGTAAACCAGAAGTTATCCTTCATAAAGACGAAAATGGAAAAGTCGTAGAACCTGTAGAAGAGGTTGTCGCTCTTGCCCCTGAAGAATATAGCGGAACAATCATAAACAAATTAAACCTAAGAAAAGGTACTATGGTTGATATGGTAGAAGAAAATGGTTATTGCCGTATCACTTATGAAGCTCCTACACGTGGTTTATTAGGATATCGTAGTGAATTTATTAATGATACTCGTGGAGAAGGAACTTTAGTACGACGTATTAAAGGATATACTCCATATAAAGGTGAAATCACACAGCGAGCAAATGGTGCTATGATTTCTACTGAAACAGGTAGTGCCATGACTTATGCATTATGGAATCTACAGGAAAGAGGTACTTTATTTATTTCTCCTCAAACAGAAGTATATGAAGGAATGATCATTGGAGAATCCGCAAGAAATGTAGATATGGATGTCAATCCATTGAAAAATAAAAAATTAACAGCAATTCGTTCTAGTGGAAATGATGAGGCAATGCGACTAACCCCTCCAAAAGAAATGACGTTAGAAGAAGCATTAGAATGGATCAACGATGATGAATTAGTTGAAATTACTCCAGATAGTATTCGTCTACGCAAGAAGGGCTTAAAACCTCATGAACGTCGTCAATATTATCGTGAACGCGTAGCTGCAGAAGAAAACAACTAAAAAGAAAGCCACTGCCTAGCAGTGGTTCTTTTTATGTTCTTTTATCGAACTTCGTTTTACATTTTGGACAAGTTATCGTAATTTCTCCCCTACCTCTTGGAACACGTAAACGCTGTTTACAAGTAGGACAGGTAAAATATTTATGAGTCTTACGATCCTGAAATTCTTTTTTCTTAGTTCTATACTTGTTCTGAATCGGATAAACCTTTCCCATAAATTTTGCATTTTCCTGAGCACGTTTATATGTATTACGACTCAAGATTCGAAACCAGCACCACACGATCAGCAGTAACGCAATCGTATTGACAAATGGTATTCTAAAAAATGTTCCTAGAATCGTTACAACTAGATATAGAATCAAAATCGCAAATGAAAGCTGATCTACTCCATATCTACCTCGCATAAAATTCTGAAGCCATCTCATTTTAAAAACTCCCTTCGATTGTTTCATATTATAACACCATATAAGCTAGAAAACCACCTTATCAAACACTTTTTGATAATATCACATAGTATTGCTTAATTTCGAAAGTAAAAGAGTTGACGATTAAGGTAAAGATTGTTAATATATAGGTGACAAAAACTTCAGGGTCGGGTGCAATTCCCAATCGGCGGTAAACCCCGCAAGCCAAAATGGCAGGAACCGAGTGAAATTCCGGTGGCGACAGTATAGTCTGGATGGAAGAAGTTATGTTTTTTTCTATATGTCCCTAAAGGTTTTGTTGAAAACCTTTTTCTTTTGGAAAAAGGCTGACAAAAAGGAGGAAAATAAAATGTCAGCATATGTTTCAACAAAAAGCAGAATGAGTGTACAGACACTCGCAAAAATCAGTATTCTAGGAGCTCTTGCTTTTCTGGTCATGCTATTTGAAATTTCATTGCCTTTTGCTCCAGAATTCTACAAACTTGGATTTGATGAAGTAATCGTTCTCTTAGGTGGCTTTGCCTTAGGTCCTTGGGCAGCCGTTTGTATTGAAGCTCTAAAGATTGCCTTAAATCTTATTATTGGCGGAAGTATCACAATGGGTGTTGGTGAAATTGCAAATTTCCTAATTGGATTAGCTTTTGTACTACCAGCCACAATTCTATATCAAAGAAATAAAACAAGAAAACAGGCTTGTATCGGATTAATCGTAGGCATCATTTCAATGACAATCATTGGTGGTCTATTAAACTACTTTGTAATCTTACCTGCTTATGCTTTCTTTATGAATATGCCAATGGAAAACATAATCGCATTAGGACAGGTGTTAAATCCTAATATCAATGGAGTCTTAACACTAGTACTGCTTGCGACTACACCATTTAATCTATTAAAAGGAATTTTATGCAGTGCAATTGTATTTATCTCCTATAAAAAAGTTTCTCCTATTATTAAGAGACAGTAATTTAAAAACCTTCTACAGTTCATTCATGTAGAAGGTTTTTTTCATCCTCATTTTTCTTCCAAAACATATGTAGTAAAATATCCATAAATAAAAGAATAAGAATTATCCATCCTGTCCAAGCAAATACTCCAGTCATATCAGAATTCAATCGACAAAGATTCATCTGTCGGCCGATTCCTATTTGAACCTGACCTAAGATTTCTGCCATTACTCCTACTTTAAAAGTTAAAGACATCCCATTTGATAAAGATGCTTGAATAGAAGAACCTAATAAAGGTAAGTATACATGTCTAATTTTATAACTCGTCTTTTTAGGATATAACTGTATGACTTTTATCAGATTTTGATCAATATGATTTAATCCGCTATAAATATTAGCATATATCGTAGGAAAAATAATTAGAAAACTTACGATAGAAGCACTGGAATCACTGCCAAACCATAATAAGATTACAATAATAAAAGATATATTAGGAACACTGCGCATTAAAAGTAACAAAGGATAAAATACATCATGAAACAATTTAAACTGATAAGCTAAGAACGCACAGCTCCCTGCGATAATAAAGGCCACACATAGGCCTCCCCAGGAACGAAACAATGTATATATAAGATTCTCATAAAATGAAGGCATTGTTAGCTGTGAAAGCATTAAACGAAATACATCAAGTGGATAAGGAATAATAAAATCATTATCCATCATCGCAGCTAAGATCCACCATATTAGAAATAAGACAAAAGCTGAAGATATAACTCTTACCTGTTTCATAATATATCCTCATCAAATAAAGAAAACTGCATTATATGTTCTGGCTTATCCTCTACCTTCTTAATTGTAAAATCCTGTTCCTTACAAAATACAGAAATTGGTTTCTCAAAAAACTCATGTAATCTAGATTCCTCCACAACAATAGGTGAGCGGTGATGAATAGGTTTTATAGAATCATATGCATCTTTGGTAAGAATCAGACATTCATTTTGTTCGTTATAAATTCCAGCTAAATAAAACATTGATTGATTAGGTAATTGTATATAATACTTCTGTTTACCTTTCCATTCATAAAATCCATGACAGGGAATCAGACAGCGATGATTAATCATTGATTTATAATAAGGTCTTTGCTCTATCCTCTCTACGCGTGCATTAATCTGATTTCCATATGTATTACGAATTCCCCACTTCAATAATTTTACATGAAGTCTTGAATCCTGCTGAATAATGGTTAGAAGTGTAGAATCTGGAGTTACTTCTTCTTGCGCAATGCCATCTATATCATTCATTTGAAGCAACTGATATAAAAATGACTCGTCCCTCACCTTATGCAGATCTAAATAATACCTTCCACACATTTTATCACCAATCCTTTATATTTCCTTTTCTAATCTATTCACAGCATCTAAGACCCATTGTTCATTAAAGCCATGTAATATAGCTTTATGATAAGATTCTAAAGCTAACTCATACTCCTTACGCAATTCATATAAATCCCCAAATAAAGAGTATATCCATCCATCATTTGGGTCTAAAGATAGTGCTTTAGTTAAATATTCTTCTGTAAGATCCAGCTGATTCGTATATAGAGTACACCAGCCGGCCATAGCATAATAAAGTGAAGTTGGAGTTTCTTTAGCGGCCTTATCAAAATAGTCAAATGACTTTTTATAATCTTTTAAATAAGCATAGTTCCAGCCTAGCTCACCAAATACCCAATCAGAACCGCCATAACGCTCTATCCGCTGGTTCAATATATCAATTGATTTCTTATATTGATTAGATTTACATAAAGACCAGGCATAGATGTCCAAAATATCTACATTATCATCATCAAATTTAAAAAATTCTTCACAAGCTTTTAGACATTCTTCATAATTGCCTAATTCACTATAACTCGTTGCATAATGATAATAAGTCCATGCATCTGGTTCTATTAATTTAGTTAACTGATCCAGATATTCTAATTTCTTAACATGATTATTTTGCTTATTAACGATCCAAATCATTTCCTGATATATCCAATACTGATCCATTTCTCTTTCTAAAGCTTTTTCATAATAAGACAAGGCTTTATTAAAATGCAGATCCGACTTAGATTTATCTTGTAGATTCAAATAAACATCACCAAGGACACAATGAATCCTTGTTTCATCCCTGCCCTGTTCTAGTACATGTAGAAGATGTGGTAATGCTTCCTCATAACTTCCTAAATAATAATATGCAAGACCTAGCTCATATTCTTTATAATCCTTTAAATTCTCATCTTTTAATAATAAAAGACAATGAATTTCATCCTCATACATTTCCAGGTTTCGATATACTTGGATAAGATCCAGCAAGCCATCATCATCAGGAAGAATCTGATAACTTTTCTTATAATACTCTAAAGCAGTCTCATGATCACCCATTTCAAAATATGAACCTGCAGCCTGTGAAAGAACCCATACATTACGATCATCTTCCAGCAATGCATTCTCAAAATACTGAATTGCCTTTCCATGTTCGTTTAATTGCTTATGACACCAGCCTATCTCTGCCTGCAGCCATGGTTCATCATATCCCAAATCCAGTGCTTTTAAATGACATTCAAGGCCCTCCTTTATCAAATTTTGATGATCTAAAGAATAGCCTAGTTGCGCATGTAGCCAGCCATCATCAGGAAAATACAATATTCCTTTACGCAAAAATAGTTCAGCTTCTTGAAAATTCTCCATATGATTACATAACCATCCCATATTACTGTAATAAAAGGCATCGTCTAATGCATGGTATTTATATTTTTCTAATAAAAGTCTAGCATCTTCTAATTTATTATCATCTACTAATTTCTGAAATTCATCTCTATAATTCACTGCATCACCGCCTTTTGCATTATTATACTATACTTTAGATACAAAAAAAAGAAGTCTACGATTTTGATCATAGACTAAACAATCTGTAGAATAACTCCACTGATGATTGCGGAAATGAATAAAATTGCGCATATTCTTAATATATCTTTTTTATTGTCATACATCTTTAATAATACCAATAAACCTAAACCAGCACTAGTAATTAATCCAGCAGTTAATGCCCCAAAAGATATGATTCCATCTGTAAATAGCTGTGCTAATATTACACTTGCTGCGCAATTTGGAATAAAACCTACAATAGCCGCAACGATTGGCTGTAAGAAAGATCCCTCCACAAATAATGCTTTTAGTGTATCTTCTCCAGCAAAGTGAATAAGCAAAGAGATACTAAAATTAACAACAAACACAAATAAAAAGATTTTCACTGTTCTTATAAATGCAATGTAGAAAATAGAAGAATGTTCCTTTTCTTCAATACAATGTTCATGTGGGTTATGCAATGCATGCATTTCAAATAAATAATGCTTTTTAACTAAGAAATCAACTAGATATCCGACTATGATCGCGATAATTAATTTTACTAATAAAATTGAAACCAGTACAGAAGCTTGTTTAGGCTGCGATAATAAAATAGGTATTGCTTCATCACTTGTAGATATGAAGACAGCTAAAAGAGTTCCTATTGTTATTGTACCATTCATATATAGACCGCTTGCAATCACTGAAAAGCCACACTGTGGAATAAGTCCTAAAACAGCACCGGCCAATGGCCCTAATACTCTAGCGGATGATAATTTATTTTTAAATTTTTCATTGCTTTTATGCTCTATAAATTCCATTAAAAGATATGTTAGAAATAATATTGGAATCATAGGTAAAGTATCTTCTAATGCATGATGAATAAGTTCTTCCATATTTACCTCCTAACTCGTATACTGAATTCTATCATAATATATAGTATTTTACTAGTATTTTGTTAGAAAAAAATTAACTTTATCTAACATTATTAAAACTATGAAAAAAAAGACTCATCAGAGATGAGCCTGATCACCTGGCAGCGTGCTATCTTCACTGGAGCTCGT
>URYK01000080.1 GCA_900552125.1 uncultured Solobacterium sp. | reverse complement strand
AGCTGATAAATAAAGGGTAGTGGGCTATTTTAACTAATTATTATTTGACACTACCGAAAGTATCAAGGAAGACTTTATATGAATTTCAATTGCCAATTGATTATTCTTGGGAAATGATATGATTTTTTTACAAGAAGAAATCACTAGTCCGCTGTACTTATATAAATGAAAGATGATCTAATAAATTATGCTAACTTTAATGTTATTTAATATAGAAGAGAAAAAGATGCCGTAGGAACAAGGTACACAAGATTTCTAGTCACAAAACAGGCAGCAGAATAGATAAAAGAGAAACAATATGATACTGGAATCGAAAGTAAAGTCACTTATATTGGATTAGCACATCATCAAAATGATTTTATGATGGAGAAGAAAAATTCCATGAAATTTTGATCAGCTTATATTAAGCTATAAGTTAAATGATTAAAAATACAGATGATCCATCAGATGTAGTTCTGGTGGATTTTTTTAAGTTTTACTACATTATGAGAAATGAAATCATTTGTCATATTGTGTAAACTGAGAATAAAAAAGATATCACGAATATCGACATATTAACCTCTGTTCATTTTGTATACTCTTATCAGGGAGGGTATGATATGGAGAGCTATATAGAGATAACATTCCTGCACAATTTTGGGACGCTGCTTCTTTCGTTCGCAATGGCATCTTACTGCAATGTTCAGCCGATTCCATGGCATAAAATGATCTTATATGCATTTGTGATTAGTGCTATGGGAAGTTTTGTTTTCTTTAAGGGGTCTATATGGCTGATGCTGCTGGTAGAAATTCTATTCCTGTTTATGTTTTATAAAACATGGAAAAGCTGGCTTATGATGCAGGTGATTCGATGTTTGTGGTATATGAGTGCATTTGGAATCTATCAAGGCAGCTTTCATAATTTGCTGTGGTTTGTGCCCATTCATAAACCGGTGCTATGGTTATGGCTTTTCTATGCCTTTTTATTTTTACTATTAAAGGTGAAATGGAAAGATATGCTTGCTAGATCACATTATTGTTATTATGTGCAATTTATATTACATAATCAAAAAATTAAAGTTAAAGGTTTTCTTGATAGCGGTAATTTGATGACACATGAAGGGTTACCGGTCTTGTTTATTTCGTCGAAATATGAAGCATATTTTAAAGAACAGGACATAAAATGGATAGTAATCAATACAGTGCAGGATACCTCCTTAACTTGTGCTTATGTGTGTGATGCGGCGTTAGAGGGCTGTCAAAGTCATAAAGTACTGGTTTGTTGTAAAAGAGAAATTCGTCTGCCATTGAACTGCGAAGTGCTGCTGAATATGAATCTGATGACATTGGGGTGATGAAAATGAAAAAAATCATGCAACTAATTCGCTTTTTGTTTTGTAAACAGAATTACATGGAAGTGTATTATATTCAGGGGAATGATGTCTTGCCTAAACCTCTTGAAAAAGAAGAAGAGCTGGCAGCTCTGATTGCCTTGGAAAATGGTGATGAAGAAGCAAGAAATACGTTGATTGAACATAATCTTCGACTTGTTGTGTACATAGCAAAACGCTATGAAACAAATCCGATCTTTATGGAAGATTTGATTAGTATTGGTAGTATCGGATTGATTAAAGCGGTCAATACGTTTAAACGAGATAAAAATATAAAACTGGTTACGTATGCTTCACGCTGTATTGAGAATGAAATATTGATGTTTTTGCGTAAAAAAAGCAGAAGGAAACTAGAAGTCAGCTTCGATGAACCGCTGAATATTGATTATGATGGAAATGAATTATTGCTATCGGATATATTAGGAACCGCTGATGATGTAGTTACCAAAGAATTTGAAAAAATGGAAAACAAGAGGGAATTACTGAAGGCAATGGCTTCGCTGAAAGAAAGAGAACGAATTATTTTACAGATGCGTTATGGAATCCAACATGAAGAGTTAACACAAAAAGACATCGCAAAACGTTTAGGTATATCGCAGTCTTATATCTCCAGATTAGAAAAAAGAATTATTGAAAAACTGAAGCTTCAAATGAAACATACGTAATTACCTTTGGCTTGTGAAAATCACAGGCCTTTTTTTATGAATGTCAAGCATAAAATACTTCCAATTACTTACAGGAATAACTAGGAAATAGCTCGGGCAAACTGCTAGTACATACATCTAGGAGGCAAAGAGCTATGAGTCGTTATAAAGTAGAAATCAGTGGTATAAATACCTCACAATTGAAAGTATTGACAAATGTAGAAATGAAGAATCTGTTTTTAAATTTAGCACAAGGGGATCTAAGCGCAAAAGATGAATTGATCCAAGGAAATCTTAAGCTTGTATTATCAATAGTGCAGCGGTTCTCAAACCGTTGCGATAATATGGATGATTTATTTCAGGTTGGCTGTATTGGCTTAGTGAAATCTATTGACAATTTTGATTTAAAACATGAAGTGCGTTTTTCAACTTATGCTGTTCCTATGATCATGGGAGAGATAAAACGCTATCTTAGAGATAATCAGGTCATTCGGGTTTCTCGTCATCTAAAAGATTTGGCATATCGATTGTTTAAATTAAAAGAAGAATATATTCATTTACATCAAAAAGAACCATCCATCCCATGGCTGGCAGAACAGTTAGAAGTTAAGGAAAAAGATGTAGTAGATGCGCTTGATTCAACTCAAAATGTTTTATCAATTTTTGAACCTATTTATAATAGTGATGGTGATGAATTGTATTTATTAGATCAAATTAAAGATGATAAAGATGAAATAGAACTCTTACATAATGTGATGACATTAAAAAAGAGCATGTATCGATTAAAGGATAAAGAAATGGACATTATCAGAAAAAGATATTATCAGGATATGACACAAACGGAAATTGCAAATGAATTAGGTATATCACAGGCACAAGTTTCTCGTTTAGAGAAAAATGCAATTGCGATGTTGAAGAAAGAATTTGATTCATAAAGGAAACTTCTATTTTTAATTACATATACTAAAACAGGTGAGAAAATGAAATTTTCAGAAATATGTGGTAGGCAAGTGATCAATGTGATAGATGGCGGTCTTATTGGACTTGTCAGTGATGTAATATTTGATCCTTGTACGTATGTGATACATTCTATTGTTGTTCGTCCTACACAATCATTTGTAAAGAAGATGTTTCCATGGTTTTTTCCATGTGATGAAATTGTGATACCTACTAAAGAAATAGAAAATATAGAAGGAGATGTAATTTTAGTAAAATTCCATTATTAAATAAATAGTGAAAATTCACTAAAACTTCTTTTTATAAATAACAATGTGTGCTAAAATATATATAAATGAGTAGGAGGGACGCTACATGAGCATTAGTGAAAAGTTTAAATCTTTTATAGCGCCAATGGATGAAGATGACGTTTTGGAAGTAGAACAGGAAGATACACCTTCTATTTCTGAATATGAAAGACCAAAATCAAAAGTTAATCATTTACCAAACGATACGAAGATGGTTCTATTTGAACCTCGTTCCTTTGATGAATCAGAAGAGATTGCGAAACGTTTAAAAGAAAACAAGGCAGCTGTTGTCAATCTGCATAAATTACAGCGTGATTATGCACAGCGTACAATTGATTTCTTGACTGGCGTTATATTTGCACTTGATGGCAGTATTCAGAAAATTGGACATAATGTCATTTTATGTACACCTCGCAGTGTGGCAGTACATGGTGAAATCAGCTTAGATGCAAGCGAGGAATAAATATTTTGAATATTGCATATGAGCATTATCGGGGTAACGAAGAATTTGTTTCGCGTATTCAGGATCATATCGATCGCATGGAGAGGTGGAATAAAGAAATAGTTACACCCTTTTTTTCGCCTGACCAGATACAAATTGTTAAACGAATATGCGGTTCACAGATTCCTTATGTTGTAGAAGGAGGATATGAACAGGCAGAACGCTGTCGAGTAGCTTTTCTTCCGTGGATGGAGGAATTTACGATTCCTGTTCTGCATTTAAAAGCACGGTTTTCTTCTGCTTTTGGAAACATTAATCATCGAGATGTCTTAGGTGCACTGATGAATTTAGGAATCGAACGGGAAAAAACAGGAGACATTATTGTTGAAAATGGAATAATCCATATGTTTATAGATCCTGATATTGCCAATTATATTATTGCGAATCTGACTAAGATCAAACGTTGTCATGTACAGTTTGAGGAAAGTCAGGAAAAGGTTCATTATGAGCCGAATATTATATTTCGAACGTATATCGTATCTTCTTTACGATTAGATACGATTGTAAGTGCAATAGCAAATGTCAGTCGTGCAAAGGCAAGTGCATACATCAAAGGAAAACAGATAAAAGTTAATCATGTAATACTTGAACAAACATCATATTTATGCGATAATACTTGTGTTATTTCCATTCGCGGACATGGAAGATTCCAGCTGAAAGAAGTAGTGAAGGAAACGAAAAAAGGAAATCTTGTCATTGAAGTTGGCATGTATCAGTGAATAGGAGAGGGTTTATGGACAGACGCGTATTTGACACTATGAAAAATGGGTATAATCGTTATCAGGTGGATGATTATATTCAAACGCAGAAAATGCAGATGGAAAGCCTTCAGAAAAAACTGGATAAAGCCAACAGAGAGTATAAAGAGCTTAAAGAATCTTATGATTTATTGCAAACACGCTATCATGATGTAAGTGAAAATCTTGAGGTTAAAGAAAAAGCTGCTGATGAAATGACGCGAATGGCAATGAAAGAGGCCAATATGATTGTAGATACGGCACATCAGAACGCTGATGCAATCGTTAAAGAATCATTGATGATGGCTAGAGAAGTTCTTTTAGAAATCAGTCGTCTAGGTGATGAAGCAAATGATCTGAAAGGATCTATGCGAAAAGAATTACAAAAGATATCACAAGTATTAGATGATTTTGAAACGCCACAGATTCCAGATTTGGATCTATTAAAGAAAGAAATATAAATGCGATGAAAAAGACATGTTTCTTTACAAATAGTTATAGAGAGCTGACGGCAGGTGAAAGTCAGTACGAAAGGTAAAGGAAAATCACTTTGGAGCAGATTTCCTGAAAAGAAGTAAGGGAATACGGACAGCTTTCCGTTATAAGTAGAGGGCATATGATATTATCATATGAAGTAAGGTGGTACCGCGTTAAACACGTCCTTAGTTAGGACGTTTTTTTATTTTAAAGGAGGAAATGATATGGAATACAAGGATACCTTATTAATGCCAAAAACGAAGTTTGAAATGCGTGGAAAATTACCAACAAAAGAGCCAAAATTTCAAGCACGCTGGCAGGAAGAAGACATTTACCACAAAATGTTAGAAAAAAGAGAGGGCTGTGAAGCGTTTGTTTTACATGATGGTCCTCCATATGCAAATGGTGATATTCACTTGGGCCATGCGTTAAATAAAATCTTAAAGGATGTTATTGTTCGTAATCGTTTTATGGCAGGTTATAAAGTACCATATATCCCTGGTTGGGATACACACGGATTGCCAATCGAAACAGCAATTCAGAAATTAGGTCATAATCGTAAAGAGATGGAATTATCTGATTTCCGTAAGCTTTGTTACGACTATGCGATGGAACAGGTAGAGCGTCAGAAAAAAGGTTTCTTATCTTTAGGCGTTGTGGGAGATTATGATCATCCATATATTACACTAACAAAAGAGTTCGAAGCTCATCAGATCGAAATTTTTGCGAAAATGGCAATGGATGGTTTAATTTATAAAGGATTAAAACCAGTTTACTGGTCCCCATCTAGTGAAACTGCTCTAGCAGAAGCAGAAATCGAATATAAAGATGTAAAAAGTCCTACGATTTTCGTGAAATTTGCGGTAAAAGATGGAAAAGGTGTTTTAGATACTGATACATCATTTGTTATCTGGACAACAACTCCTTGGACAATTCCAGCAAACTTAGCAATCTGTTTGAATAAAGACTTTACATATGCTTTAGTACAAAGTGAAAAAGGTAAACTAATTGTTTTAGAAGAATTAGTAGATTCACTATGGGAAAAATTTGGACTTGAACAAAAAGAAGTACTAAAAACATTCAAGGGTAGTGAATTAGAAATGATAACTTGCCAGCATCCTTTATATGATCGTGAATCATTAGTAATTCTTGGAGATCATGTAACAGCTGATGCAGGTACTGGATGTGTTCATACTGCACCTGGATTTGGGGCAGATGACTTCTTCGTAGGTCAGAAATATGGACTTCCTGCATACTGTAATGTTGATGAACATGGATGTATGATGGAAGATGCGGGTGAATGGTTAAAAGGTCAATACGTTGATGATGCGAATAAAACAGTAACACAGCGTTTAGATGAATTAGGCGCCTTATTGAAATTGGAATTCATCACTCACTCTTATCCACATGACTGGAGAACTAAAAAACCAATCATTTTCCGTGCTACTACACAGTGGTTTGCGTCTATTGACAAAATTCGTGAACAGTTATTAACAGAAATCGCTAATGTTGATTGGGTTCCAAAATGGGGACAGCAGCGTATGCATAATATGATTGCAGATCGTGGAGACTGGTGTATTTCACGTCAGCGTGCATGGGGTGTGCCAATTCCAATCTTCTATGCAGAAGACGATACACCAATCATGGATGAAAAAGTATTCCAGCATGTTGCGGAATTATTCCGTGAACATGGCAGCAATATCTGGTTTGAAAAAGAAGCGAAAGATCTTCTTCCGGAAGGATATACTCATCCTGGTTCACCAAATGGAGAATTCCGTAAAGAAACTGATACTATGGATGTATGGTTTGACTCAGGAAGTTCTCACACTGGTGCGATGATGGAACGTGGCTTAGGCTATCCTGCAGACTTATACTTTGAAGGTAGTGACCAGTATCGTGGATGGTTCAACTCTTCATTGATCATCGGTACTGCGGTACACGGACATTCTCCATACAAACAGGTACTGAGCCATGGATTTGTAATGGATGGAAAAGGTGTGAAGATGAGTAAATCTCAATGGAATGCCGTAGCACCTGGAGAAATTACTAAAAAATATGGAGCTGATATCTTACGTCTATGGGCAACAAGTGTTGACTATCAGGCTGACTGCAGTATGTCAGAAGAAATCTTGAAACAGATCAGTGAACAATATCGTAAAGTGCGTAATACTTTCAGATTTATGCTTGCGAATATCAATCCGGAAGATGACTTTACAAAAGAAGACCTTGTAGATGTAAAAGAACTTCCATTGTTAGATCAGTATATTTTAGTATTATTAAATGATGTGAACACAAAAGCTAAGAAAGCTTATAAAGAATATCGTTTTGCGGATATTACGAATATGTTAAGCAATCTGATGACAAATGAATTATCAGCTTACTACATGGATTATACAAAAGATATCCTATATATCGAAAAGAAAGATTCTATCAGACGTCGTCAAGTGCAAACAGTATTGTGGCATGCATTAGATATGCTATTACGTTTATGGACTCCAATTCTTGTTCATACATGTGAAGAAGTAAATGATTTCTTCCATACAGAAGAAGAAAGTATTCATTTAGGAAGCTTTAAAGAAAATTTAGTTATCGACAATGCGGAAGAAATCAAAGAAAAAATGGATCGCATGATGGCAATCCGTACAGATATCTTCAAAGCATTAGAAGAAGCTCGTGCTGAAAAAGTAATCGGTAAATCTTTAGAAGCTCATGTTCTAGTGAATGTAAGTGATGAAGATCGTGCATTGATTGAATCTGTATGTGGAGATCACTTCAATCAGTGGCTAATCGTTTCTAAAGTAAGCTTCTCTGTTGATGAATTAAAAGCCTATGAAGTTTGTCAGGTAGAAGTAGAAAAATGCGAAGGTGTCGTATGTCCAAGATGCTGGAATATCACAGATTCTCATGACGAAGATGGACTATGTGCACGTTGTGCTGAAGTTTTAAAATAATATGTATAAATGACAGATGAACATAAGATGTTACTATTCACAGTCTAGATAAATAAGCAACCAGAAAAACACGATGTTGAT
>URYK01000079.1 GCA_900552125.1 uncultured Solobacterium sp. | reverse complement strand
TTTTTTCTTTTATATCATAATATTCTAATAATTCATCGATTTCACTTTGTGTAAAGCCAAAACAGTCACCTGCTTCATAATCTAAAATAGAACGTACAGAAAAATTATTCAGACCAGTAAAGATACTTTCCTTGGCAATTCTTAAACAGCCTGTCATAATACCTTTTTCTAAGGCATCATTTGTCTTTAAGGCAACACTGAATACATTTTGTAGAAAGTTTACCATTTCATCATAATATCCATTTATATAGGCGGATTGTAGAGGAACATCATATTCATCAATTAATATTATAACTTTACTTTGATAACAATAATTCAAACAACGTGAGATTGTTTTTAATGCATTCCGTAATTGTACTCTATCCGCCTTTAAATACTCAAAATCATGTAAAATCTGCTTATCTGCATCAGAAACGTTTATACTACTAAATAATTCTTGATTTTTAAAAACTACATTTTTTATAATATCCGCAAATTCGTTGATTTGTTCATTCATATGAATACTCTTCATATCCTTTAAAGATATATAGATAACAGGATACTGGTTCTGATGTTTCATGATTTCTGAATTATTAGAAACAGCTAAACCATCAAACAAATAAGCATTGTTTTTCTCTTTGTTGGAAAAGAAATAATATAACATCGACATATTTAATGTCTTTCCAAATCGTCTTGGTCGGGTATATAAAACTACTTTTTCTGTTATTATATCTTCAATCAGCTTTGTCTTATCCACATAATAATAGTTATTATCAATAATTTCTTTGAAATCTTCAGTACCATTCATGATTGTTTTCATAAGCTCACCCCTTGTCTTTATATAGAGTATTAATCATATTTATACCGAATTGCCATTTTACAATCATTATATCATATTTATACCTGAAATTCGGGGAAGAAAGATATTTATTAAAAAGTCTTGGTAAAGCATAAGTCTTTGTATTTTTTTTGTTGTAAATCCAAATACTTCAAGAATATAATATATTCAGATTATAAAAAGTAAGAGAGGTATATATATATATATATGCTTAGAGAAAAATAGTACTGACAAAAAAGCAATCGTTAACTCAGACTACAGTAAATAATCTTAAGAAACGTTATATAGCTTCTGACGTAGAAATAACAGAGATTATATCCGAACATTCATAAGATTATTGAGATTGGTGCTGTACTTTTTGAAAAAGGTGAAATCATAAAGATATTTGGTACTTTAGTAAATCCTGGTGTACCTGTTTCCAAAAGAGCTACTGCTATCAATCATATAACAAACGCAATGGCAAAGGCTGCACCTAAGGAAAAAGAAGTATATAAAGAATTAGTAGATTTTTTAGTAGATGCATTAAATAAGAAGACATTGATTTGTGCATATAATGCAAAATTTGATATGAGTTTTTTATCAGAAACACTGATGAATTTAGGATATGAAGGAATAATAAATTATGTTGATACACTATCAATATCAAGAAGTTTGATTCTAGGATTAAACAATTATAAACAAGACACAGTTGCAAAACACTTTAACATTATTAATAAAGAATCACATAGAACTGTAATATTTTCTTTTGATTTTAATTATAATATATCTTAATTGGTAATAATTCTTTTCGTTTTTTTATGACTGACTTATGTAAAATTTTATTAGACAATATGAAAAAAATAATAACTTATTATGATGTAATTGCTTAATTTTATCAAAATACTTTTATGATGATCAGAGTAGTTAATTTATGGAATAATATAACTGAATTATGTTTATATTATACAAGATATGAAAAAATATTTTGTTTTTTTCATATCTTATGTTAAAAATACAGAAAGCGAGGAGGAGTCATGATGGAATATAAAAGTCTAAAAGTCTTGTTTCATATGGATGAAAGCTTAGCAAATAAAGTATATGTGCAACGTTTCGGCAGTGAATCAAGTAAGAAACTTGGAATATTTATAAATGGTTATGAATGTTTTTATATAGTAAATAATGAAATGGTGAATCTTCTCGGTAAAATTTATTCTATAAGTATGTGGTTTGACAAGGTTTTTGCACAAAGAAATTTGTCGAGTACTTCAAAAAAATATATTTTATTAGCATCTCTTATTGAAGAAATACGCAGTTCAAATCGGATTGAGGGGATATATAGTACACGTAAAGAAATACAAGATTTGTTAGAAGATGATGAACAAAAAAAATATAAAAGGTTTTATGGAATGGTCAATAAATATAATAAATTGTTGAATGATGATTTTCCTATTATAAATTCTTCTTTAGAAATTAGAAATTTATATAATGAAGTTTTATTGAAGGATGTAATTGAAGAGAATAAAGAAGATGAGCCAGATGGAATAATATTTAGAAAAGGTCCGTAAACATAGCATCAGGAACAAAAGTTTATCATAAAGGCGTAGAGGGAGAAGCCAATATCATTGATATGATGGATAAATCATTAAGGATATTAAATAATGAACAATTAAATGAGATTTTGCGAGTAGCAATTTTCCATTATTTATTTGAGTATATACATCCATTTTATAATGGAAATGGAAGAATGGGACGTTTTTTAGTAAGTGGGTATCTATCAAAATATTTAAATATTTTGAGTTCTTATCAATTTTCAATTGCTTGTCTTCATAATCACAAAAAATATTATCAAGCATTTGAGATTACCAATGATATAAGAAATAAATCAGATTTGACAGTTTTTATAATTAGCTTTTTAGAAATATATTTATCAGGGTTAGAAGAGTTAAAATACAAATTACTAACAACAATTAAAACATATACTGAAATTAAACATTGTATAAATAGGATTATAGATTCTTCATATCATATGTTTTTTGAGGTTCTATTGGAAAGCACGATTTTTGCTCCTGTTGATTTAACGATGCAGTTATTGACTGAAATTACATCACTTACAGAACAAACTATCCGTAAGAAAATTAAAGAAATTAATAAAAAGTATGATTGTATTGTAGTTCAAAAAGAACACAAACCATATCGTTATGCATTAAATATAGAAAAATTAAGGGAGTTGATGAAATAGTGTACCTCAAGGAAGCATCACTTTAAGGCTTGATAAAAAGTTTTCCACATATAAAAAGGCGATAAATAGCATGGTTTAATGTATTTTTTAGTATCAGAGTTCCAGAGGAATTCTATACAGAAAGAAGAAAAATTTTTATGGATTTTCCATGGGAAAAGAATGCATGTTTAAGAGATGTTTTTTCAAAATTAGATGACCTAAATTAGCTTGAGTGTTGGTTCAAAAGAGTAAGAAAAACTGCAGGTAAATCGCTTTTCTGAATTACTTGCAGTTTTTAGTATTTCAAATTTAAAATTAGAATAATTTATTTTAGTAAGAATCTATATCAATATTTGTTTTAAGTATACTTAGAAATTCTTGTAATGTTTTCGCTTGGAATAATAAATTTTGAAGAGTTGGATTATGAGTCATTAAAACAAATGTATCATATAACTTTTCAATATCTTTTTTTGAATCATCGGCTAAGCTTAATAATAATACAATTTGAGCATTATCTTTTTCAGACCAAGCAATAGGATTTTTAAGTATACCTACAGCAATTTTACTTTCAGTTGAACAAATTTTTAATGGATGAGGTAGTGCGATGACTCCGTCCATTGCGGTAGAAATTTTTTGTTCTCTTTCTAAAACACTTTGTTCAAAATCATCATTTATATAATTTTTATTTTTCAATAATGTGCACAACTGATGAATAATTTCATTTTTAGAATTGGCATCTGTATTAAGGAATAAATCTTCATCAAAGAAACGTATTATTTTATCAATTGGATGATTAGCTTCATATGTAATAGCATTGGCTATATTTTCCATATCTTTACGTAAAAAAGGAATATTAACAACTATAACTGGCTTATTTATATTGTTTAATGAGACTGTCGAAATGATAAGATCTACATAGGATAAATCTATGTCAGATATTTCATGGGAAGGATACTTTCCAATAATCTCTAAACTATCTTTAAAAAGAGTCTTCAGTTTAGACTCTAAAAAACTTCCCGTTGCATATCCACCATTATAAACAATAATTGCTTTTTTATACTGTAAATAACGAGTATCAAAATAACGTTCTATTGCTGCACCAATGTGTAATGAAATATAGGCGATTTCACCATCTGTAAGGTCAAATGGCTCATCAATAATCGCTTGTTTTACAGCTGTTTCAGTTATTTCATAAGAAAGGATATAATTATTTTTAATTGTATTTAATAATGGATTTTTTTTATTCAATTTATAGTATTTAGTGTTAAGAATAGATTGAAGATGATGTGTTAAATCTTTTTTTAAAATCATATCAGAGCGAAAATCAAAATGATATAAATCATAGATACACTCTATGATGTTATCTACTAAATTACGAATATAGTCTATATTATTCTGTGATTTTAATAATTCGTTTGTATTTGATACATAATGTGTATATATATAATTTCTTTCATTTTTGTTAAAAACTATGTTAAATTCATTTTCAATTTCATTGATTAAAGGATTCAATAAATTCTCTATGGATTCGTCATCTGGAATTACAGCTTCCTCAACAGGTTTCTCTACCTGTAATCTAGAAATAGCCAGTGCTATATGTAGTATGAGGTTCTTTAAATTATAGTCAGAAAAATGAACATTATTTTTACGATTAAAGTCCATAACAATATTTTTGATATGATTTAAATTAATATTGTTTAGTAAAGACATCTGTTCTTTTGAGAACATAATTTCGTACTCGTGATAAGTTGAAGTAAGTAAATCAATGATACATTGACGTTTCTTGATTTCACTTCCTATAATTTTATATCCTAAATTTGCTTTCGTATGGAGCTTCAATTGATAATTTTCTAATATTAAACGTATTGTTTTTAAATAATTTATTATTGTATTTATACTTACAAATACTTCATCAGCTAAATCGTCTTGAGTTAAATAATTGTTAGAATACAATAATTTTATTAGAATATGATTTATTCTTTTATCTGCTGAATCCAACGTATCATCTTTTTCAAAAGTTAATGATTTTAAATATAAATAGTCTTCTTCTTTTTCGGTTACTAGATAATAACCTTGACCTCGTTTCATTTTAATTTTGGCATGATAAGGCGAAAGAGACTCATTTAAAACATGGATATCATTACGAAGGGTTCTCTGTGAAATTTTCAATTGTTTTGCTAACGTATCAGATGAGCAATAGCATTTATTTACAGTGAGATAATTAAATAACTCATGTAATCTAGTATACGGAAACACAGATAATCTCCCCCTAACTATAATATTATTTCAAAACTAATTATATATATGATATCACATTTGCGCAACATAAACCATTGCCGTTTTATTTGGCAATAGGTGTTTGAAAAAAATCTGAGTGTTTGCCATTTTATATGGTAACCATTTGTCTGTTTTTTTTATTTGTTCACTAGTACAATGGACTCGTAAGTTGAAACAAGCTTTAAGTCAACGTAAACATTTAGTTTATGAGAGAGGAGGAATTACGTTGAGTAAGATTAAGGTTGGAGTTATTGGAGTTGGACAAATGGGGACATATCATGCCCAAATTTATCAAAAATTACCACAAGTTGAGTTGATGGCGTTATGTGAATTTAATGATCAACGAAGAAAAGAATTAGAAACAGAATTTGCTGGTATAAAGTTGTACAAAGATTATAAGGAAATGCTTGAGAATCCAGAAATTGAGGCTGTGAGTATTGTTCTTCCAGATAATCTTCATAGAGAGGCTGTAGAACTAGCAGTAAAGAATAATAAACACATTTTATTAGAAAAGCCATTAGCTAAGGAATTAGAAGATGGAAAAGCTTTATATGAAATCACAAAAGATTACGATAAAGTATTTACAACAGGATTCCTGTTACGCTTTGATCCACGTTTTGCGATGATTAAGGAGCGTTTAGATAGTGGTGAATTAGGAGATATCATTCATTGTTATGTAAGAAGAAATAGTCCAATTATCGGACCTAGAAGATATATTGGCGCAAGTGATTTAAGTATGCATGTTATGATTCATGATATTGATTACATTAATTGGTGGATGGGATGCCAGCCTGTTAAAGTATTTGCTAAAAATAGAAGTGTACTTCTAAAAGAAAATGGAATGAATGATGTAATCTATGCTTTAGTAACTTACGAGAATGGAGCAGTTGCGTGTATGGAGGCTTGTTGGACATTGCCTGAAAACTCTCCAACTATTATTGATGACAAAGTTGAATTGGTAGGAACAAAGGGCGTTGCTTATGTAGATTCTTGTGATTACGGCGTACGCTTTGTATCGCAAAAAGGAATTCAATATCCTGATTCACGCCATTGGTATTATGTAAATGGCGAAGTATGTGGAGATTTAGCTGAAGAAGTAATGGCATTTGTTAATAATGTTGCGACAAATACAAAATCAGTAATTACTCCAAAACAGTCTTATGATGCATTACGTGTAGTTGACGCTATTGAGAGATCAATTAAAGAAGGAAAAGAAGTAGATTTATAAAAATTAGAAAGATGAGGAGAGAATTACATGTCTGAAAAAGTTTCTATGCGTGTGAAAGCTCAACGATTCGGTGGAAAATTAAGTGCTATGGTGCTCCCAAATCTGGGAGCATTCATGGGATGGGGGATTTTGACAGCTCTTGGAATTTGGCTATCGAATGACATGTTGAAAGGGTTTATCACACCAGTGCTTACTTATTTATTGCCATTATTAATTGGGGTTTCTGGTGGAAAAATGGTATATGGTGAAAAAGGTGCTGTTATTGGTGCTTTTACCACCATGGGTGTTATTATTGGGGCAGATATATCTATGCTATTAGGAGCAATGATAGTTGCGCCATTATCCGCCTGGATTTTAAAGAAAGTAGATTCAGTTATAGAGCCATATATTCCTGTAGGATTTGAATTATTGATAGGGAATTTAACTGTTGCTATTTTAGGTGCTATTATAGCAGTTATGGGATGTTTATGGTTAGCTCCAGCTATTACATCTTTATCCTCTTTCTTCTCTGCAGGTGTATCAATACTTGAAAAGAATAATCTATTACCATTGACAGCAATTTTTATTGAGCCAGCTAAAGTGCTATTCTTAAATAATGCAATTGGACAAGGAATATTAACACCTTTAGGAACAACTCAATTAAATGAATTTGGGAAATCAGTATTATTTTTATTGGAATCTAATCCAGGGCCTGGACTAGGTATTTTACTAGCTTATTGTTTCTTTGGAAAAGGGAATGCAAAAGCGAATGCTTATGGGGCAACTGTTATTCATTTCATAGGTGGAATTCACGAAATTTATTTTCCATTTATATTAATGAATCCTTTGACCGTATTAGCTGCAATTGCAGGTGGTATTACAGGGACATTCCTATTTACACTGTTTGGAGTAGGTCTGGTTGGTGTTAGTTCGCCTGGAAGTATTGTCACAATTATGATGATGGCATCTGCAGGAGATCAGTTACTCATTTTAATTTCTATACTTGCCTCTGCTCTTGTTAGCTTCTTAGTTGCATCTGTTATTGTAAAATATTCTAAACAAAATGATGAAGATGTAAACAAAAATCTAAAAGAAGCTGCAAAACAGATGGAATCACTTAAAGGAAAAAAATCTCGTATTTCTTCAGTATTTGAAGATAAATCTACTTTAGATTATGGTTCTATTAAAAAAATTGTTTATGTATGTGATGCAGGGCTTGGGTCATCTGCAATGGGAGCAAGCGTAATTGCAAAAAAACTTAAAAAAGTAGGTATATCTGATATAAAAGTTGAACATACAAGAGTAATGGATTTACCAAACAATGAAGCTGATGTAATTGTGACACACATCTCATTGAAAGAAATAGTTAAAGAAAAGCAACCTGATGTAGAGTTAATATCAATTGAAGATTACTTAAATGCTCCTGAATATGATGAATTAGTAAATAATATAAAAGTCGCAAGACTATAAATATTTAAGAAAGAAATCTATTCAGGGAAATAGGTTTCTTTCTTGGTGTGACGGGCATGTTACATATCTAGGGTGAAAGTCCCTAGGGGCGTAGTTATCATCGAACCTTATAGCGACTTGCAAGTTTCATATCGCGAGGTATGGGATGGAGGAAGCAATAGCGAAATCGTGGCCTAACGGATAGGTATCCTGTT
>URYK01000078.1 GCA_900552125.1 uncultured Solobacterium sp. | reverse complement strand
GTTATTCTTGATGTTTTTTTCGACCTTGATGATTTAATTTTCTAATGTATTATACACAAATTAAATAAAAAAAATAATACTAGTCACAATGTGCGAGAATTCGACAAATCAAAACAATTACAATGTAAGCAATAAAGGAGAGTGTTACAAATGAAAGGTCCAGGAATTAAAGATTACTATGGCGTTATTGAAACTATGAAAAAAGAAGCACAGAAAGAAGGAAAGGCATTTATTGAAGTAAATTCTAAAGAATTACATGCTAAAGTTAGCCCAGAACATGCGACGATGCCGACTTGCTGTCAGGCAATCTATAAACATATGTTAGAAGGTGATGAGATTTTAAGAAAACCTAAAGGTAATACAGGGTTTGGTTCACATCTAACAGTACGTTTTTATGTAGAAAAGTTAGATGGTAGAGAAAGAATGTTCCCTAATAAAAAAAGAGGACGTCCAGCGAAAAGCGAAGAAGAAAAACTAGCAGCTAAGAAAGCAAGAATGAAAAGAAATACAGAGGATTTATGTAAATTAATTAAATCCTGGTTAGGAGAACATGGCTGGGAATATGTAGAAAATAAAGATTTTATTGAAGCACACAACGAAAACAAGCGTTGGGTAATTAATGTACAGGGAATTAAAAGAGGAAGAAAACAGACATTACCAGTTAAATTAAGTGAAGTGTTGAAGCATATGGATGATGTAAATACTCATTATAGTATTGCATTTAATGATTCTATTGCTTATCGCAGACAATGGAATGAAATTCCTAAAGCAGTAAAAAACAGTTTAAATATGAGTGTTATTTTAGCAGATAAAAAAGGTAATATTACCGAACTATAAGAAGGATGACTAAGTTATTCTTCTTTTTCTTGTATCAGTAACTACATAGAAGTATAATAGCTCTATATAAGAGAGGCTGATGTATGATAAAGTTAGTTAATGGCGTAGAGATTCCTGAAATTGGATTAGAGGTATTTTTCGTCTTTAAAGTAACCTAAAAAAGAATTTACAATAATATAGTAAAGAGGAGAATGATGAATATGTTGAATTCCTTTTTACTAGTTGTAGCATTAAGTATAGATAGCTTTTTAGCTTCCTTAGCTTATGGAGCAGAATATATTTACATTTCATGGAAATCTGCAAGTCTGATTTCGTTAATCGGTGTGATATTTCTCTCCTTTTCTTTTTACACCGCTAATTATCTTCAAAATTATTTATCACCGTCAATCTGCCATTTTATTTCTTTCATATTATTGTTATGTATAGGAATAAGTATCTTATTTCAAGGTACGATCAAGGCTATAATTAAAAAATATCATAGAAAGAAGATAAAATTTGAATATAGCGGTATTATGTTTGTGATTGATGTATTCTTAGATGAAACTAAAGCGGACATGGATAAAAGTAAAAGTCTATCTATAAAAGAATCTATATTTCTTGCGATTACTCTTTCTATAGATTCTCTTGCGAGCGGATTTGCGGTAGGAATGCAGATATCTCAGCCATTACCTGTATTAGTATGCAGCTTTCTAATTGGTATTATATCTATATTAGGTGGCTCCATTGTAGGAGAAAAGATTGGCTCTTTAAAATATAACTTATCATGGTTAAGCGGTGTTTTATTCTTAATACTAGCATTTATGAAAGTTTTATAATACGTATTTCCTATTAATAGGAAAATGCTTACAAGTAAAATGGATGTTAAATCCTTTAAAATTTAGATAGGAATCAATAGGAGGATTTTATATGCATAAATTAGGAATATCTATTTATCCAGAACATTCTACTCAAGAAAAAGATTTTGCGTATATGGAATTAGCCGCAAAATATGGCTTCAAAAGAATTTTTACATGCTTATTATCTGTAGATAAACCAAAAGAGTATATTTTGAAAGAATTTGGTGCATTTATGAATAAAGCACACGAATTGGGTTTTGAAGTATCTGTTGACACTGCTCCACATGTATTTGATCATCTAGGCGCAAAACCTACAGATTTAAAAGTATTTCATGATTTAAAAGTTGATATTATCCGACTAGATGGACATTTTGATGATTTTCTAGACTCTATCATTACACATAATCCATATGGAATTAAGATTGAATTTAATGGTAGTTCTGATACAAATGTAGAAGGATTGATCAAACATGGTGCAGATGCCCATAATATTATCATTTGTCACAATTTCTATCCAGAACGCTATAGTGGACTTGGTTGGAATACATTTGTTAATTTCAATAAAAAATGGAATTCGTTAGGTTTACGTACAGCCGCATTTGTGTCAAGTAACGCGAAAAATACTTACGGACCATGGCCAGTATATGCAGGACTTCCTACATTAGAAATGCATCGTGGTTTACCAATTGATGTACAGGTACGTCATTTATTAGCTTGTGAGACAATCGATGATATTTTAATTGGAAATGCAATAGCTGATGAAGAAGAATTAAAAGCTATATCAGAAATTGATTTGACAAAAACAACGATTGGTATAACTTTAGATGAAGGTATTACAAAAGAAGAAAAAAATATTCTATTTGAAATGATTCATGCAGGTAGAACAGATCATTCTGATTACTTTATTCGTTCTTCTTTCCCAAGAATGAAATATCGTGAAAAATCTATTCCACATAGACCATGTGAAAAGAAAATGTTCACAAGGGGCGATGTTGTCATTGTGAATGATAATTTAGGACATTATCGTGGTGAATGTGAAATTATTCTACAAGATATTGAAAATGATGGAGAAAGAAACCTAGTAGGAAGAATTCCAGATAATGAAATGATAATTTTAGATTGTATGGAAGAACATCCTGATCATATTTTTGGTTTTGTGAAAAAATAAAAAATTATTTGAGAAGTATAAAGTATTATTTTATGATAGTTTAACTTCTCTTTTTTATCGGTAAAGAAGAATATACAGAGGAAAAACAGATATTTTCAAAATATTTACAAAATCAGCCGATTTCTAAACAAAAGAGTTTCTAAAATAATCAAAAAGTGTTATATTATTAAGAGAATACAGGAGGTATTAAATATGAGTAAAAGACCCGTAGTATTAGTGGTTATGGACGGTGTTGGAATTAATGAATCAGAATTCGGAAATGCCGTTAAACAAGCTTATAAACCAACATTAGATGAATTGTGGAATAACTGTCCACATACAGAAATTAAAGCACATGGTCTTGCAGTAGGACTTCCAACAGATGGAGATATGGGGAATAGTGAAGTAGGGCACAACGCATTAGGATGTGGACAGATCTATTCTCAAGGTGCAAAACTAGTAAACGAAAATATTGAATCAGGGGAAATCTTCAAGACAGAAACATGGAGCGGTCTTGTGGATAATTGCAAAAATGGAAAAATGCATTTCCTTGGATTATTATCTGATGGAAACGTACATTCACATATTAACCATTTAAAAGCTTTAATTAAAAAAGCTAAAGAAGATGGTGTAAAAGAAGTACGTGTACACGCATTATTAGATGGACGTGATGTTCCGGAAACAAGTGCATTGACTTATGTTGATGATATTGAAGCATTCATGGCTGATTTAAATGATGATAACTTCCATGCTTGTATCGCAAGTGGTGGTGGTCGTATGACAATCACAATGGATCGTTACGAAGCAAACTGGGCAATGGTTGAAAAAGGATGGCATGTACATGTATTAGGTGATGGTAGAGAATTTGCATCAGCTAGAGAAGCAATTGAAACATATCGTTTAGAATCAGGTGTTGTAGACCAGGATTTACCAGGATTTGTTATTGTAAAAGATGGTAAACCAGTTGGTACAATTGAAGATGGAGATAGTGTTGTACTATTTAACTTCCGTGGTGACCGTGCTCAGGAAATCTGTTTAGCATTTGATACAGATGATAGCTTCGATAAATTTGATCGAGTTAGAAAACCAAATGTAATGTTTGCAGGTATGTTACAGTATGATGCGGATTTAAATATCCCACATAACTTCTTAACTTATCCTCCAAAAATCAAATACACATTGACAGAAGAACTATGCAAACACGGAATTCGTGAATATGCAATCAGTGAAACTCAGAAATACGGACACGTAACTTATTTCTGGAATGGTAACCGTTCTGAAAAATTTGATGAAAAACTAGAAGATTATGTAGAAGTTAAATCAGATGTTGTACCTTTTGAACAGCGTCCATGGATGAAATCAGCAGAAATTACAGATGTTTTATGTGCTGCCATTGAATCTGGAAATTATGACTTCTTACGTACCAACTATCCAAATGGAGATATGGTTGGTCATACTGGTAACTTTGAAGCAACTGTTATTGGTGTTGAATCAGTAGATTTACAATTGGCTCGTGTTAAAAAAGCAGTAGATGCAGTAAATGGTATCTTAATTGTTACAGCAGATCATGGTAATGCTGATGAAATGTATGAAAAGAAGAAAAAAGAAGATGCTCCATTAAAAGCTAAAACTTCTCATACATTAAATAAAGTTCCATTTATTGTTTATGGTGCTGATGTTGAATTAAAACAGGATGATAATTTAGGTTTATCTAACGTTGCCGCAACTGTAACTGATTTATTAGGTCTAGAACCAAATGAACATTGGAATGAATCTATTATTAAAAAATAATAGATAAAATGATATAAAAGGACTTGTTATATAAATTAACATGTCCTTTTTTCCCATTTTATTAGGTTATTAAGCTTTATTCTGATATTAGATGGTAATACATGTCTATATGTGTTAGACTATAGTAATGAGAGGAGATGATATGTATGGAATTTCGTAGAATAAAACCTGAAGACTATAAAGATATTCATAGATTAAATGAAAAATTAGGTTATTCATATGATGAAGAAAAAGTTTATGGCCGTATTATATCAATTCTAGAAACTGGCAGTGATTTAATCACAGTTGCAGAAGATGAGGAAAAAGTGATTGGGTATATTCATGGGTCACCTTATGAAACGTTATATTCAGATAGATTATTTAATATTGTAGCATTTGTTGTTAGTAATGATTATAGTAATAATCTTGAGGTTCGCAAAATATACGATGTCTTTGAAGAAAGAGTTCGTAAAAATGGATATAACGGTATTCGAATGACAGCTAATGCAAGTCGTGAAAATCTATTTCATTTGTTGATTGACCATGGATTTGAATGTCATACAGATTTAAAACATTATCTTAAGTATTTTTAGAATTCAAAAAGAATCATAATTTCTATGGAAACTATGATTCTAATTTATTTTGAGTTCTTTTTTAATGCTTTCAGATTATTTGTACGAGGAATTTTTCTAATCTTTTCTAGATTTTGAGCCAATACTTTCTCATAAGATGATGTTAGTGCTGGTTCATAAAAATGCATATTTTTTAGTTTATCAGGTAAATATTGAATCTTATTCCATAAATCACTACGCTCATAATCATATTTAGCATCTTCATCCATTTGAACTGGTGTAAATCGTAAATAATCAGGAATGCTATAAGAGGTATGACGTAAAGCACTCATTGCTGCATCTATGGCATGTTCAGCACTCTTAGATTTTGGAGATAATGTTAAATCGATTACTGCCATAGATAAAATAATACGAGCTTCTGGAAAACCTACTCTTTTTGCGGCATCAATTGCAGTTGCACATCTTGCTACAGCGGCTGGATTACCTAAACCTATATCTTCATAAGCAGTTACAAGCAGGCGTCGTTCAATACTATCCATATCATTAGCTTCAATCATAATTCCAAGATAATATAAAGCGGCATCTACATCGCTGCCTCGAATAGACTTTTGAAAACCGCTTAATACATCATAATATCCGTCACCATCATGATCCATGCTCATGTTAGGAAATTGAGAATACTGAGAAACAACATCCTTTGTGATAATACCATCACAGGCAAGAGCACATATCTCTAAGATATTTAATGCATAGCGTATATCTCCATTACTATGACGAGCTATGATATGCATTGCTTCTTCTTCAATCTGGACAGAATCATTTAATCCTCTTGAATCATGAATAGCATTTAATAATGCATGTTCAATATCTTCTTGAGAAGCTTGTTTAATTTCAAATAAATGACAACGAGAGCGAATTGCAGGATTAATCGCATGTAATGGATTGCTTGTAGTAGCACCAATTAAAATGATATTACCGTTCTCTACATGTGGCAATAATAAATCTTGTTTATCTTTATTTAAACGATGCACCTCATCAATAATAACAATAAGCCCTTCATAGTATTTAGCTTCTTCAAAGATTGTTTCTAAATCTTTTTTATTGCCAGTAACCGCATTGAATAAGCGATATGGCAAATTAAGCTCATTAGCTAAAACCATTGCTAAGGTGGTTTTTCCTGTACCAGGAGGACCATAAAAAATCATTGAGAATAATCGTTTTTCTTGTATACAGCGATATAAAATCTTATCTTTATCAATTAAATGTTTTTGTCCTATAATATCTTCTAAATGCTGTGGACGCATACGAAAAGCTAATGGCTGTTTCATTGGCATACCTCCGTTCGTATGTATTTTACCATATACTACTTAACCAAACAAATGTTCAATTAAAATCTTGAGTCCTATCAATATTAGTATCCCCCCACCTAATATTTCTGCATATTTTCCTAGTAAATCACCTAATCGATTACCAATAAAAACACCCATAAAACAGATAACAAATGTAGTGATACCAATCAGTAGAATTGCAGTTAAAATATTTACCTGTAAAAAAGCAAAGCTAATACCAACTGCAAATGCATCAATACTAGTTGCGATAGAAAGAATCAAGATTGTTTTTAGTGTTAATGAAGATTTTCCATCTTCTTCATCATCTTCATTTTGAAATGCTTCTTTAATCATATTTCCACCAATTAATGCCAATAATATAAAAGCTATCCAATGATCTATAGAAACAATAAATTCCTGAAAGTAACTTCCAGCCCACCAACCAATAAATGGCATGAATCCCTGAAAGAAACCAAATGCAAAGCCTAATATAAGCGCATATCGTAGCAGATCTTGTTTTTTGATTGTCATTGCCCTAGCTAAGCTTACCGCAAAGGCATCCATACTTAATCCAACCGCAATCATAAAAATTGAAAATATACTCATAAATGTTCCTCCTGAATGAAAAAGAGACTTATACGTGAAAAAGAACACGCATAAGTCTCGTTATTTAAAAATATGCCAGATTTCTAAAGAAATCATTGTGTTGACATAATTACTCGACTGAGCCAACTACTCCCTTATAAGCCAGTTAATAATAACAAAAATCAATAAAAAAAGCAATTGATTTTGAGAATATGCTTAAGTGTGAATTAACAAAAAACAGTCACTATTAAAGTGACTGTCCGATAGATGCATCTTCATAATCTGATAAATCTGGGATATCTAATGTATCAACCTTATTATGATCTTTCATAGTAAGCATTATTGTAAATTTCACATCTTGTGTAGTTTCTCCTTCAGTTGCGCTCATATCAGCTGTAAAGGTAGCTTTATTTAATAAATTATCTTTTGTGTCAATATTAGCTTCTAAAGAAGAAATAGTGAAAGAAGAATTAGATGTAAGAGAACTTGTATTATTTTCTTCAAGAGTTTTCTTTAATTCTTCATTGATTTTTTTATCATCAAATACTAGTTTTAAAGAATCACCATCCAAAGAAGCTTCTGTTAGATATGCTTTGATTGCTTCTTTATCAAATGTGGTTTTATCTTCAGTTGTTGTAGAAGGTAAAGAATCAGAAGTTATTAGAGTATTTAAATCCATCTTTTGTTTAATCATATCCATAACATTAAAATACATTACATTATCTACTAAATACATCTGCATATAATTGTCAATAGTTTGTCCATCTGCTTCCATATCAACAGATATACTCATATCTACTGAACTTTTTTCATTTTCCAGATAGCCTCCAGCCATTATGATTTTTACATCCGTTTCTCCATCATCAACAGTCATATCTGCCTGATAATTTGCGGATTTAATTTTACTATTTTCAATCATAATATCTTCAAGCTTGTTCAACGCATCATCATCAACTTTTGATGAACAGGCAGACATAGAAAATGCAATCCCAATACTAAATAATAAAACAGCTAATTTTTTCATAAGATTTCTCCTTTCCTTTTTCTGGTAGTGTCAAATAATAATTAGTTAAAATAGCCCACTACCCTTTATTTATCAGC
>URYK01000077.1 GCA_900552125.1 uncultured Solobacterium sp. | reverse complement strand
TTATCTTTTGTGTATCTACTAACTTTTTTGCCAACTTTAACTTAATGACATTGGGCAAGCAGCATGTTTTCACGTGTTTCAAGATTTTCTCCATGATGAACAGCTTCTTCTAAATTATCAAAAATAAGCTGAATAGCATCTAAACTATCTTTTCGAGTTTGTTTTGTTGTTGAACGACCAATATAGGCTTCAATGGCATGTGTTAAAGCATCTAATCCTGTTGTAGCTGTTAACATCGGTGGCAATGAACAAGTAAGAGATGCATCTAAGATTGCATAATGCGGAATTAATGGGAAATCATTAATAGGATATTTTTCACGTGTTCTCGCATCCGTAATAACTGATGCCAATGTTGTTTCACTACCGGTTCCAGCTGTTGTTGGAATGGCAATCAATAAAGGAAGTCTTCGATGAATTTTTAAGATTCCTTTCATTTGTCCCAATGTTTTCTTTGGCTGTGTAATACGTGCACCTACAGCTTTGGCACAATCAATAGATGATCCGCCACCAAAACCAATCAAAGCTTGGCAATCATGTGCATGGTAAAGGGATAATGCTTCTTCTACATTATCCGTGGTTGGATTCGCTACTGTTTGATCATAAACGATACATTGAATCCCTTTTTCCTTACAACCTTGTTCTAAAGGCTTCGTTATTTCAAGTGACCTTAGTGATGCATCCGTCACCAAAAGTATAGATTGCATTTGCTTTTCTTGTAACAGTTGAATCAGTTCACTGATTGAAGAGAGTTTCTTAGGTGAACGATACGGTAAAATTGGTAATACTGCACGAAAAGCAGTCTGATAACAACGACAATATATTTTCTTAAATAAATTCATACAAGTCCTCCTTGATTTACAATTATTTTTAACTTATCCGCAATTTCCAATAAATGACGATAAAAGATTTCACGTTCTTCATCACTTACACTCAACTCTACTTTTTCAATCACTTGATTAATTTGTTTTGTGATTGTTTTACATATCCCACGACCTTTTTCAGTTAAAACTATTTTTTTGCGATAAGAACGGTTGTCTTTATGATTTAACATTTTAATACAGTCACATGCTTCAAGTTGATTTAATATACGAGAAATTGCAGCTTTATCTAAATAACATTTTTGCGCAATTTCAGAATGAGTGAGTCCTTCTTCATATTGGTTTAAATAATACAAACAAATAAAATGAGACCCCTTAAGACCTAACACATGCATTTCAGCACTTTTAATTTGCTGAATACTACGATAAATCTGATTAATTGCAGATAGAAACATTTCAAATCGATCCATAAAACACCTCGATTTTAGATATTACATCTTATTTGTTGACTTGTCAACAAATATTTTAATTCTGCAAATAGAAAAACACCCATAATGGGTGCAAATATCGTATACTAATCGAAATCATCTAACGTGCATTTACGAATGATCCATTTTACTTTATCAATCGGTATAGGAGCTTCTTCTTCATTAAAATATTCAATATCTACTACTTTTACAATTTCTTCTCGATTCATCTTCCCAGCTGGAACAACCACATAATCACCTATTTGAATGGTATCATCCTCTGTTAAGTAATAATAACTCTTATACCCTGCATCAAATACAACACTACAAAAGATATAATCTCCTTTTCCTTTTCTTTTTCTATTATAAATTGATGGATTAAATATCTCTCCTAGTCCAAAAAAAAGCATGAATTCGCGAACAATTTCTATAAATTTTTCAAAATCATTAGGTAAACCCTCTTTATCGAAACTTCCTTCTATAATTCTTTGTGGCCTTTTTTCATATAATACGGTAATCTTATAATCCTTTGCTTCCTCAGGAGTACCTATTTTTGAAAACAAATCCTTTGTATTAAAATAATCAAGTAAACCTTCTATTCCTTTCTATTTCATATGTATGAGTAATTGTACCATTTGTTCCTATATGTTTCCTATGTTCAAGACTTCCCGTTTCTCTATCAATTACTAACTGCTCTGTAATTCTATTTGTTAATCTACAATAATCAATCGTTATTTTATTTATTACATCTTTCTCATTTCCATCAAAGGCAAATGCATCCGCTATACCGATAGTGTTCCTTATAAGATTCGATAGATCCAGTTCCGCATACATCAGTTTCTCACACATTGGACCTTCATACGTATATACTTTACCCTCTGTATTGGTCAGTTCTAAACTCCAAGAACCCACATCTTTCACAAGTGGTTCATCATATCCATATTCAAAACAACTAGCAATTACCACAAACAATTGTTCTATTTTTTTCCTTTCTTTTACATTCTGTTTGACATTAATTCTCTTTAAAAATGAATCTTGTACATATTGATAATATTCTAAACAAATATGTCCATCACTAAGAACCGTAAGATGCTGTTCAATTTCATCATTTGAATCTGGCATAGGTCCATAACACATATTATTGGATATTAAATATAATTTCTTTAAGGTTCCTTGAAACCCAAATGGATTTTCTTCGGAAAGTTGTGCTATGCTATGTAATACCATTAGAAACCATTGACGATTCTCTGTTTTCAATATATCAGATGGATCATATTCCCAATGATTAAAATATCTCCATCTTGAATAAATTGCAGAACCAAGTAAATAAATATCTGTTATATCATCTATGACTTTTTGTAAAGCTTCATAATTCGTAAATGCTTCTCCATATACTTCAGAAAAAGTTTTTCCACTATCCATTTCAAATCCTAGCCTAGCACAATCATCCGCAAACCAATGCCCTACTAGTTCTTCATAACGGATATTTGAATCTTTAAATTTTTCAGACCACTTCAATGCAAATTCATGCAGTTGTTTCTTATCTGCCATAGTATTACACCTTCTATCTTTTTTCTTCTTCACCTTAAGTTTCTACCACGTTCCATAGATTTGTCAACATCAATGAAGCATTAATTTTTTTGCCATTTATTTAGTCATTCGTCCTCTTTTTCCTTGTTCATAATAAGTAAGGAAAAAGGATCAAAATAAAACCAATTACTCTACGATTTCACTAACTTAATAGTTTAAATTTACAAGAAAAAGATATGGTTTTACATCAATCCACTCTTCAACACCGAGCGGTCAGAAGTTCATTAGAATAAACACTCTAATCAAAATACACTACTGTTACTACTATTTTTTAACACTGAGAAATAATTAAAATTCAACTGAATAAATCTTAATTTTTATAAGTCAAGTTTCAAATAATCGAGAAATTCAATCTTTTTATTATGGAAGACCAAAATATATTCATTTTAAAAAATTATTATTCATCTTCATATATACTTTCACAATAATTTATATGTTCATATATTATACTTTCTATTTCTTCTGCCAATTCATAAAATTTATCATCTATGCAATCCCAACAATACATTGTAATCATACGGTATAAAGAAATATAGATACTTGTAATCAAATAAAATACTCTATCCACTGTAGCATTACTACCTAATTTTAAATAAATTGAAGTACCATGAGAGTATAAACTAGCCATTGAAAATATACTGTAATCATTATTATTAATTAATTCACACAAACCTTTAAATGAAAATTTTTTATTAATCTTATATGTCCATCCATAATTTAAATCAACATAAGAATATTCTTTACCATTTTTATTTTTACGTTTCTTCAAAAATCCTTTATCAATATTAAGATCATTACATAATTCAAAAAATTTTTCTTTATCTTTTTTAGTCAACTGTTTTTTTTGATTAAATATATCTTGTTTATAGGAATGAATAAAATAATATTTCCAAAGTTCTTTTCCTTTCTCTACATTATTCAAAATCAAATCCATGCATACAATATTTTCGGTTAAAATTCTATCAATCATACTTGTAACATCAAAATGTCCTAATATTAGATTATCGTATGAAGTTTTCGCATAAGATACGATAGATTTTGCAAATTCATAAATAATTCCTTCATATGTCCTGAATTGATTAGTTTTTTTTTTATCCACAGCCTCATCACATATTTCAATTAATTGTTTAAGTATGTCTATTTCATGGGTAAACTCACAAATAACTAAAGCACGATAGTTATCCCCAAATAATTTATCAACATAAATATAATCTTCCATAATCGTTCCTCTTAATTAATACTTTCCATAAACTTTTTTCAAAACATAGGAAAATAATATATTGGTTAAATTGGTTTTTAGTTAATTATCAAAATCAGTAATTTCATTAATATGCTAACAAAAAGCTAATTATATTGTGTAATAGTTTATACTTATATAGAGCTTTTTATTTAGAATTATTTGTTTCATTAAAATGTATCATTTTCCCTAATACAGGTTCTGGTTTTACCTTTTCATATTTAGTTCTATATATTTTGCATCTAAATTTTTCTAAAGATTCTTCAATTTCATCAAATACATGTTGATAAACTAAAGTATTTTTATATCCATGAATATTCTTATTTGTAACTTTAAAGTACTTACTATTAAGTTCATAGATTTTTAAAGCGCATATAACATAATTCCCTTTTCCTTCTTTTAACAAATTAAAATGAAAAGCTTCAGACTTTATATCATATAAGATTTTTCTTATTTTATCATATATTTTATCATAGGCGTTTTGACGAATTTTTCTATTTCCGAAAATAAATTCTAAATTTCCATACGCATTATCTAATAAACCCTTCTCTATTGTAGAAACTTGGCGATAACTATCCATACATTTATCAATATTTTGTATATATTCTTCTAATATCGAGTCTAAATCTGCATTAGTGGGAGAGGATATTGTTATATTCTCCTCAAGCAAAGATATTAATGAATCTTTTGCGATATGTTGAATATCATTATTTTCAGAAAAACGCTCCTTAAGTTTATTTATTTGTTCTTCTTTTAAGCAATCTAAAACTAATTCTTCAGGTGTATCGATATCAAGATATTTAATTTTTCTTAATTCATTTAATATATTAATTGCTTGAATCCAAAATTCTTCCATTGCTTTTCGTCTCTCAACAAAATACTCCGTTGCAGACATAATAAATCCAAGTACAGCACTACCAAACAATGCCATAGCAATATCATAGAAAATACAATTAGCACTTTTCCCGATGATAAATGCTAATACTAAAGATAATATTGAAACAACAAACGTAATAATTGTTAACCATTTTTTTGCTTTCAAAATCTCACTTCCTTATTACTTATATTAATCCTGCTTACTTATATTTTCATGGAATAATAAGAATTCATTTTTAGCTTACTATCTTCTTTTATAAGCAATGGATGCATATTTACAAATGAAAGAATATCCTAGATTGTCGCCACAGTGTGGCAACATTCTTCTTGCATCATCTGAAATAATTACTTTGTAACGTTAGCCTTCATTCATATACCTCTTCAATAACACCATTAAGATAATCATCAAGTTCCTCTAGTGTACAACCCGTATTACCTTTCATTCGATTTTCTTCAACTGCTAAAAGTTCTTCACGAAGATTAAGCATTTGTTCTCTATTTACTGTGCGCCGTTGAAGGCGTTTCATATATATTTCTTTTGAAATCAATGTTCTTGTCATACATTGTAAAGTAACCGACTTACCTTGAGTGGAAACCCAACTGGGACCATAGCATGTCGGTAAAACCAAGATTAGTCCTATCAGGATGAGTGGCTTGGCGAACTAGGCTGTGTACGGTAAAACCTTGATTGGCTAAACCTAAGTGAGAACTATCAGGTTTCACTCCTAATATTAGCTATACTCATAATGTATAAGTAAGGTATTATGCAGGCAGGTATAGTTGACAGCTTACTATCAGTAAGTTAATAGATAAAATAAGATTCTAACCACAGAGACACTATATGAAATGCAAACTACGGGATTACCTAAAGCACATCTTTGTGCTATGGTAACGGAGACATCATAATAGCCAAATACCAAGGGTAATAGCTTGGACATGATGAAGAATGTCAACATTCAGTTGATTATACTGAGTAAGACGCCGCGAATGAGGTCACATCTATGCAATTGTTAATCCTATTATAGAACAGGCCATAACAGCATTAGATATTGATTTTACAATTGCATAATCACATTCATCAATGGATGATACTGAATGTGGAAAGCGCAGTGTATTGAAAGGTGCCCGCTTCGTTTGGGAAGGGCGAGATCTTTAGACTTCGCCTATTTCACTATTTTAAATTTCCTAATTCCTTAATTGCATCTAAATAATCTTTTTCAACATCACTTAATGTTTTTGCTTTATATTTCTTATACTCTGTTTCAGCTTTCTCCATAGCTTTTTGATGAGAAACCGAACCATTATCAACCAATAATTGTTCTCCAGTAACTGTTAGAATATTGTCTAGGTGTTTTACCCAATCTTCCATTGTCATAGCTTGTTCTCGTTCTGCTTGTCTTTCTGCGAAATCAAGATATCCTGACACAAGTTGTCCCATTGCTTTCATCTCTTTTTCATTTAGGTAGTTTTTTGCAGTCTTCGCTTCTTTTAGAGTTGGATGATTACCAGAAAAAGTAGTTAGTCCCATAAATTCTTTTTCAGCATCTGCTCTATGATAAATTACCTCTGCTGCAGTTTCACCATGAATAGCATAGTGGATCTTATTTTGTACTTTTTTAAAAAACTGAATAGAAACATCTGCTTTTGGATCGTAATCAATACTTGTAGCATATATTTCAAGTATCTGTCTGTAAAACACTTTCTCAGATGCGCGAATATCTCGGATTCTTTCAATCAACTCTTTGAAGTATCCGCCACCACCTAATTCTTTTAGTCGTTCATCATCAAGCACAAAACCTTTCTTCATATATTCTTTAATAAGATTGGTTGCCCATATTCTAAATTGAACTCCTCTTTTAGATTTCACACGATAGCCCACTGAAATAATTACATCAAGATTATAGTAATCAACTTGATATGTTTTTCCATCATTAGCAGTTGTTGCAAAATTTGCAACAACTGCTTCTTTTATTAATTCTCCTTCATCGAAAATATTTTTAATATGTCTTGATATAGTAGATTTATCTCTTTGAAACAAAGATGACATTTGATCTAATGATAACCAAACTGTTTCATCATTAAAGGTTGTTTCTATTTTCACTAATCCATCTTCAGTTGTATAAATAATCATTTTTGAATTATTATCCATTCAGTAGGCCTCCTCTATTTCTTATATACTATTATATATTTTATTTATAATCATTGTATCATTTTTCTTATCTTTATCAATTATATGCTATGTAATAAATATCTTATAACAAAAAAATCCCTTTACCTTTATTTTCAGTAAAGAGATTTTTATTTACATTTATATGTTACCTACTATCCACCAGGTACTATTCGAACTCGACTCCTACATAGCATTTTCACTTATATCATATTGTATTTCATCATTTATTTTATCTAATATTTATAGATTATATTAGCTTTTAATCTTTTGAATTTTATTTTGTACCCAAAATGCACTCAAATTGAGTACACTATTCGATATTCAATATCATGATATGAAATTAAGTAAATTACAATTACTTTCTCGTATTTGTAAATTATACTAAAAATATAATTTTATTAAACAAGTATAATATTTAAAACTATCAAACTTTTTTAAATTACTTTGATGATTTAGAAATAGGTTCAATCGATCCAAAAATTTCCGTTATATTTTTATCAATATCCCGAATATCATCAATATAAAAAATCCTTAAATTCTGTATTGCACGAGTTATTGCAACATATATTAAATTTCGTGCTTGAATTAGATTCTCATCATCATAATCAAAATCATCATACCTGATAAAAAAATCTTTAATGAAATTTTTCTTGATTCTACCAAAGGAATCCCCCATAACTATCACAACATTATCGAATTCTAATCCCTTTGTGCTGTGAAAAGTATGATAAATAACATCTTCGTTTTGTTTATCTTCGATAAATGTATACCATTTTCTTAATTCATCAAAATTTAGACTCGTCATAAAGTTATCAATATTATCTTTATCAACTCTAAGTTTTTCTTCTATTAAATCTTCAAAAATGCTATCATAAATCTCATTAACATCCAATATTTCTTGTAATAACCTTCTCCAAACACTGTATTTAGCACTTAAAATTTTTAGACTATCAATAATTTGTTTAAAATTATAAAATTCATCAAAATTACTAGAATTAAAGAATAACGTTAATTCTTCAAACGTTATCTCTTCATATATTTGCCTAGGTATATAGGATGTTATAAATTCTTGTTCATTATTACTCAAAACAATTAATTTTATTAATTTATATAGAAATAAAGGGAACTGACTGCAAATGGCGGATACTTCGGTGCGCCTCTAGCGATTCAATCGGTGCATTATGAC
>URYK01000076.1 GCA_900552125.1 uncultured Solobacterium sp. | reverse complement strand
TCAATCGGAGTTGATTCAAGTTTTGCTAACCGTGAAAAAATTGCAGCAGCAAACGGAATTAGTGATTATACTGGAACAACGACTCAAAATAATATGTTATTTAATTTATTAATGAATGGTCAGTTAAAACGTCCAAATTCATTAGGTGAAGACGTTGGAGGGGATACTGGTGAAGGATTAACCGAGATTGGTTTTGTGCCAGGTTTGTCTATTCGAAAAAACTTAGTATCAAGTAGTAAATACGATATTAAAGCACCTTATTTAATGGACCCAGTTTATATCACTGTTCATAATACCTACAATGATGCTTCAGCAGAAAATGAAGTTTTACATATGAATCGAAATAATGATGAAGTTTCTTTCCATTATGCAGTAGATGATAAAGAGGCTGTTCAAGGCTTACCATTAAATCGAAATGCATGGCATGCAGGTGATGGAGCTCAAGGGACTGGAAATCGAAAATCAATTGCAGTAGAAATTTGCTACTCAAAATCAGGTGGGGATCGTTTTGATAAAGCAGAGCAAAATGCTGCTAGATTAATTGCAGCATTAATGGAGCACTTTAATATTCCAATCGATAGAGTACGTAAGCATCAGGATTGGAGTGGTAAATATTGCCCTCATCGCACATTAGATGCAGGGTGGGATCGTTATAAAGATATGATTCAAGGATGGGTTAGAGCAGAAGGAATTCTCAAATATGCGAGTAAAAATGGGTTACTTACAGATACCGGTATTATGCTCAAAAACTTTAATCAGAAAGAGAAACTTCTTGAAATTCCAGGAACGTTACCTGGACGACCTCACTTAATAGTATATGGAGAAGTTGGTTTATATCGATCAATCCAATTTGGAAATGAAGATGCATCCCTTAAGTTATCACACGGTTCTGATGGATTGGCTGCAAATATCACAACTCTACTTGGGAAGGGGGATATTGCTTTTGATATTGACACAGAGCGACTCGCGGTTACACTTTCTGAAATTAATATGGCAGCATTCGGTAGTGATGTTATTAAAGTTAGCTTAAACATCGATAAAATGGCCATTAATATCGTCGCAGAAGTTGAAGAGCCATATACAGCTGATGGTGTAACAACTACATTTTACCAAAGATTAATTATTACTGTTCATCCGGATATTCAGCAGCCTGGTTTGCTACATGTACCGGTATTTAATCCAAACATTAATGAAGTTGAAATGCAAGAAGGTATAGAGTATATTAAAGCTACAAATACGGTAGTGTTAACTACTGGGGTAGTTTTAATAGCAATAGCTACATTTGCTAAAGACTCCCAATTAGTTCAGATTTTAAAAGCCCTTCTAGCGTTCCCTTTACGAATGATGTTTAGCACGAACTTACTAGATGGGGATAACAAAGAAGAATAAAAGAGTTCATCCCTAGATGGGATACAAGTAGGTAATTTTAAAAAAATACGACATGAGATTTAAAGGTAGTCAAACTCATGCCGTATTTTTTTATGATTGTCGTTATACATAGTAACTTAAAACTTGACTTATTTTTTTTTAATTTTTATCCCTTTTGTTAAAATAAATTCTTCGAATTCTTCAGGTGATCCTAGTGTGAATTGAGCCTTTTCGATTGCCAGTGCAAATTGTTTTCCGTAAACTATTACAAAGAGATTCTCTGTTTTATATACTGAAGTAATATGGTCATGAGATATCTTCGCGTCAAGATCATTTTTTTTTATTAGCAAACTATTTTTACTCGTCTTTAAAAAATCTTCACTTAGCTCGAGATAATCTTCAAAGACAGTTATATTAATTATGGGATCTTTATCACCAAACAGAGCTCTTTGCTGTTTGTAAGCACCTACTCCATGGACTCGATAAATATGAGTACGAGCAATTAACATAACAGGTGCTAAAAAAAAACAAATTAAAACTGTACTATAATGCCCAAAAAAACAGCTATATATTCCAAAGCATACATATACAAATGCTGCGACTAAAAGCATATGTCGAATAAATGGTTTAACCAAAACCTTGCAAAATTCAATAGTAACTGATTTGTTTAATGTAGTCTGATTTTTGAACAAAATATCCATTTTTATCATCTCTCTCCAATTCGATTCTTAAATATTACCATTATAACCTTTTTTTGTAAAACAAACAATAAAGGATAGATACTATGTTGAAAGGTCTTTTTTATGTTTATTTAAATAAGTACCAGATAAAAATTAAAACAGTTAAAGAATGAATAAATTCACTCCTTTTTAGTGTAATAGGTTTTAGATTAAATCATTTTAGCGCATGAGTCACAGAATAAGAAGAAGCAAAATATTTCGTTTATTTATTTATTTTTTTTAAAAATTTTTTGTTTTAAGACTCAATAATTTTAAATTGGTGTTACAATTAGATATATATATAGGAGTGAATAGAATGGATAAATTAGATTTTGAATCTGCTCTAAGAATGAAGTATCTGGTTGAATCTAAGGTAAGTCATTGGGGATGGCGCATTTGTAATAATGGGTATCCATTTGAAATTTTCTTAGATGATGGTGATTCATCATATTTTCATTTTCAATTTAGTGAAGAAAAATATGATGCCTATGAGGTTGAAGAAATTGCAAAAGGATTAGCCTCGTTTTTAAATATTGATTGTCGGTTTTATTTACCAACTGATAAAGAATACCAACAGGAGTAAGATTCAATCATTGACCTTGAATACTTAACAATATTTTAGAAAAATAAAAAAAGAGCTAGCCAAAGCTCTTTTTTTATTTTTCTAAAACCAACTCAGCACTATTAGAACAATTTCTACCATAATAACAAAACTAGAATTTTTTAATTTTGTTATTATTTATCACTTGCTGCCTTAATACATTTACGATTTTCTGTTGTCCTTGTTTAATTTCTTCAAGATCACATTCATACATTTGATTAATGTTATTTCCAATACGGGATACTTCTGCTATTAACTTCTTTAAGTCATCATCAGCCCACTTTAAGTTAATAACATAACCATCTATCAGCATCTTTCTAGCATAGTTTGCAAAAGTTTTAAATCCTAATTTCTCACCGTTATTTAATATCATCGCTTTTTCATTTTCCGTAAATCTAAACTTCATTTGCTTAGGTCTTTCTCGATTTTCCATCACTATAACTCCTATCTTTTAAAACTAGGGGATTGGGGAAAACCCAAAAAGTGAACAACGAAGAAAATAGTGGATTTTCTTTTTTTTCGAAAGTGTATATACACTTTCAATTCTGGCTATTCTACTAAATACTCTTTTTTTAGTTCTTCCTATCCTACAATTCTTTAAGTATAGGATTCATTTTTTCTTAATTTCATAACTTTATTAAACAAAGAAAAATAAAATAATTATTCTTCGTCCGTTCCCTTGATAATCATTTCTCTAATTTCACTTGTATTTAACTCTTTAAATTTTTTCAATAACACTGTTGTTTTAAATAATAGATTGGTTAACGGAGTTGAATTGTATTGACAATAATAAATTTTGACATTATGATACATCCTTTTTATTAAGTCTCATTAGAATCCTCCAACTCAATATATCTAGCGACTGCTTGAACGATCAATGAACTTAATAAATCTTGTTTTTTAAATCCACTATACTTACTATTCAACTTCTCTATCGCTTCAACTGCTGATGGATACAACTTAAATGATTTTGATATCGGTTCCTCACTAAAGTGAATTGGCTTGAAATTTAAATCTTTTCTATTAATCGGATTTTCTAAACTGTATACACGTCTTTCTAAATCTTCTATTTTTTTTAAAAGAAGATTTATTTTGTTTGTTTCATCTTTAACACCATTAGATCTGGAAGTGTTTTTATACTTTCTAGGAGATTTCTCTGCATCCCCTTTGATTTTATCCACTGAAGCTTGTTCATCCTCTAAAAACTTCTTTTCTGCGCTTTTAACATATGTTTTTAATTTATGTGAATAAGTATACCCATTTTCTTTGATACGTTGAGACATTCTATCTTTACTAATCACACCTTTGCAAATATCTCTAAGTTGTAATCCTGTTTCCCTTTCTTGATTGATATAAGCAATAATTTCCTCCCAATTATCACTTAACAATAAGTCTTTCTTATACACTTTAATCCCTCAATTCCAAAATATTATAAAAGTAATATTTTGATAATATCAAAATATTTTTTAGTATAGTATTTTTATTATATTATTTTTGTAATATTTTGATATTTTAAATATATTTCTTTTATAATGCTCTACTGATATTTAATATTATAAAAGAAATATATTTAAAATATCCAGTATCATTTTTTTAGATAAAATAAACTCTTTATAAGATTCACATAATAATTTATAGCAATTTTTAACAAAATCATCTTGAATATATTAAAAAAACTACCTTAATTAGGTAGCTTTATGGTATAATTTATTTAAAATTAAATCGCTTAAATTGAGAAAAACCCCAATCCCTGAAGTTTGGTCGCTACAGGATTGAGGTTTTGAAAGTTTTCGTTTCTGATATAAATTTATTATATACTATGCTCATATTATTATTCAAGTATATAATAGAAATATCTTTATTTTGTTATATGCAAATTCAGATAATTTTATACATATCAGATCTGAGAGCACTCTTTAAGCAACAGAAAGGGAGTGCATTTTTTATGCAAAATAACTTTAGAACTATTAAAAACAAGACTAAAAACTTTACCATTATTGATAATAATATACTACAGGATAAAAATTTATCATTAAAAGCTAGAGGTTTACTATGCTTTATGCTGCATTTACCTGAAACGTGGGTCTTTACTGAAAAAGGATTAGCTACAGTTACGGGAGAAGGATTAAAGTCTATCAAAAGTGGATTAAAAGAATTAGAAGATAATAAATATCTATATCGAGTGCAAATGAGGCATAGTGGAGGCTCTTTTGGTTCTATGATGTATTATTTATTTGAACAACCAACAGAAATGAAATTTGATGGAAAATCAATTAATTCAATTGATCAATCCATACAAATTTCAAATATTCAAACAACAGATACATTCAATATTGATAAATCACACCCAGATTTTCACTATTTAAACGGTGGTTGGATGTTAGAAGATTAGTAAGCTGGCGGAGTTATCCGCCGTTTTTATTTTAATTTATCATTTCACCGTTGTCCCAAAAAGGAACATCGGTAGCTCACCGATGTTCCTTTTTGGGACAACGCCTTTTGGGATAACGCCTTTTGGCATACTATATAAATACTAATACCATTAAAGAACTAATAAATAATTTATTAATTATAATTATACCTCGTATGTAAAAAAGACAATTAAAAGATAATAAAAAATATTGACCATAAAAAAAGAAATATTTTATCCTTACACACTTCTATATAAAAATGACTTGAAACTACAAAGAGACATATATGAATAAAAAAATATAGTTAAATTTGATGATATGAAGAATCATTCAGCAACAAATAAACAAATTAAATATATAAATGATTTATGTAATGATAATGGATATGAATTTTACAATCAAGATATTAATATGAAGCAAGCAGCATCCTATTATTGCATTCTTAGCCAAAGACAAAGTACAACCTCATTATTTATTTGACTTTTTACGCTATGAATAATAATTATTTCTGAAATAAAAAGGGACATCTCAACAAGTTACTGAGATGTCCCTTTTTTAAATAGATCTAATTACATTGTTTTAAAGTTTTATTTAACAATTCTCTAACATAGTAACTATTTTTTAGAGCATTATCTGTAATAAACGCTGGTATTCCTTCATCAGCGCAAGCATCTTGAAGGCTAATAGGGGTATTATCATTCGAAATTAAACTGTATAAAGTCATGACATCAGTCGTATTTAATGTAAGATTTTCATAAATTGAGCATTTTCTCAAGGTTTGTTCAATGATGAACTCGGTGAAATCAACATTATAAATTAACACATTTTTATTTTTAAGTATTTTTTTTATATTATCCCACTCTACTACAAATTGAGTTGAAAGATAAAATTTTCGGTTAAATAATTCATTATTCTGTAAATCAATAATTGCTAATTCTTTTAATTGATGATCAATAGTATTTGTATCCTCAGTAACTTGTAAAATCACACTGTTATTATCCTTCATTAAATTTTTAAAATTTTCCTTAGCTATAGTATTGTTTGGAAGTTTACAAGTATTTTTATAGCTATTTATAAGATGTTCAAGCTTAATATCCATCTATATCTCCTCCTCTGCTACATAGGGAATTATAACAATTAAACATTTCTTTATGCTAATGAAATGTTTTTCACCTAAATTCTCTGTAAATAACTAATATTTCAAAAATTCATATTTAGTATAACATGAACATTTGGGATTTATTGTAAAAATATGTAATTTTATACGTAATTATGATATGATAAAAAGCGAACTTAAGTTCGGAAAATAAAAAAAATCACAAACATTTCCTGAGGAAAGGATGTGTTTTTATAAAATTTTATTGAGGGGATGGAGTTTGTGAAAATAGAATTTTGCATATCTTTAAGGGAGAATAACGATGTATACTTTGCAGTTTAATTACATTTTATTCACAAAATATTTGCAAGATGCTTTCTTTAATTTTAAGTTTTAATTAATAAGTAAAGAGAATAAAAATAGGGAGATTAGTTATATGGAATGGAGAGAAGAAAAAATTTTAGTAAAAGGCATCTTTGAAGAAAAGAGAAATTTAGATGGAATTATCTTGCTTTTTAGAGATATGGATCAAAAAAATTTATTAGATAGTCAAGTTAATTTAATAAAACGACATAAAAATTTAGAAGTTATTATAGATACTTGTTTATCTGCTTTAGATAAGCAAGAGCAGAAAATTATCAAACTTTCGTATAGTGAATGTTTAACCAATTACAATTTATCGGAGGCTTTAAATATTTCTGAAAGAACTGTAGCAACTTATAAAAGAGATGCAACGATTAGATTTGCACAAATGATTAAAATTTTTTTAGGATTACTCGATTGAGTAATCTTTTTTTTATAGTTAACTTGCAGAGTTAATGCATAATCAATTCATTATTTTGATGGTTTAATATGTTTGTAAGCAAAAGGCCTTTGAAACTTACGAGTATATTAAACCATCAAAAAAGGGAGGGGGAGCAATTTGGAGGAATCAGCTGAAAAGTCAGATAAATGTCGCAGTAAAATTGATCAAGAACAGGAACTGATGTTGAGAGAACATAATTTAAAATTGCAGACCTTAGATAATACAGTTAACATTCAAAGTCAGCAATTAAAAGGTATTGAGGGTGAAGTGAAAGAGCTAAAGTTGATGGTGATTGAGATGCAATCGTCAAATAAAATCTTAATTTATATAGCTTCAGTTCTGACAACGGCTATTGTGACACAAATAGTGACTCAGTTATTTAACTAATGAACATTATGAAAAATCAATTAACCATTCTTAAAAACTTTAAAAATCCAACGGTATTAACTTATATAGCAATTGTAGTGCTTGCACCACTGTTAGCTATTGAGCTAGTAGAATATGAATCACTACAGAAATTTTTAGAAATTGCAACGCAGGCTATTGCAATTTTAGGGATTATTGATGATCCAAATACAAACTATTTTTTAAAAAAATAAAATTAGGAGGAATTAAATATGGCAGCACAAAAACTTATTTTACCAATTAATAAAACGCGTGTAACCGCAGGATATAAAAATGCAACCTATAACAATCAATTTGGTTTTAAACATTATGGTTCTGATTCAACATCTACAGGAAGTGATCGTACTGTATGGGGTTGTGGGGTAGGGCAAGTCTTAGAGGCAGGGTTTGATAATGTATTGGGGAATGTTGTAATTATTCGCTATAATAACTGTCAGTTAAAAAATGGGACAACAAAGGACCTTATCCAGCGCCTTTACCATTTAGGTCGTATCGATGTCGTGAAAGGTCAGTCAATTACGAAGGATACGCGTGTTGGATTGTATGGAAGTACAGGTCAGTATGCAACGGGCCCACACCTTCATGTCGAGTTTGATACAGATGTTAAGTATCCAGCATATAGTCCGACATTAGGTAGTAGTTCAAACATTATTAAGGCAGGTACTGACAGTACACTAAATCCAACAGATGTTTTGTATGTTAAAAATACAGCACCAGATTATCAGTCAGTTGTAGGAGCTTCAAATTCAGACTGTTGGTCATCATCAGATGTAAGTTATTCTAAACACGATGGTTCAGCACCTGACGGAGAGATAGGAGCTTTATATTATTCAAAACCGAATTATAGTGGTACCTCATTAGTAGAGGCGTTAAAATCAATCGGAGTTGATTCGAGTTTTACTAACCGTGAAAAAATTGCAGCAGCAAACGGAATTAGTGATTATGCCGGAACAGCAGCCCAAAATAATACATTACTTAACTTATTAATGAATGGTCAATTGAAACGTCCTGTTTCCGTCGAAGGAGACCCTGATGGAGGAGGAACTGGAACTTCATATTATCCAAAACCAAACTATGGCGGTACTTCATTAGTAGAGGCATTAAAATCAATCGGAGTTGATTCAAGTTTTGCTAACCGTGAAAAAATTGCAGCAGCAAACG
>URYK01000075.1 GCA_900552125.1 uncultured Solobacterium sp. | reverse complement strand
TTATGAAATTCGCAGTGTAGTTTTGTGCAATTTTTCAAATTTGCTCATTTATAGTCAAATACTTTTTTCATATGTGTAACAATTTTTGTAGAATCACTACAATCTAATACTATGATATCTGAGGTTATTTTTCCTTCCTTATATTCAAAATCTATCCTATCTAAAATCAAACTTTTGCTCTTTTCAATTATCATTGCGAATGAATGAGCTATTATATCATTTGAACTAATCAACAATACTCTTATGACTTCATCTCCCAACTTTACACACATTTTTCATTACAATTTCTATAAACATTGAAAGTACAATAATAGACAAAGTAGCAATAATCAACTTAATATATTGTTCATTTCCATTTAAAAAAAAAAATAATAGTCAATATCATAAGTACAGCTATATATCGTTTTATTTTTCTATTAATCGCCTTAGCTTGTGTAATATCTAATGGGTTAAGCTCTGATTCTACTGGTGCAAAAATAACGATTATAATGGCAATAATCATTATATAAAAGAACGCCCCTAAAGAATTCAATTGTTGATCTGATAAACCATATATTAAACACAAAAGGATATTGATATTGGAAACCAAATAGCAGACAAGAAAAGAATGAAAATGCAGTCCTCCTGCACACGAGCGTATAGTCATAAAAATACAAATAACAAATATTCCTTCAATCAATTGCCCTATCAAAGCTGAAATAATCAAACTTGTTATAGTAGAACATATTAATTCTAAGCTAGTCTTAACACCATACTCGTATATTTCATACTCTTCTACATCTGTGCAAATGCAATTAACTATTTTTTTTATCAACATTGATTCCCTTCAATTTATTAGGAACTTTATTTTGATGATAAATGTACACACAGCAATTAGCAGCTGTTCTTTCTGCAACTTTCTTTACAACTTTTTGTGTAATTTCACGTACTGTTTTTTTACTATTCATTGTTTGTCCACCTTTTTTCTTTTATAATATCACAATATTGATTAAAATTTTTCTTCTTGTTGAAATTCCCCTTCTACATGTTGAATTTAAAGGTATAGCACTATTTTAATGCTAAAAAATTTTCCTTCATCAATTAGAATAATTCCATTATATTTATCAACTACTTTTTTCATAGAAACAAGACCCATTCCATGGTTTTCTATATCCTTTTTTGTAGAAATTAGATTTCCATTTACAGAATGTACAGTTTTATCATATGAATTAACCATAGTTATAACTAGTGTATTTTTTATACAACGCATATACAAATTTATAAATCGGTCTTTTTCTTGTACTTTTAGAGTTGCTTCTATTGCATTATCTATTGCATTTCCCAAAAGAATACAGATATCGCTATCATCAACTGGTAGGTTTATCCAGATATTTATTTTAATATCAAGTGATATCTTCTTCTTTTCTGCAATGGAAAATTTATAATTTATCAAAGAATCAATTACAATATTATTAGAATGTGCAAAATTATTTTTGTTTTTTATGTTGTTAATATCTCCAATATTCTGATTAATAAATTTTTTAGCTCTCAGAATTTCTTCATGCTCCAAAAGTCCTAAAATGAAAATAAACTGATTTTTTGTCTCATGTTGCATTTCACGGATTTTAAGTAATATTTCTTCTTTTTCTTTAATATGATTTTTGTAAAATTCAACTTGTTGCTCATATACTGCGTTTTTACGCTTTACATCATATTCTTCTGATAGTCTATTGTATATTCTAAAATTTAATATATTTATAACAACAACTACAAATGATGATATATATGTCATTTCAACACTCGCATTTTTCATGCTACTAAGATAAAAAAGTGTATGTGCTATAAATACACTTCCACATGTATTAAATGCCAAAAAATATACATACTTTAACGATATTTTAGCGTTTGATTTATACTTATTATGTAATGCCAAAATTCGCACAAATAAAATTATTACAAGCAAAGAAAAAATAGTTCCGGCTAACATACGCTCTGAATAGTCTATGCCGAATAAAATAAATCCATATCCTATAAGCAATTCTGCTCCCATCCAAAGCATATTTAGTAGAACTATAAATAAAAGCTTTATAATATATTTCCCATTATATAAAGTACTGGCTATTATCATTCCTATAAGAATCGATAGAAGAATATTAATTCCAGGAGTCCACCCTTTGTTGTATTCCTTATATGACCAAATTATAAATGTTATACTCCAAATGCAGATCTTTCTTAGTAACTTTCCTTTGGATTCTAAGAAAATATTTAGATACATATTCAATATCCACATGGTAAATGCCGCTAGTACAATGGAATAAATAATTTTAATCAATGATTTCTCCTCCAACAAACGAGCAATATTTATCACGTATTTTCTTTTGCTTATCATCACTAATTGGCAAAATCTTCTTATTAAATAACTCTATCTCCGTAAAACCCATTCGTTTTATGTAATTATAATTGACCAAATAGGATTGATGTATTCTAAGAAAAATTGTTTTACAATTTTTTAAAGACTGTTCAATCACATTAAGCTTCCCATAAAATCTATATCGTGTTTGATCAGTAATTAAATAAATAATTCTATTATCACTTTCAAAGTATAAAATGTCTTTTATAGGGACTCTAAATACCTCTTTATTAAACTTAAATTGAAAAAAACCGCTATCTTCTATTATTCTTTCATACGCTTTATCAAAAAATTTTTGAAACTGTTTTTCATCTATAGGTTTATCTAAAAATCTAAATGGTTCAACCTCAAATAATTGTTTTAAGTAACTTTCATAACTCGATACATAAATTAAGATAGTTTTCATATCCTTTTCGCGTATTATTTTAGCGGCATCAATTCCATTCATTTCATGCATTTTTATATCTAAATATATTAAATCATATTTACTTCCTTTTTTTATTTGTTCACACAATGTCTTTCCATCAAAAAATACTTCCGTATCTATATCAATCTTTCTGTTCTTTTTAATGTGCATTAGCATTTCTTCTATTTCCGCAGTTACTGAAACAGTATCATCACAAATAGCAACATTTATCATTTGAATCACCTTTCTACTTCATCTTCGGCATCTCTTAGTCTTTTCAGTATGAATAATGCAGTTTTTCGGTCTATCATATTCAATTGATTATAAAGAGAAATAATATCATAACATTCATCAGCAATTCTATTGAAATTATATTCTCCTTCCCAAGTTCTTTTAATTTCTGTTAGGCATAACAAATAATCAACAGAAACATTAAAATATTCTGCTATTCTAATTAGTAAATCGACTGGCGGCATATATAGTTCATTTTCTATTCTACTAATTGTCTGTTGAGTTGTTCCTACATTTCTTGCTAACACGCTCTGTCTTATTAATCTCTTTGTACGCAATTCTTTTATTCTAGTCTGCATAATAAAATACTCCTTTTGAATTATTGTATACTATTCTTTTGCATATATTATTCATATTCGGAATATCTTAATATTCATATTTTATGTATAAATTTTTATTAATTATATATAATGACACAGACATACATACTCATTGATATTTTAATCTATTTTTCTCTTTTTTTCTGTGTATTAAAACACAGTTTATGATTATTATAATACATTTATACAATGTATTTTATTACATGATGAAAATATTCTTTTACATGCAATTTTTACTGTTATATATTCAGATTATAGAACCACATAACTTTTTAGTATATTATAAAAAAGTCATCTAGCTCTTGATCAGTTACGTTTATAAAGATTGATCATCAAAATCAAAAAATTATTCTAAAGTAAGCGCTTAAATTTTAGGCGTTGGTAGAAAAATATCCGGCTACTTTTCAGTAACCGGAGTACTTTGACAATTCACATATGATTAGTTATTGATTTGAGCTTGCAGCCCGGCGTTCAATCTCAGTTTTTACAGCCTCATTCCATGGTGCAAGAAGTTCCAATTCCTCGTCACTCATACTATCATTTGGCATTTTTTCAAGAAGATAGGTTAGATAGTGATAGACGTTTACTCCATTTGCTTTTGCCATCTCTACCATTGTATATACGATAGCACTGGCCTGGGCTCCGTTTGGTGTATCACAAAACAGCCAATTTTTCCGGCCAACAGTAAATGGACGGATTGCATTTTCACTGAGATTATTCGAAAAGCTGCATCTCCCATCTTCCAGATAGGTTGTAAGGTAGGCACGTTGATTTTGGATATATGTCACTGCCTTGTCCATTCTGGATCCTCGAACCGGAGTTTGTTTATCAAGCCACGACAAAAAGCCTTCTACTATCGGCTGTTCTTTTTCAAGACGAGCCTTTTTGATAGCATCGAAGGATGAGCACTTTGCCTTAATGACATCTTCCAGATGGAAGAGCTGATTGATATACATCATGCCTTGCACGGAAGGTTGGGTATAATCAAGCTGTTTCCCTTTCGGAATTGCATCCGTCAGGTATCTCCTGATATGCGCCCAGCACGCTGTCCGTTTTGCGTCGGGCACTTTATTGTATCCGCTGTAACCATCGCACATCAGATAGCCCTTGAATCCCTGAAGGAATTCCACTGCATTGTCTCCGGCACGGGTCGGTGAATACTTATAGAGGATGATTGGCACACCACCATCTTCTCCGCTGCGGAAAAGCCACATGTAAGATTTCGTCTGGGCACGGCGACCTTCCTCATGCAGGACTTGAAGGGGCGTTTCATCCGCCATTGCAAAGCTCCTTTCCAGAAGTTTCCTGTGAAAGTATTCATATATTGGACGGAAAAATGCCTCGGAATTGCGGATTACCCAGTTCGCCATAGTCGCACGTGTGATTGAAGCGCCATACTGCTTCCAGTCTTTTTCCTGACGACAGTATGGAAGACTGTTACAAAACTTCTGGTACATGACCCATGCAATCGTACCGGCAGATGCCATGCCATAAAGCATGTGCGGATTTCCATCTTTTCCTTTTTTTATAAATGGAATATCCTGTTTACTGCATTCTGGACAGCTGTAATTAAGGCTATAGATTTCAACCACTTTCAGCTTTGCAGGAATAAAGACCAGCTCACGGCGGACAAACTCTTCACCGATTTTAACCAATGGTGTATTACAGACAGGGCAAACTTTATCTTCGTCTGGAAGATCAAGATATTTCTTTGTTACCGGAATCCCCTTGAAACGCTCGGCATCCGTTGCTCTGTTTTTTCTTTTTTTAGACACTTCTGCAGAAAGTGTAGCTGCCAGTTCTTCTGCTTCCGCAGCTGCAGGATCCTGTTCCCGTTCTGCTTCGTTAAAAAGATTTAATTGTCCCGGAAAATCAACGGGGTGTTTTTCACTGGAGGTGCCAAAAAGCTTTTTGCGCAGAAGGCTGATCTCATCTTTCAGATTGTCCCTCTCCTGCATAAGAGCTTCCTCACGTTTGTTGGCAGCATCAACAGTTGCCTGAAGTGTTTTTATCATTTTTTTAAGATCTGTGATCATATCTTTCAGCTCACGCAGCTGAAGGTCTTTGGAACTGTCTGCCACTACTTTTCCCTCCTGTTTTTGATACTTCTATTATATCAGAAGACAGGGGATTTTCATAGAAAAACAGATTGCTTAACTCGCTGAAAAGTGCCGAAAATACAAGGAAATCCAGTGCTTTTATGTGCAGATTTCAAGGTGGATTTTTATGATGTTTTGATTGCTTTTGGCTGCTCGATATCAATGCCGGACATCAGCCAGTCAAACTCTCTCCAAGTAAGATTTCTTACTTCCGATTTGTCTCGTGGCCATCGATAAGAACCCTGTGCAGTCAATCTTTTATAAATCATGACGATCCCATCAGGTTCTTTTAAGATTGCTTTGATTCTGTCACATTTGCGACCGCAAAAAAGATAGAGTGTATGGTCAATCTCCATAGAAAACTGATCCTGGATGATGGCACATAAACCATCAATCGACTTGCGCATATCCGTTCTGCCACAGACGATGTAGATTGCTTCGACATTTGAGATATCCGCTAACATATAGACTCCTTGAGTACATCCATTAAAGTTCTCAGCAGAACCGGCTGTACATCATTGCTCATACGGATACGTAATCCGTCTGCTTCAATTTCAATCGTATGTGAATTGTCAAGGTACAAGGAATTGTTTCGTTCCATTGAAATCAATTCCGCCTGAGATTTATCCGGCTCTATAGCAATCTGAACTACATCCTGTTTATGGGATGTCAGATTAAGAATGTTGGCTTTTCGAGATGGATCAGGTATCTGGCAAGCACTTTTACGCAGCCTGCTGACAGCATTATAAAAACAGTTGGGAGAAATCCCATGTTCATGACACCAGGCAGCATCCGTGAGACCACTTTGTCTGCATGCTGTCACCAGTTCCATCCATTCATCCAGGGAACGCCCTGGAGTACGTTTATCACTCATAATGAAACCTCCAATAGTAGTGAATTCCTACTTCCCATCAAAAGTGATGGAGTAAAAATCTATCTGCTATCATTATGAATGATAAAGTGATAAATTCATAGTTACCCAAAATTTAAGCGCTTACATTCTAAACGCTCTTTTTCTTTAACTGGATATTTAAAACTCTACCTCAACAAGATCCATTTAAAACTATTTTTTATACTCCAAGCAATTACCTTTTCAGGAAAATAATCTAAATCCCTTTATTGACGTATTCTCCTAGAATAGCTTATACTACAGGTGGGAGGTTATATCATGGAATATACTATTAACAAACTATCAAAATTGGCTTCCATAAGTAGTAGAACATTGCGCTATTATGACGAAATAGGATTATTAAAGCCTTTAAAGATTAATTCATCTGGATATCGAGTTTATGGAGAAAATGAACTTAAACGATTACAGCAAATTCTTTTTTTGCGCCAATTTGGTCTTGAATTAACTACAATATCTAAAATATTAGATTCTGATAGTTTTAATACGATTCAGATGCTTAAAACTCATTTATTGCTTTTAAAGCAACAAAGAAATGAAATTGATTCTATTATTAATAATGTGGAAAAAACCATAGAGAATGAAAAAGGAAAAATAGTTCTTAAAGATTTTGAGCGTTTCGTAGGTTTACAAAAAAAGTTTCTTGTGAATAACTTTTTGGAGTACCAAAATGAATTAATGAATTTATATTCACCATCTCAGTTAAAATTGTATAGTGAAACTGCTGCTAATATGAGTTTTGACGAGTTAACATCACTAAATGCACTAGAAAAATATATTATTTATAACTTAGAAAAATTTGTTAAGACGCACGAACAAATCCCTTCATTTTTAGCTGAAGACATATATAGTCATCATAAAGAATGGCTGAATTTCATGCTTACTCCTCTTACACCTGAAATACACTTATCTATAGCGGAACAATATGTTAATGATTCTCGTTTCAAGTCTTACTATGATAAACATGTAGATGGATGTGCAAAATCATTGTTCGATATAGTGTCTTACTATACTAAGAAACTTTTAGTATAATACATTATATTTGCCAATCCTATTTAGCATTTTTTCTGTTCTCTACCTGTGGTTCATTATCGAGTAGGAGGCCAACCATTAATTGATTAGCCGACCTCTCACACCACCGTGCATACCGTTCGGTACACGGCGGTTCTTTAGTTTTCACAAACTGTTAGATAGTAGTCAAGCATGGATGTATATCCTAGCTTGGCTATTATTTTCTTAGAAAAGATTTGGTTCAGGACTTTCGCCATTCTCCAATATCCTTTTCTACTACAGGCAAGTTCCTTTGCTTTCCAATGTTCCATTCCCAATCCTTTCAGCATTCGGTATTTTGTTTTGATTTTCTTCCATTGCTTCCAATAGACCGCCCGGATTCTACGCCTTGCCCATTTATCCGTTGTTTCAAGAAGTCCTTTCATATCTGCAAGTCTAAAGTATTCCACCCATCCTCGCACATACTCCTGGTATTTCCTTTCTCGTTCTGCATTACTAATGCCTTTATTTCTATCAGTAAGCTCTCTGATTTTATTTCTCATCTTGATTACCGACTTTTGATGTACTCTAAGTCTGCATTTGCCCCTGTATCTATAAAAGGTATAGCCGAGGTACTTAACTTTGTTGATGTGAGCCACTTCTGTTTTCTTCCTATTTACCTTTAGAAAAAGTTTTCCTTCAATAAACGGTATAATATTCTTCATGGTTCTTTCTGCGCTCTTTCTGCTTTTGCAGAATATCATGCAGTCGTCTGCATAACGGACAAATCTATGTCCTCTGCGTTCCAGTTCCTTGTCCATCTCGTTTAGCATTACGTTACTGAGCAACGGACTCAATGGTCCTCCTTGTGGCATCCCGATTTCTGTACGCTCAAACTTCCCGTTTACTATAACTCCCGCATTCAGGTATTTGTGTATCAATGAAATCACTCTGCCGTCTTTGATGGTTCGTGACAACACCTCGATTAACTTACTCTGACATACGGTATCAAAGAACTTTTCTAAGTCCATATCCACTACATATACATAGCCGTCATTTACGTTCTTTTGGCATTGTCTTAGGGCATCGTGTGCCCCTCTTTTCGGTCTGAAACCAAAACTGTTCTCTGAGAACTGCTCCTCAAAGATTGGCGAGAGTTCCTGTGCTATTGCCTGTTGAATCACTCTATCGACAACCGTAGGTACTCCCAGCTTTCTGTACTCGCCTTTTGTTTCTTTGGGTATTTCTACCCTACGGACTGGGTTTG
>URYK01000074.1 GCA_900552125.1 uncultured Solobacterium sp. | reverse complement strand
CTTCCATTCAATATGGTTTGAAGCACCCTGAAACGCGTGATGCCTTACGCAAGTATATTAAGGAATTGGGTAAGACATTGTAATTAATTTGGTAATTTTAGTTACATTTTAATATGATATATTAAATATGAACAACCTTTTATATTAAAACTTAAGCTGTCACCTGAAGTAGGTGATGGCTTTTTTGTATGATGAAGAATAAGGATATGCTATTACGCTTACGTTTAAATGAAAAAGGAACATGTAAATTACGCTAAATTTAGTGCTTTTTGTCATCAGAATAATATACCTATTCCTGGTTCTAAATATCGAATGTATTTAAAAATGAATAGAGATGTTACAGGATTAGTTGAACCTTTGCCCACTGCTAAGAACGATATTATTTATTTTGAAACAGAAGATGACAAAGACACTGATATAGCAAGTGAGTTAAAGGATTTAAATGATTCACAAAAAATTAAGCAAATAGAGCAAGTATTGGCTAATTTTAAATATTCATCTAAAAAGCCTTTGAGTAATGAAGCTGATCCCAAGCAAAGATTTCACTCTACTCTTCGTGTAAAAATTAATGCTGACGAAATGGATACTCATGGTTTAAGTCGCCAGGATAGGGAGAGAATTAATGAGTGGGGACATGAACTAGATATAACAGCAGAGATAAAAACTGCATGGAACAATTTAAAAGACTTTGCTAAAAAAGTATTTAAAAATTACTTGGACACATATGTTGATGAGAACTTACGTAAAGTAGTAATTTCTGATAAGAAATTATGGCAGGATAGACTAATACCTTTAAAAGCTATAGGGATTACATATCAACCTAAAAATAGTATTCCTCGGGATACTGTTTTTATGGATTATGATGCATTGGCATATTGTATTAATTGTATATTAGATGAGTAGCGTTGTATTGGTGCCTTGCCCATTAAACAAGTAATTGAAACTCCCAGATCTGATTAAAGTAAGGTAAATACGGTTTTTGTATTAAATATAGATTCCTTTAAGGAGTTTAAGAAGGAATTTGCTAAAGCGAATATCGCTGATTCATACTTGAAAAATACTAATAATTTATCATTTATGAAGCACGCGAATGCATACGCAGCACGGCTCATTGCTCTTTATCAATTAGCTTTGGCCGAATATATCAGGGCTAATAAGGATACTCTTGATGAAATACAAGCGAAAATTAAAAATATGGTATTACGTAACGCTATTGTGTGGAGTAGTACTTCACCTTAAGATGTGCCAAATGCTATGAAGCAGAATAACTTCACGCTGCATCTCATAGTAACGCTGCCAGATCTGTAGGACGCTGGCGGCAGAATCATTTATAATGAGATATAAGGAATCAGCGTTAATGACGTTGGTCAACAGGGCTTCGTGCTAAGTTGATTCAGGTTTTAAGCATCATGCACTTATGTGTGTGATGCTTTTCTCATCTTTATAGGAAGTTAGAGAAGATGGTTGGGCGGTGATGGGGATTCTAGTCTTGTTGATGTGAGGCTAGAATTGTTATGTTGCATGAATCGCATAATGTTTATTGGTATAATTTATGTGTTTGTTAAGTCGTAGATGTAGGTGGCTCCGGCAATCTCCTTGGTTGAGGTTGGTGGGGCTTTTTGTGTGATGTGGAATGGATGAAATAATTACTATTGTATTTGTTAAATAAGCAGATTGAGAAAGATACATTATTTATTCGTGAGTTATATACTGATTAATAATTAGTAGTATATTGATAATAAATAATATAGATGTTTTTTAAAGGAATTATGATGAAAAATTCAAAACGTAAAGTTGTCAATTATTACCATTTAGAAGAAACTAAGAGCATTAATGATAATAAAAAGAAAAAGGGGACAGTTTTAAAGAAAATAGACGATAAGCTGGCGGATACTTATAAATTGTTAAGAAAGAAAAAATCAGATGAGATAGGTACTGTTTTAATAAACGACAATAACTATTACATTTGTGCAATGGACAAAGGATATAGTAAAGATTCTAGTGGTAAAGATTTTGCATGGTTAATTTCAATCAGTAGGTTAGATCCTACACGCCAAGTTGAAATAGGTGATATGAAAACAGCAAAAGTGGATGAAAGAAACAAGCCGTTAAAAACTACTGATACTCAAGGATTAGTGATTGAAACACAATTTTTATATGATCCTGAAACACATGTATTTGCTACTTTTAGGACTGCAGGTGGCGTTAATTTAAATCTATTAAAGTCTTTTTTAGTTAGATATTGTGATGTAAAAGGAATCATGTTTGCTGTAATTCCTGATAAGGATGGGATAAAAGACATTGATAGTATGGTAAAGGGAGGAAAAATAACATATAAGATTGCGGGTGTAAGTGCTATTCAAAATATAAAAAATCCTAATGCTAGTGAATTGAAGGATATTGAGTATGCGGATCAAATGGGTGGTGATGAGATGGAAATAACCATTTCGGCTGAAAACAATAACCTAAAGCCTAAGTCGTTTAAGGATAAATTAAAGTTTCTATTTAAACATAGTGATGATTTGGAGCTAAAAAAACTTAGAGCAGAGGGAATAAATGATAATGGAGTAGAAACCCCACTTGATTTATTACAGCATAAATTGAAAACTACTGGAAATTTGGAGTACGATAACATTATTATGACTGAAAATGCATTTGATTTTTTAGATACAGAGTATGGTAAAGTTTATGACTTTATAAAAAATAAGGTTATTCAAAAAGGAAACTGATGTTAAATGATACAAGGAAGATTTAGCAGAAACCGTTGGCCTATACTTATAGGAATTGGTGTAAGTATAATCTGTTTATTTTGGATAAAAGTGCAGCCATCTAATATACCTAATTATACAGATCTTATGTCTGGGATCTTATCTTTTTCATCAATGGCAACAGGTTTCTTGATGGCCAGTTTTGCTTTGATTCCAGCGCTACCTAATTCTAAGTTGATACAGATATTAAAGACAACCAATACGGATTTAAAGTTATTAGATCGATTATTGCTTACTATCATAGGATTTATTGTTAGTTCTATACTTTCATTATTTATGTTTATTTTTCCTGCTACTGCGAGTGGCGGCTGGGCTAGATTTGTTTTTTCAATATTATTGGGATTTTTTGCATTTTTAATTGTTGAAGCTATGATGGTAATTCACATTTTACTGAAAGTTATAGGAACGGAGTATAAGAAAGAAAATAAGTAAAAGAGAGTATGAACCAAACGTAAGCGTCAAATAACAGAGTGTATTGAAAAAAACGTTCTAGTTTGATTTTCTAGAACGGCTTTCTTCTCATATTCTCTATTTACACATCTTTTGAATCTCTTTTTGCCATGGCAAATAAGCTTCTAGTGCCTCCGAGTTTAAGCTCTCCTCGTTAGGCGGCTTTTGAAGCAGGTAATTTAAATATTTTTCTGGATCTAGTCCATGTCTTTTGGCTGTTTCAATCAAGCTCAAAATGATGCCGCTCGTCTGTATACCGGCAAAACTTTGCGAGAACAGCCGGTTCTTGCGTCCCATCACCAGCGACTTGACAGCACGTTCGGCCTTGTTATTAGATAGTTCCAAACGGTCATCGAGCAATACATGTTCAAAGGTTTCCTGATGTTTTAAGGCATAATTGATTGCACGGCCGAGTTTGGAGCCGGGCAATACAGAAATCTCCTGCCGCCTGCACCAGTCAAAGAAGTCTTCCATTAGCGGCTTTAACTGTTCCTGTCGGGTTTGATATCGTTCTTCGCTGCTTAAATGTTCCCATTCTTTTTCTAGACGGAACATTTGCGTGCAGTATTTCCAACCCTGTTTGGCAATTGATTTATCAGAGGCATTTTGCGCTACCGCTTCAAAGAACTTTCTTCTCACATGGGCCCAGCAGCCAACTAGGGTATCGCTGGTAAGCCTGCCACATGTCGCAATGCAAGAAGCCGGCGTAAGCGCCTAAGAAGTCAAGTGCTACTTGACCGCTGCGATGCGGATTATGATGATAAAGCGTAATGCCATGTTTATCATGCCTGCCGGAAAGGAAAACCCAGTAATAGGTTTTAGCTGTTTCGCTTTCTAAGACCCTATAGTAAGTTTCATCGGCATGCAAAACAGGTTGGGTTAACAGCTTTGTTTTAAGCAGGTCATACATTGGCTTAAAGTAGTACTCTGTACTCTTTAGCCCCCAGTTGTTTAAGTGTTGGCGTGAAATATTCAGTCCCATTTTCCGCCAATAGCTTTCCTGGCGATAGTCTGGGACTTTCATTTCATACTTTTGATATAGGTTTGATTGCAAAACCTTTCATTAACCAGTCGACCTGCTCAGAAGAGAGGGCCTGGACCTCGTTTTGACTCTGCGACCAGCTCATCTTGCCGTTTTCAAAGCGTTTATACAATAGCCAATATTCTTGGCCGTCCCAATACAGGGCTTTAAAACGGTCTTTTCTGCCGCCGCAAAAGAGAAAGACCTAGCCATGAAAAGGATCAAGTTGAAACTGTTCCTTTATTAGGCAAGCCAGCCCATCAATGCCTTTGCGCAGGTCGGTTTTGCCGCAAACAAGATAGACTTGGCCCAAGTCACAAAGATTAATCATGATAAGACCTTTTCCAAGAGCTTATCCATCAATTCGGGATCTATACTGCTGTAGAAGTCTAGCTCTAGATCATTCTTCTTTAAACTAAGCAACAGATTATTCCGCGGTGAACGAGACCTTTGGGGTCTTTGCGGCTGTTTGAGCACTACAATCGGATGTTGTTTTTCGGACATATTATTAGCCTCCATTAATTTGATAAATTAATCATAGCCGAAGAAGGTGAAGAGGTTAATACACTCTGTTATTTGACGCTTACGGTAATATTACGACAAGAGTCATTCTACCTTTAAAATGTTTTCTAAATAGAAGCTAGAAATACATCCGCAATCGGGGCAAAAACGAGCATATCCCGGAAGTCTTTTTACTTTTTCATGAGGATAGGGATTATAAACTTCGTCTTTTAATTCGGCGTCTATTCCATTAATGATACCTTGTCCAGGTATTGCTCCGTTAAATCTATCTAATTCTCCAAAGTCAACTATCCATGAATCGATAACTTTATAAGTGTTAGGGGAGAAAGTAACTAAATCAGTATATTTCTGAAGGGTAACTCCTGTACAAACGTTTTGGAGAAATGCCCCACAATTAGCACAAATAGCTTTTTGTTCTTTATTTGTTAATCCACATATTGGACAAGTTATAGCAATGTTGTTTTTATTTAATGCAATTTCTTTCATTTGATTATCCTTTAGGTAATAATTTAATGTATTCTTATTTTGATTCAATTTACTACCACATATTGGACAATATTTTTTATTGAAAAGATTCACCCCACAATTTTTACAAATTAAACCGTTTTTTTCAAACAAACTGTTAATCAATAAATTCAATTGGTAGTATTGGCTTTTAGTTGAAAAAGGATTTTTCCAGCTATTTAAAATATTATTTTTTGTCTTATAACCAAAACAGTAATGCAAATTTAATGCATCTTTTAAATTTCTCCAGTTTAATAATAATAGATTTAAAAAACTAGATCTTTCTTTTTTTTCGCCATATCTATAAGCATCTACTAATTTTTTGGCCTCTTTCTGTGGGATGCCTAAATTGAACTGTAAATAGTTCTTGATTCTGTACCACATGGCGCTTTTAGACATTTGGAAGAAATCACAATTTTCTGAAAAGGTCATACCTTGCTTTAAATTTTGCTCTAGCTCAAAGTCACTACACATAATTAGAGATGCAGTAACCTCGGCTCTCTTTTCTATTGCATAGTTTGTAGGTTGAACCAAAGTGTGATCTGAAGAGTCACTAATGGATTTAGAAGTTTGTCCCTTGTTCAAATCGCAATAAAAATGAACTCCCTCATGGACTATTGTATAATGTTTTCTTTCTGTGGTTTGAGTATATGTATTGTTATATTCAATAATGGTATTATAGCCGTCGCATGTAATACTACCGGCAACTTTTTTGGCTGCAATTCCCGTATAGTCAGCATTTGGAAAAAATATAACATTATATTTTTCTTTAAGAAGTTGCTTAAAATTATCCCAGTGAACATTACGACTCGGAATTCCTATTTGACTAGATATTTCAGAACAAATAGAATCTGCAATCTTTTTGTATGACGAATATTCATCAATAGATATTGAAATTAAAGACAATTCCTACTTCTCTTTTCTTTTTTCCAATAACATTCGTTTAACTCTTATTTGTGTTTTATTTAGTTGATTATAAAGGTCATTAATTTCATCTGGATTTAAATCAGATGTATCAATTCTGAAATAAGTTTTAGAAATTGATTCTATGTTATCTGTTTTTCCTTTTAAATACTCAGGGGTTGTATTCAGTACCTCAGCAATACTTTTTAAGGTAGAATCTCGTGGTGTAACTCCTTGATTATATCTATAAATTCCTGTTTCACTCTTAAAACCGGCTTTTTTTGCCACTTCACGTAAATTCATGCCGCGTATTTGGGCAACATGTTTGATTCTTTCAAAAACATTACTCATAGAAAAAACTCCTTGCGCTTTTGTACACAGTGTGTAATAATACTTGCTGAAAGAAATAATTCTTTCTACAAGAATTATATATTTTTTTGCACAGAATGTACACTTAGTGCACAAAATTAATTACTAATAGCCTATTTAAGGCCTCCAAATTTTTATTAAGAAAGGTGTGTAACATGAGTTCTAGTTTATTAAAAGTCGTATATTTTGACGAAAGTTCAGTTATTGACTATTTACAAATATTCCATAAGGGAAAGGTAGAACAGACATTAGAAAAGGTCAGCAAATTAGATGGTGAAGGTAAAGCTGATGGAGATGTTGAAGTAAAGGATGATCCTAACTTACTTCAATTTTTAGTGGGATTAAAAGTAAATGCAGGCGTAGGTGGTTCAGGAAGTCTTGGAATAAATAGAGTTAAAACAACACTGATAAAGAATTCCCTATTATTTGATTTTTATAATATTGTTTCACGACAGCGTATGCATAAACACATTAAAAAACTTACAGATTATAAACTACAAATTTTGCCTGATTCAATGGCTTATTATGCTTCCATAGCGCCTTTAACAGAAATGATGGAAGGTAAATCGCAGATTGACTCGGATGTCAGTATAAAAGTTGATAAGATGAATGCTGCAATAAAGGCATTAAAAGGATATTTTGAAATAATTGGAGAAAAGGGTTCTGAGGAAGTTATATTTAGATTTAATCTTGATTCCTTTAGGAATAATTATCGATTACAAGATCTTACTAAAATGTCATTGGCAATTTATGCTGTTGAAGTCGGAAAGGGTAAAAAATCAGATCTAAATTTTGATCGTCAAATTAATGCAAATTCTTCTGGAATTGATGAAAATGATTTTGATGGATTTGATAAACTAAAGCCTTTTCATGATAAAGAAATCGATGATAAGGAATTACCAATTTACGATGTATATTTAGCAGGTGTTTTGTTATGAAGAAGATTTTAATATTCAAAGGACCAAATGTTGATTTTGAAAAAATAATTGAAAAAGAGACTCTTGGTAAAGAAATAAACACATTAGCTGATTTGGTAAAAGTGTTGGAGACTAAAAAAGTAGAGATAGATGGTATTCCTCATACTAATGTCGATGACGGTCAGAAAGAAGATTATATTAAACCATTGGTAGTAATTTATGGTAGCGATTTTGCATCTGTAAATTCTCATGTGATTCTAAATTTTGTTAATGGTATATTAAAAAAGTTTACTATTGATAACTTATACATTCAGAATCCACCATATAGAATAGAAAAATCTATTGAAGAAAATTATTCAAAGGAAAAGATAACTAAAAAGATAAAAGAGTATTATCTACCCTCGACTGACGAAATCTTAAATTTATATATGAATTTAAATAAATCAGAAAAAGTAATAGGTCAAGACAACGCTAAAAAGTTTACCTGTGCTGGATTATTTAAACAGGCATATAAGAAAAAGAATAAACCACTTGTTTTGTTATATTATGGTCCATCAGGGATTGGAAAAACTGAATTGGCTAAGGAAATAAGTAAATTTTATAAGGGAAAGTTAACTAGAATACAGTTCTCTATGTTTCAAACTGTTGAAGCATATGGTTATCTTTTTGGAACTGATAATACTAAACCATCTTTTGCCAAAGATTTAATTTCTAGAGAGTCTAATATTGTGTTGATTGATGAATTTGATAAGGTAAGTCCAATTTTATACAATGCTTTTTATCAAATGTTTGATGAAGGTAAATTTGAAGACTCTTTATATAAGGTAGACTTACAAAATTGTGTTTTCATTTTAACTTCCAATTTTTCTGATAGAAATGAGATTCTAAATGGAGTAGGTATGCCGATTTATTCTCGAATTGATGAAAAAATCAAATTTAAGCCATTAAATATAGAGCAGAAAAGGAAATTGATTTCTCAAAAATTTGATCAAATCTTGTCAGATTTGAAAGAAGAAGATAAAAATACGATAGAAAATAGTGGCTTAAAAGAGCAATATCTGGATAATACAGATGCGTTTCATAATTTAAGAATGTTAGATAAGATAATAGAAACTAATGTTTATAGGTGTTTAATGGATATAAAATTAAATGAGTTAGGCTAGTAACAATTCAATTTGTCATCGACTAAGAAAAATTAACACCAATCTATTTAGACTTGTGTTTTTTAGTGCACAGAAATTTTTCTCGTTTTTACCAACAAGATCAGGTTTATACTGAAGATAAGTAGTAATAAGGAGAAAAAATATGAAGATCCGTAAATTGCAATAATAAATTGAACACTTATGCTGTTTGATAGATACGATCCAAT
>URYK01000073.1 GCA_900552125.1 uncultured Solobacterium sp. | reverse complement strand
GGCACATGCGGTTTGATAAGGGGAGGTAGTTTAATGACTATCTCCTACTTTCTTGCTTGTATAAAAGTGAACGGAGGTGGACGAAATGCCAAATATTTTATTAACAAGAATCGATAATCGTCTAGTACATGGACAGGTTGGTGTGACTTGGACAAAAACGATTGGAGCTAACTTAATTGTTGTTGCTGATGATACAGCTGCAGAGGATCATATTCAGCAATCATTGATGAGTGTAACTGCTAAATCATCAGGTGCTGGTATTCGTTTTTTCAGTATTGAAAAAACTGCTGCTATTATTGGAAACGCTGCTCCAGAGCAAAAGATATTCATCGTTTGCCGCACTCCAAAAGATGTGCGTCGATTGGTTGATGCCGGTGTTCCTTTAAAAGATGTTAATGTTGGAAATATGCATTTTTCTGAAGGAAAACGTGCTTTATCAAAAAAGGTTTATGTAAATGATGAAGATATGGATGATTTGAAATATCTTGCTGGAAAAGGATTGAATGTGTATATTCAAGATGTACCAGGAGATTCAAAAATTACAATTGAATAAATGAAAAGGAGATGAAAGTATCATGGAGATTACATTATTACAAGGGATTCTTTTATCCATTATGTCAATCATCGTAGGATTGGACTTCTTCCTTGAAGCATTCTTTATTTTCCGTCCATTGATGGTATCGACATTCACAGGTTTAATTCTTGGGGATTTAACACTTGGATTACAAGTGGGTGCTTTAATTGAACTTGCTTTTGCGGGTTTAACACCTGCTGGAGGAACTCAGCCGCCTAATCCAGTACTAGCTGGTTTAATGGGGACTGTACTTGCTCATACAACAGGCTGTGAACCAACAGCAGCATTGGGGTTATGTTTGCCATTTTCTTTTTTAGGACAGTATATTATTTTATTCTATTACTCTGCATTCTCATTCTTTATGGGAAAAGCAGACAAATGTGCTGCAGAAGCAGATGTAAAGGGTATTGCTCGTATTAACTATACAACAATGCTTATCGTATCATTAACTTATGGGGTATTGGCATTCCTATGTACTTATGTTGCACAGCAGCCTATGATTGATTTAGTAAATGCATTACCTGAAGTTATTACACACGGATTAGAAGTAGCTGGTGGTATTCTTCCAGCAGTAGGTTTTGCAATGTTATTACGTGTTATGATGAAAGCAAAATATATTCCATATTTCATTGCTGGTTTCTTAATGGCATGTTTCTGCGAAATGCCTAACTTATTGCCAGTTGCATTACTTGGTGCAGTATTCGCATTGATTGATTTCTTCGGCGTTAAACAAAGAAAAGAAGAAGTTGAAGAAGCTGTAAGGAATGCAGGTGTTTCAGGAGGTGGCAACAATGTCGGAATCTAAAAAATTATCAAAAAGAGACATAACGATGCTTGGTATTCGTTCTTCCTTTTTACAGGCATCATTTAACTATGAACGTATGCAGGCAGGTGGTTTTACTTGGGCAATGTTACCTGCATTACAAAAAATTTATGGTAATGATAAAGAAAAATTATCTGCAGCTATGACAGATAATCTAGAATTTATTAATACTCATCCAAACCTAGTAGGTTTCTTAATGGGTTTGATGATTTCTTTAGAAGAAGGTGGAGGAACTCGTGATGCAATCAAAGGTTTGAAGCTTGCATTATTTGGACCTATTGCTGGTATTGGTGATGCTATTTTCTGGTTCACGATTTTACCAATTGTTGCAGGTATATCTTGTTCTTTTGCATCTCAAGGATCAGTTCTTGGACCAATCATTTTCTTTACAACTTATGTAGTAATTTGGGTGCTTCGTATTGTTTGGACACGTTTGGGTTATACGTTAGGTACAAAATCAATTGATATGATTACAGAAAACTCAGATATGATTGCTAATTCAGCAACTATTTTGGGTATTACAGTAATTGGAGCATTAATTGCAAATTATGTTACTGTTACCTTGCTTCCAGTTATTAAGGTAGATGGAGGAATTGAAGTTTCAGTGCAAACTGATTTCTTTGATCGTATCTTCCCTAACTTTATTCCAATGTGCATTACTTTATTCTTATTCTATCTTTTAAAGAAAAAACAAGCAAATCCAGTTGTTCTGATTCTAGCAATTATTGTTCTTTCTATTTTAGGAGCATGGGTTGGACTTGTTTAGAATAAAAAAATCATGTAAGCTATCTGTATTGATCAGATAGCTTTTAAAGTATAGGGGTGAAATAAATGAAATTAATACATGAAGAAAACTATGAAAAAATGTCTCAAACTGGTGCTGAAGTAATCTTAGATACAATACGAAAGAAACCTAATGCTGTTATCTGCTTAGCAACAGGAAGTTCTCCTAAAAGAATGTATGAGATTATTTGCGATACAATTAATGAAGAGAAGATTGATATATCACAGGTTACATTTGTGAAATTGGACGAATGGTATGGAGTTGAACCAGATGATTCATGTACGTGTACAAGCTTTATTAAGCAAAATATAATTAATCGTTTAAATATGCCATTTAAGCAGTTTGTAGAAGTTTCTTCTAGTACAAAGAATATAGAAAAAGATTTAGCAGAGCTTGATGCTTTTCTTGAGGAACATCCAATTGATGTAATGATTCTTGGATTAGGTATGAATGGCCATTTAGGATTAAATGAACCAGCAGATCATCTAAGTTTAGCTAGTCATTATGCAGAATTAAGTGAAAAAACTAAAACACATGATATGGTTAAAGGAAAAGTTCCTAAAGGTGGATTAACAATTGGCTTACAAGGTATTTTCTCATCTGAGAAAGTGCTTATGCTTGTTTGCGGAGATCGTAAAGAAGAGGCCTTTAAAGAATTTATGAGTAAGAGAATATCTACAGCTACACCAGCATCACTGCTTTGGTTACATAGAAATTGTGTAACTATTGTGGATGATGAATCTTTTAAAGAATAGGCATAGTACTATTTGACTCTTCTTTTTTGAAAAAGTTTTCAAAGGAATATTGACTTCAATTCTGAATGTCATTATAATTAATAAAAATCAATTTTTATATTAGGAAAGTTTGAAAATTGACTATAGAAAAGGAGAGATGATAACATGGCTTACTATTTTAACGAACCTTCTCGTACATTTAGTGAATATCTATTGGTACCTGGATATTCTTCTTCAGAATGTACACCAGCAAATGTTTCTTTAAGAACACCATTGGTTAAGTTTAGAAAAGGGGAAGAAAAACCCGCACTTTCTATGAATATCCCTATGGTTTCTGCGATTATGCAATCTGTATCAGGTGAAAAAATGGCTTGTGCATTGGCTAGAGAGGGAGGAATTTCCTTCATTTATGGATCACAGACAGTAGAAGACGAGGCTGCAATGGTAGCTCGTGTAAAAGCTACAAAAGCAGGCTTTGTATACAGTGATTCTAATATTCGTCCAGATGCTACTTTACAAGATGTGTTGGATTTAAAAGAAGAAACAGGTCATGCGACAATGGCCGTTACAGAAGATGGAACAGCCGAAGGAAAATTATTGGGGATTATTACGAGTCGTGATTATCGTACTTCTCGTATGGATCCAATGACTAAAGTTTCTGAATTTATGACACCATTTGATAAACTGATTTATGGTGAAGATGGCTTATCTTTAAGTGAAGCAAATGATATGATTTGGGAACATAAACTAAATCAGCTGCCAATCATTGATAAAGATCAGCATTTAAAAGCTTTTGTATTCCGTAAAGATTATGATTCTCATAAGGAAAATCCAAATGAATTATTAGATGATCAGAAACGTTATATCGTTGGAGCTGGTATTAATACACGTGATTATGAACAGCGTGTTCCAGCATTGGTAGAAGCAGGTGCTGATGTTCTTTGTATTGATTCAAGTGAAGGATTTAGCGAATGGCAGGCAATTACTCTAAAATGGATACGTGATCACTATGGAGATAGTGTAAAAGTTGGTGCTGGAAACGTTGTAGATGCAGAAGGATTCCGTTTCCTAGCAGAAGCAGGCGCTGATTTTATCAAGATTGGAATCGGCGGAGGTTCGATCTGTATTACTCGTGAACAAAAAGGTATCGGGCGTGGACAGGCAACAGCTACAATTGAAGTTGCGAAAGCTCGTGATGAATACTTTAAGGAAACTGGAATTTATATTCCTATCTGTAGTGATGGTGGAATTGTTCATGATTATCATATTACTTTAGCATTAGCTATGGGTGCAGACTTTGTAATGTTAGGAAGATATTTCTCTCGTTTCGAAGAATCACCAACTAAGAAAGTTACAGTTAATGGTACATATATGAAAGAATATTGGGGAGAAGGAAGTGCTCGTGCTAGAAACTGGCAGCGCTATGACATGGGAGGAAGCAAAAAATTATCTTTTGTGGAAGGTGTTGATTCCTATGTCCCATATGCTGGAGCATTGAAAGATAATGTAGATTTAACTTTAAGTAAAATCAAACATACAATGTGTAACTGTGGTGCTTTAACAATTGAAGAATTACAGCAGAAAGCTAAGATTACATTAGTATCTTCTACAAGTATCGTAGAAGGTGGAGCACATGATGTTGTGGTAAAAGACAACACATTAGATGCGAAAGTGAAGTAAAAAAATAAAGGTTCAACAAAATGATTTTTAATGGTCATCTTGTTGAACCTTTTTTCTTAGTCTATGATTTTTGATATTGTATGAATAAATTGTTCATAGTTTTTTGATTCTAAAATATTTTGCTGGAGTTTGGCGTCATTTACGATATCGATAAATAAATCATAAAGATGTTCGATATCACTTTGTTCACCGGATTGAATGCTTAACATAAAAATAATTCTAACAGTTTCATTATCATCATTCCATGTTATTCCTTCATCTAATATAGCTACGGCTACTTTAGTTTGAGTACAGCAAGGTTTCATTGGATGAGGTATTGCAAATATCTCATTCATATTAGTTTTAGCTAGACTTTCGCGCTGTATAACAGATTCATAATAATCACTATCTACGATTTACTGACTCTCTAATAAATTGCATAATAGACGAATAAGCTCTTCTTTTGAACTTACTTTTTTCTTGTGGATAAATAAGTTTTTATCAAAGAATTTATGCATTCTATCTAGTTTTTTATTCATGCTGCTTAATAATCTGGATATTTTTTCAATATCTAAATTATGTAAAGCAAAATCTACGACTTGAATTGGAATAATATCTGATTGAATTGGTATTGTGGAAATTACAAAATCAATCCCTTGGAAATCTTCTGCGGTATAGTTTTTGAATTCAGCATAAGATATTTTATCAACGATTATGATTTTGTTGTTGAAGATGGCATTTAGTCTAGCTTCAAGCATTCTTGTAGTAGCTATACCAGAACCACATACTAACAATACTTTCTTATGGTTATATTGCCCTGAAAAGCATCTTTCAATGGCTGCCCCGATATGTAGGCTAACATAACCTATCTCGTCTTCGTTTAATTTATCAGGGAATACGTTTGCAGTAGATGTTAGGGTTATTTCAAAAGCAAGCGGAAAATTAGATTTAATAGTATTTAATAAAGGATTTTTTTTATGAAGAGAAATTTTTCTGCTAGCAAAAATACTCGAAAAATGATTGAATAAATCTTTTTTCAGAATTTCATCATTACGTAGATCAAAGTTATATTCATGATAGATGTTCTCTAATAATTCCTTTATTTGTTTGTTTAATACAATAGGATTTATATTTCCAATCTGTAAAGTTGTGTTAGTAGCAATATGTAAATAAACATATTGTTTTTCCCCATTTGTTATTTGTACATCAAATTTTTCCTCTACATGTTTACACATGCTATCCAGCATTTCGCTAACTTCCTCTGGAATTGGGAAATTAGTATCATAAGGGATGTAATTTTCAGATTTTACTCTTGATAACATTAAAGCAAAATGTATTACAAGGTTTTTTCGATCATAATCACTGGATTTTATTTTAAAATTCTTTAAATCTCTTGTGATGATCTGGTTTAAAAGTTCTAAATCAATATTATTGAATAGCTGCTGTTCTTTTTTGGAAAAACTAATTATATAAGATGGTGCTTCTTTTGATAAAACATTATTTATTATACATTCTCGTTTATCTTTTTCATTTCCAAAGACCTTTATACCCTGATTTGTTTTTGATACATATATTAAATTATATTTTTCTAAGATTTCCTTAATTGTTTTTATGTAATTCTGTAAAGTATTTCTAGATACATACACGGAATTAGCTAAATCATCTAAACTGATGTAATCATCACTATATAATAATTGTTTTAAGATGTAATGTATTCTGTCATTCATAGAATTTAAGTCTATAGTTTTGTTCATACCATTGCATTGTTCCAGTAAAGAATTGTATGCTTTTTCATCTAGGATATTTAAATGATATCCTTGTTTTCTCTTTAATTGAATTTCACATTTGTATTTTTGCAATTCTATATTTAGTGATGTAATGTCTGTACGTATTGTTCTTTCGGTTACATGGAAATGCTTTGCTAAGGCTGCAGTAGTTGTATATGGCTGGCTACATATTATTTCAAATATTTCTTGTAGTCGTAAAGATGAAAACATCTTAGCACCTTCTTTCATTAATATACTTATAACAAATTATTCTATTTTACAACTTAAGCAATTTCCATATGAAAGTGGAAAAGAGCATGGATTGTGATATTCGTATTTCCACTTTCTCATGGAAAATAGTTTGGTTGATAGTTCAAGTAATAGTTTATATAATGTAAACGTATTCAATGTTGAAAGGAGTATTCAATTATGACAGATTTAATTCAAAATAATTATATATTCTTAGATGAAAATTATAAATCAAAACAAGATGTGCTTGAATTCATTGCTAAAAAGGCAAAAGAATATGGAATCTGCAAAGATGAAAATGGTTTGTTGGCTGATTTACTAAAACGTGAACAAGAATTTTCGACAGGATTACAAGATGGCTTTGCGATTCCTCATGCTCGAAGTAGTTATGTGGAAAAAGTATCTGTATTCTTTATTCGTAATGTTTCAAAATTGGACTGGGAAACTTTAGATGACAGTGAAGTACATAATTTGTTTGCTTTATTAGTTCCAGAAAAAAATGAAGGAAATATTCATTTACAGATGATTTCTCAGCTTGCGACTTGTTTGCTGGAAGATGATTTTAAATCAACTGTACAATCATCTACAGATAAAAACGAGTTAAAAGAATATATATTAAGCAAGATTACACAGGAAGGAGGAAATTAAGATGAAAATTGTTGGAATTTCAGCTTGTCCAGCTGGGTTAGCTCATACCCCTATGGCAGCAAAAGCATTAGAGAAAGCAGGGAAAGAGCTAGGTCATGATATTAAAATGGAACAACAGGGTAGTATGGGACAGGTAAATAAAATTACAGATGAAGAAGCAAAAGCAGCAGATTTTGTAATTATTGCCAGCGATCAGAAAATTGAAGGAATGGATCGCTTTGATGGAAAACCTGTTATTCGTGTAAATATCACAACATGTATAAAGGCACCTCAGGCAGTTATTAAAAAATGCATTAGTGCTGTTGAAGCTAAAAGTAAATAAAAAAAGCAATTTAACTCTGGCCAGTTAGATTGCTACGCTGCTATAAGTGAGCTAACGTACTCTTATTATAGCATTGATTTATAAAAAATCTATAGGAGTGAAGAAAAAATGAGAAAGTTTATAAAAGAAGCTACTGGTCATATTATGACTGGTATTGGTTATATGCTACCACTGATCATTGGGGCATCTTTGGTTGTAGCTATACCAAAAATTATTGCATTATGTATGGGTATTACTAGTTTAGATCCATATGCAGAAACACAAGGATTTGAGCATATCTTATATTTGATTGAACAAGTTGGATGGACTGGTATTGGTTTAACAAACACTGTTCTTGCAGGATTTATTGCATATTCAATTGCTGATAAACCGGCAATCGGAGCTGGTCTAATTGGTGGTGCACTTGCATCAAGCACAATGGCTGGTTTCTTAGGAGCAGTTATTGCAGCATTTATCGCAGGTTACGTGGTTCGTTGGGCAAAAAATCATATTCATTTGCCAGAAAGCATGCAGCAGGTTATGCCACTTGTAATTTGTCCATTCTTGGCAACTGGTGCTGTAGCAGTTATTATGGGTGTAATTCTAGCTACTCCTTTGGCAGCTATAAACACTGCATTAGTTGATTGGTTACGTGCACTATGCAGCGGTTCTACATCACAGATTATTCTTGCAATGATTTTAGGAGCTATGATTTGTACAGATATGGGAGGACCTATCAATAAATCAGCTTGGATGGCAGGTAACATTTTAATGACAGAAGGTATTTTTCAGCCAAATGTATTTATCAACTGTGCAATTTGTATTCCACCACTAGCTTATGCTATTGCCACAACAATTCGTAAAGCAAGATTCTCAGAAGAATTAAGAGAAGGTGGAAAAGGCTGCTGGGTTATGGGATTCATTGGTATTACAGAAGGTGCTATTCCATTTACATTAGTAAAACCAACACGTTTAATTCCTATTAATATGATTGGTGGAGCATTAGGTGCTGCAGTTACATGTTTATTAGGAGCTACTGCTGAAATTCCTCCAGTAGGTGGTATTTATGGATTTATCTCTATCTCAAGCGGATGGGCTTATTTAGTTGGTATTTTAGTAGGAGCTTTATTTATCGCTGTTGTATCAACAATATTTGTAGATTTCAATGTAAGTACTGAAGAAACAGAAGAATCAGTAGATTTAGAAGATATTGAAATTGCATTTGAATAAAAGAATAAATAGCAGAATAGGAAGAGTTCTCTTCCTATTCTTTCGTGCGACAGGCAGTCGCTATAGTTCAAACATGTACAGGCATGGTTGAACTTTCTT
>URYK01000072.1 GCA_900552125.1 uncultured Solobacterium sp. | reverse complement strand
AAAAAAAGAAGCTAACGAATTAACTACCTAAATTAAGTTAATTCGTTAAAGCCTCCTTCATTGTCTGTTAATAGATAATCTTGCTATCCCAGCCTAAGTACTTACCGTTATGCTTTTTAGCTTCATCAGCAATGCATAAAATATTATTCATAAGTTTTTCTTTTTCAATTGGAGAAATATGCAATACTACCAACTCTAAATCAGTTTTCCCCTTACTAATTACAAATCCCTGATTAATTACATTACTTTTGAAATTTTCTAAATCTTCAGAATTATTGAACTCAATATAATGTTGTACAGGACGTTCATTTTCATGAACATCTCCTTCTTGTAACATCTCATCCATTTTTTGCTGAGTACTATTCTGCAAAGCTGTTACTTCATCTTCTGTAAGTGAGGAATTATTTTCATCAGGTTCTTCTTTCACAGCTTCATTTACCTGATTTATATAACCAGGCTGACTAATAGGTCCTTCTTCAATTTCTTCCTCTTCCATATCATTTTCATCGATATTTTCTTCATCTTCAAGAAGTCCCTGATCTAAATCTACAATTTTCTTTTCTTCATCTTTTTTTAGCTTATACGCTACTAATGCTGCAGCTCCTGCTAATACTGCAAGTACAGGTATAACTTTTTTCATAGATATCACCACTTTCTTATTCCTATTGTAACACAAATGATATAAAAGATACAATAAATCTTATTTTTTCATACTTATTCCTACACCATCACCAAAATCATAGAAATTTGTTTCGAAATCTTCCCTATTTTTTAAATATTCTACAAAGTTTGAAATTTTACGGACAAGACCTCTTAAATTACGACTTTGAATTAATTCTGGATGTTCCACAAAGCCATGGAATTTTAAGTTATCTGTAATTACATATCCCTTATCTTTTAGTAATGGTTCATAGCGTTCAAAAAACTTAATATATTGCGCTTTTGCCGCATCAATAAATAACATATCATAAGTTCCATTAACTTCTGTTTCTAATGCATCACTATGAATAATTGTTATTTGCTGTTCAAGACCACTTCTTTTAATAAACTCAACTGCTTTGTTATAGCGTAAGTCATCTCTTTCTATAGTTGTAATATGAATATCTGGTGCTATCATTGCCATACGTATTGCAGAATATCCAATTGCACTGCCAATCTCTAAAATATTCTTTATGTTATGATCTTTAATAAAAGAACACATAAACGATATTCCTTCTTTCTGCATGATAGGAACATCATTCATTAATGCATATTCTTCCATTTCTTTAATTAATATCATTTTGCATCCTCATTTCTTACAATTGGTATTTCAGTTATTACTTCCTCTGTTCGTTTATATAAGTCATCAATACTTACAGTTTGACTGTCCACACCATTCAAACCATGTTGAGAAGCTAACTCCTCTGTATAATCACTTAATTTATATACTGTGAAATCTTTTCTTGTATTTAATATATCTGAAGCAACACCAGTATAATGAGTAACTAGTGGTACCCATTCAACATTTTCAATAGATATATCATTTGAATCAGCATTTTTAACAAAGTCAAATTGAATCATACCAGATACTATATTATCTATACCTAGCATTCCACTTAAGAAATTACCTAGTGAGTATACTACAAGTGTTTTATTTCCATTTTCACCTGTTACCCATGTTACAGGCTGAATTACATGTGGATGTTCTCCTATTACAACATCAACTTGTAAATCGGCAAAAAGTTTAGCATATTTTTTTTGAAAATCATTGGGAGCTGAAATGTTCTCATCTCCCCAATGTGCTGAAACAATCACAACATCACTTATTTCCTTAGCCTTCTTGACATCATTTTTTATCTGTTCTTCATCAAAATAAGCAACACTATAAGAGTGAGGTGGTTCTATATCATTGGTTCCATATGTATAAGCTAAGAATGAGAAAGTAATTCCGTTTCTTTCTATTGTTCTTATGGTATTACGGTCTTCTTCTGATATGTACGTACCTGCTGTAATAACACCGCTTTGTTTAGACCATATTTCATGAGAATAATTAATTCCTTCTTGATATTTATCCAAACAATGATTATTGGCTGTATTGACGATGTCAAAACCTACCTCAGCTACATCTGATGCCAAATCAGAAGGAGAATTAAACGTCGGATATCCGCTGATTCCTAAATCATCTCCACCTATGATTGACTCTTGATCTATATAAGCTAAATCTGCATCTTTAATATCTTTTTTGACATGTTGATACATTGAGCTGAAATCATACTTACCATCATTCATTCCACCAGCAGCAGAATCAGCCTCCTTATAAATCATCTCGTGGATCAAATTATCTCCTACACCAACAAATGAAACTGTTGTTTTCTGTTCGCCTGTCTCATTAGTCTTGTTTGTTTTATCATCTGTGGGAGAACTATTTGTTGAACAAGCACATAGTGTTAGACTCATACATAAAATAAACAGCTTTCTCATTCTTGTACCTCCTTTCTAGCGATATATTCATCTAAAGTTAAATTTTGTTTTGTCATTTCCTGGGCAGCTTCTACACCAACATAACGTAAATGCCATGATTCATATTGATAACCTGTTATTTCAACTTTATCTTTAGGATATCGTAATATGAATCCATAATTTGCAATATTATTAATTAACCAATCATAATCCTCTGAATTTTCTATTTCATTAAAGTTCTCATTGTTTAATGTAACATCTACTGCTAAAGCACTATTATGTTCACTTTGACCAGGACGAGCATAATATTTATCTGCATATTCTTTTCCTTCTGTATTAGCATAGTAATCATATAGATTTTTTTGATAGCTATAACTTCTATAACTAGCAATTGCCTTAATATTTATTCCTTGTTCTTTTCCACCATTCACTAATGAAGAAAACGCTTCTGCAACTTCTTTTCTCAAATATTGTGTTTCTGTTTGACATGAATAATCTACACCTATAACACATGCATTAGGAGTTGATACTAAGTTTGTTGGCTCATAATTCTCTGGCAAAGCATTATACTTATTAACTAGAAGCAAAGTATCCTCTGTATCTTCTATTGTTTTTACATTAGTAAAATAAGGCTGATCTAAACCTATATTCACTTGAGTAACAATATCTTCAACAGACTTACTTCCATCATCATATGCAATATAACGCTCTGTCAAATCACTATGATAATATGGAAGACTTAGAAATTCAGTAATTTTAGCTGCATTATATTTATTTTTTATAAATGTATCTACTTCTTCAAGATTATTTGTAGTTTCAATATCACAATATACTTGTTTAACCGATTTATCACTATTTTCTGGTGCATATTCTAAAGCAATCGTATTTTCACAATCTGCTACTTCATTCTTTGTAACTTGTAAATCACAACTCGATAATATACATATAAAAGGAATAAGTAGTAATTTTTTCTTTTTCATAAAATCCCTCACTAACCTTAATTATTATATCAGTTATTATATACATTTATCCATACTTTTTATGATAAATGATTTCTACATAATAGAAAAAAAGCCCTTTTAATTAGGGCTTAATTTTATAATTATTTAACTAATTCAATGATTGCCATTGGAGCAGCATCACCACGGCGAACTCTAGTTTTTACAACACGAGTATATCCACCTTTACGATCTGCATAAGCAGGTCCAATTTCATCAAATAGTTTCTGAAGAGCAGTTTGTCCTGTTTTTTCATCAACAACTACATTACGTACGTAGCTAGCAGCCTGACGACGTGCGTGTAGGTCACCACGTTTTGCCAATGTAATTAGTTCATCAACAACGGAACGAAGTTCCTTTGCCTTCATTTCTGTAGTTTCAATTTGACCATAAGCGATCACTGATGTAGCCATGTTACGTAATAAAGCTTTACGGTGGTCAGCTTTACGTCCTAATTTACGATTCCACATTGGTCATTAACCTCCCTTGCGAATATTTATTCATATGATTTAAAACTTAAACCTAAGTCATAAATCTTATCTTTAACTTCTTTTAATGATTTCTTACCTAAGTTTCTTACACGCATCATTTCATCTTCAGTTCTTTGTGTTAGTTCTTCAACAGTCTGAATACCAGCACGTTTTAAACAGTTATATGAACGAACGGATAAGTCTAGGTCTTCAATCATCATAACAAGACCCTTGTTTTGAACTTCCCCTTGTGCTTCTTTCATCACTGATTCCATATCATTCACAGCATCATGAACATCTGTCAATAAAGATAAATGGTCAATTAGAATCTTACTTGCTAATGCAACAGATTCTGCTGGACTAATAGAAGAGTCTGTCCAAATTTCAAGAGTAACCTTATCATAGTGAGCATCCTGCCCAACACGAGTTGGTTCAACATTATAGGATACTTTTTCAATTGGTGTATAAATTGAATCTGTATAAATGATTCCTAAAGGCTGATTTGGAGTCTGATAAAGCTGTTTGTTTGTATCAGCACTAACATATCCTCTACCAACTCTAGCCTGAAGTTCCATTTCCAGCATACCGCCCTCTTCAAGTGTACAGATATGTAAATCTTTACTTAATACCTCAACACCTTCAGGACAGATAATATCAGCACCGGTTACTTCGCCTGGACCTTGTTTAGAGATTCTTAATGTATAAATTTCATCATCTTGAATACTCATAACAAGGGTTTTGATATTTAAAATGATTGCCGTTACGTCCTCTACAATTCCAGGAATTGAAGTGAACTCATGGTAAACACCATCAACTTTAATTGAAAATACGGCAGCTCCCGGTAAAGAGGAGAGTAAAACACGTCTTAGTGCATTTCCAATAGTTGTACCAAAACCTCTTTCTAAAGGTTCAAACACAAACTTCCCGTAATGTTGAGATTCATCATATTCTTTTACTTCAAATTGTGCACGTTCGAATTTTTGCATACTATACCTCCTCAATTACAGTTAATCATTAACCACGTGGTCGTTTAGGTGGACGACAACCGTTGTGCGGGATTGGCGTTACATCGTTAATCAATGTGATTTCCAGACCTGCTACCTGTAGCGCTCTTACAGCTGCTTCACGTCCTGGTCCTGGACCCTTTACGCTAACTGCAATTGTTTTCATACCATTTTCCATTGCTGCTTTACCTGCAGCTTCTCCAGCCATTTGTGCTGCAAAAGGAGTTGATTTACGAGAACCTTTGAATCCTAATGCACCTGCACTAGACCATGCTACAGCGTTTCCATTTTCGTCAGTAATAGTAACGATGGTATTGTTAAAAGTTGAGTGGATATGTGCAACTCCACGAGCAATATTCTTGCGTGCCTTACGTTTACGTGCGCCCGCTTTTACATTTTTTGCCATTATTTACTACCTCCTATCGTTCTACTTCTTCTTATTTGCTACTGTACGAACTGGACCTTTACGCGTACGAGCATTTGTTTTTGTACGTTGTCCACGTACTGGTAATCCTCTTCTATGACGGATTCCACGGTAACATCCAATTTCCATTAAACGTTTGATGTTTAACTGTACTTCACGACGTAGGTCACCTTCAACCTTGATGCTGTCGATTTCAGTACGAATTGCATTTACCTGATCTTCTGTTAAATCTTTTACACGGATATCTTCGCTAATTCCAGTTTTTGCTAGAATTTTTTCTGATGTTGCGCGACCGATACCGTAAATGTACGTTAATGATACTACTACGCGTTTATCGCGTGGTAAGTCAACACCTGCAATACGAGCCATTACATTACACCTCCATTAGTTTCCTTGTCTCTGTTTGTGTTTTGGGTTTTCGCAAATAACCATAACGCGGCCTTTACGTTTAATAATGCGGCACTTATCGCATATTGGTTTGACAGATGGTCTTACTTTCATGCGTTTTCCTCCTTAATTCACGACTATTTATGTCGGAATGTTATACGCCCACGTGTTAAATCATATGGTGAAATTTCTACGGTAACACGGTCCCCTGGTAAAATGCGAATGTAATGCATACGGATTTTACCAGAAACGTGAGCCAGAATTTCGTGTCCGTTTGCCAGTTTCACCTTGAACATTGCATTTGGCAGAGTATCTTCTACTACTCCGTCAATTTCAATAACATCTTGTTTACCCATTATCTGGACGTTCCTCCTTATTTAATGTTGTGAGTATTTCATACCCATCGTTTGTAATTACAATCGTGTGCTCAAAATGGGCTGAGTTGCTACCATCTCGTGTACCTATACCCCATCCATCTGACAACACTTTTGTCTGCGGTTTGCCCGCATGAACCATTGGTTCTACAGCTAACGTCATTCCTTCTTTTAAGACAATGCCGCGACCTGCCGGGCCAAAATTTGGAACTGTCGGATCTTCATGGACAGAAGTTCCAATACCATGTCCTGTAAAATCTCTAGGAATCGAATATCCATGTTGAAAAACATACTCACCGATTGCATGAGAAATATCAGTTAAATGATTCCCTGCTTTAGCCATTTTTAAACCCATAAAAAGTGCTTCTTCGCTGATCTGCAGTAATTTTGAATCCTCATCACTGATTTGACCAACTCCGTATGTCCATGCAGAGTCACCATGGTATCCCTGATAACAGGCACCGATATCTACTGAAACAATGTCTCCATCGCATAAAACGGTATCACTTGGGATACCATGTATTACGACAGAATTTACAGAAATACAGGCAGCTGCCGGAAATCCATACAGACCCTTGAAAGACGGAGTTGCACCGTTTTCCAAAATCACATCTTCAATGATTTTGTTCAATTCCCGCGTGGTAATTCCGGGTTGCATTGCTGCACTTGCTGCACGATGTGCAAGCGCAACAATTATACCCGCTTTTCTCATTTTTGTCAACTCTAGATTTGTTTTGGTTTTCACCATGAATTACTTCTCCAGGGCTGATAGTGTATCATTCCATACAGCATCAATTGGCTGACTAGCATCAATCTTAGTGACAATTCCTTTACTTTCATAATATTCAAGTACTGGAGCAGTCTGTGTGCTATATTCTTCCAATCTTACAGTTAAACTTTCTACTGTATCATCTTTACGCTGGAATAGTTCCCCACCACATACATCGCAAACACCTTCCACTTTACTAGGTTTGGATTTAATGTGATAGATTTCACCACAATTTTTACAAATTCGACGACCAGTAACACGATCAGCTAGTTTTTCAAAATCGATTTCTAAAGCAATTACTTTATCGATTGCTAAATCGCTTCCTTCAGCTAAAGCATCAAATGCTTTTGCCTGATCTAAAGTTCTTGGATATCCATCTAACAAGAAACCGTTTTTCTTATCTTCTAATTTTTCCAAATAACTTTTCACCATATTATTTACAACTTCATCAGGAACTAGAAGCCCTTTATCCATATAGCTTTTTGCTTCTAATCCAAGCTTAGTTCCTTTTCCGATTTCACTACGGAAAATGTCTCCTGTTGAAATATGATTAACGTCAAATTTTTCTACGATCTTAGCAGACATAGTGCCTTTACCAGCACCAGGTCCTCCCATTATTAGGATATTCATAGGTTCACCCTCTATCTTTTATCTTTGCAGAAATCCACGGTAAGATTTTTGTGTCAGGCGACCTTCAATCTGTTTTACCGTTTCCATTGCCACACCGACAACGATGATAATACCAGTACCACCAATTCCCATAGATTGAGGAAGGTTAACACCTGGTATTAAAGGTAATGCATAAGGTAATACTGCGATAAAGGCAAGCCCTAACGCACCTAGAACCGTAATTCTACATAATACTTTATTAATATATTCTTTTGTTTCTGTACCTGGACGAATACCTGGGATATATGTACCAGATTTTCCTAGATTCTCTGCAATTTTTTCCGGATCCACTTGCAATTCTGTATAGAAGAAAGTAAATAGAATAATCAAAATTACATAAATAACTAAGCTAATCGGTGTTTGCATCCCCATGTAAGTCTGCATTGTTTCAACCCAAGCCGCATTAGGCCAGATTAATTGGCATATCTGTAATGGAGCAACCATTATTGCTGAAGCAAAGATGACAGGTATTACACTTGCAGAATTTATCTTAAGCGGTAAATATGTCATATCTTTTCTTTTTGTAGTTACTGTACTGGATGTATATTGGATTGGAATCTTTCTTTCTGCAGTCTGCATAAATATTACAAATACAATAATTAGCAAATAACAGATAATATAAAGTCCAAATGTTAGAATACCATTGAAGGTAGCACTATTACTGCTAGAGTCAACTAGTGTTTGCCATGCAGTTGTAAACTGATATGGTAATCTAGCAATAATTCCAGCCGCAATAATCATTGACACACCATTTCCGATTCCCTTCATACTAATTCTATCTCCGATCCACAACAAGAACATACTACCTGCAGTTAGAATGGTTGATACATATAATATAGATGCCCATCCACCACCATTTGTAAATAGTGAACTATATTGTGTTGAGAAACTGTAAATCAAAGTTGTTGCCTGAAAGAATGCCAAAACGACCGCTAAATAACGTGTATAACGATCGATTTTCTTCTTACCGCTTGCTCCAGCTTTAGTAAGTTCTGTTAAAGCTGGGATAACATCCATTGATAACAGCTGAATAATAATGGAGGCAGTAATGTATGGACCTACACCCATTGCAAAAATGGAGAGTTGTTCCAGACCACCACCGCCTAGCATGTTTATCATCGCAAACAGTGAGCTGTCTTGAATACCTTTTGTTAATTCGGTTACATCAACGCCTGGTACAGTAATTGCTGTACCAAAGCGAAAGATGAACAGCATGGCAAGAGTAAAGAATATTCGATTACGAATATCTTTATTCTTGAACATGTCTACAAAGGTCCTAAACATGATTAGATAACCTCAGCTTTTCCGCCTGCCTGCTCAATGGTAGCGATAGCTGACTTAGAGAACTTATTAGCTTTAACAGTAAGTTTTTTCTCTAATTCACCTTCGCCTAGGATTTTAATTCCATCCAGTTCTTTTTTAACTAATCCACATTCAATCAGTAATTCTGGAGTAACTTCAGTTCCATCTTCAAATTTATTTAAAGAAGCAACATTTACGATAGCATATTCCTTACGATTGAAGTTTGTAAATCCACGTTTTGGTAAACGTCTTGCAAGTGGTGTCTGACCACC
>URYK01000071.1 GCA_900552125.1 uncultured Solobacterium sp. | reverse complement strand
AGTGAAGATAGCACGCTGCCAGGTGATCAGGCTCATCTCTGATGAGTCTTTTTTTATACAAAAAAATTAATAAGCTTAAAAAGTCTATCGTGTTATAAAGACTAGATACTTTTTATGTTTTATAAAAATAAATTAGATTTCTTAAAGGAAGTTTTGCTTTTAAGTCAAATAAATGATATATTATTAGTGGAAATTTTTAACAATATAAAAAAGCAGGAAAGAAGGGTTCATATGGTAAGGAAAATAGGAATTGATTTAGGTACAACAAATCTTTTGATTTGTGTCGATAACAAAGGTGTCATTGTGGATGAGCCATCTATTATTACGGTGGATGCTTCCACAAAAAAATGTATAGCGGCAGGACTAGATGCGAAGGATATGCTAGGGCGTACGCCTAAAAATATGATTTGTATTCGCCCATTAAAAGACGGTGTTGTGGCTGATTTTGAAGCTACAGATATGATGTTGAACTATTTCTTGAAGAAATGCGATTTAAAAGGATTCTTTAAGAAAAATGTTATTTTGATTTGCCATCCGACAAAAATCACTTCTGTAGAAAAGAATGCAATTCGTGATTGTGCATATCGAGCAGGGGCAAAGAAAGTATATTTAGAAGAAGAACCAAAGGTAGCAGCATTAGGAGCTGGTTTGGATATTGGAAAACCAAGTGGTAATATGGTGTTAGACATTGGTGGTGGAACAAGCGATATTGCAGTTCTTTCTTTAGGAGATATTGTATGTTCTACTTCAATAAAAACAGCTGGGAATAAAATTACACATGATATTCTTGAAGGTATTCGAGTTAATAAAAAAATGTATATTGGAGAACAGACTGCAGATGAACTTAAAAAGAAGATTGCCAATGCATTAGTCTTAGAAGAACCAGAAGTAATGACTATTTCGGGGCGAGATGTAGAAACCGGCTTACCTCATTCTATTGAAATTAATAGTAATGAGATTGAAAGTTATATTAGAGGAAGCCTTCAGGAAATTGTACATGCGACAAAAACTATTTTGGAAGTAACTCCTCCAGAATTAGCTGCAGATATCGTTCAGCATGGATTGGTATTAACAGGTGGAGGTGCCTTGTTGAAAAACTTAGATAAATTAATGCGCGATGAGTTACAGATTCCTGTTTATGTTGCGGAAAATGCACTACACTGTGTTGTAGATGGCTGTACAATTATGTTGAAGAATTTATAAACAAAAATGATAAGAAAAAATTCAGCTTTGCGCTGAATTTTTTCGTCTGTTGATAATAAAATTTCTAATATTATAGATAAGCTTAAAGCTGATTATAAAGAAGAAAAAAAAACATAAACCAGCCTGTATAAAACTTTTTTGCATTAGTAAGTCATGAATGAAACAAATCATACTATAACATAATAAAATTAATACAATTACAGAAAGAATAAAATAAAATTTTGATAATTGCTTTCTTTGATATATATCACCTTCTATTAAATCAAAAATAGGGGCTAATAAAAGCTCAAAAATAATCTCAGACATAAGTGCACCTCCTGTTGTATATTAAAATATCATGGTTATATACTTTAGACAATATGATTTAAGAATACTTAAGACTATTCTTACTTAAATAAATTGTTGATTGTGATTATGATCTAAATAGAAAAATGAAGAAAATATGTTATACCAATAAAGAGAAAGATTGTAAGCATTTCCTTTTAATGTTTCTTGTGAGAGAAGAATAGTCATTTAGATAAAAGTCTATGATTATATTTTCAACTTACATATTCAGTATAATTCAAATAGAATTTTATAGCATTCCAAATGAAAAAAGGGTATAATAGTCAAGAGTAATTATCATATAATTTTGATTAGTTTACTATATTAGAAATAAATATATTGATAATGGCACAAACAAATGGAAGGAAGTGTAAAAATGTCTTATCAATTTTCGGATTATATTCAAAAAGAAGAACATGACTCATTTGTAAAAGGTCATTCATTATGTAACTTACTACAGTCTTCTTCTTGGGGAAGTGTTAAAGAAAATTGGGACAATAAAATAGTTGGAGTTTATGATGATGGTAAATTAGTTGCCAGTAGTTTGGTATTAATAAAGCCATTACCATTGCATTTTACAATGATGTATATTCCAAGAGGTCCAATTTTAGATTACAAAAATGAAAAATTAGTTAGTTATTACTTTAAAGCTTTAAATAAATGGGCAAAAAAACATAAGTGTTTATTTATTAAATTTGATCCAGCAATTATTATTCGTGATTTTACATTAAATCAGCAAGATGTTCCATATATTGACTCTATGCAGACGATAATGGATATATTATCTAAGAATGGAGCAATTCATAAAGGATTCACAATGAATATCAAAGATAGTATTCAAGCTAGGTTCCAAGCTAATGTTTATGCGAAAGAAGACTTTATGAAAAGTTTACCGCGCCATACACAGCGATTAATGAAAGATGCGACAAAAAGAGATGTTAAGATTACTCGAGTTGGTATGGATCGTATTCAGGATTTTGCCGATGTGGTGGCATTAACTGAACAAAGAAAACATGTTAATTTAAGAAATCAGGATTATTTTTATCGATTAATGGATATCTATAAAGAAGATTGTTATTTATTTTTAGCAGAAGTAGATATTGCGTCAACATTGAATCGATTATATAAAGAAAAAGAGGTTAATGACCAGGAATTAAGAGAAATACAAGATAAAAAAGCACCAAAAAAATTACGTCGTTTACAAGATATTGAAAAATCTTTAGAGAAAGATATCCATGAATTTGAACAATTCTCTAAAGAGTATCCATCGAAAACAGTAATTGCTGGAGTATTATCAATTCGATTTGGGGATACACTAGAAATGCTTTATGCAGGAATGAATTCTAACTTTAAGAAATTTATGCCTCAGTATTATCTGTATCCATCAATTATGGAATATGCTTTTAATGAAGGCTGTAAATTTGCTAATATGGGAGGAATTGAAGGAGATTTACAAGATGGTTTAACTAAATTTAAATCAAATTTTAATCCTAATATTAATGAATTAATTGGTGAATTTGATTTGCCAGTAAATAAATCACTATATTACTTAAGTCAATTAGCTTATAAAATGCGTAAAGCATATTTCCAGAAGCAAAAATAAAAGTTTATAAATCTTTTATATTGTAATATTTTGAGTATACTAATTTTATACAGTAGTTAAATTTATATAATGATAATACAAATTTTTATTTAGATTTGCTGTGAATGATATGATAAATATGTAGCCGCTTCATAGCGATAGCTTTATCAAATGATTAATCTCAAACAAAAGATACTGCAAGAGCAAAGTGGAAAGTTACTATAAAGACAATTTTTGAAAAGTGATGTTTAAACTGTTTTATACATTTTGACATCACTTATATCAGTTAGGAGGATAAGTTTTGAAATTTACAAAATTAACTGTGGACGAATATAATTTATTTCGAAAGATAAATCCATGTCGTGATTTTATGAATTCTTTAGAAGCTATGGAATTGAAAAAAATGAATCATTGGGAAGTTGAGTATGTAGGAGTAAAAGAAGGAAATAATGTACTTTGTGCTACACCTCTTACATCTATTCCAGTGATGAAAGTTTATCGATTTTATTATGCACAGCGTGGTTTTTTAATTGATTATCAAAATAAAGAACTTTTAACATTTTTTACAAAAGAGTTACTTTCTTATTTAAAAAAGAAAAAAGCCTTATATTTAATAGCAGATCCAAATGTATTATATAAAGAAAGAAATATAGATGGAGATCTAGTTGAGGATGGTTTTGATAATTCTTATGTTATTCAAAATATGGAGCAAGCTGGATTTATTCATCAGGGTTTAACAAATAATTTTCAGGTCTTATCTGAGATAAGATGGATGTTTTCTTTATATTTAGATAGTAAAGATGAAGCTACATTATTGAAAGAAATGCATCAGCAGACGAGATGGTCAATAAATAAAACAATCAAGCAGGATATTAAAATTCGTGAGTTATCAGTGGATGAAATTGATTATTTTATTAAGATGATGGATCACACATCACAAAGACGTGGTTTTGTGGCACGAGAAAAAGATTTTTATACGAATCAGATGATTGCTTTTAAAGATAAAGCAAAATTATTGATGGCATACTTGGATATCGATGATTTTAATTCTCGTTTAAAGAATGAGGAAGAAAATTTACAGAATCAAATAAAAGAAGTTGAATTAAAGCTGCAAGAAATCAAAAGTAAAAAATATACTAAGAAGAAAAAAGAACTTGATGAAGCAATTGCATTAAATAGCAGAAATCAGAAAGAAGCACATGAGTTAGAAGAAAAATATGGGAAAATCATACCTATGGCTACATCTTTCTTTATCTTAGATGAGGATGAAATTATATATTTATATAGTGCAGCCTATGATGCATTTAAAAAGTATAATGCACCATATGCTATACAATGGTATATGATACGTTATGCATTGAATCATAATTATAAAAAATATAACTTTTATGGTATCTCTGGAGATTTTTCTAAAGATGCACAAGATTATGGTGTGTACATGTTTAAGAAAGGGTTTAATGGTGTTGTGGAAGAATTGGTTGGAGACTTTGTTCTCCCTGTAAAGAAATTACCTTATAAATTATATAAAGCTCTAAAGCATAAATAACTAGTCATTATAATATACAAGGCATTATAAACTAGTTAAAATTATATGAGGATAAATATTGTTATCGGAGTAATGGCAATAATATTTAAGACGCATAGGTGTGCGCTGATAAGAGGTGAATATTATGAGAACAATAACAATTTCATCTTTAGATGAAACAAAGGAGTTAGGATTACAGCTAGCAAGTCTTGTTCAGCCAGGAATGTTAATTACATTAACTGGAGATTTAGGGGCTGGTAAGACGACATTTACAAAATCTTTAGGAAAGGGTATTGGTATAAATAAGGTAATTAACTCTCCTACGTTTAATATTTTAAAAATATATAAGGGTTCAAAAATGCCTTTATATCATATAGATGCCTATCGATTAGAAGGTATTCATCAGGATTTAGGTTTTGAAGAATATTTTGAAAGTGATGGGCTATGTGTAGTTGAATGGCCAAATTTTATAGAAGACCAGCTTCCAGCACATCGTTTACAGATTAAAATTACAATTGAAAGTGATGAGAACGGTGATAAAAGAGTATTTTCTTTTGAACCGTATGGATCAGAATATGAAAAAATTGTGGAGGCATTGAAATGAAAACCTTATGTTTAGATAGTGCTCATAGACATTTAGTCATTGGCTTATATGAAGATGATAAGCTAGTTTGCGGAAGTGCAAATCAATCTTGGAAAACACAATCAGAAACTATTTTTCCAGAATTAATTCGTCTTATGGAATCAGCTGGATGGGATAGTGATGATCTTGATGAAGTGGTAATTACAGATGGACCAGGAAGTTATACTGGTGTACGTATAGCGATGTGTATTGCGAAAGTATTGTGTACACGTAAGAATATACCACTATATACGATATCAACATTACAGCTATATGCTGGATTAGAAGAAAATGCTCTAGTAATATTAGATGCTAGAAGTTCTCGTGTTTATACAGGTGTATTGAGTCATGGAGCGTTTATAGAAGAAGAACATATCGAGACTTTAGATGCAATTAAGGAAAAAATTTCCTCAAAAGATTATCATTTATTTGGGGATTGCGGATTAATTGAAAAAGAATCCGAAAGTATAGATTTTTTATCAAACTTCATTTCTCTACGTCCTTTCTATAAGCGTGTTGAAAATATACATACATTGACCCCTCGTTATTTAAAAGATGTAGATTCTTATAAGGTATCGTCATGATTCGTGAAGCTAAAAGTTCGGATTTAGCACAGCTTTTAGAAATCGAGAGGTTATGTTTTACCAGCTGTTGGACAGAGAATATGTTTTCTTATGAGATTGAGGAAAATGAGTTTGGAAAATTTTATGTAATGGAAGAAAATAATAAACTTATTGGATTTATTGATTTTTGGATTACATTTGAATGCTGTCAGCTGGCGAATATTGCGATTGATCCTTCATATCAAGGACAAGGCAAAAGCAAAGAATTAATGAATCTGATGGTGGATCAGGCAAATGAAGCATATTGTGATAATATTATGCTGGAGGTTCGTCCTTCAAATACAAAGGCTCGTAAATTATATGAAACTTATGATTTTATAGAAATAAATAGACGAAAAGGCTATTATAACGATAATGGTGAAGATGCGATTATCATGTGTAAGGCCTTAGGAGGAAATTGGGTATGAAACAGACATTATTACTGGCTGTGGAATCCAGCTGTGATGAAACAGCAGTTGCTATTGTAGCAGATGGAAAAGATGTATTAGCCAATGTTGTTGCTACGCAAATTGATGTACATAAAGATTTTGGTGGAGTAATTCCTGAAGTTGCAAGTAGAATTCATGTGGAAAATATCTCCATGGTCATTGAAGGAGCTCTAAATAAAGCAAATGTAACAATGGAAGATATTGATGCAGTTGCGGTGACACAAGGACCGGGATTAGTAGGCTGTCTACATGTTGGTGTACAGGCTGCGAAAACCTTGGCATGGGCTTTTCATAAGCCACTTGTACCAGTACATCACATAGCAGGTCATATTTATGCGAATCGTTTAATTACGGAATTAAAGTTTCCATTGCTGGCACTTGTTGTTTCAGGTGGACATACAGAACTTGTTTATATGAAAGATGAATGGAGCTTTGAAATCTTAGGAACAACACAAGATGATGCCATTGGTGAAGCTGGGGATAAAGTAGGTCGTGTTCTAGGTTTACCTTATCCTGGTGGTGTATTTGTGGATAAATTGGCTAAGGAAGGTAAGCCTATATATAAACTGGCAAAACCTAAAACAGAGGATCCAATGGATTTCTCATTTAGTGGTTTAAAGAGCAGTGTTTTACAGTTTATTGATCGCTGTAAACGTAAAAATGAAACTTTTAATCCTGCTGATTTAGCTGCGTCTTATCAGGAAACTGCATTTGGTGCATTATTGGAACGTGCGGAATATGCATTAGATCATTATCAGCCTGCACAGATGGTATTAGCAGGTGGTGTTGCGGCAAATTCTTGTCTGCGTGAGAAAGTGGAAAATGGATTAGCAAATAAATATCCAGATGTGGAATTTATTATACCTCCGCTTTCATGCTGTACGGATAATGCAGCAATGATTGGAGTAGCTGGTTATGTTGCCTATAAGCATGGTGACCGTGCAGACTTTAGCTTAACTGCTGATCCAAGTATGGATTTAGAAACAAATTAGAGAAATGTATAGAAGTTCTGAGAAATCAGAGCTTTTTTAATTCTTCATAGATTCAATTTTGGATTTAGCTATATAGCTAAACTATATGACTATTTTTAACTTTATTCACAAAAATTTTAATCTTTTGAATTAAATGACAAAATACTAAGAAAACCACATACTCCAATCCAAAAAGCGAATACTTTTTGAATCCATACTATGCGCATGATACTAAACGATATTTGAAATCCTAATAATATATGAATTGCATGGTAGATACTAAATAAAATAATTGTTATTAAACATACGTTTTGTAATTTCTTCATTGTCTTCACCTATTCTACTTTATGAAAACTTTATGTCTTTATGAATGAAATCAAAAAAGTCTGCATAAAGTATGTTGAGCAGAAGGGAGAGTCCATATGAAATCAAAAGTTATTGCCATCATAGGTATCGTTATACTGGCGATTGCGTTAATTTTCGCAATGAAACCAAAATCATTTGATAAGCAGTTTGAAAATAAAATGTCAGATATGAATTCTTACATCTTAGAAGGCGATATGGAAATTACAAAGGGGGAGGATGTTAAAACATATGCGGTAGAAGTTGGATATAAGAAAGCGGAAAATAACTTATTTAAAGTCACTCTATTGGATAAAGAACTGAATCAGGAACAGATTATCATTAAGAATGATAAAGGGGTGTTTGTAGTTACGCCAAGCTTGAATCAGATATTCAAATTTGAAGGTGACTGGCCAATGAATTCACCGAAGCCTTATTTGCTTCAGACAATTGCAGATATAGTAACTGGAAAAGATGCAAAGATCACAGAAGAAAAAGATGGTTATATAGTAACAAGTAAAGTAAACTATCCGAATAATACGAATTTTGATCAAGAGGAGATCAAGTTTGATAAAGAAGCAAAGCTAGAGTGGCTACAAATATTTAATAAGGATAATGTAGCAGAGCTAAAGATTGTGTTTAGTAAAACTGAATATAATACTAAAATTAATGATGATTATTTTGAAGCACCTAGTGAAATAAAGCAAACAAGTTCAGTATCTATGATAGAAAATGAAGATTTACCGTTATATCCGGTAATGGTTTATGACTCACGTTTGGAGAATGTAAGTAGTGTTAGTAATAATGGGCAGACCAAACATATTTTGGAGTATACTGGGGATAAAACCTTTACAGTTGTGGAAACTTTAAAAGAAAGTACAAAGGATACACAAACAGTCATTATGCCTGGAGAAATTATTGATGTATTAGATGTAGTAGGCTTTTATGATGGAAATCATGTTAGTGCTATGTATGGTAATGTAGAATTCACTGTTTTCTCGGAAGAATTAGGGCCTGAAGAAATGATGCAGGTTATTATGAGTATGCAGGTGGCTGTGATGAAATAATGATAAAACGCGGAGATGTTTATTATGCAGATCTCTCTCCTGTTGTTGGAAGTGAACAGGGCGGTGTAAGGCCAGTAGTCGTTGTGCAAAATGACAAAGGAAATCGATATTCAAAAACAATTATTGTAGCTCCAGTATCTAAAAAGATGTCTAAGCCTCCCATTCCAACTCATGTTATTTTTAGTGTTGAATCTTTAAGTTATGTATCTATGATTCTTTGTGAACAGCTAAGAACGATTGATAAAAAAAGATTAGGACAATGGATTTGTACATTAGATGAAAAAACAATAGAAAGAGTAGATCATGCGATAAGAGTAAGTCTAAGTTTGTAGCTAATAAAAAGCATTCTATCTATTATATTTAGAAGAATGCTTTTTGCATATTATGATATGTAAATACATAAAAAGGTATGAAAAAAATCAAAAAAAATTAGGATAAATACTTGTCAATGATGCTTTTATATGGTATTATATACAAGCGTTGTGATAATAACGTAATGGTCCAGTGGTGTAGTGGTTAACATGCCTCCCTGTCACGGAGGAGATCGTGGGT
>URYK01000070.1 GCA_900552125.1 uncultured Solobacterium sp. | reverse complement strand
AAGATATTCTTTATAGCGAGCACACTCTTTCTGTGTTGCTGTATCTGTAATAACAAAACATTTCGCATTCATTTCTGTTTCTCTTCCCTCAAAGCTTTCCGCAAAAATTATATCTATATTACTTAATAATAAAGTACTGACAACTAATAGAATAAAGCCCCTTTTTCTTCTAAAATTTTTCATATTGACCCCTTTCTGATAGAAAATACCATGTTATTTTTATAGCACAAAGTTTATATCTAGTTTTAGTATAACACCATGTATTTTATTGTTCAAGATACGCTATATACTAATAGAATGTAAGAATTATCTTAATTTAGTAAGTTATTTCATTCGCTTCTTATTTTACCGTATCAAAGAATTTCTCGATATCTAAATCAATAATCCATTCATACCCTTCATTCAGGTTGTTTATTACTTCTTCCATTGCCATATATGCACTTCGCCTTGGAAGAAACACATAACTATGTTCACTAAATATTGGCTCATAGAATGTATTAAGAACCTGTGCCACGGCTTGCTGGATGACTCGGTCTACTACCGTCGGAATTCTCAAAGGTCTTAGTTTCCCATTCGGTTTTGGGATATATACTCTTCTCGATATTGTTCAAACCATTGTTCGAACTCTTGTACCGTCGTTTTATCTACTCCAGATGCTCCTTTGTTCTATTTAACCTTCTTGCTTACCATCTTTAAGTTCTTTTAACTTAAAATCTCTTCCATCTTTTTCATTTGCTCCTCTCCATACGTAAATTTATTTGGAACTAGCACCACTTCCTTTACCACCTATGGTTATGTTCCATAGTTCTAGGCTGTCCTCGTTTTTGGACTATCCAAACATTACTTATTATAGCGATTCGCACTCTATAAAATTTTCTGCCCTTCGGTATTTCTACCTTAATACAGCATCTTGTTGTAAACCTTTTACGACTAGTGGTACCATTGCTAATTTTAAAGCTTATTGGACTTCACTGCCAACAAGACCTTCCAGGGTAAGACATATATCTTTCTCTTCACAACCTCCTGATTTACTGTCTTGGTTTTACGTTTACCTTTCGGACTTCGGTTTGATATGCAACCTTATCCACCATTTAGCCTCATTAGGTTTCTATTCGTAGGCTCGTAAGATTTGCTACACCACTTCCTTCGCCATGGCATCACTGCCAACGGCTTTACTACACTTGGCGGTAACTACCCGTGACCGGACTCTCGCCAGCTAGATATATACCAGGCCTGGCACACTACCAAAAAAAGGCAATGTTTATCAGTTTTTCATACTGAACATTGCCTTTTTTCTTAATACAGCTTTTTTATTTCGTTAAAGTACCTTAATATTATCAATATGTATTCTATAGATTATTCACTTTTATAATAAGTATAAATAAGATTATAGCTACAATACATTATTTACATTCAACTTCTCTTAATAAATTTCTCACAAAGCTAAATTACAATCTGAGCTAATATAATAAGCAAGGGTAAACTAATTAAAGATAAAATTGTTGATAAGATTACTATTTCTACTGCATAGGTATACTCTCTGTTATATTTTTGTGCAAACATAGCAACATTTGCACCAACTGGAGCCGATAATACAATGAAAACTGCCAATTTCACTTCTTCACTACCGAAAGGAATAAATTTAAATACAATAAGACTAATGATTGGAATTAAAAACAAGCGTACAAGACTACATAAATATGTGGATCTACGTGTAAATATATCTTTAATTGATACTTCCGACATGTATATTCCAATAATCATCATTGCTAATGGTGAATTCATTTGAGATATGGATTGAGCTATATTTTTCAAATACGGTATTTCATTTAATCCAAAAATATATAAAAGTATACTAATAATAAATGTATTCAACACTGCATTTGTTGCTATAGCTTTAAATGATATAGTTCTTTTATCACCGCTCATTATAAATGCTCCATAAATCCATTGGAAGATATTTAAAAAAGCAACGTAACCAGCTATATAAAATACCATTTCTTGTCCTAACGTTGCCTGAACCAAAGGTATTCCTATAAAGCCAGCATTGCTGAATGCACTAGAAAAGTTTTCTACTCTGTCTTTAGTTCCATATATCAAATATGATAGAAAAATAGAAATACCAAACGCTATCAGACTCATTAATAGTGCATAGAATAGGTTTGCTGTTTTCTCTGAATTTTTCTCAACTAAAAATGAATTTAAGACAACGAATGGTATAACAACCATGAGTAACAGGTTTACCATTTCTTTGCATCCATTCATTGTCACTAACTTTCTTTTTGCCAAAATATAACCAATTAATGAAAAGCACAGCATTATTAGCAATTGATTTAAAAGTAATAAAGATAATTCCATTTATTCATCTTCTTCTGAACTACTGCAATCACATACCAATTGTAATTGTGATTTTGAATTCTCAATTAAATGTTTTAAAATTTCATTACTAAGCTTTTCACTTTGAGGATAAAGCAAGATTTCTAGAGCAAGAGGTAAATTGAATCCTGTGATTAAGAAAACATGGTCACTACGATAGGGAATCATTGCCTGATTAACACTTCCTGATAACATATCTGTTAAAATAACTACTTCATCTTCATCTGAAAAAGATTCTAATAAGTCTGCTATTCTATCTTCAATTTTTGTGTCGTCAGTATAGGCACTTATTTCATAAATACTATAACTATTGTTAGTTATAAAATCTAGTGTGCATTTTGTTCCAAATGCCATTTTTTCATGCGTTGCGATTACAATTTTTCTCATAAATAATTCCCCAATTCTTTAATTATTTTCTCAGTTTCTCCTTTTGGAATTAATGTTGCAGTCGATTCATAACATTTTCCAAATTGAGATTCTTCAATAAAATAGCCGTGATGATCATTACAACATGTGATTATTAATGTATTCTGATATCTTGATCGCTGCTTTATAAATCTTCCGAAAACTGATGTTAATTCTCCAGGAAAAGTAATAAATTCTATTTCTGGAAACTTTAATATTCTGCACCAGATATCTTTATCAACTTTATCTATTTTTAACTTACTTTCGTATTTATCTTTAGAAGATAGTAAAAGCTTTTGTTTAGTTTTATCATCAGAATGTTCCAATTCTAATTTAATCTGCTTTAACTCATTTTGATAAAAAGAATGATTCTTACGATTGTCATATTTCAGTCTATAGTGAAAATCTTTAATTTCCACTATATTCATGTCTATTTCTTCATAGTTATGAATATTCAGTAACTGTTCAGTGATTCCTTTTGAAACTCTTTCCAGCTCTCTAAAATCATCTCCCTGCCTAAAGTGTCGATTACTGATATCTGCACTGGTTCCAATACAAACAAATGGACGTATTCCTAGAGAATCAAATAAATTTTCCCTAACAGCTCCAATCAGGTCATAAGATATTTCCATATTCATCGGTCCTAATACAGTTGAATGAACATTGAAATTTACGAATGAAGCAATGATTTTTTCTTGCTTATTAACAAATTTAATAAATATTGCTTCATCATCAAAATACGCATTTTCATTATTTCGGTTATCATAAAATCCATTTATTTTTGTCTTTCCTATATAACCTCGCACATCCTGTTCATTTCCAAACAAAGAACCAACACCTTTAACTATACGTTCAATGGCACTTGTTCGGTATTCTACATTATCTTCATATTCCTTTCCCATGGCATCTACACTAAATCCGCTAGGTCCTGAATGGGTATGAATAGCATTTATAAAAATAGATTCTGTTTCAAAATTGTATTTATCTACGATTGCCTTTTTAATTTCTTCAGCTCTACTTTTGGTAATGCTTAAAACATCTAGGGAAATAAATAGTAAATCCTTTGATTCGGTTACCATTCGAATTGCTATCGCATATATTGGATCGTGTGCAATTTTTGTTCTCTGGTGATTTCTTACATCATTGATATATCCACACAACTTTACTTCGTTGTGTGGAGTTATATCTATAGAAATTGTAGCAACTTTCATTAAGCTAAAATTCCAAAAGCCGCACAGATCCAAGAGAATACAATGATGATCATAATCAACCAGGTTAATTTAACGTTCTTTCCTAATAATTTATATGCGATAAAAGTAAACAAAGCAGGAATCATTGAAGGCATGATTGTATCTAAAATCGACTGTACTTCTTGAGTGACCTCTCCCATTGTAAAAGTCAAAGGTGTAGTAACATTAACCAGAGAAGGGATAAGTGCTCCAACTACAGTTAATCCTAAAACTGAAATTGCATTTGTAAAAATAGACAGTTTTTGTCCGAATTCCTTAACAATTTTTAGTCCTCCCTTATAACCCCATGATACAGCACGAATTCTGATGAAGCCAATGACAATTCCGTAGATACACCAAGCAATCATACCAATAGGATTTCCTTCTTGCGCCATGTATGCTGAGATTGAACCAAGAATAGTAGGAATTAATACGAAGAAAATACTATCTCCAATTCCAGACAACGGTCCCATTAAACTAACTTTTAGATCCTGTACTGTATCTTTAGCCTTTAGTCCTTCGCTGTCTTCCAACGCTAGAGTTGTTCCAAGAATTAAGTTAGTCATCCAAGGCTGACAATTAAAATATTTAAAATGATTATCTATTGCTTCGATTAGTTCTTTATCGTCTTTATAAATTTTTCTTAACGCTGGTAACACTGCATATGCATAAGAACCTGCTAATTGTGTTTCATAATTAAATGTTTCAATGGCCATAAACCATCTCATTCCAACACGGTTTAAATCTTTTTGTGTTAAAACTCCTTTATTCTCATTATTCGTCATCATACTGTTCCTCCCGTACGCCTGCAACTGCTGTACCTAATGTTTTGTTTTCATCCTTATATAATTTAAATGCTAAGGCAGCCCCTATAATAGCAACTCCTAATACAGGCACTTTTAAATATGCCGCAAAAACAAATCCAATCAATAAATATTCAATATTCTTTTTAACAGGCATATAACGTAACAATACTGCAAAACCTACAACCGGCAATATCTTACCTGCCAATGATAATCCTCCTGTAAACCAGGCTGGCATTGCATTAATGATACTTGTTACCAATACATCACCAAATGCGACAGCAAGAAAAGTTGGAAGCCCTGTAGTTAATCCTGTAATTAAAATACAGATAACATACATCATATTAAAGGAACTCCATTTTTGCTGCTGTGCGTATACCTGAGCCTTACGAACAAATACACCATGTGCAATGTTTCCTAATACATCCAATTGAACAGCCAACATTGCAACTGGCAATCCCACTGCAATACCAGCTTCAACTCCTTTTCCTGTACTTACTGCAATAGCTATAGATATAATTGCACCTATCTGATAATCAGGAACAGAAGTACCTCCAATAGCTGCAACTCCTAATGACATTAACTGGAAAGTTGCACCAATTGTTAATCCAGTTAAAACATCCCCCATGATTAACCCTGCCAAGGCTCCCCAAAATACAGTATTATATATAAAAATCTGTGGTCCTTTTTGATTACTCTTCTTCCATGCAGCAAGAAGAGTAATCAGTATAATTTGAAATACGCTCATATTTTTTTCTCCTTATCTTTTTACTTTAAAAATCCTTCGATACCAACTGCCTTATCACTTGGTACATATTGAATTTGAATTTCAATCCCTAATTCCTTTAAAGCCTTATAATCATCTAAATCCTGCTCTGAAGCCATAGCTCGGTTAGATAATTCAACTCCTCCTGGAATTTGAACAGTCCCCCCAATATTTACTTTTGGTATTGATTCAAGCTGTGCAACTTTAAGCAATACAGAAGGACTTTTTGTTACGATAAAAACCTTTTGTTCATCATATTTATGGTTTTTAAAATTATTTAAAGCAGTTTCTTCGTTAATAATAGATAGATTTACTCCACTAGGTCTACCAAATTTCATCATTTCTTTTTTCTGCGGATCATTTGCTACTTCGTCATCAATAACCATCAAACGAGTACATCCTACATTGGGAGACCATTGAGTTGCCACCACTCCATGTAATAATCTATTATCTATTCTTGCTAATACAATTGCCATTTTATATTCTCCTTATCTTTACTCATCATGATAATCTACCTTTTCTTCTGCCTTCATTGAATGAATATAATCGTATATATATCCAATTTCACTAACGGGAATTTCAATCCCGTAATGGTTTATCAGTTCAGTAAAGGTTGTTCTTACATCTTTTATAAATAGTTTCTGATTTTCTTCAAATTCATCAATATTTGGATATGTTTTAATTGGATCATGTTTTACCATACGTTCGACAAAACAACAAATATGGACATATAACCCAATCAATATTTTTGGATGAATTTGACTTGATTGTTCTCTTTCCAGCTTATGGACTGATTTTTCTACTATATTTAATAATGGTTTAGGATTTAATATTGTCAGCGATTCAATAACATTAGTCAGAGAAAAGTTTTTTATTAGATCATCTGTAAACCTTTGAATTTCAGTTGCTGTCATATAGTTGTTAAATATTTTTTGTATCTGATTTATTGCACTTAGATCTATGATTTCGCTCAAATTTATAAAGGTTATTCCTTCAATTTTAGGATCCATAGTTCCTGCTATAAAAATTACATCGCAGTTGGATAATAATTCATTCTTTGTTTCACCCTGAAGAATGTGGTAATAATCATAAGATAATAGCTGAATCGGTATCGTCTTTGGAATACTGTCTTCAAACAAACCTTTAATTCTTTCAGCAATGGACATACCACTTTCACTTGTAAATACAATTGCCTTTTCTTTAACTTTTTTTTGAAAAAAGCTGTATTTGCAAACAATTTTTTCGCTTGCATTTTTAAGTATCTGCTCTGTGTTTTTTTTCTGTAAGATTTCATATCCCACTTCTATCGCCATAGCTGTAGTTATATTATTTATGATACCTAGATTTATGTCCGTCTTATTCTTAATCATATTTCCAATCTGCTCTAAAGAACCCATGTCTACCAATATAATTACATCATTTAGAAAATGCTTCTCTGATAAAAATGTATCAATTTTATCAACTATTTGCTCTAACTTAACATCCAATGGCATATCAAATGCAACGAAAATCTGTTCTCCTAATAGTGTGTTTGCAGCATTTGCTATGCTGCTAGCAGTAGAGTATCCATGACATATTAAAATTCCTATCGCATGATCGCTGCTAACATTTATATTGTCAAATTTTAGATTTAATATCATTATTAGCTTTAAGAAACCATTTAATTCTATAGAAAAAGTTTTATCGAGCATAATTTGTGTTTCTTCAACTACTTGAAATTCTAGTTCTTCGATTCCGCTAAGTATTTCTAGAATTCTGGCTATCCGATCTTTGTTTTCTTCTAAAAAGTCATGCAAGATTTTAAATTCGACTGATTGACAATACAAACAATGAGTAATCAAATGTTTGACATTGGTAGATAAGTTTACACGAAATCTCGATTCAGCTAATTCTGCTAAATTGTTAACAATTGTCACATATTGATTAATATTTGCTTGAAATTTAGGTAATTTAAATATTACATAATCATTAAACTTTTCTACTGCCGCATATAATTCCTTTCCTCCATTTGAGTGTAGATAATAGTTTTCTGCACTGGTCAATATACTGTCAAACATCTCTCTAGTTAAGTGATGATACTTCAGTGTATACTCATCAAGTAAGAACTTTTTCTCTTTTTCAAAAAAGCTAACATTTGTTTTCAGTTCTGAAGGTATACACGATAAATCCAGATATATAGATTCTTTTCCATTCTGATACGCATTAGCAAACGACTTAATAACAATATTATTTAGATTTTCTATATCATTATCAAAGTCATATGCAACCATCAATTCCATAAAGTAATCTGAAATAAATATTTCTCTTTTAACTTTTTTAGCTTCAGTTCGTACAAAATGCAGTATCAGCGACTCCTTTTCATGAATAGTTCTTTCTTTTAAAGAAGGAATCTGTATGATATTCAGTAATCTGCCTCGTAATGAAGATGTGATTTTTCCTTCTTCCCATTTAGAACATATAAAAATGAATCTTACTAATAGATGTTCATCCATATATTTTACGATTTTTTCCTGAATATTTTTTTCAACAGCATTAATGTTGTTCAGAACTACAAATTCTACATTTCCTTCTTTCAAAACTCCCTGTTCGCTAAATAAATATGAATCCAGTTTTTCTGTAGTCATCGTATCACATGAAATAAGAATATACTTGCTATGATCATTTATCAGTTTTTGATTTATGCAATATTCATATATACAATAACTTATAAATTTTTTTCCTGAACCAGGTTTTCCAGATAATACAATAGGTAAACCATAAGCTGGATAATGTAATGCTTTTTTTATGTTGACTAGACCATTACGTAAGCTATAATCACTTCCTATCACTTTTGCAAAGGTAGAAATACCTGTATGCATGATTTGTTCAAATTCATCAATAGAATCATACTCGTTTCTTAGAGTATTATTAGAAAACTGTGACTGAATCGATTGCTTATATAAATATAGTACAGGACGCTCATTTACTTTAATTAACATCCCTTCCTTATACAATTCATTTAAGTAATGTGATACCAGACTTCGACTCACCACAAACTGCTTGGATATAAAATTTGCAGTAAATTGATCTAAGTTTTTTCTATGAAGTTTACCGGTTTCCTTCTCAAGATATTCCAAGATCATATATTTAGTATTTGTATACAAAGTATCTCCTCCTCATAAGTCCTAGGTTCTTATGCAATTTAATCTTAGCAGAAGAATATCTAGTTGTCTGTATTTTTCAAAAATTCAACCGCTTACAAGATAATCTTAAACATTCACTATCTTTTTTTCAACACACATAATATTTTCTTAAACACTCCTAAAGTTTTTATTTTCAGACCCTTTTAGTCTTTTTTATAAAATAGTGACGCATAAATTCCATCATTTATAATATATTGAGGAAATCCTCATTTTTGTATAATATATCTAAGTGATATTTTCATGATTAAGGATAATCTAGCTAAAACAATTTCTAAAATTTCTAGGAAGTCATTCACTTCTATTTCAAACCCTAATTAGTTATCTATCCAGCTTATTTTTCACAATCACTGGAATGATTTTTTAAACGATCCTGTCGTATTTGATTTTTTGAATGACCCTGATATAGCACGTGACAGTTATATACGAATGAAGTGTACAAATTGTGGATATGAAAAGGATATGCCTGAATTTGTTTATGGAGAACAACCAGACTATCTGCTTGATATAGGAG
>URYK01000069.1 GCA_900552125.1 uncultured Solobacterium sp. | reverse complement strand
GCTTATTGAATAATTACCGATTTGGTTCATAGATCTTTTTGCAGTTCATCAGAATAATGACTGCGTGGTATTAGATTAACATGAGAATTCTATTATTGCAAGCTGATTTTTTAATGCTCTGGTATTCGCAGATTTGTGTTACTATTCTCACTACGTGCTACCGGTAGCATACCTTTCAATCCGCAAGTAGAAGAAGTGCTGGAATAGTCCTTAGATATTCCAGCACTTTTTCTACTTCCTTACTGTACTTACAATGCTTTGTCTGAAATTTAATAGTGCCTGACACCACTGTCCAATGTGGTTCCTCTTCTTCATTTTTCTATGATTCCTTCCATTTAATTTTATTCAATACAGTAATAACTATCGGATAAAAGGTATCGTCTCTTTTTACAGTCCAATAAACCAAACATGCTCCGCTGAAAAAAGCTCCACCTACTAATATCTCAATAACATTTCTTTTAAATAATGAAATGTTTGTAATATGCTCAGCTACTCCTCGCACCGACGCATACATTAGCACGCCTAAAATAATATATTGAAAATTTTTTCCTAGCATTTTTAATACATTTAAATACTTAAAACACACAAAAATCTGAACAAAACATACAATTAATTCTGAAATAAGAGTTGCATATACAGCTCCTACCGCATCAAATTTTCTTATCAGTGAATAGTTCAAAATCAAATTAATAAATGCCCCAACAAAAACTGATATAATATAATATCTTTCATTATCATTTGGAATTAAAATTTGGTTTACAATAACTGTCGAAATAGCTTTGAAAAAAATTACAAATGCCAAAAAAGAAATAAGCGATACACATGGTAAAAACTCACTTCCAAAGAAAAGTGGAACAAATTCCTGTGACACAGCAAGAATTCCAAAAGCAATTGCTGAACACATAAACATCACCAACGAAATTGATTTTTCCACCACTTTTTTATATTCCATTATTTTTTTTTCAGAAATCAATGATACAATACGTGGCAATGATACTGTTCCCAATCCAGTAATAATTCCTAACGGTATATTAACTATTTTATCTGCGCTGGAATAATATCCCACCTGTTCATATGTACTCAATAAACCTAGCATTGTTTTGTCCATTTGCTGATAAATACTCATAGCAACAACCGGAATAAATAATGTAATACATGGTTTTATATGAATAATCATTTCATAAAAAGTTGTTCTTGTTCCTTTAATATATTTTTTCACCTGTGAAACAAGGTACAGATCACTCAAAATTGTTCCTATTACTAAAATAAACGCATATATCAATATATCTTTTCGAGTTTTCACAAATATAAATATACCCGACAATGTAATTAATTTTATAATCAGATTTCTGGTAACAGTCAATTTAACTTTTTCCAGTCCCCAGAAAAACCAGTTTATATCTATGAAACAATTTATAATCCATAAAGATTCTATAAAATATAATGGTTTATTTTCTGGAATACACAAACTTACAAATAATAAATAGATGGCAACCACTACTGTTGCCATCAACCGCTGTAATTTTCTTATACTTGAGAACGTATGCGCTAGCTCATTTTCATTATGTTTTGTGGCTGCAATCATTTTACTGCCATAATTATTGAAACCAAGCATTGCAAAAATTGTAAAATAATTAGCAATATTGGCAGCATATGTATACGTTCCCAATTGCTCTGCTCCCAGAACACGGTTAATATATGGTGTAGTAATTAACGGCAACGCTGTTGCCAACACCTGATATCCTGTCTGGTAGATAAAGTTCTTTTTCAAACTAGCCACAATCTATCCCTCTTTTTATGCTTATTTTCCTATTATCTGAATTCTTTTTTTCTTATTCTTATATCGCTTTACAATGTCTGAAAAATATTTTGCATTAGAATATTTATATACTTTATTTGCACCGGTTTCTTTTTTTAATTCTACAGCCTTTTCCAACCAGAATTTAGGATAATCAATTACAAACTGCTGAACCAAATTTCTTTCAAGCTCCAACAACTTCTTATATTCTTCTGGGTTACTATTCAAATAATTAATTTTTTCTATTGCGTCTTCTGCATTAAAAACCCAGGCTTCTTTCGGTAGTACCTGTCCACAAATAATGTCACTTGGCGAAAGTAACGCAACTGTTCCTAATGAAATTGCTTCAATAGCTCCATTTCCTCTTGTCTGTCTTCCTCCAACTTTTAAGTAATACTTTGCTTTATACATTTCAACAAGATTATTTTTTATATTCTGTTTATGAACTAAAATAGGTTCTCCTGTAGCCTTACTTATTGGTTCAAATTGCGGGATATTTCTTACCGGTCTTTCAGTAGTTGTATTAATTTCTCCATAGATTCCAGACTTTTCTACTTTACCAAACTCATCATATAAAACTCTTTCCAAATGATCTTTGTTAACAAAAGTATATGGAAAATCCATCACCCCGTGTATTAGGTCATTTTCTCCACGTATCAACTGATTTAAACAGACATCATATCCAAAATAGACTTTGTCTAACATAAAATTAGCCTCTCCAATCATATATGCCCATAATACTTGTGGATATTTTTGAACAATTTGTGTCGGTACAGAAACATTTATCGAAATGACTGCATCATATTTACTCCAATCAATACTATTACATTTCACAGCATAATATCCATTTGGTTTATCACTGCCTGGTTCATGAAAATCCATTCCCTTAACAGATTTAACTGTCTGTGTTTTTAATTTCCGAAACTCCTTAACCATTTTGGGCATAACCTTTTCCCACACATGGCATTCTGAAGTATTTTCTTCTTTTACAATATAAAAATCGCAATCATACTCATCAAACAAACTAATCGGACCAACACGGCCTGCCGATGAATACAATAATTCTGCCAACGACATATCTTTATTTCCAACATATAAATCTTGATATACATCTTGTTTTACCAAAGCAATTTTCATCTTAATCATTTTTCCTTTCGCTACTTTCATATATTTTTTACAGTTGAAACATTAAATTTTTAATTCGCCATTAAATATTTTGCACACAAAAAAAGTAAAAAACATTGATACAACTAATCCCCCTGTGAAAGCCACTGAAGCAAGTAATGACCCTCGTAAAATATATGTAGTCATTCCAGCAAACAAACAAAACAGCGATATTTTAATTGGCTCATATGAATAACTCCACTGATCTATTTTATAAATCATTTTTCCCAACAGTAAAAAACCTAAAATCACTCCCCAGATACTAAACGCTGTATATAATTCTGCTACCAAAGGGGTACTAACATTTAATTGCCATGAGCCAAAATATTTCATTACAATTGACCCTGTTCCCTCAGCCTTTCCCTTCCATACACTTCGCGGTAATAAAAAAAATAGTGCAGAAAATATATTCAAGCCGTAAAAAATATGATTATTATTTACATATTTTATACTTGCCATCAAAAGTTGATGCGCGTCAAAATCCACATGATTAAAATTAATAGTTCTATTCAATATTATATCCCTAAAACTAGTCATATGCCTTGTTTCTGAAAACATTAAACAAAATCCTAGGAAAAAGCCCCCGAACAAAAGGGATTTATATTTACTTTTTCGCAATTCAAACGCTGCAAAGACAACGTATGTTCCCAGCAAAATAAAACGTGCCAAACTCCCCCAAAGAGGAAAATAGATTACAATACAAATCATCCAGATAATACTTCTACATATTTGTTTTGTTTTTATTCTTCTGGTGGAATCAATTAGTAATAGCAGTATAGATGACACTGGTATATATCTTAAAATATTAAATAATTGAATTACTATAGCAGATTCAGAATCAGATGCATGAGCAATATTACCTGTTAAACCTAATATAATAATTGCACCAATACTCAATATCGTCACCGCTTTTGCAGATGATAAACTCATTTTGAAATAATTATTATTTTCTACACTTTGTCTATTTATTTTTTTGTGACTTCTATATCCCACTTCAAAAAAAAGAATAGAAAGAAAAAGAATAATATTGGCATAAAGATATTCAGACTCTGAATAATTTAAATTCATGCCTGAGTAATTCCAGAATACTGTTTTTAAAGTATATTGTTGCATTGGTGCCATAAAATGAAATATAAATGCAAAAGTATATCCTATCTTCCTGATACTAACTGGATATGAATCCCAGATTATTAATCCAAATAATATACTTCCATTAATTATAAAACTGACAATTACCAGTCTATCAGAATTGCTATAATCCAATCCAATTAAAAAGAATAAAACTACCACAAAAATCCCAATATACACAAAAGTATCTATTACTGTACTTTTTTTCACCATTAATTTCTTATTCATTTAATACACTCTCTATAATTACTTTCACAACAATATTTCAACTTTTACTTAGTCAACTAAGCACTTTAATAATTCTTTTCACTGTTTTAAATATTTATGTTTCGCTGCATTCATATCTCTGCAATATTTTTTCATAGGCCTCTGACATTTTTTCAATAGTATAGGCTTCAGCTGTTTTTAAACATCCCTTTCTCATTTCTTCATAAAAATCCTTTTCAGATAATATAAATGTCAGTTTTTCAGCCAATTTTTTTACACTATTAACTGGAATAATATAACCATTTTTTCCATCTTCAATCATTTCAAGACCTGCCATACATTTATCTGTTGTAATCACTGGCAAACCATACGCAAGTGCCTCATTTATAACAAGCCCCCATATATCCTCTCTTGTTGGCAAAACAAAAACATCTGCCACATAATAGTATTCTTTTAAAATATCTTTATTTTTAAAATCTATAAAATGCACATTATCTAAATTCATTTTTTTCTTTAACAGAATATATTCCTCTGTCGCTTTTCCACCAATAATATATATCCCATTTTTTTTTGATAAATTTAATGATGCCTCCATTAAAGTATTCCATCCTTTTCTTGGGATAAACTGACCTACGCCTAATACTATTTTTTCTTCTGTTATGTTTAATTTCTTTTTTAGTATTTGCTTTTCTGAATTATTAAGTGTCTTCATTATAAGATCACTATTTTTTAATGATGTGAATGGATATCTATATATTTTTTTCTCATTTGCACCGTAATAAATCAAATATTTATCGGTTATCTTACTTGGTGAAAAATATCCTTTTGCCCCTTGTATAAAATATTGTTTTATATATTTTTTTATTTTCTTTTCATTTTTTATAAATCCACCATCAGAACTTATATAATATGATATTTTATGAGTTTTCATATATTGAATAGCCAGCATTCCCGTTAATGTATAATATGCCCCAACAACAATTTCATCAAACTTTCCTTTTTTTATTATTGAACAAATTTCAGGACATAATGCAGCCTCATTTCCATATTCTTTACCATTCATAAACACGGCATTAAAATTAAGAAAACTTGAAGAAAGCCAAGAATCTTCTCTGTCGGAAGCTTTGCGTCTTTCAAAAACAACTGTTAAATTCATATTTCTTCCAAGTTCATTAAAAAAATCAATTTTATAAGGAACTGGCAAATTTGTCATATATAATATTTTTTTCATTTCACTATTTTCCTATATAATTCAATATAACAATCAACCATTTGTTTGTAATCATACTGTTCATTTGCTATTTCCATTTTTTTCGATATACAATCAATAATTTTACTTTTTACACTCTCTACATCACCGGCTTTACATACAACTCCTGTTTTTTCAGTAACTGCCTCTGGACTTCCGCCCGTATTATAAGTAATTACTGGTGTTCCGCATGCAATTGCTTCTAAGTTTGTAGTTGGGAAATTATCTTCATACGTTGGGTTAAAAAAGATATTTGCTCTTGTATATATTCCAACCAATTCCTGTATATTTTGTGTTCGTTTAATTCCAATAATTGTATCTGGTAATTCTTCAATTTGTTTTTCAGTTAATCCAACTAGAACTATCCTGTATTTAGTTCTATCCAACATCTCCTCAAGTTTTATAAAATCTTTTAGTCCTTTTCGATTGGTCCATTCACTGGCCACTCCAAGAATCACATATTTTCCCTGCAAATTATATTTTTCTTCAAAGTCTGTTGTCTCAGGATGAAAGCTACTCAGATCAATGCCGTTATAAATCACTTCAACAGGATATTCTTTTAAGAAAGACTGTCTTACTATATTTTTTAACCATTTACATGGAGTAACTATTGTTATATTTAAATTTGTAAATAAACTTCTTTTTTTCTCCCAATTCCAGCGGGAATTATCCTTTATCAATGACGAAGGATACGTTTTCTTCTGTTCACAATCATGGCATCCTGTCTTCCATTTTTTGCATCCAACCATATCAAAGTATGCACAGTGACCAGTAAATGCCCAACAATCATGGAGTGTCCATACTACTTTTATATTGTTCTCTCTGATATAATTAAACAACAGTTCAATATTTAAATAGTATCCATGAATATTATGTAAATGAAGAATATCTGGTTCTATTTGCTGCAGTTTATCTATCAGCTTTCTTGTCGCTTTCTTAGAAGCAAACCCTGTTTTGTCTGTAATTCTCGTATAAACACCATGCAATTTCACACCAAACTCATCCTGAATTACTATCTCATGCTCATTTTGTGCGACACGTCCTCTTCCCCAAACCACATAAGAATCATATTGCTCCTCCAAAAGCTGATTATGAATATTCATCATAATGCTTCCTGTAGCTTTATAGGGAAAAGTATTTATCTGTACAATTTTTATCTTATCATACTTCATAACTTCAATATCTCCTCTACATATCTTTTCACACTGCCCTCTTGAATCAATCTCTTCTTCAAATTCTCTCGGCTTCTGCTTTCCCTTTCCTTCTGCTCACTAGTTTCAGCATTTTTAATAAAGCAACAGATATTTTCTCAACTTTGTCATACTTTCCCAACTCATGGCAAAGACCACCTATTCATTTTTCCCTTTAACATATTCTTTTCTTTATATAATTAGAAATCTTGTTAACACTCCATGCTCCAACTATACTTACTCCCAAGAAAATACACATTCCCCAAACACCTTTTTGCGGTAATCCTAATAATCTAAAATGAACCAAATATAATTCATAAGCAATTCCGCCCACAAGGGCAATAAAGCCGTTATTAAAAAGTCTTCTAGCCCGATAAACTTCTCCAATAACTGCCATTGCAAATGATACTTTCATTACAAGTTGAATCCCTTGCCATAAGATTTCGCCTTCATGCATGCGAATTGCTGGGATTTGTTTAGTCACCAGCAATAAAGTTCCACTAATCAACAATGTCATTAATACAATTGGATTCAACAAACACTTTTTTACTTTCTCATAATTATCAGATATCCATACTCCCACCAGAAACGATATAGCTTGCTCTGCTCTCAGTCCATTCGCCGTGCACGAACAACCTATAAATGTCACCGTGCTTACGACACACAACACAAAATATCTCTTTGTGTACAACTTTGGAATCGCAATAGTTAAATAAAACACCAAATACTGAAAGAACATAAAATCCAAATACCAGTAATATGGAATTTCAATTTTAGTTCTGGTTAAGAACTGCATAGTTATCACAACAATAGAAACAATTGCATATGGTATCAGAACTCGGCTTATTTTAGGCTTCCAGTACCCCCCCCCACGACTTCTTTTTTTTATAGGATTCATTCAAACCATATCCTGAAAGAATCAAAAAAATCGCTACGCCAATTCCGCCAAGAGGTGTGAAATATCTGATTCCTAATCTACCTGAGACATGTTGAAGAATGATAATAATAGCAGCAACAGCTCTACAAATATTTGTATGTTGAACAGACATAAATTTAACATCTGTCGTTTGCTTATTCTCAAAAAGGAAGCCAACTAGCCATAGTGCACACAAGAGCACTAAGAATATACCTAAGTTTCTCATTTTCCCTCTTTTTACAACTCCAAAATCTCTTCCGCATACTTTCTCACCGACACATTTCTAGTCAGATTCTTCTCCAGATTCTCTCGTCCTCTGGCTCCCATCATCTTCAGTTCATCACTTCCGGCGTTCTCAATGAACCAGCGGATATTCCCCTCAACCTTGTCATATTCACCCGGCTCACAGCAAAGACCACCGTGTGTATCTTCAATCAGATATCGAACCTCGGAACCTTCTTCAAGCACTCCTAATATCGGCTTAGCTGCGGCCATTATTCCGTATGCCTTCGACGGACAACTCACTCCTTTAATGCCTTTCGCGTTCACACACCAGTGAACATCACCAGCATTCAAAGAATATATAAGATCTGCCTTATCCTGATATGGAATGAATACCACATTGTCCATGTGACGCTCTTTCACATACAGCACTAGCTTATCCAGCACAGAACCGGCACCAACAAAAGCAAACACAACCTCTCTGCCATCCGCAGTCTTAGTACCCGGCTTGATTCTCTCCACAACCTTCATCAGATTCTCTAGGTCATAATACAGTCCAATATTGCCTGAATACATAATGACGAACTTACCATCCAAACCGTACTTCTTCTTGAAAGCAACAACTCTTTCATTTCTCTCATCCAACGGATAGATTTCATTCTCATCGATCCAGTTGTTGATCATGACAGTCTTTGGGACTTTCTTACCCTTGAAGCGGTTCTCCACCGTCTCCACCAGATCACGACCAACCGTGATTATCAAGTCACTACGCTTGCAACTGAACTTGTCGAACCACATCATGGCATCTGTCACCAGTTTGCTCTTGGTATAACCAACAGCCAACACCTGCTCCGGGTTGAAATCCTGAATGTTATAGATATACTTAGCATGCTTCACCCACTTGCCCCAAACACCCAGCAGTCCTCCAAGAATAGGCGGTTGTGAGATGGAAAAAATATAGTCCATCTTGCCAACCTTAAAAGTTGCACCCATTGCTCCAAAGAAATAAGAAACAATATTCTTTACACGGCTCTTTTTATTGGTCTTGCTGAACTCCGGTACTCGGATTCGCAGAACCTTTACACCATTGATTTCTTCTTCGTAATATTTCCGTGTCTTATATTTATCCTCAATCGTCCCTAAGTAACTCGGCACCACGCAGATGACTGTTATGTCGAATTTATCCAGCATACCCTCCGCCAATTCACGGAGGATCTGCCCCGTTGACGCAGTATCTGGAATATAGTAATGAGCGTAGATCAGAAGATTTTTCTTTTTTAACATTCCTCTATATTCCTCTCGAATATTATCTATAAACAATTTTCTGTATATAGCTATACGTTTAATTATCCCAAAAAGAAAAAACATCCAACTTGATTCATTCCAAAGTCTCTCGTCTTTCCTCTCTTTTTCTCCATATAGCTATACGTTCAATACTGATAACACCTGCAGTTTTCCCGCCCGGTTCCACTGCAGATCATCATTCATTCTACTTCATCTCTTCCATCCAATCCA
>URYK01000068.1 GCA_900552125.1 uncultured Solobacterium sp. | reverse complement strand
ATCATCAGTATTATATCATGAGGTGTTTTTTTCTTTCAGTGAAACCCTGACCACGTGCATAGCACGTGGTATTAACAATTATAAGAAAAGCACTACGACAAATAGTGCTTTTCTATTAGAGCTAACGAATCTTATTGAGATAATATTAATAGTAACAATACTAATACTATTAAAATATTAATTAAGATTCTCCCTTTAGAATAACTAATCCAGGATTTATGTCCTTCGGCTAAAAATTTATTGTCTTTATTTAGTTTATCTACAATGTTTTTCTGACTTTGATTCATTCCCTCCTTTTATTTAGTCATTCTTAATCAAACCCCATTTTATATTCAACTAATATATCTATCTCTTTACATACATATCATATATATGATTTTTCTAGCATACAAGACTGATATTCAGATTAGCTTTATGATATACTATATAATAGAAGTGATACTTAATATAAAAACAGCACAAAAATCGTGCTGTTTTTATATTAATATGTGAATTGAATCACTTTTATTTTTCTTCAGCTTATTTATTCAATTTAGAACCTGCAGCTTCATCTACGATTACTACTACATCAGCATGGTTCTGTAATACACTTGCTGGACAAGCTGGATCAACTTTTCCATTAACCATTGCTGCAACTGCATCAGCTTTATTTTCACCAGAAGCAACTAGTAAAATTTTCTTTGCTTTCATGATTGTCGCAATCCCCATAGTGATCGCATGAGTTGGAACCTGATTAATATCATTATCAAAGAAACGAGCATTGTCAGAACGTGTTTTTTCTGTCAATTCTACGATATGAGTTTCTTCAGTAAATGGAGTACCTGGTTCATTAAATCCGATATGACCATTACCACCGATACCTAATACCTGAATATCTACACTTACATTTTCCATTGCTTTTTCATAAGCTACGCAGTCTTCAGCTGTACTTCCGTATGGAACATGAACATTTTCTTCTGGAATATCAATTCCTTTAAATAGATTTTCATGCATAAATGTCCAATAAGATTCTGGATGATTACGATCGATTCCTACATATTCATCAAGATTGAAAGACTGGCACTGTGCATAGCTAGTTCCATTTTCCTTATGATCTTTAATCATGTTTTTATAAAGTCCAATAGGACTTGACCCTGTTGCTAAACCTAGCACTGCATCTTTCTTTGCAGTCACGACTTCTTTCATTACTTTGAATGCTTCTTCACTGACTGCATCATAATCTTTAACTACAATAACTTTCATTTCTAAATCCCTCCTGATATCTACACATCATAATGATATCATTTTGTAAGCGCATTTTCAATAAAATGATGTTATTAAAATACTTGAATTGTATATGCAGTCGTAAATGTTTTAGATGGGGATAAAATCATAGTTCCTTCACGATGATAGAAATCTTCTTTCACCTCTGAGAAATCTGCATGACCATACCATGGTTCTAGACAGATGAATGGAGCACCTCTCTTCGCTGTCCAAATAGCCAGATAAGGGTACCCGGTAATAGAAATCTTAACCCCATGACCTTTTGGACCAGATAAAGTTAAATGAGAACTTTTCGCTCCTTTATAAATTAATGTTAAATATTTTTCAATTAAATCATAGCTACATGGAATATGATCAAGTTCTACATCAGCTAATGCATAAGGTTTTTTCTTTTCTCCATCAAATATTAGCTGTTTCATCTTTTCTGTGTGATCAAACCTTAATGTATAATCTTCAAAAGATTCACCTTCACATAATGGACAGTTAAATCCCGGATGCAGACCAAATGTAAATGGCATTTCTTCTGTTCCTGTATTTGTTATTCGATAAGCAATCGTTAATTGATTGTCTTCTAGTGTATATGCAACTTCGTAGTGAAAATCAAATGGGTATTTTTTTTTTGTTTCTTCATCACTATCCAGTGCCATGACAACTTCTTTCTCATCCTCTTTTACGCAAGTAAGTGTCGCATAACGAATCAGACCATGATTCTTCATAGAATAAGTTTTTCCATTTATTTCATATGTGCCATCTAATGTATTTCCTACAAGTGGGAATAAACCAGGATTTTTTCCTGTCCAATAATCTGGATGACCCTGCCACATATATTGGATTCCTGTCTCTAAATCTGTAAAACTTTCGATTTCACCACCTTTAGTACAAAAAGTTACCTCATAACGATTATTTTTTATCTTCATGTTCTCATCTCCTTTTTATTTCATGAAGTAGTTATAGCCAATTCATGGATTCGCAAAATAAACACAACCCGTCTTCATCTATTCCCTTACATACATAATCAGCTGCTTCTTTCGCAACAATATTGCCATTTCCCATTGCTACGCCAATACCAGCTTTCTTCAGCATCTCCACATCATTAGCTCCATCGCCAAAACAAACGATAGAGGTAAGCGGAATATCCCAATATTCACATAATGTTTCAACTGCTTTGCTTTTATCAACATTTTTAGCTGTTATTTCCAAAGTATCACTAGTATGATGAATAATATTTACATCTTGCATCAGTTCACATATTGTTTCTTTCTGTTTTGCATTAGAAGGATATGCCAGCATATTAAATACTTCTTCATCCTCGTACCTCTTCACATTTGGCATATTTAGATATAATTTAAAGAACTTATCTCTTATATCAGCTGAACATTTCGTTGTAAAATAATCCTGATCAAAAGTAGAGTATCTAACAGGAATCTGTTCCTTCTCACAGTAAGTAATCAATCGCTGTATCTGTTCTTTATGTAATGGATTTTTAAATAATAGCTTCTTTTCTTCCATAACTAAAGCTCCCCCATCATAAATTTCCGCATCAAATGGAAATTTTCTAAAAAACGATGGCAGATTTTGCACTTCATACCGACAACGGCTTGTTGCTATTGCAATATGATATCCTTTGTTTTTTAACTCTACTAGCATCGTTTTTGTACTTTCTGGAAAATCATGTATTCGATGCGTATACAGAGTATTATCTACATCAAAGAAAAAAGCTTTTATTTCCTGATTCATTTTATCCCTCATTTCACACATATCAATTATATCATGCATCGTTTGATAATTCTAAAGAAATCAGATGAAAAACAAAAGAAGTGCCTTGGGAAACACTTCTTTTGTTTACATTATTTAATAGAAAGGAAAAGTATGAAAAATTTTCTGAGGGGAAAATTTATTTTACAGGATACCTCCTGTACATCTATAGTATATAAAAAATATAAATTATAAATATGTAGAAAACTTGTTAAATTGTGTGAAGTAAAAAAGGGATTTTTATATCCCTTTTAGAATGCTTTTTTACCTCTTACATATGTCATTTCTACAGAATAATCATCATTTAATACAACGATATCTGCATCATAGCCTGCCACTAATTTACCTTTACGATCATCTACACCTAGATATCTTGCTGGGTTGATCGTACAGGAATTGATTGCATAATCCCAAGGTACCATTGCCTTTTCAACTAATACTTTCAAGCCTTCGTTAACTTTTAAAGTAGAACCAGCTAAGCCTTTAGTAGAAGTTAGATGAGCACTTCCATCTGCATATAACTCAATTTCGTTACCGCCAAATAATACTTTTGTACCTACTGGTAATCCTTTTACCATTAAGGCATCTGTAATCATGATTGTATAATCTCTTCCTTTTGCCATAAATAAGTTATTTAATGCATCCGGTGTAGAGTGATTTCCATCACAGATTACTTCACCAAATGTGTCGCGGAAACGCATTGCGGCACCAACTAATCCTGGATTACGATGATGGAATGGAGTCATACCATTAAAGATATGTGTCATAGAAGTAGCACCATTCGCAATTGCCATCGCTGCTTCATCAATTGTTGCGCCAGAATGACCAATGCTTACACGAACATCATTCGCTGCACAATATTTTGTTAGTTCAAAATTATCATCATGTTCTGTGGCCATAGTAATGATTTTAATTAGACCATTAGCTGCTTTCTGATAACGTTTAAACTGTTCAACGTTAGGTTTTACAATACATTGTTCAGGCTGTGCTCCTTTATATTTCATATCTAAATATGGCCCTTCAAAATGAATACCTAAGATTTCAGCACCTTCATAGCCTTCTTCAACTACTTTTGCGACATTCGCAACAGCCTTTGTCAGAACTTCTTCAGTCTGTGTAATCGTAGTAGGACAAATTCCTGTAACACCTTCTTCAGGAATATTTTTCATCCAATTACGAAGTCCTTCTGGTTCTGCATCATTCGTATCAAATCCATAAGCACCGTGTGTGTGAACATCAATAAAACCTGGCACAATTCGTTTTTCACCATAATCTACGTCAGCAGGTTTTGCGCCATAGGATAATACATTTATAATTTTACCATTTTCAATTTCCAATTGCGCTTCAATAAAATGTCCTAATACCCATACTCTTTTACTTTGAATAATCATTTAATTGATCCTCCTTTGTTCTTTAGTTCTATTATACTACCCTAATTCTATATTTTAAATGCTAAAGCCCTCAAATATTTAATTCGTATACGATTTCTGTTAAAAAAGACAAATAAAATGTAACCGTTTAGATTACTATTTATTCTATGCAATATATAAAAGAAAAGATTCCACTAATCAAGAGAGTAATCTTGACTATGTGAAATCATATTAATTATTACATTGCCTTGATTTCTTCCGCAATCTGTTTTCCTAATTCCATTAAAGCATCTAAATCTTCTTCAGTAGGAGTATAGTTTTGTGAAATCACATTATCATTAAATAATGTGATACCAGCCTGCGTTAATCTTTCATTGATTTTAGCCGTAACAAGATTTGCCCAGCCATATGAACCAAAGCCTAAGCCTTTTTTATTTTTTACTTTACAGGAAATTAGTTTTTCTAAGAAACCAGCAATACTTCCTGCCATAGCATTGTTATAGTTACCACTTCCTACAAGAATTGCTTTTGCATCCAGTAATTCTTTCATAATGATAGAAGATGAAGTCATTGAACATTTAAATATTTTTACACAAACTCCGTTTCTTCCCATACCTTCTGCAAGTGCCTCTGCCATCATCTGTGTATGTTTCCAAACACTTTCGTATACAATTACTGCTTTATCAACAGATTTAAATGTTGCAAATTCTTCATAGGCCGCAAATAATTCAGGAATATATGTTCTCCATATAATTCCATGAGCTGGAGCAATCATATCAATATCTAAATTCATACCCTGAATTTGTTTTAACTTATTCGCAACCTGCATACCATAAGGCATAACGATATTTGCATAGTAATCTTTCGCACGATCTAAACATTTAGCTAAGCCATGAGCATCATCAAAGATATCATAGCTTGCGATATGCTGACCAAATGCATCATTAGAGAATACGATTTTATTCTCTGCGACATATGTCATCATGTTATCTGGCCAGTGAATCATCGGCATTTCCACAAAAGTCAATGTATAAGATCCTGTAGATAAAGTATCACCTGTTTTTACTTTTGAGAATTCATATTCTTTAAAGTACTGCTTTAGCATAATGCCTACACCTGCATTACTCGCAAAAGGTTTCGCATTTGGATATGCACTCATAAACTTTAAGAATCCCCCTGAGTGATCTGGCTCTGCATGCTGTACAATCACATTATCAATTGGACGATCACCAATAACAGAGCGAATACGTTCCATCATAATATCAAAAAATTCTTCCTCTACCGTATCAATTAAAGTAACCTGTTCATCAACAATCAGATATGCATTATACGTAGTCCCCTCTGAAATCGGAAATAAGTCACCATGGAAATGACGACAGTTGAAGTCATGTACACCCACCCAATACATGTTTTCTTTAATTTGAATAGCTTGTTTCATACAATCACCTCATTATTACACCTTTGTATTTTAATATAGTTAAGTAATTATGTCCATTTTTTTGCATAAAATTTTCATTATTTTTTTAATATTCGTTCTGAAATAAGATCAATATTTTTCTCATACATATAAGGAATAATCTTAACATTATTCATAGTTGATGCCAGTAAATGAATTTTCCCATTATAAATACCTATAAAATGCGCAAATACATTCTGTTTCCATTCAATATATTGCATATTTGCATAAGGCAGAAAACATATAGTTCGAGAAAAATAACCATTTGCCACTACTAAGTAATCTTCATGTAAATAATAACCTGTAGTTTTATAATAACATACCAGTAAAATCATTCCCCAGATAAATATAAATATGTTCGCAATTATAATATAAGCATAATACTGTGAAAACATCGTCCATAAAGCATAATCTATTATCAATATTGTAGCTACATACAACAAGAAAGGATAGAGCCAAGCAAACCAAACAGCAGCTGGCTGTAATTCTAATTCTTTTTCTTGTCCATCATAAAACTCAGGCAATAGTTTTTCTAATTGTTGCTGAAGCAGGGGTAATTTATGATAAGGAAGAAAAAATGATTCTGCTTCTTCTTTATTATCTCCCATACCTATGTTAATTATTTTAACCATATATCGATTTGTTAGTCTTGCAAATATTGTCTGATGAAACTGTAGAGCACTGATTTTATTTACTGGTATTGTATATCTTACTCTTTTCATTATGCCATAAGAAATATAAATCTTATCTTCACGACGAGCAATCTTAAAGTCTAAATACTTCACAAACCCTTTCACAATATCCCAAATAGAGCCAGCAAGCACCAAAAAGATGGTAATAAAACCAATCATTGTCCCTAGAATTCCCTCATTTGCAAACCCATTTTGGATTGTTTTTATAACTGAAAGAACAATTCCGAAACCACAGGATAAGGCAAGTAATAAGGATAAAATATTAATAGAATATAATCCATGAGTCAATAACTCCGGAAGTTCTGCTTTTATATCCCATTTAAATTCATCTTCTGCTGGTTCTTGTATAACTTTTTCATTATCCTCCTGCATTAATCTCATGATTGCATTACGAAATACTTCCGCTTCTTTCTTCTTTAATACAATCTGGACATCTGTTTCATCTGCAGTAGATAAGGAATTGGTATCTAATTTTATTTTACAGGTTCCAACTAAGATTTCAAAAAGATTTTGTTCCGTATTGACATTTGATATGTTTTTTATACCAATTGTATTTTTCTTCTTCTGTAACGTGTGTTGTTCGACCACAATACTTTTATCCTGTATATAAATAAATGTTTTTGACCATCTCCAGAGCTGAAAACCAATCAGCACTCCTAATATAATGGCTATAATGATAATTGCAAGTATTAAGCTAATCCTATCCTGCAGTAAACTATCGCCACTTAACAATGCTTTTATTTCATCAGCCATACTTGTTAAGGCAAACAGCAAGATTGCGCCAATGATACCGCCGATACGTTCAACAACTATGGATATATGATTACGTATCTTCTTATTCTCCATCTTGTTCCCTCTGCTCCTTTACGATTTCATTAATTCGATTTCTTAAACTCTCAGCAATTTTCTCAGCTTTTTCTTCATCTAAAAAACGAATAGTAACATCTCCGCCTGCTGTTGTCACTTTTACCTTTGCGACATGGAATATCTGATCAATTGGCCCCTTTAATGTTTCAAGTTTATGTAATCGTTCAATTGGTACAATGTTTCTCTTTACAAATAGATACCCCTCTTTTATATCAATACATTCCTCATTGATCGCATATCGATAACGATGAAAACGAAACCATGGTGTAATAAACATTGCAATGATACTATACATGATAAAAATAATAGAAATAATTTTACCTATTTCTATATCTTTAGGTATTAGCCAAAACCAATTAAGTGCTGCAACGATTACTAACTCAACAAGAGTTCCAATACATTCTGCAGTATACATACACTTTAAAGCCTGTTTTGATAACTTATCATATTTTTGTTTAGATTCCATAATCCACTTCCTCTCCAGCTATCTGATTTTATTTTATTATAATATGAAAAATGTTTTTAAAAAATAAATATTTCATTAAAAAATAAAAAGAGGCAAAAATTTTCACCTCTTTGTTATCTTATTTCAAGAAACCTTCCACAATTACTTTCTCTGCTTCTTCTTCATTCAAGCCAAATGTCTGTAATTTGATTAGCTGATCATTATTGATTTTCCCAATTGCCGCTTCATGAATAATTTCCGCATCAACATGATTTGCCGCAATTTCAGGAATAGAACTGATCTTCGCATGATCCATAATAATAGAATCACATTGAATATGCGCACGAGAACGGTTATTTCCTACCGCAATCGGATGGAATACCTGGACGGAATCATCTTTTCCTACAGAACGAGAAACAATCTGTACTACACTATCCTCTCCATCTAAATTAACAGTTACATCAGAATGTGCAGTCTGTGTTCCATGTGTCATCAGTTTTTCATTAATCACTAGCTTTGCCCCTGCCTGTAAATTAGCTTCTGTTTTTCTATATGTAGAATCTACTCCTTTGATCTGACTCATATCCATCTGAGCATAAGAGCCTTCTTCCATATGAATTACAGTAGTAGGATTTAACACACGTCCACCAGTTCCTTCACCTTCACCATAATGTTTTTCAGAATAAGTAATGCTGGCACGTTTTCCAATATGGAAAGTATGGATTCCATCATGCTGAGAAGTATCACAGCCATCATTATGAATTCCACAGCCTGCCACAATCTCTACTTCTGCTTCTTCACCAATATAGAAATCATTATAAACAAGATCCTGTATGCCACTTTCAGTAAGAATTACCGGAATATGAATACTCTCCCCTTTTGTATGTGGTGCCACAATAATATCAATCCCAGGCTTATCTTGCTTTGCGACTATTTTTACATTCTGCGTAGAATGACGTTCTACCCCTTGACCATTTTTTCTAAGATTAAATGCACTGCCTGGCATAAAACCACTAATATCGGCAACTGTCTTTAATAAGTTTTTTTCCATCTCTTTCATATAATTCACCTACTTTTTGAATGCACAAGAATCAAACTCACTCATCAGAGAAGGTAATATTTCATCCTTATTTCCTTTTGTCTTGATTCTTCCATTTTCAATGATAATGATGTCATCCGCAAGCTGCATGATACGCTCCTGATGAGAAATCAATATAATGGATTGCTTAGAATTTTTCTGTAAATTCTGAAATGTCTCTACTAATTTCGCAAAGCTCCATAAATCAATACCTGCTTCAGGTTCATCAAAAATAGATAACTTTAATTCTCTCGCAAGGATTGACGCAATCTCAATACGTTTTACCTCTCCGCCTGATAATGATGTATCAACATCTCGATTTAAATAATCTTTTGAACATAAGCCAACATCCGTTAAATAACTGCAGCAGATTTCTTCATCTAATTCTGTACCGTGAGCAAGAGATAAAAGCTTACGTACACTCATTCCCTTAAATCGAGGCGGTTGCTGGAACGCATACCCTATTTTACGTTTTGCTCGCTCATCAATTGAAAGATTTGTAATATCTTCTCCATCAAATAAAATTTTCCCTGCTGTTGGTTTTTCTATACCCATAATCAGCTTTGCTAAAGTAGATTTACCTCCACCATTTGGTCCTGTAATCACTGTGAATTTATTATCATCAATACATAAGCTGATATTGTCAATAATCTTTTTCCCTTCTACTTCAAAGGATATGTTCTGTAATTCTAACATACTGCCAGTCACTCGGTTTGAGTGACTCCTCCTTTCTTTATATCTCATACTTTTTATTCTTACAAAGGTATATTTCAATCATCTTTGCATGCTTTCTTATTTTAGCATAAACCTTTATAATTAATAAACAATTTATCTAAAAAAAGATAGAAAACACTAAATCCTAAGTTACTATTCACAGTCTAGATAAATAAGCAACCAGAAAAACACGATGTTGATATC
>URYK01000067.1 GCA_900552125.1 uncultured Solobacterium sp. | reverse complement strand
TATGGAATTGAGTTATGAAAAAATAAATTCTTTCATAACTTATTTGACACTACCCTTTTTCTATCTATATCATAACATAGCTATTTAAAGTTAAAAAGAAGTTGTAATGATAAATAAGAAAAAATGCATAAATGTAGTAATATCATAGTTTATGAAAGATTTGCAGATGATGGATTGCTTTAAAAAATAATATGAGTTAAGATAGTATTAGATTGGAGGTGGATATGTGACTCGTATAGGACAATCTACAGATATTCATCAATTAGTTCCTAATAGAAAACTGATCATTGGTGGAGTTGAGATTCCACATGAACTTGGATTGTTTGGTCATTCTGATGCAGATGTATTACTGCATGCAATTGCGGAAAGTATATTAGGTGCACTTGCATTAGGTGATTTAGGACATCACTTTCCAGACACGGATGAAAGATTCAAAGGTGTAAGTTCATTATGGATATTGGAACAGGTATATCAATTGATGGATAAACATGGTTATCAAATTGGTAATCTTGATGCCCTTGTAATGATTGAACGTCCAAAAATGGCACCTCATATCCCAGCAATGAGAGAAAATGTTGCGAAAGCTTTACATTGTGATTTATCTCAAGTAAGCATCAAGGCAACAAGAGGCGAAAAACTTGGTTTTGTAGGGAGAGAAGAAGGTGTCCAAGCTCAATGTATTGTATTGTTGAATAAGAAAACTGGTGAATAAAATACTTTTCAAAATTAAGAATGATTTTTAATTTTATCCTTGACGAAGATAATAATAGGGTATATAATAAGAATGGTTCTTAAGATTGGAGGTCTTTATGATAAGAAAATCATCTAAGCAAAGAGATATGATTCTTGATTATCTTCAAAGTATTGAAGGTCATGCGACACCAGAACAGATTTTTCATGAAATCAATCAAGGTGATCAAAAAATCAGTTTGGCGACTGTTTATCGTAATTTAAATATCTTATGTGAAATGAATAAAATAAATAAAATTGTTCATCCTATAGAAGGATATCAATACGATAAAACTTGTGTACCGCATTATCATTTACATTGTATAAAATGTAATCGTATCGTTGATTTAGATATTCCTTATCTTGAGTCTTTTAACGAGGAAATAGCAAGACAGACAGGACTAACAATCAAGACACACAATATGATGGCAGAAGGAATCTGCGAAGATTGCATGAAAAAGCAATCGTAACAAAGTCAGAGTATTGATTTATTGTAAAGTTAAACGGAGGAAAAAAACATGGAATTAAAAGGATCTAAAACAGAACAAAATTTGATGGCAGCTTTCGCTGGTGAATCTCAGGCACGTAACAAATATACTTACTATGCTCAGATGGCTCGTGAAGAAGGTATGGAACAGATTGCTGATATCTTCGAAGAAACTGCTCGTAACGAACAGGAACATGCTAAATTATGGTTCAAAGCTCTTCATGGAGATAAAGTACCTACAACTGCAGTAAACTTAGAAGATGCAGCTGCTGGTGAAAACTATGAATGGACAGATATGTACAAAAACTTTGCTGAAACTGCTAAAGAAGAAGGTTTTGCTAAAATCGCATTCCAGATGGAACAAGTAGCTAAAATTGAAAAAGCTCACGAAGAACGTTACCTAAAATTATTAGAAAACGTTAAAAACGGTAAAGTATTCGAAAAAGAAGAAACTACAGTTTGGGTATGCGATATCTGTGGATACCGTCATGAAGGAACTGCTGCTCCTAAAGCTTGCCCAGTTTGTGGATACTCTGGAGCTCACTTCGCTGTTGAAGCTAAAAACTACTAAGATTTATAATTTTATGAAAGACTGTTGGCATATTGTCAGCAGTTTTTTCTTTTATAGAAACAAAAAAAGAGCATTTGCTCTACATTAATTTCTAATTTATAAAAAAATGTCAGTGTTACCGATCTGGGGGAAGATATACTGACTTACTTATATGGGTGGGGGAAGAAATAGTAAGCCAGCTGGTAACACCAACATAGTTAGTTTACTCTATTTTAATCGTAAAATCAACTTTTTTTTAGAATTTATAAAATTTTTACATTTGTTGTTAATCATTACTGAACAAGAAAGATAAATCAAAATTATTAAAATTAAACATTACCTTATCAACGCCAGGAATTTTTTCGTATTCCTCTTTTTTAGAAGGTGAAGTTATCGCAATAATGGTGCCTGGATGGCATTTATATGCAAAATCTAAACCTGAAAGAGAGTCTTCTATGATCATACAATCTTTTAAATCAACACCTATTGCTTTAGCACCATCATGAAACATTGATATTTTATCCACATGTTTTCCGTCATCATATATAATTTTATCTACATCAAACCATTTATCTAAATGAAAAGAGGTGATAAAGAAATCAATATTATCTTTAATAGATGCAGAACAAATAGTCATAGGTATTTCTTTAGCTTTCAGTGTATCTAAAACACTCTCTAAGCCATCAGTTAAATGAAACATAGCTGGATCATTCTTACAACATTCGCGATATAAAGCTTCTTTTGCGATAGATAAGCGCTCACTTTCTTCATCACTTATCTTTCCTAACAACATTTCAATAATTTTTTTATTTGTTTTCCCATGCATGTGGTCTAATTCTTCTTCTGTGATTGGACAATTACGATATTTTCTAGAAAATACATCCCATGCTTCTTTATGCTTCTCTGAATCAAAAAACATCGTTCCATTAAAATCAAATAATATACCTTTTTTACTCATAATTTCATCTCCCATAGTACTTATCTATTGTAATATATAGGAATTTTTCGTCAAGTCTAGTTTAATGTATCCTATGTAATTATTCTGATTATATGAATTTTCAGAAGTAATTTCTTTATCGTAAATTATTTGTAACCAATCATTTCCTTGGTTCAATACTAAAAAAGAAGAAGGAATTTGTTTTGATTGAAATATAGCATTTTTCATATTCCTGTCTTTATAAACATCTATTGATTTGTTTGTAACTATATAAGAAATATTAGCATCTTTCTTCTTCATTACAGTATCAAATATACGATAGTAATTGGCAGCTTTTTCTCCCCAATATGGATCAGAAGCATAAGATACATTCATACCACTTGCTTTATCTCCAAAGAAGCCTCCATGATATGCAAAGCTTGTGGGATTAAGATATCGATTATGAAGAAAATTCTTTGCATGAGCAAAAATACTATCTTTTATACTTTTATATCCATTTGCGCTTTGTGAAGGCGATTCGTCATATGCGGCATGACCAAATAAATTATTTTTCTCATATGTAATATCACTTCTACCTAAATCACTTTCATTCATCGCAACGCAAAACATCATAATAGCATTTGTGCCATATTTATTTTGTGCTTCTATGAACCATTCTCCGCTATTCACTAATAATGATTCTTTAGTTGAAGAAAATCCTAGATAATTACGTATATACCAATTTATATCTTCAGCAGTGTAATTAGATATACTTCGATGAGGGAGATATTGGTAATAATCATAGAAGGGCTGCTTGTTGGAAGAATACTCAAATGTTTCAGTTCGATAATCATCAATCATGCTCTCATAAGAGTTATAGAAATAGTGACCATCATAGCTATAATATGTTCCATTTGTTACGTCTATAGTGCCTAGATTAAGGGTATTGGCATAAGTGTTCTTTGCAATATCAGTAGTTATTTTATGAGATAATTCTTTATTTTCTACTATATAATGACTAATAGAAGAAACATCATTTTCATCATAAATATTATGAAGAGTAACATCTTCAGTATTTACCCAGCCACTAACACCTGCCTGTTTAAATAGTATTTCTGTACCATCTTCATTTGTATCAATATAAGCAGCATCATTTCCATAACAGCCATTTAAATATCCATTAGTGTTTGTATTATTTACTCGATATGTTGTATTGACTGTACAGCTGTTTCTTTGAAATTGTACTACTCCATATCCTAACGCAATCCATTTTCCATGATATCGTACTGCAGCGTTTTGTTTTTTATCTCGATCTGTTTTTTCCAGCATTGCTTCTTTTGCCTGTATAAAATTAGGATATTCTGCATAGAATTCTTCATTTCCTTGTTCATCAATAATAATTACTTCATAATTTCTATTATTTGAAAAAGCAAAGGAAATAAAAATAATAAATGCGACAATAAGAATTCCACTAGCAATGATAGAACGATATGATATTTTATTTTTTCTCTTACTTCTATTACGTCTTTTTTTCATTACTTCCTCCATTTTTATTAAGTTTAACGCAAAATATTTTAAAAATAAAGTAGACTTGTAATTCTTAAGAAAAGTTTTATAATGTTGGAAAAAAGAGGTGAAGAATATGCTGAATGAGAAGAATTTTTATGATTTATCACTTTTGTCATATTTTGATATAGAGGAAACAGGCATTTCTGTCTCAGAAATGATACAAAAACTACAATCCGATGAAGAATTAAAAGAAGAGTATAATAAACAGGAAGATAGAAAGTATAATTTTACATTACTACAACAAATACAGTTTGAAGAATACTCAGATATGATTGTAAAGGAATGTTTTAACGATAACCAAAATAGCGGAATTGTATATTATATATTTGAAACAGAAGAAGCACTGATTTTTGCATTTAGAGGAAGTGAAGCATTTGATGATATTCATCATAAAACTGAATGGCAGGATTGGAAAGATAATTTTCGAATGTTTCTAAAAGATCCTACCTGGCAACAGCTATATACTTTACATCAGCTACAAAATACTGAGTTTGATAAATCATTTTATCTGTGTGGTCATTCTAAGGGTGGCAACTTAGCTTTATATACAGCACTCACAATGAAACAGGAATTACAGGATAAGCTAGTTCAGGTTATTAGCTTTAATGCTCCGGGGATTACTAAAGAAATATTATCTATTTATAAGGAAAGAGCATCAGATCCTGCATTTCTAAAAAAGCTGTTTATATTTGAGAATGAAAATGATTGTATATCTGCCTTTTTTGAAGCATTAAAAGAACCTATATTTATTAAATCCAGCCTTCCATGTAATACAATAGAAGAGTTGTATCATAATCATAATCTGTATGCTATGGATTTTAGAGAAAATGCATATATTATAGTAGATAAAAAAACAGTTGTGCCTAGATTCTTTTATCATTTCATAAATGATTTCTTTGTGAATAGAAAAGAAGAGAAAATTAAAACAATGATATCTAAAATGGATGAATATTTTGATTCAACAACTTCATTAGATGAATTATTAAAGAAAATGCTGGTAGATGTATCACGTTATGTATCTTTATTTGAGGATATACCAGAAGAAGAAATGATGAATATTACCTTACAGGAATTAATTCAAAGAAGAAAAACAAACCCAATTTTAGGTAAAGTAAAAGATATTCAGCCTAAAGAGACATTACAAAAAGTGGCGAATAATTTAAATGATGTGGATATAAAAGAAATCACTTCTAAATTTGTAGAGAATTATGAATTGATGGTCAAAGAAAAGGCAAAAGAGTTTCATATACGAATCCAAGAGAATAATGAAAAGATTATACAAGCTATTCGTTCTATCCGAAATCGAGAATATAACGAAGAATAGTTGCAAAGTCTAATTTATTGTTGTATTCTAATTATAGAATAATACCATTTGGAAAGAAGGGGATTTATGCCTTTAAAACACGCTATTTTAGGATTATTAAATTATACGGATATGACGGGATATGACATTGACCGTTATTTCAAGACAAGTATTGCTTTCTTCTGGCATGCACAGACATCTCAGATTTACAAAGAACTAAATACATGTACGAAGAAAAATTGGGTGGATAGTGAAATTGTTATTCAAAGTGATAAGCCAAATAAAAAGATTTTTCATATAACAGAAGAAGGAAAACTAGAGTTACATCGATGGCTGGCAGATGCTGATTTAGAGGATATTATGAAATATAAGAATCCTTTATTAATAAAGATTTTCTTCTCTAGTAATATTGATATTGATCAGACAATGCGTCTTTTAGAAAAATATATTCAGGAATGTTCAAATATTATTGATAAAATGAATAATGATTTGAATATGATACCTGATTTTGAAGCACAGATTCATAAAGATAATGAGTCTTTTTATTGGGGTATGACGATGACTTATGGCTTTATGTATTATCAGAATGAAATTAAATGGGCTAATTGGTGTATTGATAAGTTAAAAGAAAAAATATGATGTAAAAATATTCATTAATACTGAAAAGTTTTCATAAAAACTTTGATTAACTAAATAAAAGTGATATAATGGGATAGTGAAAACATTTTTGATTGTTTTCTGTTATGGAAGGGAGGAAACTCTATGGAAAAACTAACTATGCAGGATTATACAAACTGTTTACAGAACAAAAAGCAGGAAGCTCATGATAAGCAGTGGTTATACATTGAAGTTAACGCAAAAGATCTGTTAGAAGAGTGTGAACCTGGAGTTCGAAATCAGAATGTATGTTGTAAAGCGATGCTAGATGCTATGCTTGAGGGAGATAAGTTTATAGTAGAGCCTAAAAACAGAAGTAAATGTGCAGCAAGCTTAACAATCCGTTATTATGTGGATAATTTGAGTCCTGAACGTAGAAAATATTCTGAAGTTAAATAATAGAACTGTTTCTGTATATTGAATAGAGTACAGAAACAGTTTTTTTATGCTTTTTTAATATTTATACGTATATAACAAAGAATGAAAATATCTATATTTAATCGCATAATATTAACTTTAGTTCATAAATTGGAAGGTTGAAAAACAAAAATGAAACTTTACAGATAACAACTATTATGTATCTAAAAACCGATAAATAAAGGTTTTATTGAAGTTTATACTTTGTAAGAAATGGATACAAAAGTTGAACATAAATAAGATTGAAAACTATATGAATCTCTTTTATTATCAAAGTGTAAGCCAAGAAGAAATAGGAGGTGATAAAATGCTTAAAGATTTGACCAATGAGAAATTAATACGTTTGCATATACATGCAAAAAATTGGGAAGATGCAATTAGACAGGCAGCACAACCTTTAATTGATGAGCATAAAGTAAAACAAGAATATGTTGATGATATGGTTCAAGGTGTTAAAGAAAATGGCCCTTATATTGTAATCACTAAACATATTGCACTTCCACATGCAAGACCAGAAAGCGGCGCCTTAGAAAGTGCAATAGGAATATCAACATTAGACACACCTATTGAGTTTGGAAATGATGCGAATGATCCAGTTAAATTTCTTTTCTGTTTAAGTGCTAAAGACAATATGGAGCATCTGCAAGCATTAGCAGAACTTGCGGAAATGTTCGAAAACGATGAATTTTATCAAGTATTAGAAAATGCAAAAAACGAAAAAGAAATTATGGATTACATCAGTAAATAAGAAAAGGAGGAACTGATGATGTATAAAGCTTTAGTATGTTGCCGTGCAGGTATGGGGTCTAGTATGTTATTGAAAATTAAAGCAGACCAGGTTATTAGTGAAAATGGATTTCCTATCCAGACAGAACATGGAAATTTAGATTCATTAAATGGATTTAATGGGGATTTAGTTATTACCATGGACGATTTATCTGAAGAATTGAAGGATAAAGTTCCATATGCATTAGGGATTCGTAATATTATGGATAAAGCAGAAATGAAAGAAAAAATGGAACAATTTCTGTCTAGCAAAAAGTAGTAAATAATATGGGAATAGATTAGAAATAAAGAAGAGGAGAGAGAAATATGTTAGATGCAATATTAGCACAATCTAGGAATACTGCGTTAATTATGGGGTTAATTGCATTAATAGGGTTGTTGTTGCAGAAAAAATCTGCGACAGATGTTATTAGTGGAACGATGAAAACTGTTATTGGATTTATGGTCTTCAATATTGGTTCAAATGCAATGTCAACTGTTGTACAAACATTTACAGATTTATTTAATATAGCATTTGGTATTGAAGGTGTTACAACTCAAGTTGAGGTTGCGACAGGTCTAGCGTTAAACACATATGGAACAGAGGTTGCCATGGTAATGCTATTAGGATTTGTTGTAAACTTGATTGTTGCAAAATTCACGAGATTTAAAGCAATTTTCTTAACAGGTCAGCATTTCTTATATTTTGCATGTGTAATCGCTTTGATCTTTATCGCAAATGATTTACCAATGATCGTTACTGTTATAGCTGGTGGTATTTTATTAGGTTTCTGTGGAGCAGCATTACCATCATTCTGTCAACCATTTATGAATAAGATAACAGGTGCAGATAACTTGGCAATGGGACACTTTAACTGTATCGGTTATGCTTTCTCAGGTTATGTTGGTAAACTATTTGGAAAACTTGGTAAAGAAGGAAAAGAACATAAAGACTCTAGTTCAGTAAACATGCCTAAATTCTTTGAATTATTTAGAGACTTTATCTTCTCAGTAGCATTATTCATGGTTGTATTATTCTATGTTGCAGTAATCGCTTGTGTAGTAAATGGTCATATGGACGTTGTACTTGAAAAAGCAGGAAATGATATTTGGTTTATTTATCCATTTTTACAAGGATTACAGTTTGCAGCAGGTATGAGTGTATTAATTTATGGAGTTCGTCAGTTTATAGCAGAAATTACTGCAGCATTCGTTGCTATTTCTGAAAAATATATTCCTAATTCTAAACCAGCAGTTGATTGTCCAGCTATTTTCCCATTTGCTCCAACAGCAGTATTAATTGGATTTGTTGGTGCATTCTTTGGTGGTTTAGCAGCTATGGCAATTATGGTTATATGTAATAGTAGTGTTATTATGATTCCAGCAGCAGGTATTTGTTTCTTCTCAGGAGGAACATGTGGAATTTTCGGAAATGCTTATGGTGGATGGAAAGGTGCATTAGTCGGTTCTTTCATCGTAGGTATGGCATTGACTGGATTACCATTATTACTTTACCCAGCATTTGCAGAATTAGGTATATCTGGAGCATCCTTCCCTAATGTTGACTACAACATCTTTGGGGCTATCTTAAATTGGATCCTAGGTATCTTTGCCTAAGAATAGAAGGGGACAAGGGAATATTCCGTGTCCTCCTTTTTTAAAAAGAAAGGAAAATATTATGGAAACAGTTAATAATCAAATAAATTCATTTATCAATATAGCATTTCATGAATTAGAAAACTTTAGTAAACATATAGATATGCAAGCTCTTGAAAAGGCTAAAAAAATAATTTTAGATGCAGAAAAACAAAATAAAAGAGTACATGTAACGGGAATAGGAAAACCAGGTCATGTGGCCGGCTATATCGCTTCCTTATTGTCAAGCACAGGGACACCTGCTTATGAGCTTCATGGTACAGAAGCTGTTCATGGAAGTAGTGGTCAAGTATTACCAGGAGATGTTGTTATTGCCATTTCCAATAGTGGAGAAACAAGTGAACTAAAGGCAACTATTGAAACATTAATTCAAAATGGAGCAACCATTATTTCAGTTACAGGAAAAAAAGCTTCTTGGTTAGCGTCTAAAGGGGAAGTTACTTTAATTGCAGGAGTAGAGCAGGAAGGCGATAAAATGAATAAGCCACCAAGAGCATCTATTCTTGCGGAAATCATGATCTTACAATGTTTGAGTATTTTATTACAAAATGAAAAACATCTAAACTCTTCTCAATATGTAAAATGGCATCCAGGTGGTTCTTTAGGTGCTAGTATTCGTAAGGAGGGACATTAAAATGAGAATGGAAGGTATTATCACTCCTATAGTAACTCCTTTTTATAGAAATAAGGAACAAAGCATAAATTACGAAGCAACAAAACAGTTAATTAATCATCTAATTACACACGGAGTAAATGGAATTTTTATTTTAGGTAGTAATGGAGAATTTCATGTAATTGATGAGG
>URYK01000066.1 GCA_900552125.1 uncultured Solobacterium sp. | reverse complement strand
ATATGATAAAAAAGGATAATAAAATCAGTACAGAAAAAATGGCAATGACGTTAGGAATAAGTTCCAAGACTGTAAAACGTCACATCAAAGATATAGGTATTGTCCGATTTATTGGTCGTGGTTCCAATGGACACTGGGAAATAATTGATGATTAGAAACACAATGAGTCATAGAAAGTAAGTGGTTAAAGTCTTGTAGATCTCAATATATTAGGGTTTTATTCCTAATCGGAAGGATACAACTGGAAGAAGGAAAAAAAGGAGAGTGATTGTTTGATAACATAAGCAGAAAAATGATATACTTGAAACAGAAATTCATATGTAGGTAAGATATAGTTTTGGAGAAACAGATAATGGATTGGATAGAATCAATTAAAACAATAAAGAAGGCACAAGAAAACAATCAGCTAATTGTTTTTGTGGGAGCAGGAGTTTCTAAAAACTCAAATGTTCCCACTTGGTGGGAATTGATAAAAATAATTGCAGACAAAATTGGTTATGATAGATGTGATTTTTGCAAAAAAAGAAAAGAAATTTGTCCAGAAACGGATTGTGAAGAACGTTATGCATTTACGCAGGATGAGTTCCTTCGGATTCCGGAATATTATTATCAGAAAGATACATCAGATAATAATACCGAGTATTATAATTTGATTCAAAATACGCTGAGCTCTGGCAAGATGTCAAACTCAATAGATGATGAAATCTTTAATCTTTTACCTCATCATATTATAACAACAAATTATGATTCACTTTTAGAAGATTCTGCGAATTTGAATGCACAGCTTTATACAGTTGTATCTCAGGATAGCGATTTGTTGTCAAAATCAAATGAGCGTTATATTATAAAAATGCATGGAGATTTAAAGGTACCAAACTCAATAGTTTTGAAAGAAAGTGATTACCTTGACTATGAGCAGAAACACACATTGATCAGTACTTTTATACGTTCGCTTCTTGTTAATCATACATTTGTGTTTTTAGGGTATTCTTTAAACGATTATAATTTGAATTTAATTATTGGTTGGATTAATTATTTTAGAAAATTTTATGGTGTGGCTGAAAGACCTTCTAATTTCTTGGTAAGTTCAGAAGCACCATCTGAATATGAGAGAGTGCGACTTGAAGATAAAAGTATTTTTGTGGTTGATTTGTCTTCATTGCCAGATAATTTAATGGAAAAAGTGTCTATACCTGTATCACTTACAAATCCAACAGGCCAAAAGCTCTTTTCGTTTCTAAGATGTATAACGGATTCGAAAATATTTCAACAATATATCCCACTATCTGAGATATTGATTGAAAAGTACCATGTGCTAGAATCATATAGAAAGGTTTCTTTTGAAGATTTAATTCAAGTTCAACCTTTAGGTCATACTACTTTTATGAGTACGGAACTAGTATTTTATGATAAGGAATGGTATGAGCAAATTGCTGCGCTTATTGTTAATAATGTACAGGGAATAATAGATACGTTCCAAAGAGCTGGATTAACTGCAATCCACTTGTTTGAAGATGACTTAAGCCAAAGTATTCCTTTAATAACAGAAGAGAATACCAGTTTTCAGTTATATCTTAATAATGATTACGTAGAACTATTAAAACAAGTACAAGCATGTTCAGACACAGATGAAAAAATATACTATTATCATTTGGTGGGCAATTGTGATGCTGAACTTGAAAAAATCATTGAGATGGAGGCTTCTACCATTGCATCAGATGATTATATTGCAATCCTCCTTCATAAAATGCGTGTTCGTGTGGCCACAATAACACTATTTAATAGACAAGATTCCAAAACTAAGGAATTGGAACAACTATTTAATACTGTTCCTATAAAATACCATAGTGCAATAAATTATCTAAAAAAGCTTTTTGAGTCATCTGCAAAAAATATGTTAAAAATGAGTGAATTAGTCGAAAAACAAGAAGAAAGATATAAGTATAACAGTAATACTTGGTATTCTGGACATAGTTATACATATATATGGGATATCCAGGCATATGCTTACGATTATTATTTTTTCTTTAAAAAGAATTTCTTGCCATTCGACTATTTTGCAGAACCTAAAAATTATTTAATTTATTATTTAAAAGCAATAATGTGTTCATATTCTCCAATTGCTGCTGTTGAACCAGATACTGTGTTTATTCCAACAGACCGTAGGCATTATCCGATTAACGAAATTGATTTTGATATGTTCATAAAATATATAACACCAAAATCATTAAAAGCACTACTAGAGAAGTATTCAGTCCAGTTTTTAGAAATTGAAAATGAAAATGATATTATTCAAAAGTATAAAAATTTGTGTGCCAGTTTTGTAAGATTTAAACATAGAAAATGGATAGAGTATCTGTATAATTTTCATATTATTGTATGTTTGGTAGAACTGGATAACAATAGTAAGAAAGTGCTTATGAATATATTTACAAATATGTTCACAGAAGTAGTAAAGGACAGTCCAGGAATAGCCTCAGATTTGTTTGAAGGCTTAAATTATCTTGTGAATACTATGAAGGTTGAATATGCAAATGAGATAAAAGGGAATTTACTTGATACTATACTTTTGGAAGAGGTTTATCCGGTAATCGAAGAAAGACATAGCATGATGCTTTCAAGAGTGATAAAGAATCTTTCTTTATATGCTAAAGATGAAACAAAAAATCGTCTTATTACAAATATTGAATTAATAGAAGATAAAAGCAAAAAAATAAGAAGAATTGTTTTATTTCGACATATTTTACCGATAGAGAAATATAAAGGTTTTTTAAATAGCAATCTTGAGTTAATTCGTACTGAATTTCTCTTTGATTTGCTTATAGAAAAAATACTTCCTTATAGTGATACAGTAATCAATAGATTTATTGATACTATAAAAAATGAGGATAAAAGGCGTAAAGAAAAGCCGGGAATGCGTACTTATCCTGATTGGCTTACGACGTCTATTGAAGAATGTATTATTTTAAAACTAATTGGTTTTAATGTTGATTTGACTTTATTGAAACCGTATGAACATTATTCGGAGTATTTACAGTTTATGCTAAATCCTAATGATTATGATTATTCACACATAGATACTAGCAATTATATGTGGCAAAATCTTATTTACTCCCCATTATATAAAGATTATTTTATATCTCATAAAGATGAGTTGCTTTCAGAGAATTTGAAAAATCTTTTTGACATGGGTGTAGAAACAAGGGATCAGCAAAAAATAGTATATGGTTTGTTATTGAATGATGATGAGCTAAGAAGTTTTGCATAAAATGAAGAATCCAATTAATTTTGACAGGGAGCGGACCAAGCGCCGACTCCCTGCTTTATTTTTTAATAGGAAAGACCGCCTACGGCGCTCTCTTGAATTAAGAAACGCCCGCGTGGAAGCGGGCGTGGCAAACAGATGATTCTGGAATTAGAAGAGATAAAAACCTTCTTTGCCGAAATCATCATCAAGTTCATCGTCATTTAAGAAGTAATCTATATCCAGAAGATCATCTTCGCTCATAGAGCGAATGTCCTGAGATGTCATTCCTTCTGGTGGATTCTCCATATATTTTTTGCGCAGTGTCTCGATATCAGTGCTCATTGTTTGATTCTCCTCTTTTTAGAGGATTATATCATAAAGATGACAGCTCATGCAGAAGAACGCTTTCCACGAGATTTGGACATTGCTTTCTCGTACATTTCTTCGAGGGAGACACGCTGGTGGTCATGGTAAAGTTCAAGGACTTCCATTTTGTGTTTACAATAAGGACACTCAAGAGGATCATATCCAAAAGAAGAAAGAATGGATAGACGTCATTGGTGGTAACTACGAAAAAAAGGATGTTTTTCTTTTGAAATTGCCCGGTGCAAGTGTTTATCTATTTTGCGATGGCGAGCATAGATGCCACCATATCGAATCATTTTGAAATGTTTTTCAGGAATGTGTCGGATCAAGCGTTTTATGAAATCAATTGCGGGAATTGTTTCGACCACATATTTATCATCTTCATGCCGATTATAGTGAAAAGTAACATTGTCGCCATCATAGCTATCAATTCTGGAAGTGGCGATAACAGGGCGACCAAGGTAGCGGCCAATATATTTAATCACAGAATTCGGATTGCATTTGTTTGGTTTTGCATAGACGTAAAAACCTTCTTTGTAATCCTTATAGCAAGCGGTTTTTACTCTTTTGAAAGAAGAACCGTTTTGTGTTCCGTTTCATTTAACAGAGCAATGCGAAAAGCATTGCGGAGATAAGTGTAATTAAAGTGAGAGATATTCCGCCAAAAGCCATCATCACTGTATCCGCCTTCGGAGATGAGACAATGGATATGAGGATTCCATTTTAAATCGCGACCGAAGGTATGTAAGACCATAATAAATCCAGGAGTGAAGTTCTTAGATTTGGAAGACCGAATCGGAATAATTAAAAAGGTTGTCATAATTCAGTTGGTCAAAAAATAATACTACACTCAAAATCAATTAAAAAATCAATCGTAAAAAAATACGATTGATTTTTTACGCATTTTTGCATATAATATAATCATTATGGTTGGAAAGGGAACGATTACTATGCGTGAAACAAGAATATTAGAATTCAAGGAAACGATTACGAATACTTTTTTGAAAACAGTTAGTGCCTTTTCGAATTACAATGGTGGAACAATTCTTTTTGGGGTTGATGATAATGGAAATGTGAAAGGATTGCCAGATGTAAAACAGGCCTGTCTGGATATCGAAAATAAAATCAATGACAGTATATCACCTCAACCAAACTATACACTTGAAATACAGAATAATGACCAGACGATAAAACTTACTGTAAAAAGTGGTCTTCAAAAACCGTATTTATATAAATCAAAAGCATACAAACGAAATGATACAGCAACGATAGAGGTAGATACATTGGAATTTTCAAGGCTTGTATTAGATGGAAAAAATATTAGCTTCGAAGAATTACCTTGTAAAGATCAGGAGCTATCTTTTAAAATTTTACAGTGTAAACTGAAAGAAAATATTTACATTGAAACTTTCAATCAAGATACTTTAAAGACATTGAACCTGTATGACAATATAAATGGTTATAATAATGCAGCGGGACTTTTGGCAGATAAAAATCATTTTTCAGGAATTGATATTGTTAAGTTCGGTGAGAATATTAGTATTATTCAAAAAAGAGTAACGTTTGAACATATATCGGTTTTAGAAATATATGAAAAAGCACTTGCTGTATTTAGAGATTATTACCAATATGAAGTAATACAGGGGGCTGACAGAAAGATGGTAGAGAAAATACCGGAAGCAGCTTTCAGAGAAGCAATTGCAAATGCTTTGATTCATAGGGTATGGGATATTAATTCACACATCAGAGTTTCTATGTTTGATGATAGAATAGAAGTAGTGTCTCCTGGTGGATTGCCGGCTGGAATAACGGCAGAAGAATATTTATCAGGTAAACTATCTATTTTAAGAAATAGAAATCTTGCAAATGTATTTTACAGACTGGGATTAGTAGAGATATTTGGAACAGGAATTACACGAATCAGACAACTGTATGCAGAGAGTTTGATAAAACCAGAATTTGAAGTGTCAGAAAATGCTATAAAAATTGTATTACCAATATTTGAAACGAATGTCAATTTAACCGAAGACGAAAAAGTGATTTACAAATTTTTAAGTAAGACGATGCTGAAACCAATAAGTGAAATTGCACCATATGTCCCATTTGGCAAATCAAAAACAACACAATTACTGAAAGCTATGGAGAAAAAGGGTGTGATTGCAGTAGAAGGAAAAGGCAGAGGAACAAAATATATCATTAAGTGATTGAGAACATAGAGGGTTCAAATTACACAATCTTTCAATAACACAAGGAGAAAATCATATGATAAAAATTTTATTTATATGTCACGGCAGTGTTTAAGGGACGGAGCAAAAGCCTTGAGTTTGTTGGGTTCCTTGGATGGAAATGTAGAATTTACACCTTATTTACACCTTTGGAAGATCGGATCGGAAAAGCTGAAATAATAATATAAATGCGTGGGAGAAATCCTACGCTTTTTACATATAATCGCGCAATTTGAATGAAAAAGCCTCATGATCATGTGGGAAAATGAAAGTAAAACTTATTAGATGATATAATGTATTAATTTGTAATTTGAAAGAATATTTGAGGTTTATAGGAATTTATCTGACGGTATACACCTACCATATAGTAGTTATAAAATAGAACGGTATAAATGGATAGTTAGGTAAGAAGATAAAGGTTGTTTAATTGTTAAAAGCTCTTGCGGAAAAAAGCATTTTAAAATAATATATGATTGTAAGAGATGTATAATTTTTACAATGGAGAATAAGATATGTTTGGTAAGTATGATAAAAAGACATTTAATGAAATAAAATCACAACATAATATTATGATTTTGGTTGGAAATGGATTTGATATTGCTTTATTGAATAAATATAAAACAGGAAAAATGAAAGGGAAAACGTCTAGTTATAGTGATTTTTATGAATATATAAAATATTATAATTTATGTGATGAGAAAAACATATTATTTAAGAAAATGACCGAACAAATGTCTTATGATTCTAATTGGAGTGACTTTGAATTAATCATTAATACATTAGTTTTGGAGGGGAAAATACAACAAAATAAAATTGAAAAATCAATTGATGAGTTTCAAAACTGCTTTACAAGATTTTTAAATGATCTTGTTGATGCAGATTTATTATTGAAAATTAATTCTGATGTGCAAGAGAAAGAATTAGCAACGCAAAGTTTGGGACATTTTTTAAATGATTTAGAGAGTTCATGTGATATAGAGTTTCCTTCGAAAACTACTTATTATGACTTGTATAATTTTGTGTTTTTTAATTTTAATTATACAGCATTATTGGATAATTATTTATATTTAGATAAAACACAGTTTGATCCTCATTATTGGAAAAATGCAGACAGAAATTTTCAGTTTTATCCAGAATGTGGAGGCTCTTCTGGGAAAAATCCTACTAATTGGTCGTCATATTTGCTTACAGACATTATCCATCCACACGGGATACAGGAAATTCCAAGATCTATTTTATTCGGAATAGACATGGATGTATACGATAAGGGAAGGTCAAAGGAAAAACGATTTGTTAAGTCATATTGGGCGCAATATGATATAAAATATCAGTCTTATTTTGATGAAGCAGAATTGTTTATAATATTTGGAATGTCATTATCGATAACTGATGGATGGTGGCTAGACCAGATATTTGATACAATTTTAAGTAAAAATGCAGAATTGATTATATATAAATATAAAGCTGAGAAGGAGGAAGATGTTAAAAATATTTTTATTCAATCATGCATAAGGCATAGAGATTCCAGAAAAGAAGATATAGAGTTGGTTAAAAGACGTATATATGTTGTTTCATTTGAACATAATAATACATATTTTTTAGGACTAGAAAAGAAAGAATAGTGGATTTAGAAAGACTGGGAGAATTATGATTAGTTCTCCCAGCTTTATTCAATTAGAAATGAACTTTTACAATAGAATCCAAATCTTTTGTGATTTCCGAAAAATTTTGATTTAAATTCAATGCATGCACAGAAATCTGGTTTCCGCTCATCTGGTATGTATTATTGGGAATAACATCTTCATCAGTCTGTGCATAAAGAAGCATTCCAGAGACAGTATGTTCACAGTCTTTTAATTCAAATTCTTTATTTTTTACATATGTAAAAATCTGATAGAGGTTATTGGAATGCAAGGTATTTGTCCCATATTGCTGCTGAGTCATATGTGAATAATATTTTGCATCGATAATAAGTATATTGTTTCCTTGAGATAACATAATATCGGTTTGCATTTTAGGAAGCAATTGGTTCTCAGAATCATCAAGTTGCCAGGCAATCTGTGATGCATTGGCAGATAGTTCTGGATGTTCTTTACGATAGTACTCAAGCAAAAACTTTTCATATAAATGGCACATACGTTGTTTGTCAAAAAAATCCATTATTTTTGTGGTACCATCATTCTGTGTCTGGAGAAGTCCGTTATAAATCAAATAACAGATTCCAAGTAACAGTTGATAACTTTGATTGGAACGATTATAATGTTGGTTCCAATTTGCAAAACGTAAATCAATTTCGTTAACATCAGAAAAAAATAATAATAAATTCCGAAGACTCTTTTTTCGTGTATTTGTGATATTGGCCTTAAGAAGCATTAACATTGTAGATTTAATAATCTGGTTAAATTGTGTATTAGTTGAAAATTCATCGTATGTACAAATCATTTGCTTCTTCAGCAGAGTCTGAGTTTTAATGGATTCAGAAATATTAAGTCTTCCCTGTAGCGTGGAAAGAGATTCTGATTTTGGCAGATAATCTTTTCCTAAGCCTCGTTTTAGCTGTACGCTAATGCCCTTATCAAGAATGGCTGCACATAATTCAGCGGTATTATGAAATTTTTCTGTAGCCAGATCTTTATAGTTTTGTGCTTGTAATGCTTGAAAAGCGTAGGACAGCATATAATAAATATTTTGTACAGGAATCATTTTACAGCACTCCTTAGTCGATCAGACCAGTCTACGATTTTTGCGGGCTCATCAAACCAATATTCTTTTAAAAGCGGAATCAATTCGTATTCTACAATGGATGACAAAGTTTGTGTGTTAGCTGTCTCTGGTGTTAGACTACAAAAATAACTGTGACCAATACAGAATCCTTCACCCAGAGAGATGTCTTCTGCTATCTTGGAATTCAACTGTTTCACACAGGCAATTAATTTGTTAAAGTCATCACTTTTTAGAGAATCTTGGTAAGCTTGAAAACCAGGTGCATTAAATCCAGGTTTCATAGTAAAAAATGAAAAACGTCGTCTTAAAGCATAATCTAACATGGCAAGGCTGCGATCAGCAGTATTCATCATACCGATAATATATACATTTGCAGGTACAGAGAAATTCTCATCAGAATATAACAATTGCAGTTCAATACCACGCTTATCTTTTTCAATCAGCATAAATAATTCACCGAATATTTTACTTAAATTACCACGATTGATTTCATCAATGATAAAGAAATAATCATTTTCATCATCTTCTTCAGCCAGTTTGCAAAATTTGTAAAAAGAGCCCTTTTTAATTGTGAATCCATTTTCGGTTGGTCGGTATCCTTCAATAAAATCTTCGTATGAGTAACTCTGGTGGAATTGGATCATTTGAACACGGTCAGGATTTTTGGCACCGATAATGGAATAAGCAAGTCTCTTGGCAGTAAATGTTTTTCCAACGCCAGGTGCGCCTTGTAAAATAATATTTTTCTTCATTTTTAAGACATTTACCAGTGTTTTATAATCTTGTTCATTCATATACACATCTGAGAGAAAATCTACAGAAGAGTAAGTTGGATAGTCTATCTCTGGTTGTGTGTCTACATCATCCAATTCGTCTGGAGCAAAGATGGCGGTAAGTTTTTCAATATAATCTGTGTATGGAGTGATATCAGTTAAGCGTTTAGCTACTGCATTACCAGGATGTTCCCATTCACCAACTTGAAGCCACTTTACAGTGCGGACATTTTTATATTCTTGCCGAAGATCATCAAAGACATAACCTCCAGTGACAATACCTTTACCAACAAGAGTGTTGCTGCGTTTCGCAAAAATCACATCATTAACTGATACTGTATTCACAAAATTCCATGCCATTAAAGCCTGATTTTTTCGTGAAGTGCTACTGTCGTACACATCTATTAGTTCTTGACGGAGAGCTTCTTTGGAAGCAAATTGGGAATAATCACCGATATCGTCCATACCTAAAACCATGATTCCTTTTTGTTGGCATTCATTCCAACTTTTATCATCAAAGACGGTATACATCCAGTAGTGCGTTTTATGTTTTTTATCGGAAAGAGTATTTGTGTCAGAATCATCAGTGTCATTAGTATATCCTACATTTTTTCCGTAAATATGAGCAAAAACGACTCCTGGAACATTGCATTTTCTGGCATATAATGAAATTTGGCCCATGCGAATGAAAGGAATATCACTTGGTTTTTGATTTAGGAAATGCAATACTCTCAGCTGAATATCTTGACCATAAAATGGAGCGAATAATGTTGGAAAGAGCATTTGATAATATTTCATGCGCCATACCATATTGATTCCTGGGATATGTTCCAGTTGTATATAGAGTTGTTTGTAATCTTCTTCAGAATCTAAAGGACCAAAAGAAGATATTATTTCAGCACCTTCAACCAGGTCGTTGCGCATTTCATCTGCTTTTTGTATTGCTTCATCTTCAGTAAGAATCACAGGCTTTAATGGTGAGCCACAGGTCCAACTTTGATTTTTCTTATGATAGAATAATCCAAATTTATAAGCTGCTCCGCCAGAAATACTTCCAAACACTTCGCGAATTTCTTTGTCCATTTCAAGCATATAGCAGAGATTGGTTTTATTCCCTTCGTCATTATAAAATAAAGAAGTTAACAAATCTTTTCCGGAAAGAGATTTTAAGTGTTCTATTCCAAAAAGATTTATAAAATTTTCTCGTAGTTCATCAGCCTTGTGAGCAAATGAAATCCATTCTGGAGTTTGAGATTCGTTATAAAACCACTCAGGAGAATATTTCCCTGATTCATTTTCTGTTATCTGAATGTTCGACATAATATACCTCCGAATTTATAAACTAGAATTAGTATATCATTTAACTGCAACACTGTCATAGATTATCGAAAAATAGAATTATATTGATATTAAAAGAGAAGAGCAAGATCCACCCGTGTATTACAGTATTGTCATTTTGACAATTTTGTATTACTTACGAGTAGCA
>URYK01000065.1 GCA_900552125.1 uncultured Solobacterium sp. | reverse complement strand
CCTATCAAGCGGAGTGTAGTAAAAATCTATTTACTATCATTATGAGTTTAAAAACGTAGACAGTAAAGCTACCCAAGATTTAAGCGCTTACGAAATATCTATTTTTAATGCACATTCAGCAATCTGTAAATACAGTATGCTACCTTTATTTCATCAACACAGATAATCTATCCTTGAAATATTCCGGATACGAATCAAGACAACTAAAGATTTCTTCACTATGAGCTTTCAACATATTAAGTATCTTATCCGTTCCAATATTCGCATCAGATAAAATTTGAGCTAATTCTATAGCTAATAGACGATCATTAAAAACACTCTCACAAATAGAAATTGCTGTCATATTGGGAACGCCATATTTTACTTTCTTTTGTAACAATGTCAAGATGTTCCTTTGATCAACTTGCTCCTCATTTTCTCCGTCAACTTCTATCAGATCACAGATATTGCCGATAAGAAAATTCATTTCATATGAGATTCTTTTATTACATAATGATTCTACTTCTGCAATTCCAATAGTTTCTTTGTTGTTAATTTCCATTGGAGTCTGTCCATCAATCCATTTTTTACAAATGCTTTGTATATGCTCTTGGTATCTAAAGTCTCCACAGATTTGCAGATACAATTCTGTAATAACGTATAATAGTTCTGTTTCTGTATATATCTTCTCTGTAAGTTCATTCTGAACAATCCATTCCTCTATTAGAGAAGACAAACCTATTCCTGACATTGCATTAGAATATCTGCTCAATTTTTCAACAGAATATTGTTGAATATTCTCTTCTATCTTCTGAAAAACTTTAATCAGTAATTCTTTCTCTTTTTCTGTTGCCATAGCATACGCCAATGTATTTGTACAAATATCCACAGCACTTTTCTTACTATCATTGACCAATGTTTCTGCGGAACGTACTAAACACAAATAATTTTCTATATTTGATATAATATCCTGACGCAATAATATTTCCTGCACAATCAGATTTTGTGTTCTTTTGGGATTGACTTTTAAGTATGCTTTTTCTAACTTCTTTGCGTAATCAAGCAAGAAATCTCTTTCGTCAAGGTGATCTATCACTATATCAATAAATTTCTCACCACTTACGGTCACATCATAATCTATGTTAAAATCCTGGACTAACGAAAGAATAGAACTGCCACAAGGTTCTGTCAATTTTGTATCAAATAGCTTCACACAATCATTCCATAAATATCTTCCACCATTTTTCCAGTTGGTACGGTTGTCGTATATTTTGCAATCCGTAATAATAATACTTCCTTCTGTGTATATACCTGCTCGTGCTGTTCTACCCATCAAGTTTTGAAAATCTCGAGCTTTTACTAATTTCAATCCGTTTCGAATGCTGGTGACCAATAAATATTTTATCGGGATATTCACCCCCTGTGCAAGCGTCGATGTACACACTACGCAAGAAACATATTTATTCTTCAATGCATGTTCAACAACAAGCTTAACTCCATTTTGAAGATTAGATGAATGAGGCAAAACCCCCAATTCTGCTGCTTTCGTATAATAGTGCTCTGAACCATAATAGCTTTCTATAAATCCCTTGATTTTGGAAAGCTCTGCTTGATTTGTATTATCTTTTAATGCTTTCAAATCATAGTTTCGCTTATCCAAATTTATAATTCTTTCAAATACCGTTTTCATTGAACGTTGCTGCCCAAGATAGATAGCAACACCGCCGTTATGACACAACTTTATTGTTGTGAATTGTTTTTCCCGGATCTGTTCTTCAATTTATATCTCGGAACAGAATACTGATGAACAAACTCTAATAAATCGGAAATTAAAATTTCTGTTATGTCTGCAGAACGTACCGTAGCTCCCAATTCTTCTCCTTTTTGTGGAATTACATAATCATGCAAATACTGTTCAACAGTCATTGCATTGTCATCTGCGTCTTCTTTAAGTTCAGTATCTTCTATGTAATTTCTTCGAATGTGCAATGCCCAGTCATCAAGAATACTTTCATCATCTTTATAATCAATTTTATAGCATTTTAACGGTATGTCATCTTTAATTACAATACCAGTTTCTTCAACTATCCAATCGATGTATTGTGGCTTTTCCATGTAGTATTCCTTTCCTAACTTTTAACCTTTATACATCCTTCAACAACATCCGGATTATTCTTAGATGTGATTTTATATGGTATCTCATCAATCTCATTTTTCACAAAAAGGATTGTCGGGAAAGCAACAGTTGTATTATGTTTTATATAATCTACTTTAAGCTTTACAATATACTTATCTTCACTTGAATAGAATCCATAACAAAACACATCTTTTATCTCATCAGTGAAATCATCACTATAATCCGGAACATATCCAGGCAAACCATATGGACGTGCTCCATACGAAGTTCTTCCATTTTGCTCTGATTCTGAATATTCAATATATTCAGATGTGCCTTCAATTCCGAACAAAATACTCATATCACAATCTGTAAGCAAATATCCTATCTCTGCATTATTAAACTTAGGGAATTCACCTAATGTAAGCAAGGATTCTTTTGGAACTTCAAACATAATTTCAGCATCTTCGTCAATGGCCTTACCACAATTCTGAATTGCTAATTTAATACAATTCATTCCAGAAAACGCTTTCTCAACCGGAGCCCATTCCAAAGCTTTAGAAATAGTTTCATGCAATCTTTTGATTTTCCAATATTTCTGCTTTTCTTCGGATGTTCCATTCAACTTAGGACCACTGAGTAGATTTGATGTTAAAGTATCTTGGTTTAAATTTCCAAGTTCAAAAAAGGAATCGGACAACTTACGCTCCAGCTGTTCAGCCACAGCAGTAATAAACTCTTTTTCATCTTCATCTATGTCAACAGGGCTTGTAAATCCAGCAAAAAAAGTATTAGCTGTAACAGATCTACCACCTACATTCATATCAGAAATCTCCTGATACATATTCTTAATCGAAGTAATGTATTCTTTCATGGTAATCTCTGCATTTAACACGAATGGGCATACCACCGCTTCTTCAGTCAATCTTCCAGTTTCGTCAATACCTAATAACTTTAACTCAGAACGATATTCATTGGCTGTTTCACTTACCCTCTTTTCTGTCAAAAAATGCATGGAAAGATGGGCAAAAAACATCTTTTTAAATTCTTCGTCGGATGAATAAGTGAAATATATTCCTTTGTCTTTATATTTGTCACGGAATGCTTGTATTTTCTCATAGCCGTCACCATTTATTTTTGATGGTGGGATAGGCTTATCCGAAAAATACATAAACACTTGTTTTCCAGATTGAAGCATAATTTCAATTTCTTCTTCTGTTCCAGAACCATACTCATCAGTAGGTGAGCCAAATCTTGTCCAGAAAATCGCAACTGCTGCATCACATTTATTTACAAACTGCTCGTTAAGTAATGCCTGTGGTTTTCCTCCAGACTGAGCATAAGAACTTTTACTCCAATGGCGAGTTTTTATTGTGATTCCTAAAGTTTCAGCATATAATTCATTAAACTCATCTACTGCAGATTCAATCAATGTAACTTCTTCCTTAATATCACCTGGACAAGAAATCAAAAGGTTATATAATGTCACATTTTGAGCCATTGATTACACCTCCCAAACAGTTTCATCCCCACAAATGTTACGAATTTTAAGTCGGAGAGGTTTCTTTTTGCTGCGTATGTAACCATCCCAGAACTCCTTGGTTTTATTGCCGTCTACGATAACATAGCCATTTTTATCAATCTTGATTTCACTATCAGAATGCCACTCACCACCGTTCGCAGTGCAATCCAGGCTAAGGAATTCAATAAGTTCCAAGCCTTCTTCACTGATTTCAATCGATTTATACGGTTTCTTCGCAGAAGAATTAAGGAATGCTTTCTGATTGAATTCTGTAATTTTAGACAACACACGATCACTCATAAATTTATCAATAGCAACAGCATATCCGCCTGCAATTTCTTCTGCATGGAATTCTGCATAATCACCAATGACAACATCATCAAGAATTGATTTAAGATCACGCAATTCAATTTCTACAGTCGTACTGTCATCTTCTTTGATGAAATTCATAATCTCCACTTCATCAGTAATGTCGATATAGTAAACAATAACCTTTTTAATGTCATTATCCAATTCTGGAATCGCCTGATGAATAATACGGTTCATGGTCACTTTATCAAGAAGTTTGGATGCGCTGTCCATTAAATTTGGCACGTAAGCAGGAATTGTACCAAGCTTGCTATCAGAGATAGCACCTTCCCAGAAAGAATCCAGAGAATCTTCATTTTTCAAGCCAGGAATCAAAAATTTAATTTTATCCATTGTCTGAACCGGATTACGATAAAGTTGAACTCCATCTTTAATTTCCAGCACATCGAATTCAGCCCCATCTGCGACAAGACGATCACGGGTTGTCTGAACAGAATTCAATCCAATATCACAATGAATAAATTTTCTGGCCAGTTTGTTTGCCACTGCTGCAGTAACACCACTACCTCCAAAAAAATCTGCAACTATCATATTTTCATTTGATGAAGATGTGATAATTCTATTCAATAGTGCTTCTGGTTTTTGCGTAGAATAATTTGCCGACTCAGCAGATCGACCTGCAACATACGCAATATCTGACCAATTATCATTTAAAGGAACTCCCGGAAGTTCGTCCATAAACACAATGCGGCAACGTTTGATAGGCTTTCCATTTTTTCCAAGTCTTACACGGCCATGGCTATTGGGAACTTCTGTTTGAGGGGCATTCCACAATTCTTCAAATTTTTCTGGCGTTGTTCTCCAACGTGCAACTGTGCCATGAAAATCGTAAGCTGCCATTTTATTCTGTGGATCAAGCATATTTTCAAATTTATAGTATCGTCCAGAAGGTGCTTTTGTCCATTCATCAGCAATGTACTCTTCTGTATAAGGTGTGTATTGTATATTAAATGGATACTCTTCTGAACGAGAATAGAAAAATATACTGTCTTTAACTCTACTATAATTTTGCTTACTATCATTATGTGAAGCTGTCCTTACCCAAGTAATTTCATTTCTAAAATTATCTTCACCAAACACTTCATCGAGAAGAATCTTAACATAATGCCCAATATGCCAATCAATATGTACATATATGGACGCATTTTCACTCATTACCGATTTAATCGCCATAAGATTTTCGTACATCCAGTTCAGATATTTTTCTTTATCCCATACATCACCATACATCTTTTCTTCAAAAGCTTTCAATTCATCTACATCCAGCTCTTGTTCAGCCTGTGCAATAACTTCTGCTACTTTCGGATTTCGACGAATATATACTTTCTTTGCGTAATCGGCACCACTTGCAAATGGTGGGTCAATGTAAACAAGGTCAACTTGAATGCCTTGCTCTTTAAGATAAGCACAGGCAGAAACACATTCTCCACGAATAACCATATTACCATCGGAGTTTTCGCCCACAGTTTCCTGTTTTTCCATTTCATATAAAGGCATGCCACGTTGCAATGTCATAGAAACATCGTCAGCGCCTTTGTATCTCAATATTCTATTAAAATTACCAAGCACAGCCTGTCCTTCCACCGGCTCCGGTATAAACGGTACATATTTAATTGGCATTATTTGATTCCTCCATTTTTCATATAACTTACAAATTGTTCAAAAGAAATTGCCATACTATATGATGTTATAAATTCTTGTGCCAATTTTGCTTTTTGTATGTCATCCAACTCGTCTAATGCCTTAATAAAATCAAGCAATTTATTTTTTGCATTAGTATATTTATCATCAAACTCTATGCCTACAGTAGGTCTAATTCCATTCATTACGCTTTCTCCTTAAAAAACTCACAGATTTTTTGATGTGTCTGTGTCAATCTATCTTTCTCTGGCATCGTATCTTCCAAATACAGGTAATCAAAACGTTCATAACCATACGCAGCATTATTCTGTTTTGAAAACTCTGTTTCCATAAAATTCTTCTTATCTTTAAAGACTGGATCTTTGGCATAAATCTGCCCCTTGGTTTCCACTACAATAACCTTATGGATAACGCCATCTTTTCGTTTAATGATAAGGAAGTCCGGTGTGTAAATACCAATGTAATTCCATTTTCCACTGGTTTTCTTATAGCACTTGATCTTAAACTCCGTCATAGCACGGTCGCCATTGTAATACACTTCCAGACCTAATTCTTCGATAATATCAAAGGACAATACTTCTCTTAAAAATGTTTGTTCAAAACCACTGTCTGTACGATATGGCAAGTAGTGGAACGAACGATTCTTATTTGGGTGAGATGATACACGCTGTTGCAATTCCAAAACGATTCTATCGTTTCCAGTTTCTATAGTCTTGCTGTTGTCTGCAGAAGAAAATTCTTTAAGCGAAATATGGTGCTGCCGCTCAAGCTGCATATTTAATTTTTCGGCATTGCTTTCATTCAAATATATCAGCGCCGTTTCCTGACCATTTTTAATCACCTGACGCAAGCATCGACAAGATGTCTGTAATACCATATTGGTTGGGCAGTCTCCTTCTTGAGAAAGAATAATACCTGTAAGACTTCGACAGTCCCAACCTTCTTTACCAATCTGCACAAGCAAAACAATACGAATTTCAGAAATAGATTTATCCAAGATATCAAACTGCATCTGACTATCAGCCGACATCTTATACTGTTTATTTCCTTTGTGGAATTTAAGTATAACATCAGTACCAAGGCCATATTCAGCTACAATACGGGATACCTGTGGATATACTGTTTCTTCTAATTTTTCGATAGTACCGCAATAAATACCCAATTTAGCTGTTAAACCATCTGCATAAACAGTGTCTTTATAAGTATCAAGAAATTCTCTGACACCCTTTTCAATAATAAGGCTGCTATCTGCAATATCTGCAATTTTTACAACTGGACGTTTTAAGAAATTTCCTACACCGTCTATAAGTGGATAGTAATACACAATATTTGTGATTTCAGCTGTACCAATGGACAATGAATCTACAACTTTTATTTTTTCAACTTTGTCTAAATATGGAGTACCAGAAAAACCAATTACAGAATTGACTGTATGATTCTGCGCCCATCTTGTAACTACAGCACGAAGCTTAATTTCATCACTTACTGCATGATGAACTTCATCAATAAAGATAGACAATGATGGTAACTTACCAATTAAATTACGAAGTTCATTTGCCTGTCGGTCTTTATCGTCCTCGCTTTCTTCAAACATATTTATCTGTCCCTGTTTTTCCTGAATACGCTCAAGAATTACTTTTTCCGCATTAGTAACAGCAACAAGACCAAACAACTCAGAAAGCGGCTGATGATTAGCGATTTTCTGAACATTTGGATTTTTTGTCTTATTTGATTTTTTTGCAGTTTTGCTTTGATCCAACACTTCAAAAGAAATCATCCTCTTGATGTCTGTTGCTGCCGGCTCCGGAAGAATCCATGATGGATTAAAGTTTTGTATTGTTTTAAGACTTGGAACCACTGATGATTTCAAACCTGATGGTGCAAATATGATAAAGTTATGTGCAAATGACGGATTTGTTGGCTCGTTATAAGCAAAATATAAATCCAAGTAAATAAATGCCGCCATCAAATACGTTTTACCTGCACCCATAGGAAGGCTAAACAGATAATCCGTATAGGAAACACCATAAAACGCATTACGAAAGAATTCATTATAATCAATTCCCGTTGGATCTTTCTTTATCTGTTTTTCCAGTTTTTCAGATACCTGTTCACCTTTATCATTTGTCAAACATGCATATTCAAACAATGTCGCTGCCGCTGGATTCTGAAACAAATATTCACGAGTGGATTTTGACAATTCTATCTCATTCAAATCAATAGAATTAAAGAATCCCTGTCTAAACAGCTGTGTCAACGGCTTACATTCACAGGCAATTTTTAGAAACAGATATACCTTAATAGCCTCAATCTGAGCATCACGCATCTGCCCTGTTTTCTCTATATATTCAATTAAGTTTTTAACCGTACACCGTTCTGATTCATACCATTGTGTACACTTATTTTCTATCATTTTATAGAACATGTATTTACTCCCGTCTTTGAAATGTATATCATTATTTTTTCTCAAAGCACAAATTTTTCACTTTGAATCACGTTTAATATGCAATTCTAAAATAATCCAAATACGCCTTATACTTGTCCTGTGCGGTCAGGCAGGTATCAGTCAGATATCCTTTTTCATTGTTCCATTCTTTCAATCCACGATAATAGAACATCTTCAGATTATCCTCGATGATAAACGGAACGATATTATATTTCAGGCATTCCTTAAACATAATTAATCTGCCCACACGACCGTTGCCGTCCTGGAATGGATGGATACGTTCAAACTTCACATGGAAATCCAGAATATCCTCAAAATTCTTTTCTTCTTTTCCGTTGTACTCTGTCAGCAGAGTTTTCATTTTATCGGCAACTTCTTCCGGAAGTGCTGTATCCATACCACCGACTTCATTCGGTATCTTTTTATAATCGCCTACTGCAAACCAATCTTTTCTGGAATCACTAGTACCGCTCTTCAAGATCAGATGAAGTTCTTTGATAAACTTCTCTGTCAGAACTGCCTTTGCATTATCAATAATCATATCAATACAGCGGAAGTGATTTGCTGTTTCAATCACATCGTCCACATTCAGCACATCTTTTTCTACACCGATGGTGTTGGTTTCAAAGATATATCTGGTCTGATCATGGGTCAGGCGGCTGCCTTCAATATGATTGGAGTTATATGTTAAATCAATCTGTGTCTTATGATAAATCCCACCAGAGTATTTACTTGCCTTCTGCTCCTGCAGAATATCCAGCAATGTAATTGGCTGCTCTTTCTTTTTATTGGAACGCTCCGGCTTTTCTGCATTTTCGGGAATTCTCCACGTCTTTCCTATAAGAAAAGCACCATCCACTCGTCCATGAGCACAATAATTTCTAACACTTCGCTCTGATATATTCCATTTTTTTGCTATTTCAGTAACTGAAAGATGTTTCATCTGCTATCCTCCGTCATAAATCAAAAACGTACTAATCTATTACTTAGTATATCATATTATCGGCAAAAATACTATTATTTTCAGCCGATACATTATTCTTTTTAGCCGATACGTAACGCCTTTTTCCTTCAATCAAAAAAGACGTAAGTTTTCCCTACGTCTTGATTACCAATCCGATCTTCCAAAGGTGTAAATAAGGTGTAAATTCTACGTTTCCATCCAAGAACCCCAATAAACTCAAGGCTTTTGCCCCGTCCCTTAAACACTGCCGTGGCAGATGAAAAGTATTTTTATCATTGTTTTATTTCTCCTTGATTTGCCCGGAAATGCCCTGTTTTGCAATGGATTTCGGGGATTTGTGAAATGTGTGTTTTAGCTGCCATCTTGGCAAAATGGGGCAAGATTAAGCAAGTTATTGCGTGATCTTATCATTTCCAAGCAGAATACCAAACAGAGCATATCCCAGCATTCCAGCTTCATATCCTGTCAGTGTAAAGGGAAAATAGACATCCTTTTCTTTTACAAGTTTACAAAGCAGCCTTCCTGCAAAAATCCCACCTGCGGTCACTACGAAGAAGATAACCGGAAATATCACAGTATCTGCTTTAATACTTGCCCGATAAAAAATATAAAACAATGAGATTGGAAGTGTAAAATTCATAACCAATGCCTGAAGTCCTTCAATTCCCTCTGGGCGGATCAGTTTTTTCTCTCTGCAGATCATCCCAATAATAAGCATTATGATCACGGGTAAAATTACTTGTAATAAACTTACTATTGTTCAGCCTCCCGTACCTGTTTCTCAGCATTCCACTGCTACTTTAATCACACCATCTCTCTTATTTTCGAACAATTCATATGCCTCTTCAATCCTGTTTAACGGATAGGTATGCGTAATCAGCGGTTCCGTGTTGATCTTACCTTCTGATATCAGCTTCAGAATTTCTTCGCAATCGCAGCCATCCACTCCACCTGTTTTAAAAGTGAGATTTTTACCATACATATCTGGGAGTGGTAACATCTGCGCTTTATCGTAAAGCGCAACCACTGTCACGATTGCATTTGGTCGGGCACATTCCCACGCCAGTTTAAATGTCGATTCTGCTCCGGCAACTTCAAGGACTGCATCAGCTCCACCATGCTCACTATTAGTCTTAACAAACTCTTTACAGTCTTCCGGTGAAACAGTAAGAGTCTCCGGATAATGCTCATTAATAAAGCGAATACGTGTCTCGTCCTTTTCACATATAATGATCTTCGCTGGATTTTTCAGCATAACATTAAGTAAAGTACATATTCCTGTTGGACCGGCTCCAATGATCAGTACAGTATCTTCCCCTGTGATTTCAGAAATACGTGCTGCCCAATAACCAGTAGCAAGAACATCTCCTACCAGTAAAGCCTGTCTGTCCGTAACACCTTCCGGGATTTTATTCAATCCCTGATCTGCAAAAGGAACCCGGACATATTCTGCCTGTCCCCCATCGATACGACAGCCAAGTGCCCAGCCACCATTCTTGTCGGTACAATTGTTTACATATCCTTTCTTACAGAAAAAACACTCTCCGCAAAAGGTTTCTACATTTACAGTCACCCGGTCTCCCGGTTTTACATGCGTCACCTTAGAACCAACTGCCTCAACAATACCTACCATCTCATGGCCAACTGTAATTCCCGGGACTGCACGCGGAACACTTCCGTGTTTAATATGCAGGTCACTGGAACAGATGCTGGCCAGTGTCACCTTTACAATAGCATCTCGTTCATGCATGAGCACTGGTTTCGGTTTTTCCATTAGTTCAAATTTTCCCTTTGAAACATATGTATAAGTCAGCATTATTTTGCCCCCATCTACTAGAATATATGCTAGTAAAATATCCGGTACGGAACACATCTGTTCTTATACCGGATATTTCTGATTCTATTTTGTATACACTGTTTTACCTCTTGCTATTACCTCAACAAGCTGCAGGTCCTGATCCAGGATACAAAGATCCGCATCATAGCCCTCTTCAATCTTTCCTTTTCCATTAAGGCGAAGGATTTCTGCCGGATTGGATGTTATTGTTGAAAGTGCAATTTCCAACGGGATATCCGCTTTAAACACACACTCTTTAACTTCCTTCAGAAGGCAGCTGGACTGTCCAACGCCCATTCCAAGGAATTCGCCATCACTACTGTACATCGGAAGGCTTCCCTGTCCATCAGAAGAAATTGTCATGC
>URYK01000064.1 GCA_900552125.1 uncultured Solobacterium sp. | reverse complement strand
TGACAGGAACATTGATTTCAAAAGAAATATATATGAAACGCCTTCAACGGCGCACTGAAAGGAGACAAAAGAATGGATAGACAAATGCGAAGAAAGAAACAGGAATTATCAATTATAGAATGTGAAGAAATACTTCAACAAGGAACTTCTGGAGTACTTGCATTAGCTGGGAATGACCAATTACCTTATGCAGTACCGATTAGTTATGTTTATGATGGACAAAATCTTTATTTTCATTGTGCAAAAAGTGGTCATAAATTAGATATACTTAGAGAAAATTCAAAGGTATCTTTTTGTGTAATTGCGCAGGATGATATTGTGCCTGAAAAATATACTACCTTATATCGGAGTGTTATTGTGTTTGGGAAAATGGAAATTATTACAGATGATGAAGAAAAACGATTGACGATTGAAAAACTAGCGATAAAATATCATCCATTGGATACGATGGAAGGAAGAGAAAAGGAAATTGAAAAAGATTGGGATTATTTCTATATGTTGAAGATGATTCCAGAAAAGATATCTGGTAAGAAATCTATTGAATTAGTAAATAAGTAGTGAAGTGGGCTGATGCCTGCTTTTATTCATTTTAGGCATGGGACAATATGTTTTATAAGTATTCGACATGAGTAAACTACGTGATTATAATGTAAATGTAAAGAGGGAATGTAATAGGGGGATAAAGTTTGAGAGGAGGACTATGTATGTTAGGAAATTTTCGTTATTGTAACCCAACTGCTTTGTATTTTGGAGATAATGCTTTAGATTATCTAGATGATGAGCTGCCAAAATATGGTGAAAATGTAGTACTTGTTTATGGTGGTGGATCCATTAAAAAGAATGGTATTTATGATGAAGTAATTGAAAAATTAAAGAAGAATGGAAAACAAGTGGCAGAGATTGCGGGTGTTATGCCAAATCCGACTTTAGCAAAGCTATATGAAGGAATTGATATCGCAAGAAAGCATCAAGCTGATTTTATCCTTGCGGTAGGCGGAGGTTCTGTCTGTGATTATGCGAAAGCTTTATCTGTGTCTATTCATTGTGATGAAGATCCTTGGGATAAATATTATTTGAAATTTGAAGAACCTGTATGTGAAATTGTTCCGGTAGGATGTGTATTAACCATGGTAGGTACTGGTTCTGAAATGAATGCTGGTGCAGTTATTACAAATACAGAACAGAAAATGAAGATTGGACATGTATTTGCTAGTGAAGATGTCATGCCTAAATTTTCAATCTTAAATCCAACTTATACACTTACATTACCTCATTATCAGATGGTATCTGGTATTTATGATATCTTTAATCATATTTGTGAACAGTATTTTTCTGGGGAAGATGATAATACCAGTGATTATATTAGTGAAGGATTAATGAAATCTTTGATCCATTCTAGTCGTATTGCGAATAAAGATCCACAAAATTATGAAGCCAGAAGTAATATTATGTGGACTGCTACTTGGGCATTAAATACTTTAATTGCGAAAGGGAAATCTACTGATTGGATGGTACACATGATTGGACAGGCAGTTGGTGCACATACAAATGCGACTCATGGAATGACATTATCTGCAGTTTCATTACCATATTATCGTTACATCATGAAAGATGGATTAGCAAAATTCAAACGTTTTGCGATGCAGGTTTGGGATGTAGATCCAAGTAATAAAAGTGATGAGGAAATTGCGGAAGAAGGTCTAGCTAAAATGGAAGAGTGGATGAATGAGCTAGGCTTGGTAATGCACATTAGTGAGTTTGGAGTAAATGAAAATCAGCTTGACGATATTGTTAAGTCTACTATTATTTTAACGGATGGATATAAAGTATTAAATGCAGAGGATCTCGCGAATATTTTAAAAGCAAGCTTATAGTTTGTATTGGACAGATTCCGAATATGGAACTGTCCATTTTTTGTTTATTTTGAAATTCAAAAGTATATGTAGAAAGTATTTTTGTACAGGTGTATAATGGAAACAAAAAAGATAGGAGTGATTATATGAAGAAGCAAATTGAATTAAGAGATTTTTTAGATTTCAAGTTTATAAGTAATTTATCTTTTTCACCTAATGAGGAGTATGGGGCTTTTGTGGTCAGTACTTGTGATGAAGATAAGAATAACTATCGAAGTTATTTGTACTCTAGTGATGGAGATAACTATCGTCAGTTAACTAGTTATGGGAAAGAATCTTTATATATTTGGGATAATAATGAAACGATTTTATTTGCGAATATGCGAGATGAAGAAGATCGTAAAGCGGTTGAAAAAGGTGAGGAGCGTACTGTTTTTTATCGGATTCATCTTCATGGAGGAGAAGCTGTTAAGGCTTTTACTTTACCTTTCTTTGTGACTGCTATTAAGAAGGTAAAGGATGGTACTTATCTATTTAGTGCTGATTTCCATATGCGTTATTCTACTATGTATCAGGTAAATGATGAACAAAAGAAAGCATTATTAAAAGAGAAAAAAGATATGCAGGATTATGAGGTTTTGGATGAATTGCCTTTCTATGGGAATGGATTAGGTTACATTAATTCAAAGCGTAATTCTTTATTCTTATATGAAGAAAGTACTGGTGAAATTACACGTATCAGTGAAGAAACTATGGATGTTTCTGATTTTGAAATTACTGAAGATGGAAGTATTGTTTATTATGTAGGGGAGGCTTATAGCCAGAAACCATTATTAAAAGATGGAGTTTATCAGTATAATATTGTGAACAAGACTACGAAAGAAATATTGACTCCAGAAGTGTATTCTGTAAAGAAATTGTTTGTATGGGATAAGGATTTGTATGTACTTGCCAGTGATCAGAAAATGTATGGTATGAATGAAAATGGGAAATTCTATCATTTAGGATTTGATGGCACAATGATATTGTTTGCGGATTATGAAGATTCTATTGGTTCCAGTGTGGGCAGTGATTGTCGCTATGGCGGTGGAAAAAGTGTGCAGATCTATGGGGATAAATTATATTTCATTACTACTGTATATAATCGAAGCGTTGTATATGCATTAGATAAAGATGGACATATTTCTAGTGTATATGATAATGAAGGCAGTGTTGATGCGATTGCGATTGCGAAAGGTAAACTGTATTTTATTGGTATGCAGGATATGCGATTACAGGAAGTATATTGTTTCGATATGGAAACTAAGACTGTTCAGCAGATAACTACATTGAATGAACATTTCTTTGAAGAAAAGGATATTCGTCCTTGTATTCCTTGTAATATAAAACAAGGGGATATGGAAATCTATGGATGGGTATTAACACCTAGTAATTATGATGAAAATAAAACCTATCCGGCAATTCTAGATATTCATGGTGGTCCAAAGACAGTGTATGGAGAAGTGTATTATCATGAGATGCAGGTTTGGGCTAATATGGGATATTTTGTATTCTTTATGAATCCTCGTGGTGGAGATGGAAGAGGAAATAGTTTTGCGGACATTCGTGGTAAATATGGAACAATTGATTATGATGATCTGATGAAATTTACCGATGAGGTTTTAAAACAATATCCAGCGATTGACGCAAGTCGAGTTGGAGTGACAGGAGGAAGTTATGGAGGCTTTATGACTAACTGGATCATTACACATACAAATCGTTTTAAAGCAGCCGCAAGTCAGCGTTCAATTTCCAACTGGATAAGCTTTGCGCATACTTCTGATATTGGAGATTTCTTTGCGAAGGATCAGCAGGCAGCCGATACTTGGAGCAACGTTGAAAAATTATGGTGGCATTCTCCTTTGAAATATGCGGATCAATGTAAGACACCTACCTTGTTTATTCACAGTAATGAAGACTATCGCTGTCCATATAGTGAAGGATTACAGATGTATAGTGCTTTATGTGCGCATGGTGTAGAGACTCGTTTATGTATGTTTAAGGGTGAAAACCACGAGTTATCAAGAAGTGGAAAACCAAGACATCGTGTAAAACGATTAGAAGAGATATCAAACTGGATGCACCATTATCTGATGCAGAAATAGACCTTTTTGCGTATTCTATGGAAATGTTGATAGAATACGCTTTTTTTGTTCGATGAATAAAGAAAACGTGGTATAATTTTAGACAAATGAGAAGAAAAGAGGGAGACTATGCAATTTTCCAAACGTATGCAGAATTTATCTGAAAGTGTTTTTACAAAACTAGATAGAGAAAAAGATGCTATGTTGAAAAAAGGTAGAAAAATATATGATTTTACAATTGGATCACCAAAGATAGCACCTAGTAAAGAAGTCATGAATGCTCTTGTTCAGGAAGCAATGAAAAAGGAAAGTTATATGTATTCTTTACATGATACAAAAGAATTAAAGGAAACTATTCAGAACTGGTATAAGAATCGATATCATGCGGATTTAGAAGAAGATGAAATTTTATCCTTACAGGGTTCACAAGAAGGCTTGGCACATATTGCGCTGGCTTTATGTGATGAAGGAGATATTGTCTTAATACCTGCACCTAGTTATCCGATTTTTGCGAATGGGCCTAAAATTGCAGGAGCTAAGGTATATGAAATGCCAATGAAAAAGGAACATGATTATCTGATTCAGTTTAAGGATATACCAGAAGATATAGCGAAGAAAGCAAAAATGATGATAATATCTTATCCAAACAATCCAACAGGCGCAACAGCTCCAGATTCTTTCTATGAAGAGCTGATTCGTTTTGCGAAAAAATATGATATTATCGTTATTCATGATACTGCCTATAGCAATTTAGTGTTTGATGGAGAAGAAGGCAAGAGTTTTCTAAGTTATGAAGGTGCCAAGGATATTGGTATTGAATTTAATTCATTTAGTAAAACATATGGTATGGCGGGAGCTAGAATTGGTATTTGTGTTGGAAATAAAGAAGTTGTTGATGTGTTAAGACGATTAAAAAGCAATATTGATTATGGAATGTTTTTGCCAATTCAAAAAGCTGCGATTGCGGCATTGACACAAGATCAGTCTATCGTGAAAGAAACTAGAGATATTTATCAGAGAAGAAGAAATCGCATTATGGAAGGCGCAAGAGAAGCAGGATGGATGATTGAACCTTGTAAGAGCACGATGTTTTTATGGGCAGAAATTCCAGAAGGGTATCAGGATAGTGAAAGTTTTGCGTTAACTTTATTACAGACATGTGGGATTTTAGTTACTCCAGGCAGTTCTTTTGGAAAATATGGTGAAGGTTTTGTGAGAATCGCCTTAGTACAGGATGATGATGTAATCGAAGAGGCATTAGCTGTTTTAAAAGAAAGTGGACTTTTTAAAAAATGAGAACATTAATTGCGATTGGAGGAGGCAGCTTTCAGAAAGGTGAAACAAGAAAGATTGATGAATATGCCATTTCACGATGTCATTCAGAAAAGCCAAAAGTCTTGTTTCTAGGAGCTGCTAGTCGTGATGATCAGGGATATGCAAAGCGATTTAAACAATATTATCGAAGTTTAGGCTGTGAGGTAGAAGCTTTACGTTTGTTGCATACAAAACTTAGTGATGAAGAAATAGCTAAGAAATTAGAAGAAAAAGATCTTTTATATTTAGGAGCTGGAGATACAACTCTTCTTATGGAACAGCTAGAGGCTCATCAATTAATAGAAGTTATACGTAAACAATATGAACACGGACTTGTTGTGTGTGGTCTTAGTGCAGGTGCCAATGTACTCTTTAATCAAGGCTATAGTCAAAGTGAAGAAGGCTTTTCTCTTGTGGATGGAATGCATTTAATCGAAGGTGTTTTTTGTCCACATTATCAAAAAGAAGAGCGTAAAGGATTTGATGTATTAGACACAGGATCTATACGAAAGATTGGTTGTGTAGATAAAGCAGCTTTCGTGAAAGAGGAAGATAAAGAGTTTTTTCTAGAAGGATGAAAAAGCTCTTTTTGTTTTATAGAATGTCCTTTATTTTAAAGTAAAAAGGGAAATTACTTGCAAATTGTTTCATTTTTGTCTATAATGAACAGGTCTTAAAGAACATCGTATATACTTTCGAGAATGGTGAAAGCGTTTCTACCTGAAAACCTATTTCAGACTACGATGAAGGGATATATGAATGCTGCTTTTTTTGCGGTATTTTTTTGTTTGTAAAGACAGAAAGAGGGTACTATGTTAGAAAAAGTGTTTAAATTAAAAGAAAAGCAGACAACTGTAAAAACGGAAATTATTGCAGGTATTACGACATTTTTAGCGATGGCGTATATCTTAGGAGTCAATCCAGCAATTCTTCATGATTCTGGTATGGACGTTTCGTCTGTTTTTATGGCAACCGCTATTTCTGCCGGATTTGCAAGTATTGTAATGGGGGTTATTGCTAATTATCCAGTGGCTTTAGCAGCTGGTATGGGAGTCAATGCATTATTTGCTTATACCATTTGCGGACAGATGGGAATGAGCTGGCAGGCTGCTTTAGCAGGTGTATTTGTTTCTGGTTTAATTTTTATTGTGATTTCTGTTACTGGAATTCGTAAAGTAATTATTAATGCGATTCCTAAGCAATTAAAGATGGCAATCGGTGCAGGTATTGGTTTCTTTATTGCATTTGTAGGATTGAAAAATGCTGGGATTATTGCAGGAAGTGAATCTACTTTTGTGACAATTGGAAATTTTGCGGATCCTACAGTTTTATTAGCTTTATTTGGTATTATCATTACCATTGCGCTAATTGTGAAAAAAGTTCCAGCAGCTGTATTTGTAGGGATGGTTATTACTGCAGTAGTAGGAATTATCTGTGGTAGTGTATTTGGTTTGGAAGGAATGCCAGCATTGCCTGAAAGCATGTTTGAAGTAAACTTTGAAATGCAGGCAGCAGGTTCATTTATGGAAGGAATGGGAGAGCTATTTGCGAATCCGTTAAAAGCTTTTGTTATTATCTTCTCTTTCCTATTCGTTGATTTCTTTGATACAGCAGGAACATTAGTTGCGGTAGCGAATCGAATTGGTTTAGTAAATGAAAAAGGTGAATTGGAAAATGTAGAACGTGCATTACTTGCGGATGCAATTGGTACTGTGGCAGGTGCTGCTTTAGGTACATCTACCGTTACATCTTTCGTAGAATCTACATCTGGTGTTGAAGTTGGTGGTAGAACAGGATTAACTGCATGTACTACTGGTATCTTATTCTTTGTGTCTATTTTATTCTCACCAATCGTATTATCTGCTGTTACAAATGCGGTAACTGCACCGGCACTAGTAATCGTTGGTATTTTAATGGCTCAGCAGCTGAAAGAAATTGAATGGGATGAAATGGTGTATGCAATTGCAGGTTTCATTACTATTGTTATGATGATTCTAACATATTCTATTTCTAATGGGATTGCATTTGGTTTTATTGCTTATGCTATTGCGATGGTTGCGGCAGGAAAAATCAAAGAAATCCACATTACAGTTTGGGTATTAATGGTAATCTTTGTGATTTACTTTGCATTGCCACAATTTATGTAGAAATATATTTTAAAATTAAAAAAATAATGATATGATTATACATGGAAATAACAACGTTTCTATGCCGCCGATACTATACATCTAACTAGTATCGGTTTCTTAATAAGGAGGTTTTTCATGGCTGATAAGATTATTGTACTTGACTTTGGTAGTCAGTATAACCAGTTAATTGCACGACGTATCCGTGAGTTTGGTGTTTATTCAGAATTACACCCTCATACTCTAACATTAGAAGAAATCAAAGCATTTGGTGATGTTAAGGGAATTATTTTCTCTGGTGGACCAAATAGTGTTTATGATGAAAATGCATTTAAATGCGATCCAGCTATTTTTGAATCTGGTATTCCTATTTTAGGTATTTGTTATGGAATGCAGATGACACATTATATGAATGGCGGAAGTGTAAAAGCTTGTGAAGCAAAAGAATATGGAAGAACTGAAATTACTGTTGAATCTGATTCTTTATTATTTAAAGGTCTTCCTAAAAAACAAATCGTTTGGATGAGTCATGGAGATCAGGTAGATAAATTAGCAGAAGGTTATGTAAAAGATGCATCAAGTGATACATGTACATATGCTGCCACAAGTAATGAAGAAAAGAAAATTTATACATTACAGTTCCATCCAGAAGTTCGTCATTCTGAGTATGGAAATGATATTCTTAAAAACTTCGTATTTGAAGTATGTAAAGCCAACAATGACTGGTCTATGCATAGTTTCGTAGATATGGAAATTGAAAAAATCCGCGCAACTGTTGGTTCTGATAAAGTATTATTAGGATTAAGTGGTGGTGTTGATTCATCTGTAGTTGCGGCATTATTGCATAAGGCAATTGGTGATCAGCTAATTTGTATGTTCATTGATCATGGTCTTCTTCGTAAAGGAGAAGCGGAAAGTGTTATGGAGACATTTGGTCGTGAAATGAATATCAACTTAGTGAAGATCGATGCAAAAGATCGTTTCTTAAGTAAATTAGCTGGTGTAAGTGATCCAGAAAAGAAACGCAAAATTATTGGTAATGAATTCGTGTATACATTTGATGAAGAAGTTAAGAAACTTACTTCTGGTGAAAATATCAAATGGTTAGCACAGGGTACACTATATACCGATGTAATCGAATCCGGTACAAAAACGGCACAAACAATCAAATCCCATCACAATGTTGGCGGATTGCCAGAAGATATGCAGTTTAAATTGATTGAACCATTAAATACATTGTTTAAGGATGAAGTTCGTGCATTAGGTACAGAATTAGGATTACCTGATGAAATGGTATGGCGTCAGCCTTTCCCAGGACCAGGTCTTGGTATTCGTGTATTAGGTGATATTACAGAAGAAAAATTAGAAATCGTTCGTGAATCTGATTATATTCTTCGTGAAGAAATTGCTAAAGCAGGATTGCAGAAAGAAATCTGGCAGTACTTTACTTGCTTAACAAATATGCGTTCTGTAGGTGTTATGGGAGATCAGCGTACTTATGATTATGCAGTAGCAATTCGTGCAGTAACATCTATTGATGGTATGACAGCAGATTGGGCTAAGATTCCATATGAAGTATTAGATGTAATCAGTAATCGTATCGTAAATGAGGTTAAACATGTAAATCGAGTAGTGTATGATATTACAAGTAAGCCTCCTGGAACAATTGAGTTCGAATAGTATACAGATAGCAAAAAAGCCTTTAAATAAAGGCTTTTTTTGTGTTTGTTGATACCGTTGGGTACATTTTGAGTACATACTATTTGTGTATACTACTGTAAAGAGTAATGTAGAATATGTTTTTTTATACTTTTAAAATTTATTTTTATTTTAATTTTCTAGTTCTAATGTTAGAGAACTATAAAATTCAGGATCTGATAGATTTAATGATTTGAAGTTATCTTTTAGCTTGATTGCGCAAGGCTTGAAGGTAAGATATGTTAATCCTCCACTAACCGCACCACCTACAACAGGAACAACTTTGGATACACCTTTAGCAAATACATCTTTTGTCATTTTAAATCCAAGTGTTGTCGCTACTTTTTTTACAATTGGATATAAAGTTGTCTTAGTTAAAGCTTTTTGTGCTAAAGTTTTCGACACTTTATTTCCTGCAGTTTCTGCAATAATCTTGACACCTTGATTTGCTCCATTAACACCAAACATGACACCTAGAAAAATAAGTAATTGATTCATCGTTTCATCGCTGATGTTATTTTCACTCAATTCAAACTCTTGGAATCCATATAAATATGCTAATTTTTGCATTACACGTAAAAGGAAACCAAAATATTGAGCGACATCTGCAGGTATTGTTGCAGCCATTGCAAATCCCCCAGGAATTCCTGCTGCAAAAGAAATAGCGGAAACTTTGTTTGTTTCATATTCTATGACTTGATCTGCTATTTCGTTAATTTTTTCTCTTGGTATTCCCATAGATGCTGGATTGGAAGAAATAGCTTTTAATACTTGTTCTTCTGGATAATATTTAATTAATTCTTTAAATAAGAATTCACTTCTTTCAATCTTGACTCCTGGAACATGTAAAGCACGTACCAATACATCTTGTGGAGTGATCTCTATTTCTGAAATTTTATCTGATGCCAAACTTGCTAGCTCTTGTGTTTTTTCTACAGAAGCATTTATTACACTTCCAGCAGTATCTGCAATAGTTTTTGTAGAGCTTTTCACTAGTTCGCTTGATTTAGAAGCTAATTCGTTTAAATCTACATTTTTTGTTAATTCTCCTACTTTTGATAAAGAATCTTTAAAAAGTTTGTTAAAGTCAGCCATTTTATTTCTCCTATTTATTGTTATTTTTCTTCACGCTTTTTTCTATCTAATTCAATTTTTTCTTTATTACGTTGCATTACATTTTGTAGATATTCTAATTGCTTCTTGGATTGCTCTTCTAGAGATAATTCAGGAAGCTTTTCTTTTGTTAAAATAGCTTGATATTTCTCTTTGATAAGTTCTTTTTGATTTTGATAATATAAATCATCCATTAAATAGTTTTTATGCTTATTGTAGGCTTGGTTGATTTCGTTAATTGCTTCTACTAATGTGGCATTTTCGGAATAAGAGTCATTTCCATAAACTGTTAGCTGTGCATAGTAACGATCATCTTCGGCCTCTATATCATTATAAGGACGTCTATTTACTTCGATTTCAAATCCTAGTTCGCTAATTTCTAGTAATTCAAATAGAAAGTCGACGACATCATCCATGGATGTGATCGATTTTTTATTGTTTGATATTTCGCATAACCAATCTAATGAAACATTACATCTTTTTGCAATAGTAACAAGGATGTCTTGGTTAGGTGTATTCTTATTATTTTCATAGGCTGATACAGAAGGCTGAGGAATTTCTAATAAATCCGCAAACTCTTTTTGTGTCATGTTCATATCTTTTCTTAATTGTTGTAATCTATTTCCGAAACTCATATTGTCTTCCACCTTTTTAAGTATTATTTATCATTATATCATAATTTCATATAAAAATAAGTATATATATAAAATATAAGCAAATCATATAAATATATAAAATAATTGTTGACAACTCCAACAGAACTCTTTACAATATGAAATATAAGATTTTCATATAAATATATAAAAAGATAATCACTGATGGGTCCCGAATATTAATCAATACATAAGAAAGCGAGGTGATTATCAATGGCAAAGAAAATCTTATTAAGAGCAGGAGATGTAGCTGAAATGTTAGATGTATCTATTAGTAAAGCATACAAAATCATTCACGAAGCGAATGAAAAACTAGAAAAAATGAACAAGCTTACTATTAGAGGTAGAATTCCTTTTGAATATTTAAATGATATTCTTTATTTCAGTGAGTCAAACGTGAATAAGGAGGATGATCAAAATGGCAACAGCGAAGAAGAATCCGATAACTAACAAATGGGACATTCAAATTCGATACAAAGATTCTTTTGGAAACAATA
>URYK01000063.1 GCA_900552125.1 uncultured Solobacterium sp. | reverse complement strand
TGCCCGCTGCGTTTGGGAAGGGGCGAGGTCTTTAGACTTCGCCTATTTCACTAATTTACTTCTGCCATATAGTCTCGTATAGCTTGCGATTTCTTCTTCAAGTTCTTTAGTAAACTGTTCTTTTGTTAAACGCCATTTCCAATTTCCGCCTAGTGTTGAAGGTGTATTGATTCGAGCATGGTTATCTAATCCTAACCAGTCCTGTATTGGCAGGATACACCAATCCGCAACACTTTGCATTGCCAAGGCTATACTTTTTCTCAATAATAGTTTATCATCATTAGCATTTGTACATAAATATTTTTTAAAGGTTTCTTTTTCTTCTGGCTGTATAGAAGAAAACCATCCCATCATTGTTTCATTATCGTGAGTTCCTGTATATACTACACAGTTTTTATCGTAGTTATGAGGAAGATAATCATTTGCACCACTAGAATCTCTAGAGTCAAAAGCAAACTCTAAGATTTTCATACCCGGAAAACCACATTTTGTTACTAATTTTTTAACTGAATCTGTTAGATAACCTAAGTCCTCTGCGATAATATTTAGATTTCCTAAATGATTCTTTATTTCTTCAAACAAAGCATATTCAGGGCCTTTTTCCCATCGCCCTCGTCTTGCATTTTTATCTCCATAAGGTATGGAGTAATATTCATCAAAGCCTCGGAAATGATCAATCCTAACAACATCATAGATTTCTGTACAATAACGAATTCTTTCAATCCACCATTGATAGCCTGTTTTTTGATGTTCTTCCCAGCGATATAATGGATTTCCCCATAACTGACCATCTGCAGAGAATCCATCTGGAGGAACTCCTGCTACAGCTTCTGGCCTTCTTTCTATATCTAATTGAAATAAATTTGGATTAGCCCAGGTATCTGCACTATCATAAGCAACATAAATTGGAATATCACCAATTATTTCTATTCCATTTTTATTCGCATATGCTTTTATTTTTCTCCATTGTATCCAAAATAGATATTGAATAAATTGATAAAACTTAACTTTCTGTTCTAATTCTTTTCGCTGTTTCTTTAAGGCATCCTCTTTTCGCAAACGAAGATCATCTGGCCAATACTCCCATGATTTTCCTTCTAAAGAATCTTTGATAGCCATGAAAAGCGAATAATCTTCTAGCCAGCTACTTTCTTTTTCACAGTAATTTTGGAAATTCTTATCATGTTCAATATCACTTCGTTCATAAGCTTTATATAATAAGGAAAATCGTGTTTCATATAAATATAAATAATCTACTTCTTTTTCATGAATATTTTTTTCCGGTAATTCTTCTTTGGTAAGCCATCCCAACTCTACCAGTTCATCCAATGATATAAAGTAAGGATTTCCCGCAAAAGTTGAAAATGACTGATAGGGAGAATCCCCATACCCAGTAGGTCCTAGCGGTAAAATCTGCCAATAAGATTGCCCTGCTTTTTTTAAATGATCTATAAACCGATATGCTTCCTGATCAAAACATCCAATGCCATAAGAGCTTGGCAGTGATGCTATCGGAAGCAGTATTCCACTTTTTCTCATATCTATTCCTCCATAAATATCGCGAAATGATTAGGTACTACTCTTCATTTTTACCTTTTAATACATTTTGATGCTTTCACATTCTTTCACTACATTAAAATCTCAAACATCATGTTTCCTTATAAAAAGAGCTTTCCTATCTCATAGTAAAATACAAAGGAAACCTATGATAAAACATGTTGCTCTATAAATAATGAGATTATTCACGAATCTATTATAAAGTGTAATGGAAACGTTTTCAACTCGTTCATAGAGTTAGTATATATATAGTTTCATCTTTTTGCGCAATATTTTATGCAAATAATTGCATAAAATTGCACAATAGTTTACGCAATTATGTTGACATATCTCTTTCTAGTTTCTACAATGAAGGAGAAGAAGGTGTTATTATGGCTGTAACAATCAAAGATGTAGCTAAACTTGCAAAAGTATCTTGTTCTACTGTTTCAAGAACTTGTAGAAATCATCCGTCCATATCTGAAGAAACTAAAAAAAGAGTTCGTGAGGCAATGGATACTTTAGGTTATGAACGGGATTCTGTTATTCAACAGGAAACTCATACGATTGGAGTTGTTTTTCCAATGTCTCCACAAAACGAAATATATGCCAATCCTTTTTATTTGGAGGCAATACGAGGAATCGGTCAATATTGTAATCATAAACGATATACTTTGACAATCATCACAGGTGCAGATGAGCATGAACTTATAAAAAGTATTCGAACCGCAAAAGCCGATGGTTTTATCTTTTTATATTCAAACATTGAAGATACTATCATGGATTACATGTATGAAGAAAATTTATTATTTGTGCTTATTGGTAAAGCTACCCGTTTGATCAATGATACTATTTATGTTGATAATGATAATGTACAAGCAGCAAGAGAAGCTTGTGAATATTTAATTAAAAAGGGGCATCAACGCATTGGTTATATTGGTGCTGATGATAATAAAGTATTTTCTAATGATCGTAAAGCAGGATATCTTTTAGCTTTAACTTCTAACAATATTCCTTATCGTGATGATTATTGTCTAAGTTTAACATCTAATATAGAAGAAAATTGTATAAAAATTCAGCAGCTTTTATGTAAAGAAGATCGTCCTAGTGCCATCTTAGTCTGTGACGATATGTATGCATTATTATTAGAAAAAGAAATAAGTGTTAAAGGTTTACGTATACCTCAGGATATATCATTAATAGGTTTTAACAACTCATTATTTTCACGGATGACACATCCTCAATTAACTTGTATTGATATCAATGCTCAACAGTTAGGCATGGAAGCTGCTTCACAGCTTATTAAACATATCGAACATCCTAATTTATATGCAACTAAAATTATTGTCCCTTATCAGTTTGTGGAAAGAGAAAGTTGTATGGAATTTAATAAATAATAAATGAATATTTTATTTAAAGATTTCTTATTCTATAAATTAACTAAATTTATAGAGATGAAATCTTTTTTATTGATTAAATTTATAGTATTTTTCAATTATTACATTTATTATGTAATAATGTGTTTTATTATATAGCCATAAGATATCTATTAGTGTATTGAAGGTTAAATGACACTTTAATTTCTATGTTGAATTCATCTTTTATAGAAATTTGTCGGACAAAAAATGTATATAAACAAGCCATCAAACCTAAAATGATTATAACGATAGGGAGGAAAAGAACATGAAACTTGCTGATATTATTGCATATGTAGGAACTATAGTATTAATTATTTATTTAGTATATGAAATAAGAAATGGTAATAATCCATATAGATTATTTGAAGAAAATGAATCTGAATATTAACAATAATACTTCTCTTTATACATCACTAATACTCTTACTAAAACCTTCTTTATACTTTATGTATCAAAGAAGGTTATTTTCTTTATTATTTACTACATTTGCATCAAAAAACATAATATAGTAAATGAGAATATATATGACTTTTCAATAGCGTTATAACATCATTTACATGACTTTTCAAATTAACAAGAAAAAAAGCCAATGATTCCTCCATTGAAATCACCAGCTTTGATATTTTTTAATGTTTAAAATGACGAACTCCTGTAAATACCATTGCAATGCCATGTTCATTACATACATCAATAGATAACTGATCTTTGATAGAACCACCTGGCTGAATAATAGCTGTTACCCCAGCTTTTACTGCTTCTTCTACAGTATCTGGCATTGGGAAGAATGCATCAGAACTCATAACTGAACCTTTAGCTTTTTCCTGTGCCTGCTCAATTGCAATCTTAGCTGCACCTACACGATTCATTTGACCTGCACCAACTCCAATTGTCATATTGTCTTTTACCAATACAATGGCATTAGATTTTACATGTTTTACTACTTTCCATGCGAACAGCAATTGTTTGATTTCTTCTTCTGTTGGTTTACGATTTGTTACGCAACGTAAATCTTCTTCTGTAATTTGATGATCATCAATATCCTGTACTAATAATCCATCATTTACATTCGTTACTTTATATTTTGCATTTACACTTAATGTTGTGTCTAGCTGCAACAAACGAATATTCTTTTTCTTAGATAAGATTTCAAACGCATCTTCTACATATGCTGGTGCGATAATAATTTCCAAGAAAATCTTAGATAATTTTTCCGCAATCGCATTATTAATTGGTTCATTAAATGCTACAATTCCACCAAAAATAGACACAGGATCTGCTTCATATGCTTTATCCCATGCTTCTTCAATTGTATCCCCGATTCCTACTCCACATGGATTCATATGTTTAACACCAACTACAGCTGGCTGTCCTTCAAAATCTTTCAGGATTTCAATTGCGGCATTACCATCCTGAATATTATTATAGGATAATTCTTTTCCATGTAACTGTTTTGCATTCGCAAGTGAATATTGAGGATTCATACCTTTATAGAAAGCCGCACTCTGGTGAGGATTTTCACCATAACGTAAATCTTGAACTTTATCAAAAGTCAATGTGAATTTTTCCGGATATTTTTCTCCTGTTTTTTCTGTTAAATAAGAAGCAATCATTGTATCATAGCTTGCAGTATGACGGAATACTTTAGCTGCTAATTTTTCTCTTGTTTCTAAACTTGTTTCCCCATGTTCACGTAATTCATTTAATACAGTATCGTAATCATTAGGATCACAAATAACAGGAATATATCGATAGTTTTTAGAAGCACTTCTTAACATACTTGGTCCGCCAATATCGATATTTTCAATAATTTCTTCATGACTTACACCTGGTTTTAATACTGTTTCTTTAAAAGGATATAAGTTTACACATACTAGATCAATGTATTGAATACCTAATTCATTAATTTGCTTTACATGCTCTGGGTTATCACGTACACAAAGTAATGCTCCATGAACATTTGGATGTAATGTTTTTACACGTCCATCCATGATTTCTGGAAAACCTGTCACATCAGAAATACCAATAGTAGAAATACCTGCTTCTTCTAATGCTTTTTTTGTTCCTCCAGTAGAAATGATTTCATAGCCTAATTCAACTAGACCAGATACAAATTCCACTAGATTTGTCTTATCTGAAACACTGACTAATGCTCTTTTCATTATGCTTCCTCACTTTCTATCATTTCACATACATGCTTAATTACTTTTGGGAACATGTCATATTCCATTGCATGTACATGTTTTTCTAATTCTTCTAGTGACCACTCTGGGTCAATGATTATTTTTTCCTGATGAATGATTTCTCCAGTATCTACTCCTTCATCTACAAAATGAACGGTAACTCCTGTAAATTCTGCTTTTGCTTCATACGCATCTTGAATACTATGAGCTCCAGGGAAATTAGGAAGATATGCTGGATGTAGATTGATAATTCTTCTTGGATAAGCTTCTAGTAAAACTTTACCGATAAAACGCATATATCCTGCCAAAACAATTAACTGTACATTCTGTTCTTTTAATAGCTTTAGAATATATGTTTCATATGGTTCTTTCCCCTTATAATCCTTTGGATTAACAAACTCACATGGAATGTTCAATCGTTTAGCACGTTCTCTTGCATATGCATTTTCCTTATCCACAATTAAGATTTTACAAATCGCATTATCTAAATTTCCATTCTGAATTTCATTTATGATCTGTTCAAAATTAGAACCATTTCCACTCGCAAATATCGCAATGTTTACCATGTTAGATCCACACTTCCGCTATTTGTGACTTTACCGATGACATAAGATTCTTCACCGATTTCTTTTAATAAGCTCTGTACTTTCTCTACATCATTTTTATCAACTGCCATAATGAATCCAATTCCCATATTGAATACATTACACATTTCTTTTGTTGAAATGTTGCCATATTTCGCAATCATATCAAAGATAGGCTTATGAGGATAAGAATTGATATCAATTTCTACACCTTGCCCTTCTTTTAGCATTCTAGGTACGTTTTCATAGAATCCTCCGCCTGTAATGTGACTCATTCCCTTGATATCTACTTTTCCTAATAGATGTTTGATAGCTTTTACGTAAATTTTTGTTGGTGTTAATAATACATCCCCAAGTTTCTGATTTCCAATTTCTTCATATTCTTTATGTAAATCAAGTTTCGCATCTTTTAATAACACTTTTCTAATTAGTGAGAACCCATTAGAATGTACCCCACTGCTTGGTAAACCAATTAATACATTTCCTTCTTCAATTTTCTGTCCATCTAATAAATTGCATTTATCTACTGCCCCAACACAGAATCCTGCAATATCATAATGATTTACATCATACATATCTGGCATTTCAGCAGTTTCGCCACCAATTAATGCACATTCAGCCTGAACACAGCCATCAGCTACCCCTTTTACAAGCTGTTCAATTTTCTGTGGTTCATTTTTCCCAACTGCCAGATAATCTAGAAAGAAGATTGGTGCTGCCCCTTGTACCAAAACATCATTTACACACATTGCGACAGCATCAATACCAACTGTATCATGTTTGTCCATTTCAAACGCAATCATTAGTTTAGTACCTACCCCATCGGTACCGCTAACTAATACCGGTTCTTTCATCTGTAATGCGGATAAATCAAACATTCCGCCAAATGCGCCAATAGAATCAATTGCCCCTTTTACTTTTGTTCTTGCGACATGACTTTTTATAAGACGTACAGACTCATATCCAGCTTCTAAATCAACGCCGGCTTCTCTATATTTATCACTCATTTTTTTACCCTCTCTTTAATCTTTATTACGGAAATAATTTACACCATTTTCGAAAATATTCTGTAATTTATCTCCTTCAATATTTTTAAACAATCCATCTTCATAACGTTCACTATGTCCCATTTTACCGAAGATTCTTCCATCTTTTGAAGTAATACCTTCAATTGCATAGTAAGAACCATTGATATTAAACTCACCATTCATTGTTGGATTACCATCAAAGTCAACATACTGTGTTGCGACCTGTCCATTTTCAAATAATTCTTTCGCAACTTCTTCGCTTACCACAAATTTACCTTCTCCATGAGATACGGCAATTGTATGTGTCTGCCCTGGTGTAAAGCTTGATAACCAAGGAGATTTATTAGAAGTAATTTTTGTTGTGGCCATGTGGGAAACGTGACGATTAATATTATTTCTAAACAATGTTGGTGAATCTTCTGATAATTTAGTCACATCTCCATATGGTAATAATCCTGATTTGATCAATGCCTGGAATCCATTACAGATACCTAAGATCAAACCGTCATTTGCCAGTAAAGTCTGTACTGCCTGATTAATTTGTGGATTACTTAATACATTTGCGATGTATTTTCCGCTTCCATCCGGTTCATCTCCACTAGAGAATCCACCTACAACCATTAAAATTTGTGCAGATGCAATTTTTCCACTTAATTCTTTTAGGCTACGTTCAATACTTTCGACATTTAAGTTATTAAATACATAAATTTCTACTTCAGCTCCTGCTCTTTCAAACTGTTGCATTGTATCATATTCACAGTTCTGACCAGGGAATACAGGAATAATAACTTTTGGTTTTTCAATTGTTTTCTTAGCTTTTTTCTTTTCATCAGCTACATATTCACTAGTTTGAATATTACCTTTTTCTTCATCTACACGCATTGGATAGATGTTATTATAGCGTTCACACCATACTGCGATTGCTTCCTCAATAGAAATGCATTCTTCATTAATACGGATATTGTCATTGTTTGTTGTTTTCCCAAGCAATACAAAGGCTTCATCATGTATTTCTTTTGTACTTTCTACAACGATACTACCAATACTTATATCAAAAATATTTTCTGTTGTTTGAACTTCAACACCTAGTTTATTTCCAAAGCTCATTTTACATAAAGCTTCTGCTAACCCACCAAATTTTACTGTAGATGCTGAAATAATTGTGTGATTATGAATCAAGTCATGCACTTTTGTAAAGTTGTCTTTTAACTGTTCATAATTAGGAGTCATATTTTCATTAGGATCATGTTTTACATAGTATACATAAGATCCTGCTTTTTTAAATTCTGGAGATATAATATTTTCAGTTTTTTCCGTTGTTACTGCAAAGGTAATTAAAGTAGGTGGAACACTGATATCATTAAATGTTCCAGACATGGAATCTTTTCCACCAATCGCTGGAGTTTCAAATGCCATTTCTGCTTCAATCAATCCCAGTAATGCCTGCATTGGTTTACCCCATTTTTCAGGATCATTCTGTAAACGTTCAAAATATTCCTGATTTGTTAGACGACAAGTTTTATAATTACCACCCATCGCAACAACTCTAGCTAATGCTTCCACTACAGAATAGCTAGCACCTAAGTAAGGTGAATAAGATGAAACTTCTGGATGATATCCATGAGTCATAATACTACAAGTATTTGTGAATCCAAATACTGGCAATTTCTGTACGCTTCCTTCAGTTTCAGTTAACTGGTATTTACCTCCAAATGGCATTAATACTGTTGATTTACCAATAGATGCATCAAACATTTCAGCTAAACCGATCTGAGAAGCAACATTTGGCTGTCTTAAATTTTCTTTAATAGAAGTAACTTCACTATGGAAAGGATCTTTTGTCTGCAATCCTTCTTTAACAATTACATCTTGTAGACCACGTACACCATTTGTATCTAAGAAATCACGTGATATATTAACGATTTCTTTTCCTTGGAATGTCATTACAAGACGTCTTTCTTCGCTTACTTCTGCAACAATACAAGCATCTAAGTTTTCTTCGTAAGCTAGTTGTTTGAATTCATCAAATGTATCTTTTTCAATTAAAACTGCCATACGTTCCTGAGATTCGGAAATTGCTAGTTCAGTACCTGATAAACCACTATATTTTACTGGAACTTTATCTAAGTCGATACGTAATCCATCCGCAATTTCACCTACCGCAACACTGACTCCACCTGCCCCAAAGTCATTAGCCTTTTTGATCAAACGTGTAGCTTTTGGATTACGGAATAAACGCTGTAGTTTTCTTTCAATTGGTGCGTTCCCTTTTTGTACTTCACTAGAGCATTTTGTAAGAGAAGTATCATTATGTTCCTTACTAGAACCAGTAGCTCCTCCAACTCCATCACGTCCAGTAGCTCCTCCAATTAATACAACGATATCCCCTGGCTGTGGTTTCTTACGAACAACATTTTCTTTTGGTGCAGCCCCAACAACTGCCCCTACTTCCATACGTTTCGCAACATAACCTTCATCAAAGATTTCTTTTACATAAGTAGTTGCTAGACCAATCTGGTTACCATATGAGGAGTACCCTGCCGCAGCTCCTTTTGATATACGGCTTTGTGGTAATTTATTTGGTAATGCATCTTTAATATCTTTTGTAATATCACCAGCACCAGTAATACGCATTGCCTGATATACATAGCTTCTTCCAGAAAGTGGATCACGAATTGCCCCACCGATACAAGTACTAGCTCCACCGAATGGTTCAATTTCAGTTGGATGATTATGAGTTTCATTTTTAAACATCAATAGCCATGTTTCATCTTTACCATCCACATCAACAGTTATTTCAATAGAACATGCATTGATTTCATCACTGACTTCCATGTCATCAAGCTTTCCTTCTTTACGAAGATATTTGCCTGCAATAGTAGCCATATCCATCAATGTCATGACTTTTTGATTTCCGTGTACTTTATCACGTAAAGATAAGTATAGGTCATATGCTTTTTGAATTGTTTCCTGTAAAGCTCCTGCTTCAATCTTCACATTCTGAAGAATAGTTTCAAATGTTGTATGACGACAGTGATCTGACCAATAAGTATCTAATACTTTCAATTCTGTTAGTGTTAAATCACGATGTTCAACTTCTTTAAAATATTTCTGAATATGTTTTACATCTGCAAGTGTCATAGCCAATCCCTGTTCACTGCGCAGTTTCTGTAAGCCATCTTCATCTAATTCACAGAAACCTTCCAATACTGGAACTGGTTCAATTTCAACATCTTCTTCATTAACAAGAACAGAAAGATCTTTTTCTCTCATTTCTACTGGATTGATTAAATATTTACGAATTGTGTCCATTTCTTCATCTGAAACAGTACCATCTATCACTACAATACGTCCGCTTTTAATCACAACATCTTGTTTATTGTTCAATAACATTAAACACTGCTGAGCACTATCTGCACGCTGATCATATTGTCCAGGTAAGCATTCATAAGCAATATATAATTTTCCTTCTAAATCAATAGAATCAAATACTTCATCTGTCACTTTTTCGCTTAGAACTTTATCTTTTAATAAAGCTATATCATGGTCATCGCCATAGAATACATCATATACGTTATATAACTGTACACCTGTTAATCCCTGTAGATTTAAATTCTGTTTCAATTCATGAAACATTGAATCAGATTCTACTTGAAATGCTTCTTTCTTTTTTACATATACACGATAATTCATATTTCTTCTCCTACTCCACTTCAATTACAGAATCTTTAATTACTTTTTCTGCCATTGATTTCTTAAACTCTACCATTTTTTCTGCCATTTCTTCATCACTTAACGCTAAGATCTGTGCAGCTAGAATTGCGGCATTTTTTGCGCCGGCTTTTCCAATTGCGACTGTTGCGACCGGAATTCCTCCTGGCATCTGTACAGTTGACAATAATGAATCCATTCCCCCTAATGCACTTGTTTGAATAGGAACAGCGATTACAGGAAGAGTTGTACTTGACGCGATGACTCCTCCTAAATGAGCAGCTCCCCCTGCAGCAGCAATCATAACTTTAATTCCACGTTCTTTTGCAGTTTCTGCTAAATGAATTACTTCATTAGGTGTTCGATGTGCGCTAAGCGCATGTGCTTCAAAAGGAATACCAAATTCTTTTAATTGCTGGAAACAATTTTCCATCGTTGGCAAATCAGAACGGCTCCCCATTAAAATACTGACTACAGGTTTGTTTTTACTCATTTCTTTTTCCTCCTTCAAATAAAAAAGCACACATTGATGTTATCAACGTGTACAATAAAAAACATTTTGATTTAAATTTGTAATAGCGTATCTTCTTAAGACCATAAGTAAGACCTCCTACACAAATAAAGACGTACCTGCTTGCACTATAAGCAAACAAGTACGCCTTTGAACAAAAAGAAAGAGTAATTGTTTGCTTGTAGTCCGCTCTTTTACGGTTAGCGGCTAGAAACTCCCTGTCCATATCACAAGGTATATACAAGCTGTATGTCAATACATTTCTATTCTACTAGACTTTAGAACTATTTACAATAGAAAATTGAATTTTCTTAATTAATTTTTACATTTTATTCTAAAAAAGATATCTGTCGAATCCTTTTTTCCTCTCTTATCACAATATGATCTTCTTTTCCAATATGTCCTAACAATACACTGCTGTTAGAATCATGTAGCTTCATTCTATCCTGAATCAAGGATGAATTATAATTGGCATAACAATACTTACATCCATGTGCACAGCAATTATAGTCTCCAATATCTACTGTTTGCATACATGCACATTGTGCACGTACTCCTTTGCCTTTGATATGATCTAATGAATGATGCACTATTTTCTCTAATTCTTTTCTATCAACACATAAACCTTTTTCTATATTATATGTTCTTAAATCAATATTCTCTGCGCATGTCGTAACTCGAATATCATTCTGTTTCGCAATTGGGCCTAGAACTTTCGCAATTTCTATCATTTCTTTTTCTTCCAATTTTAACATCTGCATTGTAGATTGATTTTCTTTTGTATTTTTATATAAATCCACAAACGATATAATTATATGATTGACATATCCGTTTAACTCCTTACATAGTTTCTCAAAAGCCTTCTTATGATATTCAATCGTATATTTAGGAGTTAATAAAATTGGATCATAACGTACAATAACACGATCTTTCCCTAAACGATAAGATAACTCCTTAATAGCTTTTAATATTGCTTTCTTATTTGTAATATTACATTCAATGTCTTGATGATATGGAGTAAATGTTGCAAATGGCGGATACTTCGGTGCGCCTCTAGCGATTCAATCGGTGCATTATGA
>URYK01000062.1 GCA_900552125.1 uncultured Solobacterium sp. | reverse complement strand
ACTTGTTTCTGTCACCCTCTCGAACAACAGCTATATTAGTTTATCATTTCTTCAACGCTTTGTCAAGAAGTTTTTTGAACTTTTTTCAAAGCATTTTTGAAATATTTGCTGCCTCAAACAACAGCTTATTTAGTATACTAAACTTCATCTATACTGTCAATATGTTTTTTAAGTTTTTTTGATTTATTCTAGTAGACGCTCTCACAGGCTCTATTTAAGCATCAAATCACCTTCTATTACTTTTCCCTTTTATAGGACACTAAGACTCTTTCAGGCATTTTAAGAGGCACATGACTGTATTTTGAGTCCCTTCTCTAAAATCCTACTCCAATAATTTTTTTCAAAAGCAAAAAAGAACACCCCAAAGAGTGTTCTTTTGTACAAATCTGAAAAACGGATTAACGTTTTGAGAATTGTGAAGCTTTACGAGCTTTTTTAAGACCTGGTTTTTTATCTCATTTATCATTCTTTGATAAATGTCAGTAATTCCAAGCACCTATTAGATACTTTATTCGTTTCTTATCACTTCTAACCTATTATTTCAGACAAAGGGTTATCAAGAGGTTATCAAAAATGAGTTTTCGGAGCTTATGTAATTTAGAAACTCGAATAGCAATGTTAATCATGAAAATCAATTCGATAGATTAGATTTTTTGTCTCTTAATAATTTTTCAATTTTATCAACATGATATTTCCAATACAATAAACCAATGATTGTAACAGGTATTCCTAGCAAAACAAAATGAATCGCTATAGTAAAACTCAAACCAGTAACCAGCATATATGCTATTTCAACTATACTAGATATTAAAAATATAGTAAGTATTTGGATATAGATGCTTTTCTGAAATTTAATGGAGTATTTAAATAACAACTCTAAAGCAAGTACTTCAACATATCCAAATACTATGAATATAATAATATTGATCCAAGACGTTAAACCTGAATTTATAAGAGTAAAATATAGATTATAGATTGCACCAATGCAAAGCAAGAGTAGAAGTTTTTTTAAGTATTTCACCACTAATCCCCCAAGTACTCTAAAAATTGTTTTTTATATTTTCGAGAAACCGTTAAGTTTTGACCATCTGTTAATTCAATGAGAAATTTTCCATTCAGAGAAGGATAAATTTTTTCTACAACTAATATATTAACAATAAAAGATTTACTAATTCTCACATATAATTTGCTGAACTCTTCTATCTCATACAACTTATTTTTTAGACGCAAAGTGAGATTGTCAGCATAAGCATATACCTTATCACCAATACCTTCAAAATACAGCACATCCTGATAGTCGCATTTTCCTAATATATCTCCATAAGTGTCATCTTGTCTATAACCTACAACGGCATGTTCAGTCTGTTGAATATTATCTTTAAAAAAACTAACAATCTCTTCCTCACCAAAATTTTCAAAAAGAAATGTTATATTTTTCGCTTCTGCTGAGCGTACGTTTAAAGAGACTGGTAAATCAATCCACTCGGACAACATTTTCTCTAATTTAGATATATTTCCAAAGTACTCGTTTATTTTCAAAAAAGCCTCCTAATTAGCCTGCTCCTTTCTCTGTAATAAGATATAGATTCCCAAGAAGCATATAATATAAATAAAGAGAATAGTTACAGATCTAACATCAATACCTTTATTTTCTAACAATCGCCACCCCAGGCGAGCGTAGTTATACGATGGCAAGAAAGTTGCAATCTGAGAAAGAAATTTTGGCATAGCTGCCACTGGCATCCATAAACCACCCAAAAAAGAAAGCACTAAATATGTTATTGTTCCGATTGGTTGAGACAAACTATCTAATCTACCGATTAGCAAGGCCATAATTAAAAATACAACACTTCCAATATTTAGTGTAATTCCTATATTAATCGTTTCAAGTACTCCTAAATTGATTCCTTTATAAAGGTAGGCAACTACAAACATAAGGAATGTAAAAGCAACTGAGATCAACAAATATGAAAATACATGACTAATCACATAGTAAATAGAATTAACTGGAGATACTCTCAAATAAGTATACCATTTTTTTTTTCGTTCATCTGCAATTTTAGTACCAAGGAGATTGATTGCATTCCCCATAATTCCAAAAGCAATCATAGAAATTAAACAATACTCTGACCACGGTACATCGTTAACATTAGCATTTTTAGGAAAAATCGCTGTATATATAATATAAAAAATGACAGGCAAAGCAATGATAAATAATACATATTTGGTATCTCTAAAAACCCTTTTTATATCCAACCATATTAAGAAGAAAAGTCTACTCGCTTGGAACATTTTCTAATACCTCCATAAAATATTGACGTAGATTACTTTGATTCTTTTTTATAATCGAAATAGGAATTTTTCCTATAGATACTACTTCATCTATCATTTGATACTTAAATTCTATTTCAGAATCAGTCTCTTCAAAACTAAATTTTTTAATTACTTCTAATTGTTTTTGAGTTATTTGACTCTTATCTACTGAATACGATGAGCGTTTTTCGATTTTATCCTGAACATTAGTCATTTTACTATCTGAAACTAATAGCCCCTTTGACAAAATAAGTACTCTGTTACAGAACTCAGAAACTTCCTCCATATCATGACTAATCAAGATTATTGTCAAATCCTTACTGAACGAAAATGTGTTTAACGTCTCCCAAAATGCTTTTTTTGATACTACATCCATCCCTACTGTTGGTTCATCCAATATAAGTACTTTAGGATTATTAATTATCGCAGTAGCAAATTGAACTCGCCTTTGTTGTCCACCTGATAAAGAGTCACAATATTTATTCTTCACTGTTCTTAAGTTAACACTATCTAAAACACTTTCGACTGATTTGGAATTGGTTGAAAAGCGCTTCACCATATCTAACCATTCGTAGACCTTCATCTTCTCAGGCATAGAAATTTCCTGCAACATAACCCCAACATCAGATTTAATCTCGAAATTCCTCTTAACCTCCCCAGAATCTTGAGAAAGTATACCTAAAATTATTTTTATTAAAGTGGACTTTCCTTCACCATTCAAACCCAAAAGTCCAATGATATCACCCTTGTTCACAACCAAGTCAACACCTTTTAATATTTGTTTATTTTTGAATGATTTGGTAATATTTGATATTTCAAAAACATTATTCACTTTAATCACCACCCAACATCAAAATTATTTTATTAACAAAATCTCTTTGAACAGAAGTAAATTCGGGAATATTACTCTCAATAAATGAATCTGTCAAATATATTGCGCACAAATCTTCTTTAAATTCCTGCACTCCAGTATCATGATTTTCACGATAATCATAAGCTCTGTAAATAGCAGTTAGTTCATCAATAATATAGTCATAACAATTTGGAACTGTTTTATTTATAGAAATAACGATAAAAAACTCTACATATTCTCTATGATATTTACAAAAGCAAAATGCATAATAAATACCCGAATTCCTCAACTTCTTCAATCTTTTATTAATATGATTCGAAAAATTTTGTAAGAAATAAAAACTAGAAAAGTTGGGAATATCTGAAAATGCTAACTTAATATATGAATAGAAGAAATCAACATCATTATAGCTAAGAACTCCCCTATTTGAACTACTTGTTAATTCAGAGAAATCTGCACTTTTTTCAATTTGATTAGAGATTGTCATACAACTCATTGAAGATAATACTTTATAAAACCACTCTTTATAACTTTCAAATGGAACATTCTCTCCTAGTTTATAGTTTGTACAAATAATTTTGTTCAACAAATTACTGATGTTAGAGCTAATTAAAGCATTCTCTTGTTTTATTTCTGACAAAGCAAAATAATATGACTCTTCTGAAAACCACAAGTCAGAATCAATAATTTTCATAAGTTCCTGTAAGTCTATGAGCGGGTTAAAAATTTTAAACTTTATGAAGTCTTCTGTTGTCACTGCATCTACGCCTTGAATGTCTTTTTTGAAGAGAAAACTCATAATCATATGTTCCATGATATGAAATCTATCTTTTTCAAAATTAGAGCATACAATATATATAGTACTGTGAGAACTTCTTTCACCTCTTTTTATAGTATAGTATTTCATTTTATTGCCAACTTCCATCTTTGGTAAGGAGTAAACAATTAACTAAGCTCTCCTTAATTCCATCAATCCCTAGTAATTCTTCAACTTTATTATCATCAGTTCCACCAATACATGTGCTAACTAATTTATATTTAGTAGCTACTAGAGAAATATTCTGCAACATTGCTCCTGCTTCTAATAACAAATACCTATACGCCCTTGCATCATATTTAAAAGTCATCCTACTAAAAATAGCAGTAGTAAACAGAACTAGCGAGGTATTCTCAAGATTTTGTAACATCATAATATAGGAAGCAATATAAAAAACATCTTCTTCTTCTGAAATCAATTCCAACGCATTAGAAGATGGACTATAGTGATATAGGCCTTTTTTTATCCTTCCTACATCTTGCATAATAACCCCATATAATTCAAGAGGAAACAATGCTCCCCCTGAAGGAACTACCCTCGTATGTTTATAATTTAATCCATAACCCGACCAAAAAATATCCGAAATAATTTCTTCTGTTAGAATATAATTTGTAACAGGTTCCTTTACTTGTGAGCGTCTATTATACATATAATCCATCAATAGATCTTTTGTTCGATTCTGTAGTTGAACTTTTTCACAGAGGGGGTATTGCTTCTCTCTAACAGAGCTAGCCTTTAAAAAATTTTTATTATTTAGCAAAGTTCTAGATTGGAACATATTCCTCATCAAGTACTGATTTCCATGTTTTGTATTCTGATGAAATAATTGCAATAAATAGTCATCATCAGATAATTTACAAGCATGATAGTTACTAATCATCGTAAATTTAAAATCGTCCATCTTAGCCTCCAATCACGGAAATGGATGAGGAACAGTTGGTTGAGGGTTTCCCAGCTCTTTTTCTGTTCGTAATCCTAAATCAATCAGATTCTTATCAATCTCAGCTAAACGATTAGCTTCTAAATATTTAATAAAATTCGGTTCAATATCTAACATACCTGGTATAATCGTTTTACCAACTAACCAATTTAAAGAACTAAGCTCTTTAGAAGTCACATCTACAAAATAAGCTGCTTTTCCAATCCGTCTTACCGCATCGATAAAATATTCCGCAATTCCTTTATCATTCTCAACAATTAATTCATCTGGTAAAGCGAATCGTTCCCCATTATCTAAAAATGTCAAATGTGTAGACATCCCATCTGACAGATATAATAATGAATGGTCCTGATATTCGTTAATCAATGAATAATCCACAATATTTTCACGTTTGGGATCAAAAATTAATGCAGCATATCCGATAACACTCTGAGAAAGTTCTACTAATGTTTTTTTACAAGCTTCAATCCACGTACGTCTTACACTAGCTCCAACTACACATCCACCATTAGGAAATTTAGCTACACCAAAAACTGCCGGTACATTCCAGTCTAACTCCATTTTATAAATAGAAAACTCAATGTTTGGAGATTTGATATATTTATCAAAAAATACTTTTAGTTCACTATTTTCATGAATATCTATTTTAGGACAAGAAAGTTGCCTACGCCATATGTATTGAAAAGCATCTCTTTCAAAAATCTCTGCAATCCCTTTCCACATACACTGGTCTAAACTTTCTCCACAAGCTGCACCAGTCGAAGTCGTAACCCACGAATTACCTTTGCTTCTATACGTCAAATACACACAATCAATTGGTATTTGAACTTGAGTCGAATCAATAACATTGATAGCATTTATCCAATCATAATTTTCTAATCCATCATCAGCTCCCACATTAAATACTGATGGTAATATTTTTCTGTCTGATTCACAAGTAATTATTTCTGATCTAGGATGTAGACAAGAATATCTCTCGATATATTCTCCAATTGCAGAATTTTCCGCTGACTGTTCAGTAATACCAGCTCCACTGGCATTAAAACCCGCTGTGAAATAATTTCCTCCAAAAGCCATTTTCACATGTACTCTAGGTAGACCTGCAAAAGTTGGTAAATTATAAATATTTTTTATTAGACCATATCTCTCATCTACAAATATCGATCTATGAGCTTTTCTAATTACCATTTACATTTACCTCAAAAATCTGTTTATTCGCCATTTCTCTTGGAAAACAACAACTACAATTTGGATGTTTTAACAAATGATGTTCTTCCCAAATTCCTTCTAACAATTGATAGGATAAAACTTTCTGAGAATTTTCAACTTCTACAGCATCTTTTCTATCACTTAAGATTTGTTTCAATACTTGTATCTCATAAAAAGAAAGCCCTAGATTCAGCATTAGTTCAGGAATAAATTCTTGACTATCAATGTCAATCTTATCAAATTCAGTTAAAATATTTCCATAAAAATTATTATCAACTTCATGAAGACGCATACATTCAATACAAGAAGTATATTTCGGAACAGTATGTGGACCAATAAGAAAACTAAATTGTGAAAATAATAAGCTATCAAATACCTTTCCTGTAGAATATAATTTTCTATTATATTGTAAATACTGTTTTACATTACTATCCCTAGATAAAATCAAACCAAAATCAAAGTTTTCTGTAAATGTTTTTATCTCAATGATATTATAAGTCGTGTTATATTGTTTACAGTAATATTTAACAAGATCTTGGTCACCACATACACCGACAGTAAAATTACTAAATTTACCAGACCCATTTAATCCAACATTATTCAGTTGTTCTTCAATACTACGAACCACATTAAAGGCACCTATAGAATTCAAAAATTTTATTAAACTTTCCCTTAAAGGAATTAAATTATTATCAATATCTTCATGATTCCTGTTTTGTAAACTTTTCCAACACAATTCAAACTCTTTCTGTGGGAAATCTTTCAATTCATAAATATTTGTTCCATCCTTAATATAGATTTTTTCCTCTGATGACATATAATAAGTAATATTTGTTCTCATACTCAAAACTCCCTAATTTATGGATAAAAAAGCACTATAGAATCCAATTGAAAAGCAATGAATCACTATAGTGCTTTATTGACAACTAATAATTGGGTTAAAAAATTAACCACAACAACAGCAACATGGACAGCAGCATAATGTTACACTCCAGTTCATTTGGTCACTAGATAAGAAATCATCTGTATCTAGTTTTTTGACTTCAAAACCTTGTGTTTGAAATTCTGAAATTTCTAGTTGTTCCATAACTTTTTATCCTTTCCAAAATAAGAAAACAAGCCCATAAATTAAACCAGATAGCAATCCGTAAATTGCAAATGTTTGTTTGCAGGGTTTCATATAGGTTTCCTCCTTATTTAAAATTTGTCACCTTTGACATTGTTAGTATAACTCCATCAATAAAATTTATGTTCTTTTGGTCTATAAGTTGCAAAAATCAACATATAAGATGCACAGGGGTTTGGGGATTCTCCCCAAAATAAAATTGAACTATCAGTTAAAAGTGTCAATCTGACCTTTACTGATGTTTCTATTTTAATGATAGTGTGTATACACTGTCTGAGCTCGCAAAGTCCTTTTGATATTTTAAGGACATTTCCGTACTTGATACGGTGCCGTACATTGTCCGTACAGGGAGTTTTCACGACGACATGATAAAAAACGTTGATCAGCATCAGCGTTTTTGCTATCATATTTTGAAATGAGGTCATCAAAATGACTGGAAGATTATCACTTCTTAGCTATTCGTTGCTTGTCTTCCTTCAATTGTTTCTCCACCAATTCTACAAGTTCCTCCATCAACTGACCTAATTTCATCAAATCTTGTTGGGAAATTTTTCCAAACTGGGTTGTGCTTTTAGCGAGGCTATTAATTGCTCTACCAACAAATAATAATCTACCTGTCAGCGACAAATATTCTGGAAAGCTCACTGTCCAGACTTCAAAATCAGGTTTTAATAACTGCTTTCTAGCAAAACGAGAAAAGTTTGAAAAACCATCTTGCTTCATTCGCTCTAACAGTTTTTGATTTTCTTCTTCAGACAAAAAGACTTGTTTAATAACATTCCTAATTCTCTTTTTAACCATTAAGTTCCCTTAGATAATAATTTCCGTTTCTTTTTCTTGTGGTAACGTGTTAACTGCTTTTCATAATTTGAAACTAGCCTTCTGCTATAGTCCATAGCTCTGTAGGCTTGACTATCTTGAGACTGCTCTGCAATTTTAGATAACTGCCTTAAATTATTTTCAATGCGTCTCAGAGAATAAATCATTTCATCAAACTGAGTGTCATCAAATTGAATAAAGAGCGACGTTTCCTTAAAGAGCATCCGACGAGCATAATTAGAGAATGTCACTAATCCTGTATCATCCACTAACTGATTAAGGACTTCATTCTGCGACTCCGTCACATAAAACTTCTTTAAAATAGTTCTGACACGTTCAGACATGACGGACCATCCTTAAATAGCTATCTGCCTGATTAGTATCATATCGTTTCAACTCTTCTACCAGTTCTAAATAATCGGTCAGTAATGCTTCTGATAAGTTCGGAAAATCATTCTCTAAGGCCTGACAAATGATTTCAAGCTGATTTGTGATTTCTCTAATCGAAAAGCTATAGTCCTCTGTCTCACTTTCATAGTCCTTCTTGAGGGCCAGGTAGCGGTCGTACTCCTCTTGTGACTTAAAACCAGCCACTAACATATTCTCTAATTGATAATATACTGTCATCTCTAGTTATCCTCCTAATCTTTCCATAAATCCATAGCTGCTAAGAAATCTTCAGATACTTCCACATTTGAAATTTCCAATGGATGGTAGTCTTTTTCAGACGCTATCACTTGGTCAGCAGTGATAAGTCCTCTAGCTTCCCAATTCGTTAGTATCCCTTTGACGTAACTCATGTTTTGTTTCCTTGATTCAAGCTCAGCTGTTTTCTGAATAGCTAACTGCAATAAGGAATGTTCAACTGTTAATTCCTCTAGTAATACTTTCTCATGTTGGGTTAATTCTCGATGCCATAGCGTTTCCATTAACCAGATATCATCAGTCAGTCGTGATGAGATTGGATCATTATCTAATCCTATCTTATCTTGACTTAACTTATCTTTACCTATCCTATCTTTACTTATCTTATCTTTAATTATATTGAGGTTCCCATCTGGATCCAGACTGGTTCCAACTTGGAGCCGAGTAGTTTGAAGGTAATTGATTAAGCGTGGACCTAGATTTATCTTCTCTAACAATTGATTATCCTTCAGATAATCGATAAGGAGTTGACGATGATTACTAGGTGTGTAACGGTCTGCTTTAATGGTATTCTGCTCAAAGAAATCCTTGATAAAGTAAACCATCTCATTGTTTAACAAGAGTAAATACTGCTTAAGGGTTAATAAATTTAGGCTATCTTCATTGGCGTTAATCATTCGCATAATCGGAAATGCCTCAACAATCCCATCGTCATCCGCATTAACTACCAAGTGACAATAAAGGGCCTGTGCTTCAAGTGGTAGGCGTAGAAAGCGTTGCGTCTGCACCACTGTCTTACTCAACATTCGTCTATTAGCCATGCCCTACCTCATCTTTCATATTGCTTCAACCAACGTGTAACTGCTCGTTTATCGTAAAGAGTCACGCCATCAATGACCATTGTAGGCATTCCTTCTCGTGTCCATTTTTGAATCGTAGTCGTTGAAACATCTAACCAGCGGGATAAGGCAGACATCCGAACCATTGGCTTATAGAGTTCCTTATCCTCTAAAGCACGTGCGATGGCACTACTGACCATCTCGTCATAGTAAGCTCTCAACTGTCTTTCCAATGATTTCGGTAGTTGTACAACTAAAGTGGTTTCATCAGCCATAAGATTACCTCATTTCTATTTCTCAATTAAATAAACTCCGAAAATTTATTTATTATTCATTTTGAATTATATATTCTTTCGGAATTTATGTCAACTATTTTTATTCAAAAAGAATTAAATGTGTTATAATACTCTCAAGGAGGTATTTATGACCAATCATATTGCAAAACTGATAGAAGAGAGTGGCAAAAAACTAACTGAGATTAGTTCTGCTACAGATATTGCTTATCCTACCTTATCGGGATACAATCAAGGCATTCGTCAACCCAAAAAAGGAAATGCTCAAAAATTAGCTGATTATTTTGGAGTATCTGTTGCTTACATCTTAGGACTTGACGATAATAGACAAGCGCCGTCAACTATGGACATTATCACAGACAGCTTTAAGGTTTCCGAGATTAGTTCTGTAACACCTTTTAAAAGCGATATGGAGAAGCTGAAGAAAGGAATTGAATTAGGGGAGATTCATTTGTCTATGCCCTTAAATGAGGGCTTCTCAGACGATTTTAGACGCATTTTAGCTCGTTACTTGGTTAATCATGAGGAAGAATTCATGAAAACCTTCACTAAACACATGAATAGTTTAAAACGAGAGTCAGAAATTTGGCAAACTTGGATTCAGACTGAAGAATACCGAATTAGGCAAGAAGATCGACACAAAAAATAAACGAACAGTTTCTCAATTACATAAGCTCCGAAAACTTAGAAATGGGGAACTGTTATGTCTATACATAAATACGAAACAAAAAAAGGATTTTTTTATTACGTTAGCTTTTATATCGGTTTAGATGAATACGGAAAAAAGAAGAGACATCTAAAACGAGGCTTTAAAACTAAAAAAGAGGCTAGGGTATATGAAGCTAGGCTAGAAACTGGTCAACTTTCAGAAGTTCTAAAAGCATCCAAGCAAAATACCAAGATCAGCTATCAGGAACTATATCAAGAATGGTTCCAAGCTTATCAAAATACTGTTGAAGCTACCACTGCTGCAAAGACTAAGGATATATACCGCATTCATATCCTTCCAATTTTTGGTCATAAGACAATTAGTCGTATCAGTCCATTGGAATGTCAAAATTTTATTACAGAAAAATCAAAGACCTTCAAAAATATGAAGCATATCAAGTCTTACACATCTAAAATATTTGATTTTGCCATCAACATGAACTATATTGACAAAAATCCGATGGCTAATGTTATCATGCCAAAAATAAAAAAAGAGAAATCAGAAAACTTCTGGTCTCTTGAAGAATTGCATCGCTTTTTAAAAATCGTAAAAGAGATAGAACCTTATAAACACTTTGCCTTATTTCGTTTACTAGCTTATAGCGGCTTACGGAAGGGAGAACTTTACGCTCTAAGATGGGGAGACTTAGATTTTGATAATAATCTACTAACTATCAATAAGAGTATCGGTAGGATTGATGGTCATGCTATCGAAAAAGGTACTAAAAATAGTTTTTCAGTTCGCTCAATATATTTAGATAGTGAAACCATTGACATCTTAAAGCATTGGCAAGAACTTTATAGGCAGGAACAAAATCAGTTAGCGATTTCAAAAATTGACCTTTCTAATGAGTACATGTTTACCTACTTGACAAACTCGGACCAGATTGAACCTTTACATGCGGACTATCTCAATAATATCCTCAAACGGATTATCAGAAAATACAAGTTAAAACCTATCAGTCCACACGGATTTCGACATACTCATGCTACTCTTATGACAGAAATCGGAATTGACCCAACCAATACCTCTAAACGTTTAGGGCATGCAAGTAGTCAAATGACGCTTGATATCTATACCCATACAACAAAAACTGGAGAGCAAAACTCCATCAAAAAATTTGCGGACTATCTCAATCAAGCAAAATAATATCTCTTGATTGGGATTTTTTCTAGAATAAAGTTTCTAAAGGGTTATCAAAAAGGTTATCACAAGTTCAAAAACATCAAAAAAAGCACCCTGCGAAATCTTCGCAAAGTGCTCTGAAACGTTGATATAACTGGGTATTAACGTTTTGAGAATTGTTCTGAAACGTTGATATAACTGGGTATTAACGTTTTGAGAATTGTGATGCCTTGCGGGCTTTTTTGAGACCTGGTTTTTTACGTTCAACCATACGTGCATCACGTGTAAGAAGACCAGCGCGTTTCAATGAATCACGGAAGTCTGGGTCTACTTGAAGCAATGCGCGAGCGATACCGTGACGGATAGCTCCTGATTGACCTGCGTAACCACCACCTACAACATTAACGAAAACGTCGTATGAACCAACAGTTGAAGTAACTGCGAATGGTTGGTTGATAACAAGACGAAGGTCAGCATGTGGGATGTATTCTTCTACATCTTTTTTGTTAACTGTGATTTTACCAGTACCTG
>URYK01000061.1 GCA_900552125.1 uncultured Solobacterium sp. | reverse complement strand
AAGAAGAATGGTCAGCAAGAGCCAAGTTATTTACACCAGAAATCAAGAAGCTAAGACTTCAAATCAAAGCATGTGAGAATATCAGAAATCATAGCTTTGATAAAGACATTGAAAGAATAGCACAGAAGAAAATCAAGCAAAGAGATGCAAGATAGGAGGATAAAAGCATGAAAGAAATCAAGTATAACACAGTAGGAGATTATGAATTTCCATCATTAAAACAAGAAAGACCTTTACCAAAATTATCAAGATTTGGAAGAGAATATCTAAGAATATTAAAAGAAAAACATCCAGGACATTACCTAGCCTTACGAGCAAAAGATGAACTGAACGAAGAATTGATTCGTATAGATAAAGAGTTAAACCAGCGATATGAAACCCTTGTTGAACAATATAAATTATCTAGAAACATAACAGAAGAATTGAAAGAACAAGACCAAATGAGATGGGTTCAAGAGATGAATAATATAAGAGTCATGGTAGAAGAAATGTTGATCAATGAAATCATGGCTATGTAAATCAAAATAATATTAGCAAGATTTTTATAAGAAGATAAAAGGAGAATTAATTATGAGTTTATATGAAGCTTTTAAGGAAACATATCTAACGGAAGATCTCATTGATTACTTTATTGATAAAAGAAAGTTCATATTAGAGAATAATAAGAAAGACTATTTGAATTATCTTATCAAAGAAAATTTAGTGGAAGAAGATTTAGCACGAGTAACAAAATTATCATTAGATCTTTTTGTTGCAGAAGCTCAAACTATTTTGATTCATAATAAAAAAATAGTTAAAAATTATTCAAATTTGAATGAAGAAAAAATGTCATGGTTTCTAAGTGAAGTTGATAAAAGATTAAAATGTTCGATATTAAATAAAATAACATATAAAGCAGAATTAGAAGAAGATCATGAAAGTATTAGAATTCCTTGGGAAGACTAGATGTTTATTTGTTTTTAAAGTGAATTGAAAATAGAAAGTGAAGCCTCTATTTAAGAGGCTTTTTCAATTTAACAAATAAAAAATCCAATTATATGAAAAAACTATTCAATTATATGATGATAATTGATATAATTCTATTGTTGAAAGGAAAATCAATATGCAAGTCAGTTATAATAATTTATTCAAAAAATTAATTGATAAAGGTTTGAAAAAGACGGAATTTGCAAAAGAAGCTGGAATTTCTCCTGGGACTTTAGCAAAGTTGTCAAAAAACGAGACTATTTCGATGGAAAATTTATTAAAGATTTATAAGTTTTTAGGTTGTAATAGTTTTGATGAAATCATAGAAGTTATTGATTGATTTTTCTTTTTTGAGCTGAGGCTCATTTCGGTATGGAATCATGATCTATCGTTTGATAGTGTTCAAGGCAAAGCTTAGATTCCAAAAAAATAAGTGAGAAGTGTAAACTAGGAGGACTTTATGAACAAAACAATATGTGAATTATTTGCCGGTGTAGGAGGATTTAGATTAGGCTTTGAAAGAGCCGATTCTGGATGGAAAACTACATGGTTTTCACAATGGGAACCAGGGGCGAGAACACAATGGGCAAATCAGTGCTATGTGCAACATTTTGGAGATTCACCAGATATAAATGGGGAATTTCATACTTGTGAAGATATTTCTACTGTAGATAAAAATGCTATTCCAGATCATACCCTTTTGGTTGGTGGATTTCCTTGCCAAGATTATTCAGTAGCTCAATCGTTATCTAGTTCAAAAGGTATCGAAGGAAAAAAAGGAGTTCTATGGTGGCAAATTAGAGATACCATCGAAGCAAAGAGACCAGCATTTTGCATTTTTGAAAATGTTGATAGATTATTAAAGTCACCAGCAAAACAACGTGGGAGAGATTTTGGTATCATCTTAAGTTGTTTGAATACCTTAGGATATTCTGCTGAGTGGAGGGTAATAAATGCTGCTGAATATGGTGCGGCACAACGCAGAAGAAGAGTATTTATTTTTGCATATAGAAATGATACGGTTTATGCTGATTCAGTAAAAGAAATGGACGAATTATCATTGATCAATTCAGATGGATTCATGGCAAAATCATTTCCGATTGAACAAGTGGAGAATTGTTTTGAAGGAACTTTGATGAATGATCTATTAGAAATGACAGATAAATTTTCATTTGATTTTAAATCAGCTGGATTGATGAGAAACGGAAAAATATATACAAATAATGTCGTTCCAGTAATGGAGACACCTATACTATTGGGAGATATCTTACAGTCTAATGTTGACGAAAGCTTTTATATAACAAACGAAAAAATGAGCAAATGGACTTATTTGAAAGGTGCGAAAAAAATAAATCGTGTATCTAAGACAGGGCATGAGTATGTCTTTTCAGAGGGTCCTATTGCTTTCCCGGATTCATGGGATAAACCAGGAAGAACCATGCTTACTAGCGAATCTACTTTGAATAGAAGCACACATGTCGTTTCGGATCCTGGAACAGGAAGATTGAGAACATTGACTCCAATCGAAGCAGAACGTTTGCAAGGTTTCGATGACGATTGGACTAATAGTGGAATGCCTAATAGGATGAGATTCTTTTGCATGGGGAATGCATTGGTAGTACCAATGATCACAAGAATGGCAAAAGTTTTGGATAAAATAATCGATAAAGAACAATGATCTTATGTCTTAGGCATAAGATTTTTGTGCATATTGGGAAAGAGGGTGATAGATATGAAGTTATTTGATTATGATGATACAGATATCAATAGTATTTATTCATATGCAAAAAAATTGGAAGGAATGACCTTTCATGAGGTATTGGATGAATATGAAAGAAGTCCAATAAAAAGTTATGGTGGGAAATTATATGATGCATATGCCAATTTTGAAAATATGGCAGTCAGAGAAAAAACAGTAGAATATGGTTTTGGGGCATCTTTGAACGACAAAGCGAAAGGTCAATTGGGTAATTTTATAGAAAAATACTATTTTGGTTATGATCCAAATGGTAATCAAGAAGCGGATTTTAATAAGATAGGATTAGAATTAAAACAAACACCTATTGATAAGACGAAAAAAGGTGAATATAGAGCAGGGGAAAGATTGTCCATAACAAATATTTCTTACAATGAACCTGTAGAAGAAGATTTCTATAAAAGTCATGTATGGGAAAAAATTAAATGTATCCTTTTGATCCATTATTTGAGGGACAAGTCCATTGAACGCTTGGATTATGTCATTAAATTTGTGAATTTATTTAGTCCGCCTAAGGATGATCTTAAGATAATCATCGATGACTATAATCAAATCAATGAAAAAATCAAACAAGGAAAAGCTCATGAATTAAGCGAAGGAGATACGATGTATCTGGGAGCTTGTACGAAAGGTGCAACTGCAAAAAAAAGCATGAGGCCGCAATATTATGGTGATCATACTTTGGCTAAGAAAAGAAATTATTGTTTCAAAGTATCTTACATGAATTATGTTTTGAAAAATTATATCCTTCAAAAAAATGTGCCATGTGAATCAATAATAAAAGAAGACATCAAAACAAGTTTTCAAGAGCATGTTGTATCTTTGATAAATAAGCATATTGGTATGACAGATAAAGAATTATGTGAAATGTATGATCGTCCTTATAACAATAACAAAGCGCAATGGAATGATCTTGCATTCCGAATGTTAGGAATCAAAGGTAATCATGCTGCAGAATTTCAAAAAGCAAATATCGTAGTTAAGACCATACGAATAGAAGAAAATGGAAAGAATAGAGAAAACATGTCTTTTGCACCATTCAAATTCAAAGAACTTGTGCAAGAAGAATGGGAAGATTCTACAGTATTTAATTATTTTGATACAACGCAATTCTTGTTTGTCGTTTTTCAAAAAGTTAGTGATGCTTATGTACTACAGAAAGCAAAATTATGGCACATGCCTTACTATGATTTGAATGAGATTGTGAAAAGTGAATGGCAAAATTATAAAAATATAATCAAAAATGGAGTGATTTTCAAAAAGGTTAAAAATCTAGATGGTGAATTAGAAGTTAAGAATAACTTACCTGGAATGAAAGATACTGAAATCATACATATACGTCCTCATGCCCAGAAATCCGCTTATAAGTTAAATGATGGATTTTTAAAAGGCAATGTTGAAAGAGATGCAGATGAATTGCCAAATGGAGAGTGGATGACAAAACAGAGTTTTTGGTTGAATAAGCGATATGTATTAAAACAATTAAAGTAAGGTGATGTATGTGAAACATCAAAAATTAAAAACTACTCCGGAAATTTCAAAACGTATGAAAGCGTTGAGTCATAAAAAAAGCAAAGTGGAATCAATTTTAGCAAAAGCACTTTGGCATAAAGGATATCGTTATCGACTGAATTATAAAAAACTGCCAGGAACTCCGGATATAGTGTTAACAAAATACAAGATAGCTATATTTGTTGATGGCGAATTTTGGCACGGGAAAGATTTCGAAAAAACAAAGGATAAACTTAAGAACAATAAAGATTTTTGGATTGAAAAAATCGAGGAAAATATCCAAAGAGATATAAAAAATGATAATTTGCTACGTCAGATGGATTGGATTCCTATTCATTTTTGGAGTAAAGATGTCGAGAAGTATTTAAAGTATTGCGTTGATGAGATTGAGCAGTGGATTAAAGAAAATTCTAGTTGACTATAAATTAGGTAATCCTTTTGTCAATTTTAATTTAAAGGAGGGAGATTATGAATCGATTTGAATTACATACTAAAGTAGAAAAAGAAAAAATTAAGACAAAGTTTGGCGTGGTTTCAATAAGAAATATCAAATTCGATTCAACAGATATACAAAAAATTTTGCCTGATATCATTTTCGAAGATAATAATTTAAAATTCATGTTTCAAAAAGATGCTTTTTTGGGAAGAGATAAAGTATTGGTTTTGAAAAGATTTTTACCTAATAAAGATGTTGAAGATATTACAAAATTTATAATTGAGTCCATTAATTCAAACAAAACATTCTACTCTTTTTTAGCGGAAGGAATGTTAGGGTTGGTTTTTCGCGATATATATGGATATGATTTATCCGTAGGAATAATAGACATCACTGAGACTTTAACAGATACTCATACTGGATCTGACGCCTGTATGTTTGATAAAAAAGAAAATGTATTAGTTTTGGGTGAAGCTAAATTTTATGAAAGTTTAAATAATGGCATGAAATCTGTGATTTCAGATTTTTTAACAAAAAATATATTTAATAAACTAGATAGTTTCAAAAGAAAGATTGAACAAAATGACGATTCATGGAAGATTGTAGTTAAAAATCTGAAAGTAGATACATATGATTTTGTGTCATTATCTGATTTTATGCAACAAAAGATTTTTTTTACTGGATTTGTTTTACACAGCAATGAGGTTGAAATGGAAGATTATTTAAAATCCAATTTTTATGATGATTTTAGTGTAAATGTCGATGATTTGAAAAATAATATTAAAAAGTGTATTGAGTCTGATGATCTTGCTTCTGAATATGAGATATTCTTGTTCCATTTACCAATTCGAGATAAAAAAACTTTGATAAAAGAAATTATGAAACGAGCAAGTTTAATAATAGATCAATTAAGGGGAGATGGTTAATTGTGACATTATTCAATGATAAAAGAAAACAATTATTAATGTTGATTGATGAAGGCAAGGTTGTAAGTGATTTAGATTTAGGAATGTATGATTTGACACCGTATTATTCAGAATCGGATGATCAAACGCTGGTGGAAAAAATATTATATGTAAAGAACGATTTAAGACAAGTTCGACATATTAAAAATAAGAAAGTTTGTTTTGCACCACAACAAATTGAAGCATTAAATTATTTGAAGAAAAATGAAAGATGTATTTTATCTGCACCTACTTCATTTGGAAAAACATTGATAGTTAAAGAATACATATATGTTGAAAGACCTACTAGTGTTGTTTATATAGTCCCGACAAATGCATTAGCATATGAGCTGGAGAATAGTTTTAAAGAAAATCCTAGTTTTTCAACTTATAGTATATTTGATCGAAAAAAAATAGAAATAACTTATTTAATAAATGATGAACCTCTACTTTTTATTGGAACCCAAGAAAAGTATTTGGAAATTAAAGAGGATCTTCCTAAAGAAATTGATCTTTTTGTGATAGATGAAGCATATAAATTAGAAGATTCTACCAGAGAACAAAGAGGTTATAAATTATCTGAATCATTTTTAGATTCAATATCATTAAGATGCAAAAAAATATTCTTGCTTTCACCAAATGCAATCTTTAAGGGTTTTGAAAAATATGGGTTTCAAGAATTTGATTCTTTATACAACCCAGTTGATAAAGTTTTTCGAATAGTTGATGAAGAAAAATTTTATCCTACATTATACGAAAAAGCGCAAAAAGAAAAATCGATTTTATTTTGTGATACACCTACATTAATAAATGATACTGTGGATATAATTTGTTCATATTTTAATGAAAATAAATATAACGAGTTTATTAATTTTTTGGAAACAGAATATCATCCTGATTGGTCTGTGGTGAAATTATTAAAAAAAGGAATCTTGGTTCATCATGGTCAGATGCCAAAATATATTCAAAATAAAATGATTAATTTATTTAACAAAAATGATAATTTTTCTCTGCTTATTGGGACTAATTCGATTTCTGAAGGTATCAACACTCCAACTAAAAATATGTTTATTCATCCTAAAAGTAATAGAATTACGTCAAATAAATTCTTGTTAAAAAATACAATTGGTAGAGCTGGAAGACTTGGAGAATATCCGATAGGGTATATTTATTCTACCAGTAATATCGACGATGTAGTAAGGGAAAACATTGTAATTCAATTATCGATTTCTAAAGACGAAGATTTTGAGGAAATCGAAAATAGTATAAATGAGGAAAAAATCGATGCATTATGTTCTGATTTTGGAATTGAAAAGGAATTTTATTATCAAATAAGAAAAAATACACATTATTCGATTGGAATAATATCCAAAATATTAAATGTTTTAAAAACTGATTTATATTATCCGAGCATTTCAAATTTACCATTTATGGCGCAGAAAGTATTTAAGGAATATAGTTATTCTGTAGCTAAGATTGATGAAATTTGTATAAGAGGAGTATTACAATTTTTTTATAAAAATGAACTTAATCAAAAGATATTATTAAATTCGTATAAAGATAAAATTAATTTTTATCGTAAATATAATAATGATGATGAAATATCTAATTCTACGATAATTGATTATTATATGAGGTTTCTATATTCTTCGTTAGAACACTATATTTATCCAATTGCTAAAATCGGTATAGATTTGAATGATGCATATTCTGAATGGCCATTTGGGGAATTTGTGTTAGAAACACTTAAAACATTCATTGAACGATATAATAAAAGAATTTTAGGATTGAGTAATATTAATCAATATTCAGAAGAACAAAAAGTTATTTTACAGTCATTAAAAGATTTTGGAGTATCGATTAATGATAACACAATAAACTTAGAAATGATAATAGAAATTGAAAATCAATTAAACATACGTTATTCTACATATGATATTGTAAAAGCAATTAAATTTCTAGCAGAAAATTCAGTGAAGAATAGATTGAAATTTATATATTTAAAAAATAGATATATAGATTAATTGTGAATAACTGATTTCATGTTTTGGTGCATAATATCTTAATAATCATAATAATTACAAATTGATAGAAATGGTAATATCAAGTCTTTTTCTTAAAAATGTAAAAACTTGTATAGAGAATATAAAAAATTTAAAGAAAAATATAGCATTCAGAGCGTATATTGATTGTGTGGCTTATTCTTGGTATGTTAGCCATAATCGTATTACTTTGCAACATATTTTTGATGAGTAGATAATATCAGAATGTCAGAAATTGAATTTAGCAGAAAAATCGTTGATAAAAATAAAGGAGAAATGTTATGGTAACAAATACGCAATATAAATGCCCAGTTTGCGGTTCAATAATTAATGTTAGAATACCGATTGGGTATATTAAAAGTACATATATTTATATTAGTTGTCCAAAATGTCTAACTGAGGCAAAAATGCATTTTGAAGTAGATAATGAAAACATTGAATGGAGATTTGAACTTTTAGAAAATGCAATAAAAATTGAAAATAGGAAATACCGAGATTATGATTATTCAATTGAAGCTTCGCCAGATTTTCCTTCAATAATTGACACGTTTAGTAATCCTGAAACACATTCTACCCCATTTATTCGAATAGCATCAAATTTAATTTCATTTGAAAAAAATATTAACGAAATTATTTCTTCTTTAAATAGATATCAAGAGAAAAAAGAACAAATTTCTATTTATACAAGACTATTTTCTTATTATAAAAATAACAAGATAGATTTTTTGAATCAAGAAATGTCTAAAATTTTCGGAAAAAGTGATGAGGACGCAGAAGAAAGGTTTTTAACTATTTTAGGTGATTATTTTTCGGGATTTACTAATTATAAAGCCCACACAATAGTTGGTAGCAATATTTTTAGAACACTTAATTCTATAAAAAATAATAATTCAGAATTCTCTTCTGTTGTTCAGATGATTTCAAAGGATAATCAAATTGAAATCCAGCTGAAAAAAGTTATTAAGGTATTATTAAATTTTATTCAAGAAATTGATATGTTTTATCCGTTAGTATGTACTCGATATTTCAAAGATGGACAAATTAATGATGAATTTTTCGAAAAAAACTATATAGTTACGGCAAGCATAAGCAAATTGAAAATTTTATATAAAGAATTATATGAAGTTATTATGAAATCAACGAATATTATGTTTGCATTACACGGATTAAAAAAATTTCCCGTTGATCAAATAAAAATAGAAAATGTTAATATTGAAAAAATTTTAAATGGGAAATTTTGTAGTAATGGAAAGAAAATAAAAGAGTTTACTAGATATGGTATTGATAAAATATTACCTAATAGTAATATGCTTGATAATAACTTAAGAAATGGTTTTGAACATGAAGATTATGAATATAATAATTGTGAAAAAATGGTTGAAATTGAAGATTGTTTAATTTATCCGCAAAGTAAAATTGCATATTTTGATTTAAAATTATATGATACACTATTGTTTATTTTTGAATATTTGATTCTTGTAAAGTATTATTTTAATAATGAGTAGATTAATGTTATTACTAAGTATGACTGATGACCAATTAAAACGAGGGTAGAAGATCGATTGTAATTAAGAGGTATAGAATAATAATGGTGTAAGTTAAGTATTTTTTATAATTAATGTGAAAAACTAAGGAGGAATATCAATGTATTTAAAAAGTTTAAAAATATTAAACTATAGAAAATACAATAATGAGAATAATTTGATTCATTTTGCAAAGAATGATTATGTAATTAAAAATCAGTATGAACAAAAATCTAATTATCCTGGTGACATCACACATTGTAAGAGTAAAGAAGATAAAATTACAACTGATGAAAAAATTAATATTGCAAAAAATACAACTCTTATTGTAGGAAAAAATAATGGTGGTAAAACAACGATAGTGGAAGCTTTAGATTTTATGGTTAATGGAACGATTAATGATTTTTCATCTAAAGATATAAATTATTCATTTCTTAATAACATAAGAGAGAAATATGATAGAGGTATATTTGATGAAACACCATATGTATGTTTCGAATTAATGGTTGATATAAGTGATCAAAACAGTTATATAAATAATATTGCAAGCTTTCTTACAAGAGAATCAATAATTAAAGGTGAAATAACTATAAAGGTAAAATATTGTTTGAAAGAAGAAATGCTGTTCTTGGAGACTGTAAAGCAAAAAATTAAAGATGGGATTTTTAATTTATTGGAATTGATTGATTTGATTGATAGTTCAAGTTTTAAAGTTATGTATTTAAATAAAGAAGATAAAGAGGTAAAAGATTTCAAATTAAAGAATTTATTTGAGATAGTAAAAATTAGTGCGAATACAGTTAATGGAGAAAATAGCTTATCTAAATCATTTAATAAGATAATTTCTTATAGAGCTAAACAACAAAAACTACAAGAAACAGAACAAATAAAAGATAATATAAAAACATTTAATGTTGAAACTGATAAATTGTTAAAAAAAGATTATTCTGAGCCAGTAAATACGGTATTTGGAGCGATTATTTCTAATAAAAAAATGGGAATGAATCTACATTCGAATTTTAGTTTTGACAGTTTACTGAATAATAATATTCAATATGTATATTCAGAAAATCAAAATGAAATACCTGAAAGCCAATTTGGATTAGGATATACAAACCTGTTCATGATTATTTCAAATTTAATAGAATATATTGAGAAAAATCCTGTTAAATCATTTTCTAGTAAAATTAATTTGATTGCAATAGAAGAACCTGAAACCTATATGCATCCTCAAATGCAAGAATTATTTATTAGAAATATTAACGAGGCAATTAATCTACTATTGTCACAAAGTCAAAAAAATATCATTCCTCAGATGATAATAACTACTCATTCGACACATATTTTAAATAGTAAAATACAAGAAGCAGGAAGCTTTGATTTCATTAATTATACGCATGATAAAAATAATTGCGCTTATGTAACTACAATAAGAGATAGCGATATAAGTAAAGATATAGATAAAGATGAATTTATATTTATAAAAAAACATATGAAATTTCAAACAGCTGATATGTTTTTTGCAGATGCAGTAATAATAGTAGAAGGAGATGCTGAATATAAAATTTTACCTTATTATATTCAAAATGATACAATCTTGAAAAAGAACTATGTTACTGTTTTACATTGTGGTGGTGCTCATGCAAAGGTATATGATAGTTTACTGAAACAGCTCAAGGTACCTGTTTTGATTATTACAGATTTAGATATAAAAAGAAGTGATGAAGAAAAAGAAAAGTTTGTTCAAATAACAGATATAGAAGATAGAGAAACAACTAATGAAACTTTAAAATACTATTTTGAGAAGGCTGATATAAATAAAACTAGTTTAAATGGATATGAAAAATTATCAAATATCAATTCATTCATAAAATCAGAAAATATTTATGTAGCATACCAATCAAAGGTAAACAACTATTATCCTACTAGCTTTGAAGAGGCCTTTATTTTGACTAATTTCGATAATAATATATTAAATAAAACACTTAAAGAAACTAAAAGAAACACATATATTGCTATTGTTAAGAAAAATAAGTATGAAAATAATAAAGATAATTCTTTTAAATGGCAGATGAAATTAAGCGAAGATAAAGGAAAATTTTCAAATAATTTACTATTTAATTTAATTACGAATGAACAAGATAGTATTCCAAAATTACCAGAGTACATAGCGAATGGTTTAAAATTTCTTAGTGAGCAATTAGATAGTGGTGAGTAATTATGTTTGAAAAAATTAATTTAGAGGCTTTGAAAGAAGAAGAAGATATTTTAAAAGAATTATTTAATTGTATAAACGAGCATAAATGTTTTATTCATGATGCTGGTGCAGGTGCTGGAAAAACTTACAATCTTGTTGAATCTATAAAGCATATTATATATAATGAACAAAAATTAATGGAGTATAATAACCAAAAAATATTATGTATTACTTATACAAATGTTGCAGCTAGTGAAATAAAAAATCGTTTAGGAAATACTAGTACTGTTTTAGTGTCAACAATACATGAATGTCTTTGGTCGATTATAGAAAAATTTAATGAGGAATTAGTGCCTTATCATAAATTAAAATTACAAAATGAGATTGAAAAATACGACAATATCATTTCTGATTCTAAATATAGAGAAATATCACAAATAGACAATGAAACAATTATTGCAAACGAAGAAATTTTTTGGGAATATTATAAATCTAATTCTACTGAATTTAATGAGGTATTTGAAAAAATATATGGTATACCATTATCGCGGAAAACTACTAAATGTAAAGAGTATGTTAGTAATATTTTGAAAAAAAATAAATATAGTAAAGTCCTTGATTCAATAGGGAATAAAGAATTAGGATTTACTAAAGTTTTTTATGATGCGCGAAGAAATGTAGATAATTTAGCAACGATGAGAATTAGTCATGATACCTTGTTAGAATATTCTTCTAAATTTATAGAAGATTCTGAATTTATTAAGAGAATATTTGTTGATTCTTTTCCGTACATTTTTGTTGATGAATATCAAGATACGAATGCATTAGTTGTTAAATTATTAAATGAATTAAAAAATTATGCATTAAGTGTAAATAAAGAAATAGTGATTGGTTTTTTTGGAGATAGTGCACAAAATATTTATGATGATGGAGTCGGAAAGATTGATAAAAACCAATTCTTTAAGAATTCCAAAGTCATCGCAAAAAATATAAATAGACGTTCAGCATCTGAAATAATAAAAATAGCAAACAAAGTGAGAAACGATGAGATAATTCAAAAATCAATTTATCAAGATTCAGAAGGAGGAGAAGTTCGGTTTTATAATGGAAATTTGGATGAGGTTGATGAATTTTTAACAGTTTGTAAAGAAGAATTAAAAATTGGCAAAAATAATCCTCTTCATTGCTTCATGTTGTTAAATAACGAAATTGCTAATTATAGTGGTTTTGGTAATATGTATAATTTGATATGCCAAACACCTTATTACAAAGTTCGGTATGATCAAAGAGCCACAGAATTGCTAAGCAAGGATATAACTAAGTTAGGTCAGTTTGCACGTAGCGGAAAAATGGAGCGCCTGTAGCGCTCCATCGGTGCATTTGTAGCG
>URYK01000060.1 GCA_900552125.1 uncultured Solobacterium sp. | reverse complement strand
TATATAATACACCGAATAATCTTTCATGTCAACAACTTTTTTAAACTTTTTTTACTTTTTTGTTTTACTTGTTCAAATTGCTATCTATATCAATTTCCTAACACTTACATATTGCCGTATCTCTTTCTTATAATGTAAAAAAAACCTTATAGAGCAATTTATGCTTTTTAAGGTTTACCATTATATTTTATTTTTTCTTTCGGATCTTTATGATTATTCCAATTACTATAATCCCAAATATCGCAACCGTTATAGTTCCTATTAACAAACTATTATTTGACTTATTTTCATCATAACTTTTTTGATAAACATCTTTTGCTTCTTGATAAAGTTTTGTATTTTTAATTTTCTCTAGGAAACTATAATCTGCTTCCTCTCCTGCTTTACCATCTTCCTCTCCCATCTTACTTGCAGTTTCTAACAACTCATTTTTTTCTTCTGTATACTTACTTATATATTTCTCATACGCTTCTTTATAATATTGTTTAAATTTATCTAAATCATATGTTTTTTCATTTTTGTCTTCTTCATTATATATCATTTCATATGCATTACTTTTTGCATTTGCTTCAATCTCATTATAATATTCTTGTTCTTTTGTATCATAACTCTCTTTATAATACTCTACATATACTTTTTCTATAATATTTGATGGCAATTGATCTAATTGATATGTTTCTGTGCTTATTGCATCCTGTTCCCATTTTCACTAGCTAATTTTATTGTATTACTTTTTATTTCATCTTCAGCCTTCTGAAATGAATCATTGAGTGCCTCTTTATAATCATCATTTTTTTCCTCCCTAATAACAGTTTATATATTATACCTTAATAAAATCATACCTATCTATTATGTAATTATAATCTTTAAAACAAAGCCCTTCTTTCATCAATATCTTGTTATTTTTTATTAATTTTAAATTTTTATAAAAAAATTAGCACTCTACTATTGACAGTGCTAAAAAATGTGTTATAATACAAGTGTAATCGGGGGATACCCGATGGAAAGGTTTCATGAACAACGGCTGCGATTATTAATCACAACCGCTAGGATGTAAAAAAATTGGAGGCGATGTATATGAAATTCTTCCCTAGAACAAACGATTTATTTGATGATGTATTTGATGATATGTTTACTTCTCCATTCTTTTCAAGTCGTAATGACATGGTGATGAAAACAGATATCAGCGAAAAAGACGGATATTATCTTTTAGATATGGAACTTCCTGGTTGTAAAAAAGAAGATATTCAGCTAGAACTACATGATGGATATTTAAATGTTAGTGCTGCTCATAACACAAACAAAGAAGAAAAAGATGATAAAGGTAATATCATTCGTCAGGAACGTTATAGCGGTAATTTCTCTCGTAGCTTCTATGTTGGTGATTCTGTTACAGAAAATGACATTAAAGCTAGCTATGATAACGGTGAATTAAAGATTACATTCCCTAAGGAAACTGCAAAAGTTCCTGAAAAGAAAACTATTATGATTGAATAACAGAAAAGGTGGTTTAGCTGACCACCTTTTTTATTTTATTTCATTTTGATATATTTTAGCTATTGCAATTAAGATCCGCATTTCAAAATAAGCAGAAATTAGAAATCCAACTATTCTTATAAATGTATTTCCAACATTAATACTCATCAATAATATAGAGTTATATATTAATGTCCATATTACTAGAAAAAGACATGGTAACAACACTTTTAACCAGTGTTGCAGCACAAAGTTAAAACTAGAGGAAATAAGCTGCTTCACTTTATATTCTTTATCCATTATTTTAAAAGCTATTACGGCAGCTACTATCATATAAAACAGTGAAAAAACAATAGACGCCAAAGAAGCAAGCCAATTTGATACAGTTAGAAATTGTATGCTAATTATACTAGTTAATGTCTGAAAAACATTTAATATGAATACACATAATATTTGAGGCAACAAATGTTCTATATAATGCTTTATATCTTGAAAATGGAGAGAAGATTCGCGAACTCTTTTTAAAAAGATCGCATATATAACATTATTCAAAATAATCACTGCTATTTCAAATGTAAAAAATACTACTAAATACGCCCCTATTGACAGTGAATTAGCATTTTGTATTACTGTGGAAAAGAATGTACTACATATATTTCCTAACAATATAAATAGAAGTAAGTATAGTGTATATCCTTTCTGAAATTTCTTTATATCCCGATATTGTTGTTTTATATCCTCTATAATTTTATATCTATTCCTAGTAATATTTAACTGCATTTTATTCTACCTTCTTTCTAGCCTTATTTTCATCTTTCTTTTTCTTGTTCCAGAATGGCCCCTAATTTCCCTCCTGGATGAAATTTATGAAAATCATTTCTAGAGAATTTTCTTTTTTCAGATATTTCACATGCAATTGCATCTCCAAGCACTAACATCATAGTAGTAGACGATGTTGGCGCAAGATTATTAACATCCGCTTCAACTGGCTTTGGATATAATAGTACTCTATCACATTTTTTCGCAAGATTGGAATCTTGTGAACCAGTAAACGCAATCAATTTACTTCCTATTTTATGAAGCGGTTCTATCGTCTGCAATACTTCTTTAGTTTCTCCGCTATTTGACATAAGGATAACTATGTCATCGCATTCTATCATCCCTAGATCTCCATGCATAGATTCTGTAGAATGTACAAAGAAAGATGGAATTCCTAAACTCGCAAAAGTAGCCGCAAGTTTTTGCCCAATATGTGCTGATTTTCCAACACCCATAAAGATTACCTTTCCCTTACACTCATCGATTTCTTCCGCAATAGTTTTATATTGATTCATATCCATTGATAAAAGTGTTTCAATGGCTTCTTTTTCGCAATGTATCACTGATTCAATCCTAGACCTCATTATTACCATTCTCCTTTATCCAATCATAAGCAAGTTTCATTCTTTTTAAGCCTTCTTCAACCTTACTTCTCGGACATCCTACGTGAAAACGCAGATGATTTTTTCCTTCGTACATTGTCCCAGCCATGACTGCTACTTTCCCTATATGAACTAATGCATTTTGCATTTCTTCATCTGTTATATGCATCTTTTCAAAAGAAATCCATAAAAAGTAACATCCTTCTGGTGGTATAATTTCCCAATCAGGCATATTTTCTTTAATATAGTTTAAGCTATAATCTATATTTCCCTGTATATAATTCAATAAAGCTTCTAGCCATCCTTCACTTTGATAAGCCGCAATCGTAGATATAACCCCTAATACAGCTGGAGAATTTACATACTCCGTATATCTTGTCATTTTTTCAAATTGATCACCCAACTGCTTATCTTGAATAATAATATACGATCCTCCTAAGGACGGCGTATTAAATGCTTTTGATGGCGATGAACAAATGACACTTGTAATGTTTTTGTTGAAACTCATAAACGGAGTGAACGTAGACCGAAAAACTAAATCCATATGAATGTCATCAGATATAACTGCATTCCCTGTTTCTTCGCATAACTGTGCTATAGTTTCTAATTCCTCTTTCTTCCATAATCTTCCAACAGGATTATGAGGATTACATAAGAGAAAAATTTTTGATTGTTTTAAACAGTTTTTTAGTTCGTCAAATGGTATTTCATATCCCTTATTTGTTTCTTTCATTTCACAACGTATTAGTTTTCTCTTATTATTTTCAATTACATGGAAGAAGGCATCATACGCAGGCACAAGCATTGTTACTCCATCATTAGGCTTACTTAGCATCTGTATCATTTTCGCAACAGAGTACATAACACTTGGACTATAATAAATCCATTCTTTTTCTATGTTACAAGAGAATCTTTTCTTATACCAGCCACAAATAGAAGAAAGGTATTCTTCATTTCTCCAGCGGCTATATCCATATATAGGATGTTGAATCCTTTTATTCACAGCTTCGAATATTTCTGGCGAAACCGCAAAATCCATATCAGAAATAGTGAATGGAAGCAGTTCAGGAACGCCAAAGCGATCCTGAACATAATCCCATTGGGTACAATATGTATTTGTTCGATCAATTATCGTATCAAAATCATATTTCATATTTATCCCTCATTCATTTGCATAGCTTTATCTACTTGTTTACGTAATGCATAAACCTGTGTTCCGACAATAACCTGAATTGTATGTTCATCAAGGTGAACAACCGCAATACCACCTGCATTTTTAATCTCTTCTTCATTAATGATTGATACATCTTTTAGTTCCAAACGTAAGCGAGTTACACAGTTATCAATTGAAATAACGTTATCTTTTCCACCTAATGCTTTTAACATTGCAATACCTTTATAATTTGATAATTTCTGGAAATCAGAACCCTCTTCGTTTTCCATAGAAACTTCAATTTCTTCTCTTCCTGGAGTTTTAATATCAAATTTGATAATAGCCCAACGGAAGATAAAATAATATAGAACAAAGTAGAACGCCATGAAGCAAACTGCAATTGGCCAACCTGTATCAGTACCACGAAGAACACAAAATGTAATAAACTGAATTAAATCACCAGTATATCCCATTAATACACCTAAATATGGAAGAATCATATTTGCAAAACCATTTAAGAATGCATGTACTAAGAATAACGGTGGACAAGCGAATAAGAATAAGAATTCAATTGGTTCAGAAATTCCACCTACAACTACTGTTAAACATCCAGTAATTAACATACCTTTAATTTTCTTACGATTTTCTGGACGAGCACAACGATACATTGCAAGTGCTGCACCACACAATCCATATTGAATCATTAGCTTACCTTGTCCCATTTTACCAGCTAAGTCCATAGGAATATCCATATTGTTTTGTACATATGCTAAGAACATATTTAAAGTTCCCATATATTCTTGTCCAGCAATAACTGCTGTACCTCCAATTGGAGTAAATCTGAAAGTACTTGTCACTAAATGGTTTAATCCAAATGGAATAGTTACACGTTCAGCCACTGCATAGAAGAACCATCCAATAGGACCAGATGTAGAAATCCATTCACCAATCATCTTAAAGAATGCATAGAATGGTTGCCAGAAAATTGGAACAATCACTAAGCCAAACACTCCCATAATAACTAACATTGCAATAGGTGCTAAACGAGGTCCGCTATAGAATCCTAATGCTTCTGGGATTTTTAGAGTTGCAAATTTTTTATATAGCCAAACCGTCATTAAACCTGCAACTATACCACCTAGAACACTAGTATTATAAGTTTGAATTCCTAATATACTTGCCTGTCCTGCTGTACTCATTTCTTCTGCCGCAACCAACTGATCTGTCAAAGTCAAATAGAAATTTGTCCCTATATGCATAGCCATAAAGCTAACTAAACCAGTAAATGCACCGTACTCTTTTTCATCCTTCATTAGCCCAATAGGGATTGCCATAGCAAATAATGCACCTAAATTATTAAATGCAAATAGCCCCCCCAATTGTGTCATGAATTGGAAGAAATTGTTAACAATCGTATTTCCTAATAGAGGAATTGCTTCAATCATACTTTCATTGGTAAATGCAGAACCAATTCCTAATAACATACCACAAACGCTTAATAAAGCAATTGGGTACATAAATGTTTTTCCTAAGTTTTGGAAAAACTGCCACAAGCTTCGTTTTTTCTTTTCCGCCGCCATAAATTCTCCTCCTCTTTTTATAAACGGAAAAGACCTGTCAATATGCATTTGCATAATCAACAGGTCTTGCCTTTACAGTAACAATCCTTTATTCACTTATTTTATATATATGAATCATAATATAGAATAATTCATTTTCGTGCAGTTTATAATCATATCGATTCCAAACATACTTTTCTATATTTTCTAAACATTGCTTTATATCTGTATTTTCTTGTAATACTCTCTCCATAAACTCTTTATCAATTTTACTATCTATAGATCCTTGTTCATGCATAAATATACGTTGACCTAAATATTTAAGATGCATAAATAATCTTTTTTCTGTAAAGCTACTGTAACTAAGCTTTGTATGGAGAGATTTCTCTATAATAGCAAGTACTTCTTTGCAAAAATCTAACACAGCCTGTGCACTTTGTCCAGAATGATTTACATTGATTAAATGAATAGCAATAAACCCTGCTTCATCTTCTGGTAGTGCAATACCTGTTCGTGCATGTATATAACGCAAAGCCCATAGACTAACTTTATATTCATCAGGATATAGTGTCTGTGTTTCAGAAAGAAGTAAATTTGGTATTGCAATATTCTGTTTTTTTCTTTCAATTGCAAATGAAATATGATCTGCAAGCAACATGACAAACTGGCTGCTTACACCACCTTTGAATTCTTTATTTGCCCTTTTACAAATATTTTGTGAGATTTCAAAGTATTCAATCGGTGTTTTTTCCAGCATCTTATAAAATGCTTCTTTTTGAGCATTTTCTACAACATATCTTTTCTGAATTTAAGTTTCATCTAAATCATCACCGACATGTTTTTTAAAACCGATACCAGGGCCTGTAACGATCATTTCTGTTTTATCTTTAGAAAACGTGGCCACTGTATTGTTGTTAAAAATTTTAATAATTTTCATAACAAATTTTCCTCCTAAAAAAACAAAACAGACCATATAGCTATCCCCAATAGCTTATATATGGTCTTGCCTCTACAGTAACAACCCTTATATCTGCTTTTAGTATAGCATTTAAATGAAACCGTTGTCAATAGTAATAATTTCGTATTTTTTCATTCCTGAATTTGAAATAACATATCTTTCGTATTTACTAAACCAGTCTGTAAATTTGTAATTTTCTGAAATTCTTTTGCTGTAGAGACTACCATAATAGTCATATCAATATCTTTTTGATACAATTCTTTATCTAATGAGATAATTGTATCCCCTTCTTCTACCTGATCACCTAATTGTTTACACGCCTGAAATCCTTCTCCATTTAATTTCACCGTATCAATTCCAATATGCACCAAGATTTCTACACCCTTTTTCGTCTGGATACCAAAAGCATGCTTTGTATCTGGTAAAACAATGATTTTTCCAGATACTGGTGCAGATACCGCAGTATTTTCATTTTCAGGTACTACTGCACATCCTTCCCCCATATAACCACCTGAAAAAACGGGATCATTTACATCTTTTAATGATTTAATCTCTCCCTTTACAGGTGATACGATATTTACCATTCGCTTTTTAAAAAACATCTTAATACCTCCCATCTGATGCAAAAAAAGGCATGAATCTTCATTAATGAAAACCCATGCCTGATTGAACAGTAACATCTTTAACTTTTCATCTATATTATGTGACTTTTCTTACAACTTGTCAATAGATATCTTATTATTTCCATTAAGTGGAAAGTATAAAGATAGCATCTCTTAAACACTTATCATCAAATATATCCGGACATACTACCATATGATATGGAAAATCTTTTCGCATATCAATATCATCCAACACCACATATGAAGTAATCTTTGGATGATCTTTTAAATATCCCTGAATAGCTGGCGTTTTAAGAAATCCATAGTCATCAGTAGTTTTATCTATAATGTAATCTTCTAATCCATAGATTCCAAATAACTGTTTCAATGCTCTAACAGATCTAGTAAACTTCCATGAAGATGAAACTACGACTTTCGCATCACATTTATCCAGTAATGTCTTTAATCTAGTTATTGCCTCTTGCTTCCATCCAGTGTACACCATAGCTAAATCATATTCATTCATATCATGAAATAATAAATAATCCCGTTTACATAATTGTTCCTTAACTTTATCCAAATTACAAGACTCAAACTTTCTTCCTCTACACGGAAAGAGCACTCCATCAATATCAAGAAAAACCACTTTCATAGAAACACCTTCTCTCTTACTTGCAAAATCATTAAACAACATATACAATACATTTGAAATATATAGGAGAGTATTATGACACTACAAGAATTATCTACTTATAGACAACAGTTATTAAATATCCCCTTTTCTTTTTATACGGATATTTTCACAAAAGCTATATGGGGAGATATGGGTGAAGATACAGCTTCAGTTACTTTAACTATACAAAATGATGGCTGGCACATACATTTTATTCGCACTCAAAGCGGTGAACCCTATCCTTTAAGTGATACAGTGTGCAATATTATTGATGAATATGAAAAAGATTTATCTGATGATGAACTTTATGAGTTTTTAGCTCATCATGGAATCCTGCAAGAATTTGACAATTATACAAAGACATTGAAACGATAGCATCTAGCTATCTTTTTCTTTACTTAAAGTATACCATATTGTTATCTATATAAAAAAGAAATCCATCTTTAATCTGACAGATTTCCAAAAAAGACTCTATTATATAGTACTGCTTCGCTCGATGGATTGTAAACTGCGGCTTTTTCATTATATTGAATCGCTTTTTCGATATCATGTAGCCAATAATAACAAACACATAATTGTATGGCAGGCAAGTAGCCATAACACTCTTTTCTTATAAATCCGCCACGTTCTTCTTTCATTGGAGTCTGTAAAGCTAAATTATACCAGAAAGTGGCTTCCTCCCATCTAGATTGATGGATAAAATAATCTCCTATCGCACAACATATTTCAGCTCTAGGCTCATCATATATAAAACTTTTAAGATATGCGATAATCCCTTTTTCCCTTTTTTCTAATGCCATAAAACAATTCCCAGCTAATAGACATGCTTCAATCTGATTTTCTTTCCATCCTTTTCCTTCTTTTAGATAGGCTTCAAATATTCGAATTGCTTTATGATACTCTCCATGATCATATAACTCTCTTCCATAATAATACTGTTCTCTAGGATCTAAACTCTTCTTTTGTTGAATCAACGCTTCATATATAGCTAAATTTCGATTAGGATCTGATACTTTTGTTTTTTTATGCATAATTGAGATATCCTCATATACTATAATACCAGCTGGTGTTATAGCTTCATGAACAGCACCATTCCATTGATGATTCATTTTTCTATTCAATAGCCGTTCTCGATAGAAGGTAAATGTAGGGTTTCCTTCTTTATCAAACGCAGTGTGATATTTCATCATTACCATAGAAACAGTATCGGATATTCGTTTTTTTAATTCACATAGTTTTTGCTGGTCTTCTTTTAAAATGATATCATCTGCATCTAACCACATGATAAAATCTTTACTAGCTTTGGAAAACGAGAAATTTCTAGCTTTGGAAAAATCATTGCACCAAGGAAAATCATAGATATGATGTGTATACTTTGATGCAATTTCTTTTGTCTTATCTGTACTTCCAGTATCGACGATAATGATTTCATCCGCAAAGCTTGTGATGCATTGTAAGCATCTTTCTAACACTTCTTCCTCGTTTTTTACTATCATACAGACACTAAAAGCTGTCATATAGTACTTAATTTATCTGATATACAATCAGATAAGCATTTACATTATTATTTACACTGCATACGTTAATTCCTTCATTGCTATCACTAACCATACGCAAGCAATCTCCTGCATCCAATTCCAATAATACTGTTCCTTGTGTAAATGTTCCTACTTGCTGCATAGGCATTCTTGATTCTTCAATTGTCATAGAGTGATTTAGTTCTAAACAAACTGCATCTCCATAACTTGGTGCAGAGGAAATCATACAGCCGAACTGTACAAGATAGGTACCTTCCTGCGCTGTTATGACACTTTGGTAATCATCAGAAATAGTGAATCCATAAGGAATTGTTCCTATATCAAACACAAAACCTTCCTGTGAACAAAATTGTTTATCTGTATAGGAATGTAAACTTACTGATGCATGTGGATATCCTGGGGCAGCTTCTCCTGCTGGACCTGTTGCACCTGTAGCTCCTGCTACACCTGTTGGTCCAATTGGCCCACATGGTCCTGTTAATCCTCTTTCACCTTGCTCACCTTGAGGACCTACAGGTCCTGTTTCCCCCTGTTCACCCACAACACCTTGTACCCCTGTTACACCCTGAGGTCCTCGCAATCCCTGTAAACCTTCTCTACCTTGTGGCCCTTGAAGACCTCTTGGCCCTTGTGCACCTCTTTGTCCTCTTGGGCCCATTGGACCAGTAGCTCCTATCACTGTCTCAACATTCGAACAATTCCAGCTAACTCGTCTTTGATCTTGCTCATTTTGATTTCTATCATAATCAGCGAAACCTTCTTGCATCATTTCATCATCTAGCTCAGTAGAATCAAATTCATCATAGTTATATCTATTTCGATACATAACGCTCCCCTTTCAAGCTTTTATCACTGCTCACTTTACTATATGCGAACAGAGACAATTGTGTTAGTAAAAAAATACAAGCATAGCTCATATCATGGGAGAATACAAAAAAAACTGCATCTTATTCAGATAGAATAAAGATACAGTATTTTCTCTATGATTAAATATCCATGTATTTCTGAGCTGCAGTTACAATTGCCATTTTAAATACTTCTTCTGCATTACATCCACGAGACAAGTCGTTGATTGGTGCATTTAAACCTTGAAGGATTGGACCGATTGCTTCGTATCCACCTAAACGAGCCGCAATTTTGTAACCAATATTTCCAGAATCAATATTAGGGAAGATAAATGTATTGATTTCCCCTGCAACTTTAGAATCAGGTGCTTTTAGTTTCGCAACTTCTGGAGCTACCGCACAGTCAAACTGTATTTCACCTTCAACTTCAAAATCCAAAGGCATACGTTTCAAACGTGTAGCTGCTTCTTTTACTTTTTCAACACTTGCACCTTTCGCAGAACCTAAAGTAGAGTAAGATAATAGACCAACTTTTGGTTCAATACCAAACTGACGAATTGTGTGTGCAGTCTGTAATGTAATTTCTACTAAATCATCTGCAGATGGATCAATATTGATTGAGCAGTCACCCATAACTAGCTGTTCATTTTCTTTTAATAAGATAAAGCAGCTTGATACGATAGAGTTACCAGGTCTTGTTTTAATCAGCTGCAATGCTGGACGAACTGTATCTGCAGTTGAATAAGTAGCACCACCTAAAAGTCCATCAGCGCATCCTAATTCTACATACATTGTACCAAAGAAGTTTCTATGAAGACATGCTTCTCTAGCTTGAGCTTCATCTAATTTACCTTTACGTAGTTCTACTACTTTAGTAACCATCATATCCATATTTTTATATTCGATTGGATCTAGAGTTTCGATACCTTCGATATCCCAACCATTCGCTGCTGCTGCACCAGCGATTTCTGCACGGTTTCCTAATAATACAGGAACCAAAATATTTTCTTTGTGTAAACGTACTGCCGCTTCCAAAATACGTGGATCGGAACCCTCAGTGAAAACGATTCTAGTTCCTTTTCCCCTAATTTTTTCAATTAATTTGTTAATCATAAAAAAGCCTCACTTTCCTAACCATAGTTTATTATACACCGAGTATTTGCATAAAAAAAGCGGTTTCTCACAAATGATTTTTTTCACAAGTAAAAACCATTAAATATACTTAGAATTTAGATAAATCTATACATTTTTAGTAAAATCTTCACTTGTTTTTCACAAACAACCCCTTTATAATTATTGGTGCAGAGTAGATCAGAAAGCGTTAAGTATCACCTGAACGGGGAGTTGTCAGGTGGGCGAAAAGATTTTTCTTGCGGTTTTTTGGTCGCATCCCGCTGTTGCATAAGAAATAACTTAAACCTCTTTTTCATATGCAATATCGGAAAGGAGGTTTTTTATATGAACTTTGCGAAAGAAATTTTTGAAATTCCAGCATTAATCAAATCAAGTACCAAGGAACTTCGAAAAGTAACATCTCTTACTGGAACTGCTATGCTTACAGCTTTAAATGTGGCAGTTGGCTCTTTATTTATTCCAATAACACCAACCTTACGCATAGGTTTCTCCAGCTTGCCTGCAGCTGTTTCTGCAATGTACTATGGTCCAATCTGTACAGGAATAGCTGGTGTAATCGCAGATACTTTAAAGTATATCATACGACCTGATGGTCCTTACTTTCCGGGATTTGCTTTAAATGAATTTTTAACTGGACTCATATATGGCTGCTTCTTTTATAAGAAAAAAATCACATTACCTAGAGTTATTGTTGCCAGAGCATGCATTACTATATTTATCAATCTGATTCTAACATCCTTATGGTTAAACATTTTATATCAAAACCCAATCTTTACAATTGCCCGCTTAATTAAAAACGTCGTAATGTTTCCTATTGATGTAGCATTATTGTACACTATATTAAAAAGTGCTGAGCGTATCAAAAAACAATAAACTTAAGGCCAGAAAGTAATCTGAACTTTCTGGCTCTTTATTATTTTCTACAGATAAATAAATTATGAATTGTCATACCTAATAATTCTGGTTTCTCACAAAGATACAGATGATATTTAAAATATTCATTAAATGATTCATCATCCATCTTATTAATTTTATTAGCTAAAGTTTCACTCAATCCATCTGTTGCAATTTCATGAATAAATGATAAATGTGCATCACGTAATAATGCTCTACATTCATCAACAGTATGGAAAACAAAAGGGTCATCTACTACTCTAAGCCTATCTCTATCATATTCATCAGATTTAAAGAATTCACTGTTATAACAATATTCATTAATTGGAATTAAATCATGTGCAATAAATGCCACATAAATTAATCCATTCTTCTTACAAACTCGTTTTGCTTCTTCTAAACAACGTAGTTTATCTTCTTGATTATGAAGATGATAAAGTGGTCCAAAAACTAATACAACATCAAATGACTCATCTTCATACATACTCAAATCTAAAGCATTCCCCTGTCTTAAATCAATACTGTCATTCTCCGTAATTTTACTTCTAAAAACTTCTACATTATGATGAGATAATTCAACAGCATTTACTTTATAACCCTTATGTGCTAACGCAAAGCTGTATTGTCCAGTTCCAGCTCCAATATCTAGAATAGAATCCCCTTCTTTTAGATATTTTTCTAGATAATGCATAGTTGTCATAAATTCTACACTGGATGCTTTTGTAGTATTCAATCTCCTTTCTTCGTCATAGCTTGAATACATACTTTGTACCTTTTTCTCATCATCTTTGTATGTCTGATATTCACTCATATTTCCACCTTCCCTTTCACTAAAGGTAGTGTCAAATAATAATTAGTTAAAATAGCCCACTACCCTTTATTTATCAGCT
>URYK01000059.1 GCA_900552125.1 uncultured Solobacterium sp. | reverse complement strand
ATACCATTCTCACACAGCCAAAAGTCTTAGCAAACAAAATCTTCTGTTCATCATTGGGATATATTCTGAATTTATATGCTCTGTTTGCCACCATGCCACTTCCTTTTCCTCGAAAACCCACCTTTGATACTTGAATACAAGCGCAAGATGATAGTATAGTAAGAATACTAAATGTGCGTTATTATCTCAATTTTTTATTATCCGACTAAAGATACTATACTATAATTAGGATGCTCTATCAAGTAGGTAGCAGACGCAATTCATCTCCCACCTTAGAGGTCGGAGTCTTCTTGCTGTAAGAGGATAAATTTTATGCACTTTTTGATATTTGCTTATTTATAGTAGATAATCCAATTCACAATTAATATGAAACTTTCTGTCAATAATCCAGTGCACTAATCAGCTTCTTCTTCCAAAGCTTCAATAAGAAAACTCACTGGACGGAACCCATCATTGCAGGATATCATTGCTGACTTTTCATTTTTCATCCATCCATTGTAAATGTCCTTGCCTCCATATGCTAATGTCATGACAAATGGCGACATACTCTCCCAGGCACTATCGCACATTCCAACTGGCTTACACCAGCCATTGGCGATGAAAACTTGCCCTTCTTCTATATCACAAGCATGTTCCATAGGATTCTCATATTTTTCCATTAAATCTTTATAGCATGCTTTACGCATGACTGTGATTTTACATTTTTTCATTTTTTTCTTTGTCTCAATTTTAAAATCTAATAATTTTTGTTTCGTAATTTCTGTAATATTGTTTCCTATTTTAAACTATGCGAGGAGTTTGTGCAAATGTATTCCAGAGTATTTCTATAAAATTTCTCCTTAAAATAGGTATAAAATTAACACGTCCGCCTTCCATTTACCAAACATGTTAATCACATAGATAATATTTTCATATCTCCCCATAGAGATTTCAGAGGATTGTCACCCACTTCATACCTCTGTAACAAAAGTTCTGAGGTATCAAAAAACTTAGCCACTCCTTCTGGACATTCGCATATAAATGGTTTGTTATCTCTCCAAGAAATATTATACCTCGTATCATATAGAAGAAACTCAATATCTAATCCCATCTCTATGGCATTTTCTAATTCTGCAAGACTCTCTAATTTTCCATAATTCTCATACTCTATCACCTTTCAGCACCTCACTTAAAATATCACTGTTAGCAATTTCATGTCCCGTTTAAAATCATTGTCATATTTTCTTTTTGATATATCCCATCTGCTAAATATTAATTATGATAATAATCTACATTCCAATATGTATCTATTAATTCAGGTTTGTACAGCCGCTTTATTAATTACAAGACATATTTACATTCCACAATGTTTCTATTAATTCTAATTTTAACCACATCATTTACATTTGTATCATCATTTACATTCCACAATGTTTCTATTAATTCGATTTGTTTACAAAAGGAATCGGAACAATATTTAGATTTACATTCCACAATGTTTCTATTAATTCTAAAGGGTTTTAAATAAATAAAAAGGAGTGATTTCAATTTACATTCCACAATGTTTCTATTAATTCGAAATTCCGGAAGATGCCGAAGAGGATATGCCAGAAATTTACATTTCACAATGTTTCTATTAATTCAAATGGAGCCGTGGAGACTTACATATCGAGAGTGCAATTTACATTCCACAATGTTTCTATTAATTCGGACGTTCTGTCCCCTTTCTTTTAAATTCTTAAAAGATTTACATTCCACAATGTTTCTATTAATTCGGCTGCGTTAACCTGCAGGAGTCACAGACAGGATTTTATTTACATTCCACAATGTTTCTATTAATTCAGCTTACTGGCACACTCCAAAATATCTGCCGGTGTATTTACATTCCACAATGTTTCTATTAATTCCGTTCCAATCAGCGTCAAGATGATCTATTGCATATTATTTACATTCCACAATGTTTCTATTAATTCTGGCGGCTGAGCAGTTAGGGCGTAGGGCCTTTCTGAATTTACATTCCACAATGTTTCTATTAATTCTAGCACTGTCAGGGCACGTTATAGCGGTAATTGAATTTACATTCCACAATGTTTCTATTAATTCAGAAACCAGAAAGGGGATGGATTCTTCACAGATCAATTTACATTCCACAATGTTTCTATTAATTCATCTTTAATTTATTTGGTTCGGTGATTGTGTCATTATTTACATTCCACAATGTTTCTATTAATTCTCAGTATTTTCTTGATATGCTCGATGAATTTCTTGGATTTACATTCCACAATGTTTCTATTAATTCAAAATTCATAAATAAATCCTTTCCACATCTAAAAAATTTACATTCCACAATGTTTCTATTAATTCTGGAGAAATGATAAGACTCCGTATCTAAAAGAAATCAATTTACATTCCACAATGTTTCTATTAATTCTGACATGATTAAGGCGAATAAAGTACTCGCTGCTTCATTTACATTCCACAATGTTTCTATTAATTCTTAGGGGACAAAGAGATTACCGTACAGACAATGTTATTTACATTCCACAATGTTTCTATTAATTCTGTGTAGCCGTCTACTTCGTACAGCACAACCTTAAAATTTACATTCCACAATGTTTCTATTAATTCTGGGGTTGCGATGTACTGCCTCGCCGCCGTTGGTAATTTACATTCCACAATGTTTCTACTAATTCGTCCAACTGTTCTGAATTGACGCTAATGTTTGTTACATTTACATTCCACAATGTTTCTATTAATTCTGGCTTCCATTTTCCTAGTATTTGTTCCAATTCTCTATTTACATTCCACAATGTTTCTATTAATTCATTTTTTTGTCAGAAAATGTACGAGTAAACGGGGATATTTACATTCCACAATGTTTCTATTAATTCGTTGTCTTCGCGTTTCTAACAATCGAAGCTTCGGTATTTACATTCCACAATGTTTCTATTAATTCACCTGCACCCCGGAGATTATAGCGGAACTAGAGCAAAATTTACATTCCACAATGTTTCTATTAATTCGTGGTTCCGCTGGCTATCCCTAAACCGTTTTTATCACATTTACATTCCACAATGTTTCTATTAATTCTCGTGCTGCAAAGGACCGCGAACTTAATTCATCATTATTTACATTCCACAATGTTTCTATTAATTCTGGGAAGTACAGATGATAAGAAACCATTAGAAATTATTTACATTCCACAATGTTTCTATTAATTCTTTAGCAGAACAGGAAAAGGAATATTTAGATAAGTATTTACATTCCACAATGTTTCTATTAATTCACATTAAAACATTTCGTACTTGACTGGCACGAAAATTTACATTCCACAATGTTTCTATTAATTCTTAATTTTTTTTGATAATGTTCCTCTGCAACATAATTTACATTCCACAATGTTTCTATTAATTCAGATAGCGTGGAAACCTTCTGTCTGTCTTATCAAAATTTACATTCCACAATGTTTCTATTAATTCGACCGATAAGAGAAAGGAGTGCCGCAATGATTAATAATTTACATTCCACAATGTTTCTATTAATTCTAATGGTTCTCCGGCGATTGCCAGGGCAATAGAAATATTTACATTCCACAATGTTTCTATTAATTCGCAGAGTCAAATCAAGATTAAAACCCGATGGGGTATTTACATTCCACAATGTTTCTATTAATTCTATGATTTACTTGTATGATTTATCGTAAGAGCTTAAATTTACATTCCACAATGTTTCTATTAATTCTAATTACCTGAGTACTGTGACAAATAATTACCTATATTTACATTCCACAATGTTTCTATTAATTCGGTTCTATTACTTGTAATATCGCCCACTGACAAATAATTTACATTCCACAATGTTTCTATTAATTCTTTATTGTTATCAGGCTGGGGCAATGAAGAACTAATTTACATTCCACAATGTTTCTATTAATTCCCAGATGTTATAGCTCCGGCATTTTATCCTGTCCACATTTACATTCCACAATGTTTCTATTAATTCCCGTTACTTAATTTTCCTCATTTTTCCTACTTTTTCACTCCTATTTCTGTCGATCTTAGACTCAATCTGTGTTTTTCCCTTATATTCTCATTTAAAAATTATCATATATCTTTTATTTATGCCATTGTCGATGTCCCCTGTTTTTTACTTTATCGAACATCGACAGTTCTATAATTTTATTTTTCTTACCGCGTATGCTATTTCTTTTAATTTTTTAAATGTATATTCTTACTTCTCTACTTATCAGCAGACTCACTGTAATATAATCAAACTGCAACTTAGAATTATATTTTTCATTTTAAACCGCCTATGAACCTAAAGAAATCCCATCCGATATTAACCAAACGGAATTTCATTAAATTAGTTGCTTCCTGCTTTATTCTCTTCACTGACCTGTAAATAATTCATCAGAGCAAGTTGAAATATTCTGGAACAATTAACACCATCTTCATCGGCTTTGGCCGCCAGCCATGCAGGTAAAGACAAAGTTTTCTTTACAAAACGACTATTAATCCTTTCACGAACAGGCGGCATAAATACCTCAATCAATACAGGAACTTCGTTAGAATCCAAATGAATCGATGTAATCGGAGTTGGAACGGGAATCTCTTCACCATCTTGCTCCATGCCCCATATATGCAGCCCAAGAGCTTCTTTAGCATTTTTTAAAGCTTCCTCTGTATTATCTTTCTCAGCACATGGAAGACATCCAGGTAAATCGGGAAATTCAATACTAATACCATCTTCTTCATAAGAAAAAACAGCTACATAAGAATATCGGTCTTTTGACATAATTAACACCTCCGTTATGTGCAGAGAAGTTACGGAAACATAACTCCAGACTGCTTTGATATACTTCGTAAGGTTTTGATTGGAATATCTTTGTTAGGATGAGTAACTGTTACCCTGCCCTTTTTAATTGAATGTTTGAATTGGTGATGATCGCCAACACAAGCAACCTCATACCATCCATCTTTCTTCAATATCCCAATCACTTCTCTGGATGAATAACTTTTCATCTCATCCCTCCTTACATAACATATTTTAATACATAATTTATTATGTGTCAATCAAATCAATACGCAATTTGTTATGTATTATAAAATAAAAATTATCACATATCCTTTACTTATACTATTATTGATGTGCCTCATTTTTTGCCTTGTCGGGCATCGACAGTTTTATAAAATAAAGCTTGTTTTATCATCTTCCTTACCCCAAAATTCTTTATCCAGCCACTTTTGCTGGCGGCTTTTGAATAGAATTACAGAATCAAGATTGGAATCAATGTATACTTTTAATTCCTGTTGGAGTTTTACTAATTGAACTTTGGATATCTCACCTTCAAATACAGAGTTTTGAATATGAGATAGATATTTTTTACATATCTTAAAGATATGCGACCATCTCTTTTGTCCGTTTTCGTCTTTGCTTATATCATATACTAAAACTACATACATATTTTACCTCTGTCATCATTCTTCTATAAGACACAAAAATTTTTATATACCAAAATCACATACATATTTTACCACCATATTCTAAACCCTTCGTATTCTTTTTCTCCTATCAAATGTTTTATGAGCTTATATGCTTCCAACCGAATTAAATATTGATAAGAGATTTTTTTCCCTAATTCTTTGTGCATGATTGTCTGTTTCATTCGTTTTTCAAATTCTGTGACAATCAAGCGGGATGCTTCCTTTTTTAGATGTAAAAAGTTTAGTTCTTTTGTAAAACTTTTTTCTGTTATCTGGTTTTTATTTAATAGAGAAAATATTAATCTGTCTCCAATCAGTGGTTTGAATACCTCAGATATATCAAGGCATAAAGAATATCTTCGAAATCCTGGTTCATGAAGATAACTTATTGTTGGGTCTAGCTGCGTGTGGTAAATCTCGCTCAATGTTTTGGCATATATCAAGGAGTTTACAAAAGAAATCAGCGAATTTATCATATTGTCTGGTGGATGCATCACTCTTTTCTCAAATTGTATTTCCTGATTTACAATGGTGTTCCATGCCCTATAATAGTTTTTTCGTATATTTCCTTCTATTCCCATTAGTTCTTCGATAAACTCTGTGTGGTCTAGTTTTTTTCTTAGACTGTTTACTTCTTTCATACACTCAGCTACATCTTTTCCTCTGCTGTTATAGTAACGTAAATTTCTATAAATATTATCTGCAGCCGCCTTGATAAATTCTTTTGCTATAACGAGACGCTCATCATAGCAGGTGTAATGTTCTACCTGTTTTACGAGAAGTTGTCCGGCAAGTAAGCTTTCTTTTGGATAGTAGCTTCCTGTATAGAAGTTGTAATAGTTAAAGAAATGTAATGGGATTCCGTACTGTGAGATGTAGTTAATAAACGCTGTGTTAAATGACATTTCCGACAATATATATATGTCTGAAATTCTTTCTATCGGTATGTCCCTTTTGTCCCCTTCATATGTTGTAAATTGCAATGTATTGTCTTTTCTTTTTAAATCCCCATTATTATAAATATATAGGCTTTGTTTCATTCGTACCCCTCCTGAAAAGTCAGTTCATCAGAAGATAAGTAAAGCATATTTTAAGCTTTGTTTCATTTGTTCTACTCTTCAAATCACCTTGATTATCTTTACCTAATTTGTATATTTGAAGCTCTGCTCCATTTGTACCCCCTGCTGCCTTTATATAAAACACAAGTCATGATATGCACATTTTTTACATATTTTTTGTTCTGTAAATTTTGGTGGAAATTCTTCTTTTTTCATAGATTCAATTTCATCAATAATTGATTTTAATTTTTCACGGTCCTGTTTGGATAGTTCTACTAACAAAGTTTTCTTCATAAGAGGGTAGTCTATTTTACCTTTAATGTTTTTCACTCCCCGTTCTTCTAAATAATAAAGGTAATATTTTACCTGCCAGATTCCGGCTTCTTCAATTGCCTTACTTTTCTTAATTTCATGTAACTCCTGATGTTCCCTGATAAAGTCAATGTTAATCACATTATCAATATTGATGTGTTTCTCATCCCTTTCATAACTTTTTTCATCCAAAAGCTTTCCCAACTGTACATTTTCATTTTCCGATTCCATATTGATTTCGTGGCAGAAATACCATAGCTTTCGTTTACAAACAAAGTAATAGTAAATCATGACACCTGTGATTCTTTTATCTGTCATACCTTCGTCCTCATTATTTAATCATAAATCATATATTACAGTATACATGCCTCATCATCTATCTCCCCTAAAATAAGACCTTTTCCCCTTCCCGTATCCGGGTCAAAATCATATTTCATTGATGTTCTGTGAATTTGTGTTACAGGGTAATTATTTTTTCTGTCATCTCCGTGAGAGCCGATTGTTGTGACATCTATTCCATTTAGCCCATTATCTTTATAACGATAGTAAGTAAGTCCCAGTGTCAGACTGCTAAATTTAGATGTGATGATATTCTTTATGTCTTTGTTTATATTTGGTGTTCTGAGTAGATTGACTCCCTCTTCAAAAAGAACTTGATTTTCTTCATAGAGTATATCTGGCAGTACTGTTATGCTATGAATATTTCGAAATTTTTTATCGACATCTTCTTTGGTATATTCTATAGGATGAATTGTTGAAAAATGTTCTAGCCAGTATTCAATCTCTTCATAATACTTTGTTTTTTTAATTTCTTCTGTGCAGTAAACTGCATTGATATATTCCGTTTTCAGCTCTTCTGTAAATATTTTATCTTCATATTGATACAGTTTTTCGAGAGAACGATCATACATATCTTCATAATAAACTGTTCCCTTTCCATTCGCATTATCATAAACAATGACATTCGGTTCTTCTGGAATATAACGCCCTTTTCGATTGCAGCGTCCCATTCTCTGGAGCAAACTATCTACCGTACACATTTCGGTATATAATACATCAAAGTCAATGTCCAGGCTGGCTTCTACTATCTGTGTTGTAATCCAAATTCCGCATTCTTCTTCATTTTCAGAAAAATTCTTAATCATTTTTTCCAGTTGCAGGCGGTCTTTTTTGACATATCGAGAATGCAAAAGATGGAGGTCTTCCTCTTCTAACTGGCTCTCAATCTGCTCATAAACTTCCTGCGCTTTGGTGACAGTATTACAAATAACTAACACTTTTTTATCCCGGCCTTTTTCAAGTATTTCATCAAAGTTCATTTCTCCTGATTTTATTTTGACTTTATGCCGGATAATATCTGATTCTTTAGAAAAATCTCGAAATTCATACTGTTCTCCCTGGATTAATCCGCATTTTTCCATGAAATATTTTAGGACAGGAGGAAAAGTTGCTGTAATAATCGCAAATCGGCCTCCCATTTCTGTAATTTGTTTTAGTCCAGTTATAATCGTTGCTATAATATGTGGGTCATATGACTGCACTTCATCAAGAATGACTTTAGAATATTTTAAAGTTGCCGCAAAAATTTCCGTTCCTAATGCTCGATATACAAATTTGAAAAGCTGGTCTACGGTACATATCGTAAGTGGATTAGATAATAATTTGGCTTTTTCATATCTCTGATATATACTATCTGCTGCATTTGTACTTTCTTCTAAATATTTTTGCATTGCATCTGAGTGAAGCAGTTCTACATCCTTATAATTATAATCATCCTTGATTCTTCGATAAATATCATTGGCCGAAACCTTTAATGGTAAAGTATAGAAGCCTTTCTCTCCATTAAGCCATAACAATGCCGCTTCCGTCTTTCCCGAACCAGTCGGGGCAATGACTACCAGATTTTTATTTACATTTTCTTGCATGAATTTTTGTGCTGGCTTTAAAGCAAATTTTTGCTCTTTCATATTTTTATTGATATTATTTACCAGCCTTTTTTCTTCCAGATCTGAATTTTCTTCGGCAAATTCATAACCAGCACTTACTGTATAATCAAATTTGTTCAGCATTCCTTTGAGTAAAACATATTTGTTCCAGAGAGAAGGTTTCACATCTAACTTTATGCTTGACATATTATTTCGGAAAAGCAATTTTCTCATCTGGCTGCTGTATACCTTGTCCCGCTCTTCTTTCAAATATTCCGAAAGATATTTTAAATAATATTTCTGGCAATATGCTTTTATATCATCCTGAATAAAATCGTCTTTTCTATCATGATGATAATAAATCGCTGTCATAAAAGCCTTAAAATCATCTTTTTCTAATCCTTCATATAATTTTTGAAATTCCTTATAAGAAATAGATACTGCACTTAAAAATCCATGCGGAATCTGAGAAATTTTTTTCTCAGGCTCCGACAGATTATCTCGTACTTTCTGACATACTTTGGACTGAAAAATGAGATTTGCCTTTCCCCAGTCATGCTGGCGGCAAGCTTGGAGAATTAATATTTTTTCTATCTCAGTAAAATATTTTCCATATCCTCTGAAAAAAGCTTCGGCACATTTTACAATATCTTCTTCATGTTCTTTCAAAGTTTTCTGCTTTTCTTCTTTTTGATTCTGTATTTTCTGAATTTGCTGAATTATTATCTGTTCTTCTTTGGGAGTGAGTATTCCTTCTAAACTGTCTAAAAAACTTTCCAGAGTTTCTTTTAATGCTTCTACTTCCTTGATGCTCAATTGCTTCGCTTTTGATTTTGCATATAACTCCATATTTCATTCCCCCAATACACAAAATCTATCTTATGTTCTTACTAAATACAACAGCACTTTCTGCCTCAGAATCATCCACATATCCCTGATCTAATACCTTGCCAGCCGGATAATAGTATGCTCTTACCCGTCCACCATCTTTCTTCCATCTGCGTAAACCATTTTTTGTTATCTCGTATTCTCTTGTCAGATTATAAATTGTTGCGCCACCTTCACCATCTTCAAATATGCGTTCTCCATCCTCGGTTTCATAATCAACAGGAATATAAATATTATTATGCACACTAACTTCTTCTTCCCATGATAAATGAACAATTTCTACCTTTTTAATATCTAGTAAATCTTCATATCTTCCCAATGAAAGATACTGTGGTGGATTTAACAATGACTGATAAACAGTATCAAAATCTTCTTCAGACGGCAAAATATGAAGAATCATATTATTTTCACAAATCAGTTCGACATTAGCAATTCCTTTAAATACTCCATAGTCCTCTTTATCATGAACGCAAATTTGGTGTCTTCCTTCTTCGAACTTTACCCCTGCTGAAAAGGAATATCTTGTATATAATTCAGATATCGTTCCTTTATTTTTTCCCTGAATACTTAATTCCATCGGATGAAATGTCGTAAAACCACAGGCAGCATGAATCATGCCCAGTACCGTAGAGTATGGTGGCAGCGGAAAAGTTTCTTTAATAATAAAACTGCTCGGTTTCCTATAATTTACAAGATTCTGAAAACATTCTACTCTAATTGCCTTCATAATAAGCATCCACTTCCTCTTTCAAATGTTTGAATACGTTTCCTACGGACTCTGCTTTTAATTTTTCTTTTACGTCTTTTTCATTATCGAAAATTCCCGATGTGATTCCTGTGTAAGTATATTCCTTTAATTCTTCTGAATCCTCCACAATCTCTTTTAACGTGGCAACACCAATTTTATTTGCCTTTACACTCACAATATTTTCAAAGAATGGATTCTTTCTTTTATATCTTCCACCGATGATAAACAGTGGGCTTAAGTTCTCTCTTCTTCCTCTGATATCTCGGTATAAATACTGTACGGTATCTAAAAGCTCCTTTACTCTGCTTGCTTTTTCTTCCTGTGATACTTCAATTTCCACATCCACTCCAATTCTATCTAAATCTATCGATATAGTATAGCTGTAATAAGAACGATGGATTTCACTCTGCGCAATTCCATTTTCGAGGTTCTGACGCTGTGCCAGTCCCATGTTTGTGAGAAACTCCAAGTCACTCTGATATGGCTCTAAAGAAATCGCATTGCTTAATCGCACTACTGCGCTTCTTGTAGATGCACCACCCTTTTTATCATCTGCTTTGGAAGTCGTTTTCATATATCCAAATAAATCGATTTCTGGATAATCTTCAATTGTTGCAGATGGGGCAAACTGTACTACACCACTCTTGCCGTCAACCGGTGTATTATCCCATTTAAGCTGCTTTACGATATTGTATCGCATAGCCTGTCTTGAAATATAAGAATACTGCTGGAAATCTCCTCTTGTCATTTTCTTTAATGTTGTGATATTTCCGATTCCCTCACCATAGTTTGCACTCTCTGCTAAAAATACCATTGTAAATGTTAAACCATCTCTTGTCATTTAATTTTCCTCCCCACTTTCATCCTGTGACTGTTTCGTATCTTCTGATTTACTATCCTTACTATCTGTATAACTTCCCTTTAATCCCAGTATAAAAGAATAGCCATACTCTGAAAACTTCTCCTTATTTCCAAGCATATAAACGAAACCATCTGCCATAGGTAATTTTGTTGAACTATACAACCGTATTACAATATCCATAAATTTTCCTTCATTTCGCACAGACAAAGCATTCAGTAATTGATAGATTGTTCCCCTCATACATTCATCATTTTCCGCTTTTTTTGCTAATAAAATCTCTTTACGCAATTTATAGCCTGCATCCCTCATTTTAATACGACTCATAAATATCCCCTCCTTAGCCTTTGACAGTTTTTCTTCAATACCCTGCTGCGATTGTTCCAACTCTTCAGAAATGCTCCCCACATTTACTTCCATTCTTTTTTCAATACTTGTGCATAATTGAACTACAAAAACCCAATATGCCGTTGGTATTACTCCAGTATTCTCCAGAGACTCCTTTAAAATCTGATTAAGTAAACTATACTGTTTATGATACTGCAAAATATTCATAACAACGCTCTCATGAACATTTACAAATTCATTAGAAAGTTTTACATATGGGTGTTGCTCAAGATATTTCAATGCTTTCTGTACCTTTTCCTGTTTCAGAATCTGTAGGGCATCTCTGCCTATAATACTGAACATATAATTATCTTCTGCGCGTGTTCCTCTTAAAATAACCTGCACATTATTGAGTTCTTTTACTTTGTCAGAAAGAACTTTATTCAATATCCTTGCAAACCATACTGTATAGTTTTCTTCTTCTCCTTTTTCCTTAAGACCGTTCCCTCGTTTTTTACCGTTCACATCCACTAATACCGATATGTTTTCATTCAAATTCATAAATACGAACTTATTTGCATACATTTGAAATCCCAATGGACTTAATGCATAGACAAAGGAACATACAGGACATAAAAAGGCATCTACCTGACAATTCCAGAAAGCGGAACGCTTTCTTGTCAAATCATCTGCCATTTCTTTCATAAAAGCGATAGAAATCTTTTCTTTCCCAGTAATCCCATTTCCACAGTCAATACAGGTATCTTTTGCTTTTTTATGTTCACCTTCTAAGTACTTATGAAACGGTTCCGAAAAATCCTTTTCAAAAACAGCCCGCATATCCTTTTTTGCATTTACCCGAAGAAGGAAACATTTTCCATCCCAAAATCGGTTAATATAATTATAAATTATACTTTTCATAATAAAAGTTTCTCTACATAACGGCTGTGTTAAAAATTGCTGTAATTCTTCCAAACGCTTTCTTAAAACATCAGATTCAAATTTATCACTAAGTTTATTCTTCTTCAGTTCCAGATAAACTTCAGGGTTCTCTACCTTCTCTTTGATAATATTGAATCCGTTCTGATAGCTATTCGAAAGCAGCTTTTCCGTGATAAACTTTAAATCGTCCTTTTCTTCTCTTCCTGGATTCCATTTATCTTCCCTTATTTTAGTAAGGCAACGCTCAATTCTGTCAAGTACTCCCTGATATACTGTGTTTTTTCCAAAATACTTTACACAGGCATTAAAATATAAATCTGTCCAGTCTGCATGAAGTGCAAAGTCTCTATCCAGCCAAATCCCCTGCTCATCTGATGTAATACCATAATCTGAATCTTCTTCTGCTTCGGATATATCCAACAAGTATTTCATACCTACAATTCCGGCATTCTTCAGAAAATCACCGAGTGTAATAATTACTCTGTCCAACTTTTTCTCCCCCTTTCTGTAAGATGTGCGTTACAATTTGTAGGAGATTTTGCCTGATTAAAAATATCCTATTAATACACTATCTCCCACATCCCATGTCCTTCCGAACGTCTGCCTCCCATCCCTGTCCGATATAAAAAGGTCAGAAGTTCTGGACTTCCTGATAATTTATAAATTCCAATATTCGCATCTACCTTTCTTCCAAATATCGTTGCAACAATTTTCTTGCCTTTTATTGGAACAATCTCAAAGCCTTCTACTGAGACATCTACTCCTAATCTCTCAATTAGCGTCTGTACATTTTCTTTCACTACCTGAGAAAATTCTGGATGGTCGTAAACATAATAAGTATCTCTGTTCTCTTCTACATCATGTCTTCTTGCTATGAGAGAACTCTGCATTTTCACAATAATCTCCGGATCCTTTATCTCCTTTCTCCTCACATTTTTAATGCGTACAAGCTCCATCGAATTACCATTCATCGGATAACGCTGATGTAATATTTTCTTAAATCCATTAAAAAAATAAATAGTCTGCTCCATATCTGCGTTTGAAAAAAACATCGAGAACTTATTCTGCCTTAAATATATCTTCTCGTCCTTAAACTTTGCCCCTGGCAGATAATAAGAAAAAGTGTATGGTTTTACCACTGACCTTCTCTTATCATATAATTGCTCAAACATCTTTGGTGAAGCACTCTCTAACGACGCTTTTAAGAAACTTACCAGCAGCCGGTCTAATTCTAACGGTAACTCTGGTTTTTCCAAGACAAACTCTAAATTAAATTGAATCATCTTCCCCCTTCTTTCTCTTTAAGATTTTTATTTGTGCCATTGTGGCCCTCCCTATATTTTTACACTATCATCGGTCAACATTTATACCAATCTTGTTTATGCAGAAGTTCTATTCGAGAATCTATCGTGTGACATCCTCCCCCACCTATAGGACGCCACTGAAAAAGTGGTAAGTTTAGTATCACAGGGCGTCAAATATATGCCA
>URYK01000058.1 GCA_900552125.1 uncultured Solobacterium sp. | reverse complement strand
AATTCAGAGACAGGCAAGTAAATCAGTATTTTGATAATTTATGAGGTCAACAACAGCATATCCGGGAATCGTTAATGAAGGAATGTATTATACAAATATATCGCTATGTTCTACTATAAAAGAAATTGTGTATGATGATAAAGCGTTTTTTTTGTGTTTGACAAAAATAGAGGAGAATAAAAATGAATGAAGAAAACCTTAGAATATTGGCAAACTATTATGCAGATAAAAAATGTAATGCTTTTTCTTTGGCAAAACAATATCATGTTAATTCGAAATTATCAGTTGAATTAACAGAAGAAAGCATTATTCAAGCCTCACCTTTAGTAATGAATAAAAATTTTTCAAGAACAATACGAAGATCTGAGAAGAATTATCCATTGTCTGAAAAAGTTAAACTACCTAGTGTAGAGGGGTTAGAGAAAAGTTTATATGAGTGTATTATTAATAGAAAGTCACATAATAATAAGACAGCAAGTCCTGAATTAACATTGAAGGAGATTTCGGCATTGTGTTGGGCAGGGTATGGTATAACCGATAAAGAAGGTATGCGTCATAGTGTTCCTTCGGCAGGTGCATTATATCCATGTGAACTATATATAATTTCAAAAAATTCTAAGTTACAAGAAGGACTATATCATTATACTAGCTTTCATCATTGCTTGGAAAAAATAAAAACTGAGCGTGTAAATTTGGATAAGCTATTTACTTCTACTATAGGTCTTGAGAATGCTTCTATTGTTTTCATCATTACGGCTGTATTTGATCGAGCTTTTTTCAAATATGGGGAAAGAGCATACAGATTTATTATGATAGAAAGTGGAGAAATGATACAAAATATTTCATTGGCAGCAACCTCATTAGGATATGATGCAACAGCTCATGGAGGAACAGCTGACTATGAGTTGGAAGAGTTTATTGAGATTGATGGTATTAGTGAATCTGTTTTAGTTGCAGTAGGGATATCGTAAGAGAGGTTACTATGGATAAAAAAGATGAAGAATTATTTTTAGTACGTTCTGCTGGTATAAAATTAGATGAAATTTCTTTTTATACTATGAGCAAAACATTAAAGAAGAAAAAAGAATATGATAAATATAAAGAAAAAAATCAATTATTAAGAGATGAATTAGCAGAAGAATTATTTCTTTATATTAGTCAAGCAACAAATGACACTATTAAGAATATATGTTTAAATTTAAAAAGGAACATTCATAATGAAAGAGTAGAAAAAGTAAAAAAGAGTAATATAGACTTTTTACCGTGTAATATACAGAAATTGCTTGGTTTATGGATAGAAGCAAAAAAAGAAGAGGAAAGTAAAAGAGAAGTAATAGAAGAAACATTTATTAATGAGATCGAAGAAATAAGGAAAAAAATAAAACAATTATGTGTTTCTAACATTCAGTTTTTAGAAGGGATTTTGATAGCAAATTTTGACTTGTTTAATAGAATGAAAGAGTATATAGAACAAGATGAAATTAAAAGCAGGAAATTAAAAAACACAGAAATATCTTTGACTAATTATATAAGTCGTATGGCCTACAAACCAAGTCCTTTTGCAAGTTTTTCAGGGGTGTCTTATGGAAAATTAGGAAGGTTAAATTATTATAATAATGATTACTCTCTTGCGAAATCTGTTAGAATTAATATATCAGTCTTAAAGTATGTAGAAAATAAATTGCTAAATTTAGAAGAATTTTTTGAACATAGTTTTTTTGCTATTAATAGTACATGTACTATTAAACAAAATAAACTGACTTTTATTGATAGAGCAATTGAATGTGGGGATAAAGTAAGTAATTTAGAACAAATTAAAAGTATAACATTAAATGAAATTATTCAATATATTCTGAATTTGTTTATGAAAAAAAGTATATATACATACAGCGAAATATGTGATTCTTTTTCTAATAAGTATAAAGTGGAGTCAGAAAAAATTAATGTAATACTAAAGCAATTTATAGAGATAGGACTATTACAAAACTTCTTGATTGTGCCAAATCAAGACTATTTTTATTTAAATAACTTATACAAAGTGACAAAAAATATAGAAAGTAAAGTGGGGAAAAGGTGTCATGAAGTTTTGGGAAATATAATAAGTATTCAAAATAGCAATAGTGTTCAAGAACAGCAAATAAAAGAAATGAAAACGGCAATGCTGCATCTATGGGAAATCTTTTCTGAAAGTGAGATGCCAAAAGGAACCCTTGTTTTTGAGGATACTGCTTTAAAGAAATTGGATTTAACAATAGAGAAAGAAAGTATCTTACAACAAAAAGATGCTATAAATGAAATAAAAGCATTCATGACAATTTTTGATGACAGTATTCTACAAAAAATAGCCTTGAATATTATATTTGAGGAAGAAAATGCTGAATCGATATCACTATTTCATTTTTACAAAAAATATTCTGCAACAGATAAAATAGAGTTATGGAGAAAGATTAAAAGTACCAGTCTTTATAAAAAGGTTCATCAACTTAGAAAAGAGGTTTATGAATATTTACTTGAATTGGCTCAAACAACAGAGGATGCAATTACAATTTCTAAAAGCTGGATGAAATCCATTATAGAGAGAATCCCTTCAGAACTGTTGCTTGAAAATAAATATTCTATCTATTTCCAAATAGCATATAAAGACGGAAAAACAAATTTTGTCATTAATAAAATGGGGCCTGGAAATTATAGACATTTTTCAAGATATTTAAATTTATTTCAAGAGAACAATATGGATGAGTGTACAAGATACATAATAAATAGATATAGAGATATAGAAAAAGATGAAAAAGTAATACTTATGGATCTAAATGCTATTCTTGGATTGAATATCAATATTCATTCTCATGTACTAGACACAGAGTTTACTTATCCAAGATCGTGTCCAAATCCTAATAAAAGGGAAATACAACTCGATGATATAATTGTTCATAAGAATTATAATAATGACTTAATTGGGCTGTATGAAAAAGAAAGCAATAGAAGAATAGAAGTTTTACCACTAGGGTTTCTCTTTTCTATGATTGCACCACACATGTATGCATTTTTATCATTATTTTCTAGAGCAAATGGAGTAGAGTATTCTTTTTGGGGAAAATTACTAGCAGAAAAAAATGAAGATAAAAATATACAATATTTACCGAGGTTATATTATCAAAATATCGTTATTGATAGGAAAACTTGGTGTGTTGGAGCAAAAGAATTTCATAAAGGTGATAGTGTCAAAGATTTTATTGCAAATCTGCAGGTTATAAAAGAAAAAAATATAGATCATGAAGTTTTTGTAAGAGCGTCAAGTTTATTAGATTCCTTTGAAGAAGAGTACGTAGTTTCTGATTTTAGAAAATGGATGGATGAAGTAAAGAACACAAAACTAAGAAAACCTCAATTTATCAATTTTGAAAGTTTCTTTCATCAAAAAGCACTTATAAAAATATTGAGTAAATGTGAACACGATGTATTATTTCAGGAGGTATTTCCTGATTCGAGTAATACATTTTGCAACAAAAAAAGAGTAATGGAATTTTTGATGGAATAGATGAGGTAATAATGGGAAAAAGTTATATTGTTAATGGTCATAAATTATACATAGAAACTTTTGGGAAAACTGATAGTGAACCAATACTGTATTTTCATGGTAAACCAGGAATAGGGGTTATAGACTTGACTGAATTCCAAAAAGAAATGTTAGAAAAGCAATTTTTTATTATTGCACCGGAACAATATGGAGTTTGGCGTTCTGAGTCAATAGCAAAAGGGGAAAAATGGGGAATAGAAAAGATCATTGATGATTATGAACAAATCAGGAAAATGTTTGGAATAAAAAAAGTGAATCTTTTATGCCATTGCCTTGGAGCGTGTTATGCTATGATTTATGTACAAAGGTATAGCAATCATGTCAAAAAAATTGTTTTTGAAAGTCCAGTAATAGATGTAATGGAGTCAAATAAAAATATTATTAAGTATTATATGGAATGCATTATATCAATATATGGATTAAAAAAAGAGGAAGAGTATACAGAAGAGCTAAAAAAAATATTTTCTATAAAAGATTTGGAATTATTTATGTTCAAATTGCAAAACGAATGTTCGGATGCCAAAAATGGGTATATGATGTCTAATAGTACATTGGAAAAGATCCAGGATATAAAAAAAATATATGATAATGCTAATGAACATTATCTTAATTCCTGTAAAACTGCAGAACATTTAATTAATGAATATTATCTATTTGATTGGAAGAAATATTTAGGAGATCTTAAAAAACATGAATGTTTAGTTATGCTTGGAAAGCAGGATAGAATGGTAAGGACTAAAGCTTTGGAAAGCTTTATAAATGCATTAGAAAATAGATGCAAAGTTTTTGAACTTGATGAATGTCAGCATTGGATAAAAATAGATCAATCTCAAATGTTCAGTAGTATTGTACAAGAATTCATAAAAAATAAAGTTTAAAAATTATAAGCTAAATAGACCTTAGATGCAAAATATATTTATATTGTTTTCATTTTAAGTGAAAGGAGTGAATGCAATGAAAGAATGGTATCAATGGAATATATACTATTACGGAGATATGAATAGATTTATTTCTAAATATGTAAAAGATATTATTGAAAGAAGTATGGAATTAGAGAAAAAAATAGAATGGTTTTTCATTCGTTACTGGGCAGGCGGACCGCATATACGCTTGAGGATAAAATGTACCTCTGAGAACTTTTCATGTATTGACAAAATTATATATAAAGAAATGGAAAATGTAGAAGATATTTTTATTTCTAAAAGTGATAAAGAACAAATTGTTAGACAGCAAAGTATTCTTGCGAAGCGCGAAAATATAGAAGAAAATTTTAATGTACAAGATAATAAAAGTATAATTAGAGTTTCATATGAACCTGAATATGAGAAGTATGGAAGAGGAGAGATACTTAAAATTTCTGAAGAGATCTTTGGTCTATCCAGCATATTATGCTTAAAATTAGTGGAAAAAAATACATTTACAGAAAAAAAGTATGTTTATAGTATTTTGGGATTTTTAACTTACATAAAATTAAGTAACACGTTTACTGCTATAGAATTATTTGAACAATATGCTATTATCTGGTCAGAATATATGAAGATATCTGTTGAGAAATTTGAAGAAAACTTAAAAACTAAAATAGATAAAGAAGTAGCAGGGATAATTTCCTTTTTAAATGAACATGAAAAGATTAAAAAAAATGGTGAAATTGGAAAATGGGAAAAAGACACTTTAGATAAATTATATATCCAAAAAAAACTGGTTGGTAATTCCCAATATTATAAAGAAAAATTTTTAGTAATTCTATTTAATTATATTCATGTTCATAATAATAGACTGGGAATAAAACCTGTTGAGGAAATCTACATATCATTGCTATTAAAAGAAGCATATAAAATACTGGAGGGGAAATCTATATGAAAGGACTAATTTTAGAAGATAATGAAGAGAAAATATATAAAGAGTTGTATCAAGTAGGAAAAGTCGCAATAAATTCTGGAATAAATTTTGAGGAATTTTTTTTTACTAACACATATATTTCAGAAATTAAAAATAGAGCTGTAGTATTTTTTAATGATGATGTAAATCTAGAAGGAAATATAAAATTAGAAAAAATGCAAACATTCAATGAAGCAGAAGAGAATTTTGGACAGAGTGGAAACATTTTTTTGATGAGATATTATTTAATTACCAATAGAATGGCATATGAAAATATAACAAAAACATATGCTCAGAAATTAGAACATGCATTGCAAATACTAATTGAATCAGCAGAGTGGAATTACGGTAGCATAGAAAGAGGTTATTTATCTTTTGCATCACATATTAATGGTTTTTTCACAAGATGGAAAGACATGAACCAAATAAGAGGAATTTTTGAAGAAAAATATTCTCTGTACAAGCCTATTGTAAATAGAATGCTTGATGTAAGAAGTGGAGGAAATTATAAAAATTTATTTTTGACTTTAAATTCATTAAAAGAGGAAGCTGAGAATGAGTTTAGAAAAGGTACATTGGTATTTCCTAATAGTAAAGATAGTGGTAATCCGGATATATTTTATAGAAGTAAATTCCATTCAGCAATAAAAGAAAATACTGAATTTGCAAATTATATGAATACAAATAATAATTTTTTGGCATCTAGGTTATTTACAATCTTTTTCTATTTATATAATAAAAAAATAGGAATAAAAAATTTGGATCGATACTTATTAGCTTATTTGATTTATAGAGGTGTAGAAGATAAATTGGGCTTAAATTCATTGGAGATAATAAAGCAATTTAGAATTGAACAGTAAAATACATAATTTTACAGCAATAAGAAGGAGAGAAGTATGAAAAATGTAGAACAGTTTTATAATTCGGTTAATCAAATATGGAAAGATAATTTAACAAAAGATTATCATGTTGGACTATATCAAACTGAGTCGGATACAATTATAGAGGCACAAAAAAATGTGATTTATAACATACAGGATACTTTGAGTATAATGAAAGGGGATACGCTTCTTGATGTTGGGTGTGGATCAGGAAGTGCTGCATATACTATTTCTTCTAGAACAGGATGTCAAATTATAGGTATTAATATATCAAAAAAACAATTAAAAGATTGTCTAGAATACCAAAAAAAGTTAAAAGAGAAACTTGCTTTTTTTCAGATGGATGCAATTAATATGAAGTTTCCAGAAAATATTTTTGATGGTATATATGCTCTTGAAAGTATTATGCATATGGAGCGCCAAAAAGTATTGAAAAACGTTCATAAATGTCTAAAAGAGAATAAGAAGTTTGTTTTTACAGATTGGTACGTTCGCACGCCATTAGATGAAAAAGAAAAGGATTTAATTATTAGATTGGTTCAAGGAAAATATATATCATTGGATGAATATGAACAAATGCTAACGCAGGAAAAATTCCGAGAAATAGAAATAGAAGATTGGAGTGATCAAATTCTACCCACATATGAAGAATGGGCGCCGGGAGAAAAATTACTAAAAGCATATCCAGAATTAGCTAAAGATATTAATGAACTAATCTGCATAGCTAAACAAAAATTAGGGTACTGTAAAATTGCAGCAAGAAAGTAGGAAACAATGAGTCAAAAAAATTTTTTAAAGAAAAGAGTTTTTGTAACAGGTGCAACAAGTGATATAGGTATTTACATAGCCAAAGAATTTTATTTGCAAGGAGCGGATATAGTACTTAGCGATCATCCGATGAAAGAAAAAAAGTTACAACTATATGGAGAGAAATTAAAAGCATTTTCTAATGGTAAAATTGATTTTATGCCTTTAGATATTAGCAAAATTCAAGATATTAAAGAAACAAGAAATATAGAATGCGATATATTAATTAATTGTGCCGGTAATAACAATTTTAAACCGTTGTTAGAAGTGGAAGAAACTGATTGGAATATGATCCTTGATACTAATTTAAAAGGAACATTTTTTCTAACACAAAAAGTAGTAAATAATATGATTAAGAATGAAATAAAAGGTCGTATTGTTAATATTGGTTCACAACATGGGGTTGTTGCAAATGGATTAAGGGCACCTTATTGTATAAGTAAATTTGGCTTGATTGGTTTTACAAAAGTAGCAGCATTAGAGTTGGCGCAATATGGAATTTTAGTAAATTGTGTATCGCCGACATATGTATTGACAAATAAAAGTGAGAACTTTCTGATGACTCGTTCAGTACAAATGGATTATTTACCTCGTATACCATTACACAAATATGCGCGTCCTATGGATATTGCAAGAGCAGTTTTATTTTTATGTGAAGACAGTAACCAAATGATCACAGGAGAGAATATTATGGTAGATGGTGGTTATACAATTTATTAAATTATCGAAAGAAAAAATTTTGAAAAGATCAAAAAAACTATTGACATTGACGCGACGTAAAGGTTTATAGTATATCTGACCTGAACATTTCTAAGAAAAAGAAAGTGGCAATATATGGAATACAAAGTTAAAGATGTTTGCCAGTTACTAGGAGTATCTTCCAGAGCATTAAGATATTATGAGGAATTAGAAATGATTTCACCAGAAAGAGATATTGTTTCTGGGTATAGAATATATCATCAAAGGGATTTAAATCGAATTGTATTAATTCTTATATATAGGGAATTGGGATACAGTTTGAAAGATATAAAAAAACAGTTAGAAGTAGAAAGTATAGATGATGAAGAAATAGAACAGTTATGTTCAAAACTACAACTAAAACAAAGAAAAATTTCAACTTTTATTGATGATCTGGAAGAATTGATTAATGAGTTAAAAAGAAAGGATGTTAGTTATGGCAAAAAAAGTTAAACGTATAGTAAAATTAAAATTAAATGCAGGAAAAGCAACTCCTGCACCTCCGGTAGGAACCTCCCTGGGACCAACTGGAATTAATTTAGCAGCATTTTGTAAGGAATATAATGATCTTACAAAAGATAAAGTAGGAATGATCATCCCTGTCGAGTTGACCATTTATGAGGATTGTACTTATTCAATAAAACTAAAAACACCACCTACCTCAGCTTTGTTGAAAAAGGCAGCTAATATAACTAAAGGTGCGGGAACCACTAAAAGAGATGTTGTGGGTACAATTACAAAAGAACAGTTAAGAAGTATAGCTGAAACAAAAATGCCTGATTTAACAGCAGCTTCTATTGAGGCTGCTATGTCTATGGTCGAGGGAACGGCAAAAAGTATGGGCATTAAAGTTGTAGAAGAATAAACTAAAAAAATTCAGTTCAGGTTAAATAGATTGTGCTAAATTATTTAGCGCAATCTATTTTTTTGGTGCGCCTTGCGGCGCACGTCACTAAGTAAACGCAAAATGGCAAGTACCTTGACATTTTTAGGGTAAACGCACCATAGTGCGTATATTGAATTCACTCTAGTTATTTGAGAAAATAGACTCAACAAATGATACTTGTCAAAAAAGTTTAGTCTAAAAAATTTAGCCTAAAGTTTCGACAACATGGAGGTGGTCTATTACGAAAACTCAAACAGCTATAGTTGCACGTAATTGCCGATTACAGGAATGGGCTCAAATGATTCAGGATTGCCAGAATCGTCCGATCGGTGTAACTGTCAGTGAATGGTGCCAAGAGCATTCTATTACAACATCGAATTATTATTATCGTATGGCTCAAGTTAGGAAGGCTTGTTTGGATTCGCTTTCTAATGAAGTTGTTGAGCAGGCAATCGTTCCGATTCCGATGAATGTTATATCTTCAAGTCACAGTTCTCAAAAAGATGCTATTCCAGAACATGATGGTGCATTTGTCGAAGTGGATGCTCATGGAATGAAGATTCGGATTCATGAAAATACATCCAGTTCACTGATTCAAAAAGTACTGGGGGCTGTCGTTCATGTTGAATGATGCAACTTGTTTTAAACAAATCTATATCGTAACAGGATATACAGATCTTAGATTTGGATTGGATTCCCTGGCATCTATTATTGAATCTAAATCAGGAAGAAGTCCTTATGTTCCAGATACGCTCTACCTTTTCTGTGGTCGAAAGACAGATCGTATTAAAGGATTAGTTTGGGAAAAGGACGGATTCTTGCTTTTGTATAAACGTCTTGAAAAAGGCAGTTTTGTATGGCCAAGAAATGAATCTGAAGTACAGGAAGTTACAGGACAACAATTCCGTTGGCTGATGGAAGGACTGACCATTTCTCCTAAAAGAAAGGTCCAGGAGATTTCCATACCGAAATATACCACATAATCCTTGTGCAAAAGGTAGAAATTTTACAGGATAAATCAAGTGCTTCATTCCCTTTATTTTGAATAATCAGTAAGTGATTTATTAGGCATTATCGGTGTGTTACAGCACTTTGGCAAGCTTATATTTTATAGGAATCACTTTAAAAGCCTTTGATTTTAATGGGGTAGAATCTTATTGTGGTTGCTTACAACCATAGGCAAAATGACGAATTCAGATGGGGATGAAATTCGCAATTTTCTGCCATATCCGCTATAATAATACTTAGAAAAGGGGTGTCATTATGGCGATGGAATATACAGAAGAACAATTAAATCATTTTGACAAGTCTACACTTGTTCAACTGTTTTTGGTTCAACAATCACAACTGAAGGATATTGATCAGAAGTTGCAGTTATTGTTGGAGCAAGTCGCTGTATTGAACAACAAACGTTTCGGCAAATCTTCTGAGAAACTAGGTGTAGATAACCAGATTTGTTTCATGGAGGTTGATGGGAATATCGTCTTTTTCAATGAGGCAGAGGCTGTTGCAGCACTGGATGAATCCGAAGAAGAACCTGTTAAAAAACGTGGAAAGAAGACAAAAGGGAAACGTATTGCTGATATCCGGAATCTTCCAGTCATCCCTGTAGAACACAAGATGACAGAGGATGAATTGATTGCTGAATTCGGAGAAGACGGCTGGTATCAATTAGAAGATGAAGTATATAATCGTTACCGTTTTACACCAATGAAAGTTGAAATCGAGGAACATCATGTGGGAGTCTATAAGTCAAAGAAGGATAACCATTTCAAAAGGGCAGATCATCCAGCTTACTTATTAAGGAACAGCCTTGTATCAGCATCATTGCTCGCTGGAATTTGGAATGCAAAGTATATAAATGCAGTTCCGCTTTATCGTCAAGAACAAGAATTCCAACGAATGGGAGTGAACATTGATCGAGCAGATATGGCTCGCTGGACGATTCTTTGTGCAGAAAGATACTTGTCGATTTTCTATGATTACCTACACGAAAAGTTATATGAATATCATGTGCTTCAAGCCGATGAAACTCCGGTTCTTGTTTCAAAGGAAGACCGAACAACCGGAACAAAGCACTACATGTGGGTTTACCGAACAGGAATGATGTATCTTGATAAGCAGATTGTCCTATATGAGTATCAACCTACTCGTAATGCAAACCATCCAAGATCCTTCCTAAAGGAATTTCGTGGAGTCTGTATAACGGATGGCTACCAGGTTTACCACACGATTGCAGAAGAACGTGAAGACCTGAAGATTGCCGGATGTTGGGCACATGTGAGACGTCGCTTTGATGAAGCGGTAAAGGCTTTGCCGAAGGCGAGTCAGAAAATGTCACTTGCATATCTTGCATTAAAACAAATCCAAGCGATTTATCGTGAGGATAATAAACTCAAGGAGTTAGGTTCTGAGGAACGTTTGAAACATCGACAGCTGACTGTGAAGCCTCTGGTAGATGCTTATTTTGCGTGGGCAAAACAAAACTTGTTGTCTGTGATGCCAAAGAGTAAAACAGCAAATGGATTCACGTATTCATTGAATCAGGAAAAATATTTGCGCGTGTTTCTTGAAGATGGTGATGTCCCACTAGACAATAATGCCGCAGAACAGGCAATCCGCCCATTCTGTGTTGGCAAGAAAAACTGGGTCATGATTGATACCATTGCAGGAGCTGAAGCAAGTGCAATCATCTATAGTATTGCTGAAACAGCAAAAGCAAACAATCTGAAACCATACGATTATTTTGAATATTTACTCACAGAGATTCCAAAACATATGGAAGATCATGATACAAGTTTCTGTGAGGATCTGCTTCCTTGGTCAGATAAGTTGCCAGAGAAATGTAGAAAGTAACTTATAAAATATGCCACTCTGATGAGTGGCTAATCAATTGATAGTACGCACTATGGTGCGTTTACTTTTTAGGTGGCTGCTTTGCAACCACCAGTATTTAAGCTTTGTGAATTTCTACAGGAAGTTTTTCTGACCAGGGCAGAAGATTTTCCAAAAAGGAACAATCCCTGTCATTCATGTGTTTCGGAATCTCTTCCAAGAGATACTGCACATAATCAAAAGGCTTCAGATTATTGGCTTTTGCAGTTTCCACAATACTGTAAATGATTGCAGAAGATTTGGCTCCATTGATCGTATCGATCATCTGCCAATTCTTCTTCCCAATACAAAAGCCTCGAATTGCCCTTTCGGATGCGTTGTTATCGATTGGAACATCTCCGTCTGTGAGAAATACCCGGAGATATTTTTCCTGATTCAATGCATAGCCGATAGCATCACCAAATTTATCCTTTTTGGACACATTTATGGTTTTAAGGTATGTAAAAAACGCATCCACAAGTGGTTTGATAACCACTTGCCGCTGCTTAAGTCGTTCATCAGAAGAAAGATCATTCAGTTTCCCTTCTTCCCGATAGATCGCCTGGATCTGTTTCATTAGCAGAAATGCATTAGATTCCTTTTGATAGGATTTCGGGACCAGCTTCAAGGCTTCATCAAATCTGCGGCGACAATGCACCCAACATCCGGCAATGGTCAGTTCTTCCAACTCTTTTTCTAAAGTATGGTATACCTGGTAACCGTCTGTTACACAGATGCCGTCGTACCCTTTTAGGAATTCCCGTGGATGGGATGCATTTCTCGTCTGCTGGTATTCATACAGGACAATCTGCCGTTTTTGATACAAATGTCCGGAACGGTATACCCACATCCAGCTTTTGCTTCCGGCTTTGCGCCCGTCATGGTTTACAAGCACCGGCGTTTCATCTGCCTGGATGACGTGGTAGAAATACAATTCTTTATGAAGATAATCATAAAGGATTGATAGATATTCCTCTGCCAAATGTATGCACCAGTTTGCCATGTTCTGCCTTGTGATCTGCAGGCCATAACGCTGGAATTCCTGCTCCAATCGATAGAGAGGAACTGCGTTCACATATTTTCCATTGATGATCGCAGCACCCAGAGATGGTGATACCAGACTCCCATGCAGTAACGTCTTTGGATGGTCTGCTTTCACCATGTGTTCATCTGTTTTGCTGGCATACACACCGATGTGATGTTCTTCTACTTCTACCTTCGCAGGTACGAAATGATATTTTCTGGAAATGGCATCCGGTAACTGTTTCCAACCCCTGACACCGAATTCCGCTTCCAATTCCTCCGCGGACAGATAATGGTCGATCCGTCTGACCGGAAGCCCGGAAAGATCTGCTTCTTTCTTTCCCTTACGCTTCGGTTGCTTTGGAGACTTCAGTTCCAGATCCTCAGGCTCTGCCGCATTAAGATCACAGACTGCTTCTGCTTCATTGAAAAAGACAATCGTTCCGTTTACTTCTCGAAAACAGATCTGACTGGTATCTTCCATTTTTTCAGAAGACCTGCCAAAACGGTTCTGCTTACCAAGGATCACCTGTTCCATCAGAAGCTGCATTTTTTCATTCGATGCGTGAAGCTCCTTTGTTAAAGCATTCAACTGTTCCTGCTGTTGTAAAAGAAGCTGGATAAGAAACGACTTATCAACGTTATTTAATTGTTCCTCCGTATAATTGACTGCCATAACCAAACCTCACTTTCCTAAGTGGTATTATAGCAGAATCAACAGTTTTTGGCTATTTTTGCATTCTGTTACCTTTGTTACTTTGACGGTGGATAACAGTCATGAATACCTGAAGATAAAAGCCAGAATTTCAGATATTTATGACTGTTATCCACAATCTGAAAAGTTTTGGAATCCAGAGTATCATAGAAACTCACAGAAAACTTTCAGGATGTGAATAACTTTCAATTTTATATTGCACTGGGTAACCCGGTGTGGATGAAAGTGATTTTATTTTCTATGTTTTGCACAAATCATAAGGAGAATCCAGGATCAGGAACTTCTTCTATGGGATGTCTGGCAACGATTTCCAGACCCTGCATCAACATTCGATACTGGTCTGTGCTGATCTCCAGCGCTTCCTCCTGTGTACGAGGCCATCGGAAGTTCCCATTTTCAATCCGCTTATACAGCAGCACTTATTCGAGTTCTTAGATAAGTACTGTTATACAAAAGACTGGATGTTTTATCTGGAAGATACCGTTGGCCAAGGAACAGTTCCGAGGTAAAACCTATCACCTGGCAACAATTCGACTGGCTCATGTCAGGTCTTGAAATCGAACAGCCAAAGGCACTTGCATCAAATGGGAATTGAATATTCCGGATGGTTTTACATCAGCTGTCCAGTGATATGGAAATCACTT
>URYK01000057.1 GCA_900552125.1 uncultured Solobacterium sp. | reverse complement strand
TTTTCTTGACTATAACCCAAGGTAATACAATATATTAAGTGTATAGAAAGGAGATTAATGAATATGTTAAGTACAGGAGAATTAGCTAAGAAAAACGGTATTAGTGTGAGAACTGTCCAATTCTACGATAAAAAAGGAATTTTAAAACCAAATCATATCAATGAAAAAGGATATAGATTTTATGACGAAGATGCTGAATTACGATTAAATTACATTATATTGTACAAGAATTTAGGATTTACTCTATCAGAAATTAAAATTTTACTTGATTCTAATGATTTTTCAAATTTAATAAATATATTAGATTCAAAGATAAAGACTTATCAAGATGAAATTAACTTAATGGGAGATAATGTGAACAAACTTAATTTAGCTTTAGAGATTATTAAAACGGAAAAGAATTTGCCGGTTAGTACAATACAAGAATTAGAAGTAATTTTGAAGAAAAAAGAAAAATATACAAAAATTACTGTAATTGCTAATATTTTATTGCTCTCATATATTGTATTTTTATTTACTATTTTTCCTATTTTTTTAAATCTTGGGGGAATATACACATTTTTTATTATAGTCATGGGGATTTTTCAATTGCTAGGTTTGGTCTACTTTCATTCAGCGTCTAATGCGTTTATCTGTCCTAAATGTGGAAAAAAGTTTTATATTTCTTTTTTTAAAGATTTAGTTTCTCTTAATGGTGGAAAAAAAGGTAAAAAATTAAGATGTCCATATTGTGAATATAAAGGATATTTCAAGGAAACTTTTAGAGATTAGCTAATTGTTTAATTAAATATTTTACTTTAAAATTGAATAGTATTAATTGTTTGATGTCGTCGTCACACTAGTGTGATGACGATTTTTTTATTTGGATCATCATTTATTATTAGAATTAGATTATAAAAAATAAAATAATGAATCATATCATGATTAAGATACTTTATAAAAGTGAAATATCTTATCATTGATGAGTTTTCATTCATATTAACCATACAAAAACAAAAAAGCAACATTTGAAATGAATTGTATAGTATATGCCTGAAATTTGTTGTATCACATTAGAATATGGTTAGATCATGTAGAGATTAAGTAAGAAATCATTAATGAAAATGATATTTGATAAAATAGTTTGATTTTAATATGTAATATAAGTAAAAAATGGAAATTAAGCTAGAACAAGAAAAAGATTAATAAAATAAAGTCATTAGAGGTATAAGTATAGTAATAAATTTTATTATCACATTATATTGATGAAGTTATCTTATGATTGAAACAGTATTTTTTCATAAAATATTCAGTGATGATATATTATTAAGTTATTTAGTCAAAAAAGTCGTATTTTAGACTATAAATTTCTTATATTAGGCAATATATATGTTTCTTTTTATAAAAGTAATATATTCTGTATCTAGATGGAAGGTGATATTTTAAATGAATCCAGAAATACTAAATACTAATATAATTTTAAAACAATTAGAGTTGACAAATGATCAATATATATGTGATGAAATGAGTATTACAAATGAGAAGTTTTCCATTAATGGAATATATAATTTACATGTATTTCCTGATTATTCATTGTTATTGCATAATGGTATAAGCTATATGAAATTAAATTCTACTGCAACAAAAATGCTTATCAGGATAAACAAAGGATATGATGTTAATCATCTTTTTGAAGAATTTAATATTGATTTAGATATTATAATTCGTTTTATTGAGAGGTTAATTAATTATAGGGTGATAGAAAAAAGAATTAGTAATTCATCAATTTATATTACAGGTGATTTTAAAGAATATTATCCATTACATTGCTCTATTGAAATTACCAGCAAATGCAATTTAAGATGTAAACATTGTTATATGGAAGCTGATAATTTAAATTATAATCAATTGGATTTAAATACAATAAAAAAAATTTTGTCAGACTTTAAAAATAAAGTGAAGACTATTACTTTAACTGGTGGTGATCCATTGTGTCATCCCAATATTAAAGAAATTATAAGATTCGCCAAACATAGTGGATTTAAGGTAAGACTGAATACATCCGGATATCTCCTTGATGAAAAATTCGTTATTTTTTTAAAAAAAGAACGCATTGATAGTGTGAAGCTAAGTTTAGATGGGGCATCAGCCAGTACACATAACTATTTAAGAAATTCAAATTTAGCATTTGATAGAGTTATAAAAAGTATGAAATTACTAAATCATTTTGGTGTTTCTTATTCGATTGGAACAGTAGTAGGGGATTTTAATATAAATGATATTGATGAAATTATCAAATTAGCAAAAAGTAATAATGCTAAAAAAGTAGGTGTTGGAATAATACAACCACTTGGAAGAGCTTATGCCAATAATCCTGATTTATTAATATCTAATAATTATAATTTTTTATACAAAATCGACAGTATACTTAGAAAATATAGAGGATTTGTTACCTTTGATGAAGATGGAAATTGGTGTGATTTTATTGAAAAAGATCAATTTAATATTACTTCTTATTTTAGTTATAAAAAATATATTAGTTTAATGAGTTGTGATGGTTGTGGAGCAGGTTCAAAAATTCTTTTTATTGATTCATCAGGAAATATAAAACCATGTATGATGAGTAATATTATTCTTGGCAATATATTGCAACAAAATAAGATTAGAGAAAATATAAAGAAATTATTAAAAGTTAGTACTCCAGAAGAACAAATTTGCTTAGATTGTAAGAATCTTTTCAGGTGTATAAACTGTGTTGCTAGGGCAAGTTTATATCATAAGGATGTGGAACAGTGTAACTGGTACAAAGATAATTATAATTTATTAAACTGTTTTCAAAAGAGGTAAGAGATGGAAAAGAATTATATAATAAGAATTCCCAACGAAGATATGGGATACGATGATTATGGTTTGTATAAAACCCAAAAATTGCAAAATGAAGATAAAACAATATTAAAAAATTTGATTTACATTAATAAAGAAATAATTAAAGAAATTATTGTTTATTTAGATAAATCAACTGGTTATTGCAGTTCGATAATAAATAGGTATGTTAATGGGATTAAAATCACCTTGATTGCAAAAAGAAAAGATAATCTATTAACACTTGAAGTGAATAACGGTAAAAACTCATACATAAAGAGAATAAATTTTACTGGAAAAATTGTAGACATATATCAGTTAGTTGATTATATATCATCCTTAGATTTGCAAAATATTTCTACAGAAAATATAACTATTTTAGACTTAGAAAACGGATTAATTACATATTGTTCAATACAAATAAAAAAATGTAATCAAAATTACTTTATGCTGTATTTAGTAAACGATGAAGAAGTATATTTGGTTTTTGAGATTCAATTTGTTAAAGAACATGAATATAGCATAAAAAGAATGATTACATCAGGTTATATTTTAAATGTGATTTAGGTTTTAAATGAAATTATTTCATTTAAAATAAATAAATTTAAAGAAAGGAGAAAGTACTATGAGCGAAAATTTTGATAGCAATAAAAATCAAAATTACTATGAAGAACCTTCAGTAGTGTATGTTGGTGATACTAATCAATCAGCAAATGCTAGAAGTCTAATTAAAGCAGGTTATGCAATATTAGTAGCTGCTGCAGCCGTTGCTGTTGCTGCTGGGGGTGGTCTTTGGGTATATGGTGCAGCATGGTTATGGTGCGATCCATATTGGTAATTTAAATTCTTAAATAGAGCGGCTCATTATATATATGAGACCGTTCTTTATAATTGTTTAAGGAGGAGAATAACGTGGAGTTTAATAAAAAAATAAATAATAGCATTGAGATAAAATTATTACAAGAACAAGATACTAGAAAAGTTATAGAATTTATTAACAAATATAAAATTAATAATAAAATAAATATTTCCAATGATATTTATATAAATGATCAGTTGTTAAATTCGGAAGAATATAATGAGGTGAATATAAGAGCCAATATTTATGAATATTATGAAGAATTTATGTCGATAGAAATAGATAATCAAATTAAATTATTAGTAGCTATGTCAATAAATAAAAACAATAAAAGTAAGGCATTAAATTTAAATTTAATTTGTGGAGATAATTCATATCTAATCTATTTAAAAGATTTGATTGATTTTGCAGAAGAAGTATTATCAGAATATTGCATTATTGAACCAACAAAAATAGTTACAAATCTCTTAAATAATAATCAATATTATAGTAAATGGTACGATGTTTTAATTAAAGGTGGTTTTATAATTTTAAAGATTAGAGAAAATGAAAAAGGATATGGTAAAACCGTTACTACATTACAAAGACAATTTAAAAGGAGAGAAAAATGATTATGAATAAGCAATATATTGATCATAGCGATATTATTAAAGGACCATTTCAATTATCTATTGATATTACAAACAATTGTAATTATAGATGTTTACATTGCTATAACTTTAGCGGAGAAAATAATTGTGTTCAAAATGAGTTGACTGATGAAGAGTTTATGTCCTTGATTGATGATGTTGCTAAAATGAAACCACTAAGTGTATGTTTATGTGGGGGGGAACCACTTTTAAGAAAAGAATTGCTTTTTAAATCTATAAATAAGTTAGCTAGTGCAGGAATTGATGTAGCTTTTGTATCAAACGGATTTTATCTTACAAAAGATATAGTAAAAAAAATAAAAAAAGCAGGATTATCAAGAATACAACTTAGTTTAGACGGATTAAAGGGATCTCACGATAAGTTGCGCGGGTTTGATGGTGCATATGAAAAAGTATTAATTGCTTTAAAAAATCTTAAAGATGAAAATATTAACACTGGAATTGCTTTTACACCAACAAAATGGAATATTGAAGATTTTGAAGAAATTGTAAAAATATGCGATAAATATAAAGTTAACGAATTAAGATTACAGCGTACGATGCCTATTGGAAGAGGAAGCGAAAATGATATTGTTCCTGATGAGGTACAATATAGAAAGCTTAAAAAGAAATTTCATAGATTAAAAAGTGAATATACAAAATTAAGATTTGAGTGGGGCGATGCTGTCGACCATTTGATACGTTTTCCTAAATATAATAAGATGTGCTGTCCGTTTATATCTATAAAAGCAAACGGTAACATAGTACCAAGTATGTATCTGCCTGTATCCGTTGGAAATGTAAAAAGACATTCGTTACTAGAATATTGGGATCAAGGATTAGGTCGTGTGTGGTCGAATCAGTTTTTACAAAATGTTGCTTCAAATATTTTGTGTATGAATGAGTTAAATTTAATTCAAACAAATTTACCAAGAAATTTTAAAGAAGAAGATTTAGATATGGATATTTTATAGAAAGGATGATTGTATGTTAACTAATAATGATATCCTAAACATGAAACCAACACTTATTAAAGAAAAAATAATATATTGTAGAGAAGAAAAAGGAGGATACTTCTCTTATAGATTTAATACACCAGCATTAGAAAATGAAATCATAGTAAATTCAGTATGTGTTACAATTATCAATATGTGTAATGGCATTAATTCTGTGAATGATATTGTTAATTATATTGTCAATAAATACAATGTTGATAGAGAAAAAATATTAAAAGATGTATTGCATACATTAAATCAATTTACAGTATTCCAATTGATTAAATGGGATAATAATCCATTTAAAAGAAAAATTAAACAAAAAATTAGTAATAATTACTCTATAAATTTAATAGATTTTATACGAATAAATGAATGTATTGACTTTTTTAAATTAGATACTACTCAATTCGATTATATTAATCCATATTTGGATGATAGATTTATTTATGATTCAAATTTATTAAATACTGGTGAACTAACCAAATCACAATATATTTATACTTTAGAAGAAGAAAATAAATTACTAGGAGTATTAATATGTGCGATAAACCCTAAGTCGACTGTGACTAGCGTATTAGCAGTGGCTTTTGATAGTAATGTCGATTCAAATATCAAAAAAATATTTTTTGATACAGCAATTGAAACTACAACAACTATTTCAGAAAAAAGAATAACAAAATATAGAGTATATCTTATTGAAGGAGAAAATTTTCCTAATACTTCATTACCATTTAGAAAAGAGATTGTTTTAAATGATGAATTGGGTTTTGGCATAAATCTGGAAGAATATAATTATAACTTGTATGATTAATAAAGATAATGTTATAGGGCCAATGTATGTAGTTTTAAATATTACTAATAAGTGTAATTTAAAATGTTTACATTGTTTTAATGGGAGCCCTGAATATTCTGAAAGTTTTGAATTAAGTGACATGCCTGATAATCTAATTTTAAAGATCATAGACGATTTAATTGATTTAAGAGTAGCTAATGTATGTTTCTCAGGTGGAGAACCATTTATGAGAAAAAAATTATTATTCAAATGCTTATATAAGTTAAGCATTTCAGGAATAAGAACATCAATAGTTACCAATGGTACTTTGATAAATAAGTATAATGCAGAATTATTAAAAGTATTAGGTGTTAAAGAAGTCCAAATAAGTATAGATGGGAGTTGTGCAGATTTTCATGAAAGGATGAGAAATGTTAAAGGATGCTTTGAAAAAGCAGTTAAAGCTATAAAATATTTAAAAATGTATGGTATAACTACTTCAGTATCACTAACAACAAATAAGTGGAATATTTATGATATTGATAAAGTTTGTGAACTAGTGCAACAGCTATCAATAAAAAATTTAAATATTCGGCCTTTGCTTATTTTAGGTGAGGCTAAAAAGAATGAACTTATTTCCCCAAAGACAAAGGAATATAGATATCTGGCACAAACAGTTAAGAGATTGCAAGAAAAAATGTATAATCTTAAAATTGAAATAAATGATCCAATTAATCACATATATTACTATAGAAAAGCAAATATAAATACAGTAATAGAAATTCAAAATAATGGATATGTTTATTTATCATACTGTATACCAAAATCGCTTTGCGATTTGAAATATACTAATTTAAAAGATGCATGGCATAAATATTTAAAAAATGGATGGAAAATAAAAGAGATATCTAGTATAGCTAATTCAATATATTGTTTAGATGATTTAAAAAAAATTAAGGTATAGCGAGGAATTGGTATGGACATATATCATTTAGTCAAAATTCATTTTAAACAAAATTTATTTTTATTAATCATATTTATATTTATTACATTTTGTTTAACTATATTGAATGTTATTGCACCTTATATTTCTGGGAGTTTTATTGATGCTTTATTATCTAATCCTGCAATAGATTTAATATATAGCTATACGTTGTTATATCTAATATTAGCTATTTTTCAAATAACCATTTCATATTTTTTCTCTATAATTTCTACCAAATTACAATGTAAAATGAATTACGAATTTAATAAGAGAGTAATTGAACATTTTCAAAGAATATCTATGCAGTTTATTGAAAAACAAAATCATGCATATATGACGCAAAGAATTTATTCGGATTGCAACATTCTAATTAATTTTTGTATATCTTTATTAAATGGAATATTAGCAAATTCAGCTACTTTTATTATTTCTTTTATAATTATTGTAAAGATAAATGTTAATATAAGTATGTTTGTTTTAGGATTAATTCTAGTATATATTGTATTATATTTTCTTTTGAAAAAACCTATAGCAAATGTAAAATATTTATTTAAAGAATCTCAAGCTAACTATGTAGCTTCTTTACAAGAACAGTTAACAAAAATAAAATTAATAAAAGTATATAATTTGTTTTCTTTATTTTCGAAAAAGTTTCTAGATGCTTTTAATAATTTATTATCAATATCAATAAAAAATACAAGACTTAATTTCATTTTTCAAAGTTCTGAATCTATAATCACGTTTATTTCTCAAATAGTTTTATTTTTATTTGGTGGCTTTCAAATTTTAGAAGGAAACCTCACTATTGGATCATTTACTATATTGTCATCATATTTCAGCAATTTAATTACAAGTACTAAATATTTTATCAATTTAGGTAACCAGTATATTGAAAATCAAGTGTCTGCTTTAAGAATACTTGAAATATTAAATATGAGAGTAGAAAAAAATGGAAGTAAAACGCTTGAGAAAGTATCTAAAATTGAATTTAAAAACGTATCTTTTAGGTATGATAATATAGATGTTTTAAAAAACGTCAATTACATATTTGAAAGTGGCAAAGTTTATCAAATTGTTGGTCCTAATGGTGCAGGTAAATCAACTTTAATTAATCTTATTATTGGATTATATCCAGATATGTATAAAGGAGATATCTTTTTTAATGATATAAATATAAAAGAGATAGATATCATGAATCTTAGAACAAATAATTTAAGTATAATACTTCAGGACGATCTAATTTTTAATGGTACATTGATTGAAAATATATTCTTTAATATGGAAGATTATAGTAATGAAATTATGAATAATGATAATAAAATGTTTACTCTCGAATATTTGGACGAAGAAAAATCTTCTTATATTATAAATGAGAATTTATCAAATGTTTCTGGCGGTGAAAAAAAGAAAATTTGCTTAATTAGGGGATTGGTAAAAAATGCAGATGTATATATTTTTGACGAACCTACCAATTCTCTTGATATGAAAAGTAAAGAATTATTATTATCTGAAATAAATAAAATAAAAAAAGATAAGATAATAATTTTGATAACTCATGATCATATATTTGACAAAATTATAGATAAAAAAATTACTTTATCTTGCTTATAATACTTTAAAAGTATAAATTCTGTTTTTATTATGGTATAAAAAGTAACAAGTTAGGTTTATTTGTAATTTTAATTTGCAAAAAATTTAAATATATCATCACAATATTGCTAATATATAATTATAGAAATAACGTTTTGAGAAGTTGATTTTGTTCAGCTTCTTTTTGAATAGATAATTTGTCATTACAAATGCAACACAATACAAAAAGACGCATAGAAATTACTATGTTAAAGTGTAAGTATCCAAACATAAAGATTTTGGCATGTAAGTTAGAACAATTACAAAAGCTTTACATCGTTGACTAATTACCATATCAAGAAAGATAAATAGAAATAAAGTTGAAACTGGCAGCAGAGGATGATTTTACGTATACTGTCTAAACAAAGCACAGGATTATATATATTAAGAAGGAATTTCTGTACTTTCGACTTCTACCATTTATAGGATGATTCATAGAAAACAAATCAAGAAAATAACAATGAAGCATTTAAGGAGAAAAGATCATTTAAAACGAAAACGCAAAATAAAAAGGTGCATTTAATTTATTAATCATTTGTGACACTATTTATCTAAAGATACTGTAGAAATTTATAGACTTCTATAGAAGTCTATTAAACTCTATAAAACTCTATGATATCGAGTATAATTATTGGAGGTGTTATGATGGAAGATAATGTTAAAAAAACAAAACATGAGTTAAATATTTTAAAACGGAAACAATTAATTACTGATTTCAATAATAGTGATATGATATTGAGTGAATGGTGTGATTTAAATCATGTTGGTAAATCTACCTATTACAAATATCTTAGATTAATTAGAAACGATTTACTTAATGAGCAGTCCTCACCTGTAAAAATTGAATCAAAACGTTCATTTGTACCAGTTAATTCTGATGTATCTAAGAGCGAACCTCTTACCATCACAAAAGGAAATGTTCGAATTGAATTTAATCATCAAAGTGATTTAAACACAGTCATGAATATAATTAAGGCATTACTATGCTAGGAGATGTTTCTAAAGTTGAACATATCTATATAGCTGTAGGCTATACAGACATGAGAAAACAAAGTGATGGATTAGCGGCACTTGTTCAAACAGATTTCAATCTGGATCCATTTTCTAATTCCCTATTCTTGTTTTGTGGCAGAAACACAAGAATGATGAAGGCCTTAACATTTGCATTAATGATTTCACTTCCTTTCACCTCCCAACTAAGACGCATGTCTTAGTATGAGAGTACTAAAAAACTGATCACTTTTCGACTGATTTTTTCAATCAAGTGAATCAGTTTTAGATTAACATATACACTTTAAGATATTAATTTTATAAATTCCACTTTCCAGCACATCGGCATATATTAGGTTATTAACTACTACTTTCACTTATCTCCATATTATTACGCGTAGTTTGACGTACTCTTTTCTGTTTAACTGTATGGCTCTTGATACTAGTCCATTTTCCTGTATAATAGATTCAACTCTTTTTTCACTTACAATATCAGCCTAGTTTGTCAATTCTATTTTAACCTTTCGCAAACCGTTGTTATTTCAGCTATTTTAAAATATTTTTATTGCTAAAGCTGACAAATAATGATTATCAGATTTTTTCTTTTTAAATCTATAATGATGGGTTAATTTGATTGTTAATTAATCAAATTAATGATAAAATTATTTAAGAAAAGATAAATGAGAGTAGCTTCGAACATAATTAGATAAAATCTAAAATAATGATTTTATCTGGTTCTTATAAAATAAAAAATTGACCATTGACAATCTGGCAATCGATAAACAAAAAAGAAAACACAAAAACATTTGAAATTCAATAATTTTAAAAATTGTAATATATTGAAGTAATCCTGATATAAGCATCCAGATAAATGTTTGTCCCAATTATTATTGGCATGAAAAAATTATTTTTTTATAATACATCTTAATACTATGAGACTAAGAATGAGTATCTAAAGCAGATGATGGTATGATTACTATCAACAGAAAATTAATCAAATAAAAAATACATATTAGTAGTTGAATAGTTTTCAAGTTTAGAATGGTTTTTATGTTTACTTTTTTAAAAGAATAATATTCACGTTCAAAATTATAATTGTTTTTAGAAGGAATTACTTAAATAAAAACAATTATAAAAATCATAAAAAAAAACAAAATTATAAAATAGAAGTCGAATTAATTTAGAGGTGATGATGATGAAAATTAAATTATCCACATATATATTTTTTAATAGAAATAATGATGAAATGATAGTTTACAATTTAAAATTACATAATGTCTTTATAGTCAATGATTCAGCAGCTGATATAATACAGATTTTAAAAAAAGAAAACTTTTTAACGCTTGAAGAAATTAGAATACGCTTAATAGATAGTTATGATTATTTGGTGGATTTAAACGATCTTCAAGATTTTATCATAGAATTATATGATGAGGGTATAGTAGAAATACAAGGTCAAAATAAACTGTTTAATACTATAGATAAAGTATCAAATAATGGGAGTTATAGTGATATTGAAAGTTATTTTGAACAAAAACTAAGAACTAATAATATCTTATTTACTGCATTGATTGAATTAACATATAAATGTAATTTAAATTGTATTCATTGTTATGCACTTGGCAAATCTGATAATAAACACGAATTATCGACTTTAGAAATATACAAATTGTTGAAGGATTTGCGAGATGCAGGTGTCTTCAAATTAACATTGACTGGCGGAGAATTATTTACAAGAGATGATATTTTTGACATATTAGATTATACAATGAAATTAGGTTTTTTAGTTGATATTTTTACGAATGGAAATTTGTTAAATGAAGATAAAATTAGACGTCTTTCGAAAATGAATGTTCGAAGCATACAATGTAGCTTATATGGAGCAAGTAAAAGTATTCATGAAAAAATAACTGGTGTGAATGGATCATTTGCTAAAACAATAAATTGTCTCAAATTATGTAAAAAGTATGGTATACCAACAAATATTAAAACAGTTTTAATGAATTTGAATTATAGAGATTATGATTCTTTGGAAAAATTATCAAAAAAATTGGGTGCAACTTTTCAAACAAGCACTCTTCTAATTCCCCATTTAAGTGGTGATACAAATAATTTGTCCAATTCGATAAAAAATCGTACTCTTCTGAAAAATTTATTACAAAAAGATTTGTCTAGAGTAGGAAAGAAAAACTACTTTAATGAAAAAAAAGATAATGATTCAATATGCGGAATGGGAAAATCTGCATTAAGTATAGATCCTTTTGGAAATATTTATCCATGCAATGTTTTAAAATTTAAATTAGGGAATATTAAGACTAGTAACATCAAAGAGTTATGGTATAATTCAAAAAAATTAAACTACTTAAGAAATAGTACTCAATCAAATTTAGTAAAATGCAGAAATTGTTCAAAAAAAGAATATTGTTTTTACTGTCCAGGTGCTGCTTTAGCCTTTACTGGTTCAATGTTCGAACCATATGATGAGGCTTGTTTAATAGCAGATATAAAATCAAATTTAAATAAGGAGGAAAAAAAATGAAAACTAAGAAAAAAGAATTCAAAAAACCAAAAGTTCTCAAGAAAGGAAAATATATTGCTTCAGTTTCTTTGGGATGCGCAGTTACAAGTGAAAGTATTTGTGGAAGTAATATAGAAGTTGCATAATAATATGATGTAACTCAATGTTTAAAATGTTCCGTAAAATATATGTTCTATTTTTCAAATAAAAGTTACTCATAAAAGTACAGAGATTAGAATATATTAGTATTTAAATTCTAAAAGCAATAATTTATGGAACAAAAAACATTATTCTTACATCTGTGCATACTTGTATATGATAATGAAAGCTTTTGGTGAATTTGAAAAATTTCATGGTTATTTATCGAACAATTATTGTATGATTTGAAAAGTGAATCAAATATTTGATTCACTTTTTTGTTATATTAGACACAAGATATATCTAAGTGGTGAAAGTTCACTATAAGCGAGAGGAGATATGGATACTTTTTATACTTATTTAATAATCTGGATTGTCAACATGGACAATTCTACGAGAACGCCCTAAATTCAACTGGTGTCTTATAGCCAAGTGAGCCATGTATCCTCACATTGTTATACCAGTTTACATAATCAAATAATTTAAGTTCTAATTCCTCAAGACTTTCAAATCTTTTATTAAACGCAAACTCTGTTTTTATTATTTTATATGTTGCTTCTGCAACTGCATTATCATACGGACATCCTTTAGCACTTAATGACCTATTTATATTAAATGTTTTTAATGCTTTTTCAATATCTTCATTTTTGAATTCATTTCCACGATCGCTATGAAACAAATCAATTTTTCGTAAATCATATTTTATTGAATAGAGTGCTTTTTCTACTAACTTGGCATTTTTATTCTTACTAGCTGCATATCCTACAATCTCTCTGTTATACAAATCTAACATAAGACATATATAATTCCATTTACCACCTACATTAACATATGTCAGATCACTAACTACTACTTTCATTCTTTTTTCCTGATTAAAATTACGATTGAGTCTATTTTCTATATTATCATTATTACATGTTGAATGATGTACTTTATACTGTTTAACTGTATAGCTTGATACTAGGCCATTTTCCTGCATAATACGTCTAATTCTTCTTTTACTGACAATATGGCCTAGTTTAGCTAATTCTATTTTAATCTTTCTTGAACAGTAGTTGTTTTGACTGTTTTTAAATATTCTTTTTATTAAATCAGTTAAATAGTAATCATTGAATTTTTTTAAAATTCTTATTACGATTATAATATGATGATGATCTAGGTATATCTAATAATTTACATATCGCGCTGACAGGATATTTATCTGCACTGAAAATGATAATATTTATTTTCGTCTTATAATTAACGCTACCTACTTTAAAATATCATTTTCCATTCTTAAGCGTTGATTTTCTTTACAAAGTTTAATAAGTTCTTTTTCTTCTTTACTACGGTTATCATCTATATTAAATGAACCAGTAGAATTATATTTATTGATCCATGAAGATAAAGCAAAAAAGAGTTAATTCATATTCATGAATTAATTCAGCTCTTGGTTTACTACTGTTATATAATTCAACTATTTTTTGTTTAAATTCATCAGTATAGTTTCTTCTGTCTCTTGTCATTTCAGGTTACCTCACTTTTAATTTTCTTAATTGTAATGGTTCTTTTAACAACTGTCCAATTTAGTGTAAGCTATCTAACAGTTAACGTTTTTATATACACCATTTTAATTGGCGCTTACTTTAAAACATTCTAAGAAAGTGTACAACTGTAAAGAATTTAGATATTGGGAAGGCGATACGGTTGAATTTGGAAGAATTGTTAGTAAAAGAAAAAGTAAACATTGTTTTGTAACTTTAGCAGAACGGCATGTAACACCCACTATTATAAAGGCTTTGAAATAATTTCCTGATGAGCTAGTCAAAACAATTACATTTAATGAGGAAAGGAATTTGTGGATTACGATAAAATAGAGAAGAAATTAAATTGTAATATATATTTTTTTGATTCATATTGTGCGTGGTGGAAAGGAACAAATGAAAATACAAATGGAGTGCTCAGAGAGTTTTATCCCAAAGGTACGGATTTATCGAAAGTAGATAAAGATGAATTAGGAGAGTGTAAAATTCTGTATGAGTTGAGCCACATTCTCTTGCAATCTTACACACTTTTCTTGACAAACTTTGACAAACCCAAATATTGTATCTAATATCTATTTCCACTTGTGATTT
>URYK01000056.1 GCA_900552125.1 uncultured Solobacterium sp. | reverse complement strand
AAGATATTCTTTATAGCGAGCACACTCTTTCTGTGTTGCTGTATCTGTAATAACAGAGCATTTCGCATTCATTTCTGTTTCTCTTCCCTCAAAGCTTTCCGCATGAAGGACACCAGCATTGCTAACGATCAAGGCAGCTGCCATTGATAAAAATAACATCTTTTTCTTCATAATACACATGCCTCTTTTCAATCAATATAAAAGTTATCCATTTCTTATATAGTAACGTAAGCCCTCAAAAAAGTAAAGAAAAACACAGAGTTTTTATAGGATATTCAGCTAATTTTCAGATTACCCTCACTGTGTTTTTGTATTATTACATTTATGTTTAATCACTAATCATAAGCTAGATATCTTATAACTTTCTACCTATGATAGTCAGTTATATCACTTCCTATTTTATCATATACTTCTTTTACAGTTGTCTCACCATTTCTTATAGCTAATATTTCATCATAGGTTACACCAACAAATTCTATGAAATCTACTTTGCCATTTGATGTTTGAATGGAATGTAAGTTAGTATCTGGAATTGTGATAAATCCAGTTATATTAGACTCCATTTTAGAATCTATTCCCTGTGTCTGTCCAGTATATAGATACTCATATGGCCTAAATATTTCTCCTTTGGTAAAGGTTATTCTAGCAATTGCCTGTAATATACTGCAGATACATTTTATTTCTGCCTCTTCATCTTCATATCTGTCTTTTTTCAGCTTGAATGTAAACTCCATTCCATAACCACTAATATCTTTATTATCTGTTTCTTTTTCATATAGTTCCGATAACCCATATGTAACAAAATGCCAATATGTACCTCCATCATATATGCTTATACCATCAAGAGGATCATTACCGCCTAGTTTCCAGCTGATTAATGTTCCATAATGTTTTGGATCAGTTTGATTAGGATATACTCTTTCACATTCTTTGGTGATCGCATCCCATCCTAATACTTTTACTTCTTGAGTTTCTTCATTATTTTTGTTTTGTTTTTTAAACTTATCAAATAGTCCCATAATTAACACCTACTTTCCCTATCTATGCATGATTATCAGTTTCCCAACACCATTTTGCGATTGTCTGAATCAATTTTGTGTCAACCTTGCCATATGGAATTCGTATAGTTCCTTTATTTACACTATAGTCTTTCAGTTCATCTTTAAAATGTATGATTGCCTCTGGACCAGGATAAATCCCAATATGTTTCTTTGATGCCGCAAAATGAATAATATTATGATTTTTCCAGAATGTTGGCATACTCCAGGAAATTCGTTCCTCTGCTTCAGGTAATACTTTCCTTAAAGTATCACGAATCAATAATAAATCTTCTTGTTTTTCAGGTTCCTGTCTCATAATATATTCATCAATTGTTTTAGGTTTTTCTCCACAATAATGACTCTGATTTTCCTTATTAAATTCTTTTCCACATTTTGGACATTTCCACATAACGTACCTTCCATTACCTTTTTAACCATTCTTCTTTTAGGATTCGCATCATAACAAAATCCATATACTCTCCATTATAATAATATCCCTGCTCCTGAATACCTTCTTTTTTAAATCCTATTTTCTCATAAAACTTTAAAGCATTTATATTCTTTTCTACTACTCCAATCGCAACTCGATTTAAATTATGATGTGTAAATGCTTTATCCAACAGTAAATGAATTGCCTCTTTTCCATATCCTTTTCCTTGATCTTCTTTATTTGGAATTATAATTGTTAAATCACTACAATGCCAAGCATTCCATATACGTAACAACCCAGTTTCCCCTATTATTTTTCCTTGTTTATCCGTAATCGTATACCAGTCACGACTTTGATCATTTATTCTATTTAATAAAGCTTTTTGTTCTTTTTCAAGTGTAGTTTTTTCTGAAAAACCACATTGAAACATAATATCAGGCTGATTAAACCAATAAGCAAAAAAATCAGCATCCTCTAATATTTGTCTTCTCAAAATTACCTTATTTCCTATAATTGTTTCCATAGCTATCACCCCTATCTTTTATTGTTATCTATTATATTCAACCTTTTCTAAAGGAATAGGATCTGGATTTAATAAAACCCATTTAACACATAGTTCTGTTAATCTGGATAATTCATCTTCAATAGCTGAAGGCTTATTTCTTATAATATTTTTAGTAATTACATTGATTTCATTCTGTTCATCACTAGATAACAAATTTCCTTGATTTATATACTCTTTTAGCACAGAAGTCATTTTGATAAAGTCGTTATCCCAATTTATTTTTCCATTATCTAAAATTTCATATGATAATCGTCCACATATACGTACAACCTCCCCCTGAATTGTAGAAGCTGCACCTTTTGATGGAACTAATAATTGCCATAATTCGTCAAATTGATCCTGCCATCTATTCGCTTTTACTGTTATATTAGATACTCCATCATATTGAACTCTTTTAGGAACTGGATTGACATGAAATATTTCATATAATTTCATCAATTCCGGTTCTATTTCTTTTATAGTATCAGGCTCCATGTTTTCACGAAACCATTCAAAATCTTTTCCGATTCTTTCCACTTCCTGCTGTTCCTTCCCAGTTAGTTTTGCACCGTGTGCCAGCAAATAAGAAACTATTTGTACAAGCATAGGAATATTTGCATTTGTTGCACGCTTCAACGCCTTTAATAAAGCTGTTTCCCACATCGTATTTCTCGCATTCACATTGGTACCTGCTTCTACTAAGGCTTTTACATTATCTAAACGAAATGATCCTGCCGCAGCAAATAACGGAGTTTCTCCCATATAATCTTTTGCTTCAATATTAGCTCCTAATCGTATTAAACAATCTATCTGTCCATTAATTTCATGAGCATGCAAGTGTAATGGTGTCATCTGAAATCTTCCTTTATAATTTATATCAGCACCTTGATTGACTAACCATTTCATGACTTCATTAGGCAACAAAAAGCCTAAAGCGTTTGTTTTATAAAATCCTCCATATGCATTAATATCACATTTTTTAAAGACAGCTTTTATTTCTTCTTCATTTCCTCTTTCCACAATTTCTTCAAAATCCTTCACCAAGGTCTTTCTCTTATTAGATTTCTTTTCAGAACCATTTTTTTCATTATCATTTGTTTTATTTTCTTTCTTTTTATTAAAATAATCAAATAATCCCATATCCTCATCTCTCCTTATAATTTCCTATCCAATTTATTATTTACCCTAAATATTGACAATCTAAAGATTCATTATTAGGCATATATTACTTCTTAAATTTCAGCCTTATTTATGATAAATCTCTGAAAACTCTTTTATGGCATTCTCTTGTTTTTTTGTACAGCCCAAACATTGAATCTTCTTTATATTGGGATTTTCATACAATGGTTTAATATCAGAAATATCTAGCTTCCCTAAATTGATAATTTCTATCCTGTCTAAGCTATTTACTTGATAGATTCCCTTTATATCAGTCAGATTCGTTACATTATCTAGCTTTATTTCTTTCATTTGTTTTAGATTTGACATATCAGGAAGCTTTGTTATCTGAGAAAGAGATGATAAATTCAATACTTCCAAATTCCTTAACGATGAGATAAAATCTAAATCTTTTAATTTACTTAAGCGCCATAACTTTAATTTTCTAATCTTTAAATTATTCTCTAATTCTGATAAATCATCAGCAGCACACCAATAGATATTTAATTCATTAATATTTGTCTCATTTATAAATTTCCAACTCTTCGTTTTTATTCCTCGTAATGCCAATTTCTTTAAGCTTTTTATATTAGAAATACTCTCTACATTACGTTTTACTTTGCGTAAATATAATTCATTTAAATTAGGAAATTGACTTAACCAATGACAATCAAAATTATGATTTACTCTCGAATCTCCTAAAAAGAATTTTTTTAGTGTAGGCTGTATTTCCTGTATAATCGAAAAATCTTTTTCATCGTATATTTCTAAAGTTAATTCTTCTAAAGGTAATGTTTGAATTATTTCGATATGTTTTACATTTGAGATACAATTGATAGATAAGCGCCTAACATGAGGAAGTTCTCTAAGAAAACTTAGGTCACAGCAATGCCCCTCTAAGATAAAGCCAAATACACGAAGCGTCATATCAGGCCTATTCTCAAAGATTTCATCCACAATAGGTAACTTATCTCTTGGTATATACTCATCAATTTGTACAATTTGATATGAAATGTTATTGCATATTTTTTTCACACTTCTTTTACTTAAACTTTTAAACGTTATCTGTTTTATTGGTATTAACGTTTTTCTTGTACAGAGTTCTACACGATTACTGAAATTTACATGAGCTCCCATATGATCACCTCCATGTATGAATGTCTACCGTCTTAAGATAATATGTATCGTATCTTGTAATACTTCACTAAATTCATTTAAATTCTCCATCTGTATTACACCATCACGTAAAAGCTGAATTATATTTTCAATTAAAACCGATCTTCTCATATCTATAATAACTCCCGGTTTATTTACATCTTTCTTTATATTTTTATATAGCTGCCAGAATTTTTCAGAAGGATTTTTATCTTATGTTAAAATCGCTATATATTCCTCATTTAATTTATTCATATAATTTTCCTGCCATTCAACAATTTTACTTCTAAATAATTTCCAGTCTTTTTCTGTAAATTCTTTATTACTAGTATTCATAATAACACTCACTTTCTATAATTTATCTTATTCATATTGTTTTGCTAATTCTTTCCAATAGTTTTTCAACATTTCTAATATTTCTTTTGCGTCTTCTATTTCTGTTTCCTGATGATATTCTTTCATTTCACTAAAGGTCCCTGAATCACTTACAATTCCTAACAACCATTTCCCAAACATAGATACTTTATATTTAAAAATCATACAGCTAATTCCATCTTCATCTACGAAAGAATTCGTACATTCTATTTTGAATGGTTTTTGCCCTAATTCATGAGGATCCATTAACCATTTTTCTAAATTTTTCTTTGCTTCTTTTATTTCCTGATTCATATTACACACTCACTTTTCATCTGTTTTCAGAGAATAAATAAAGATATTTTGTATATTTTCATTCTTTATGTTAGATAATCCTATGTAATAATCAAATAATTCTAGAATTTCTTCTTTATAGAATCCCTCCAACATATCGGCTATGTACTTAGCATTCATATCTACCTTCCAAATATTTTCTTTTTTAATTTCATACTCGCAAGGTTTTCCTCTTGTTTCAGGATAATTTTTTATTCCGTCCATAATGAGATAGCTGGCTATTTTTCTATCTATTTTCCCATCCTTTAAGATTTTAAAATAACCGCCTGTATCATTTCCTTCAAATACATAGTTCACATATGTTCGATAATCTCTCTGCAATATATAAAATAAATTTCAGACTTCCTAAATTTCTTATTTCAATGATAATACATTTTGATTCCTTGATACATCTTAAATAATAAGCTGTATCAAAATCCTGAAATATATAATCTTCCCTTATACAGTAATATTCCTGTGTACTATCATATGGATATCTTAATTGAACAGACTTTGCATTGTTAAAAATTTGGTACGTAGGAATTACCATGACATTAAAGTCATTTGCGAATAGTTCTTTTAGTTCATTTATATAATTCTGCTGTTTTTTACTAAATATTTTCTTTATAATACTCATTAGCATTCTCCATTTATATCCATTCATTCGAGAAATAGATTTCTTTTGTGCTCGTTTAAAACTTCTATATGTAAATTATCAAGAACTGTACATTTAAAGTATTTATATTGTTTTCTTGTGATATGATAACGTAAATTGCTTGTATCGATATCAAATGCTTTGGTATTGTATGCTTCTAACAACTCATCATAGACTTGTTTCTGCCAATCTTCTGTTAGTTTTTTCTATAATATTCATGTAAATTATTAGGAAATTCCTTCTCCTTTACACTTTGAAATAATACTTCCAAGTGGTTTCCTCCCTGATCCATAAATTCTTTATAGTTATAGGATGAAAACATTTTATTTCCTTTAAAATAAGCCCCAGTGGTAATAGGATAAGTATAAAAGCAGGAGTTATAATCCTTAGATGTTACCTTTTTTTCAAGAAATTCTAAGGTTTTCTTTTCCATTCCTTTGTATAGCTTTGCAATATCCACAGGCTGTTTATCTTCTTGATGGATAGCAATAAATGGTTGATAGCCAATACCACTTTCTGCCTTCCAATTTTTGAATTGAATTATCGTCTGCTTACCCTTATTATGAAAATACATATCAATAGAAGAATATATTTCCACATGATGTTTTTTATCTTTTTTTTCAGCTGGTTTTTCTAAATATCTAAAGAATACAGTATAAACAAATGCATCACATAGTTTTTGATAATCCACATCTAATATTGGTTTTTGAAGATAAAATAATCGCATATAAATCTTTCCTTTCTATATTTTTTTGTTTAAAGTGTAATCTTTTTTCTATTCATATTATCTCATTCATTTCTATATGAAACAATAATAAATGTAAACTTATTCTTTTCTCTTTTTCTTGTTAGTACTATAATTACAACAGGTGATTTTTATGCGAACAAAAGGAATTATCTATACGATTGCTTCAGCAATTTTATTTGGGATTACACCTCTTATCACAACACTGATTTATCAGTATGGCACAAACTCTATGACTGTTGTATTTTTTCGCTCTTTGTTTGTTATCCCAATGCTTGCTCTTATTATGAAAATAAAACATATTTCTTTTAACATTTCTTTAAGAGATTTAAAAAATATCGCTATAATTGCGATATTTGGAAGTGGATTGACTACCATATTATTATTTACTTCATATTCATATATAGATATCGGCTGTGCGACAACATTACATTTTCTTTATCCAATATTTGTTTCCTTACTATGTTATTTTTTATATAAAGAACATTTAGGAAAAAGAAAAATACTTTCTTTATGCATGGCGTTATTAGGATCAATCTTTTTCTTTGAATGGAAACAAAGCTCTAATCAAATAGGACTTTTACTTGCGATTGCATCCGCTTGTACCTATGCATTCTATATGGTTCAATTAGAGAAAACTAAGTTAACGAAGCTAAATGCATATAAAATTTCTTTTTATCTAGCTATTTTCATTCTTCTAGAAACATTAGTGTATCATTTTATCTTTCCATCTATAACCTTTATTCTTCCTATGCAAGCTTATATATTAATTATTGTGTTAAGCATAATTTCAAGTTTTCTAGCAGTTATACTTCTACAGAAGGGAATTTCTTATCTTGGTTCCAGCACTGCATCTATTTATTGTTTATTTGAACCTATTACATCAATCATTGTAGGTTATTTATTCTTACAGGAACCTTTAACTCTCAATAAAATTATTGGCTGTGTTTTAATACTTTCTTCTTTAGTTTTGATTAGTAGAGAAAAGAAAGATTCTTCATCTTTCTAAATTTTTCTAAATTTAAAATCGAAATTTGGAAATTATGCTATAATAGAAATAGAATTTTTCGTAAAAGAGGTGTATTATGAACGCGTATAATATTTATAATTTTATTACTCTTAGTAAAATTTACACATCAAAAACGAGTGAAATAATAACATATATCATCATTGTATTAAGTGCTTTAGCCTTTATATGCTTAGTGATTCTTCAGATTCACTCTAGACATAAGTAACCCTGTAATCCGATAATGGATTACAGGGTTTTATTTATATATTCCTGATGTCTTTTGACCTCAAAACGTTCTAATTGAAAAGGTTCATCTGGACTCATTCCAGCTTTTTCTAGTGCTATACTAATCTGTTGAAGAGGTGAGTCTATTCCTTGTATGTCTGGTAAAAGAAGACCTTTACGATGATGATCACCTACAATTACGCCATATCTTTTCACATCTAATTCTTTGATATCTTTTACCTCAGTTGTTTCTGATAAAACATCAACCTGATATTCCAGATAAGGAAGTTCTTTTTCTTCAATCGGTAAAAATCTAGGATCTTCCATGGCGGCAGCTATCGCATTATGTATGATTTCTTTCCCAATATTCTCTTGTATTGGACAGATTGATCCAATACAGCCTCGAAGTTCACCAAATTTTGAGATAGAAACAAATACTCCTGCTTTTCTTGTATGCATTTCTTTAGGTAAAGCTTCTTTTAATGGAAGAATGGTATGGGTTCTAACATAGAATTCTAAAGCTTCTCTAGCAAGAGCTACATAAGGATCTTTTTTCACAATTCGAATCATTGCCGTCAGATATCCGACACCAAAGGGATGTTCATAGGATAAAAATTGTGAATCAAATGGATAAGCCTGTAATAGCCCATATAACATCAATAACGATGGATAAATGCAATTAGCGCTTTCCTGTACAATATATTCATCTATATCTAATAATTTTGCATAATCATTATTCTTTACAATATCAATGATCTGTTTATCAAAAACAGGACCCATAGGATGGAATCCATATGTGCTATCATCTTGTAGACGATGTGATAAATCACCACTAACAATAACAGCTACATTCTTTCCAGAAAGCTCGATTGCTCTTCTTAAACAATTTCCAAATGCAATATGTGTACTGCGACTCAAATTGCTTATTCCAATACGAACAACTTTAAAATCTTCATATTCCTGCAATATAAAAGACAGAGGAATCATTGTGCCATGATCAAGGGTCTTATCCTGCAAACCAAGAATACCTGCTGGTAATTCCTCATCCATAGCTTCTTTACATATAAGCTCCACAAAATCTTCATCATAGAATACTTTCATACTTGCTTCTTCAGCATGAAATGATGAAAAATCACCATATGCAGCTACACCAGTAGAAATTTGTATATAATCCTCATAACTTGGCGCATGAGAAGATATAATGATCAGAGTCTGAATATTACTTGCCGCAATATCATGAGCAATCATACGATATGCATTAATTGTATTCTGAATTAGTTTTTCTTTCCCTTTTCCTATTTCAGGAAGAATTAAAGGTGGATGAGGTACAATATATGCTTTATTTAACATAGTCATATCACTTCCTAACATATCTCAATTATAACAAAAGATGAACTCGAAAACGACCTTTTTCTATTTTAAAGTATCACCTTTATACTAAAAAAGAGGAAACCCTCTTTCTATCCTTCACAGCTTTGTTTAATTGCGTTTATCGTCTGTTGATAAATGGACTCTATTTCCGGCATTAATGCTACAGCTTCCTCCCATTTATGTTGACGAAATAAATCGACTTGTCTCTGAAATAAATCATACAAAGGTCTAATCGATAAATTTCCACAAACACCTTTTAAAGTATGGGCATGAAAAGTTGCCTGTTCTTCCTGATGCTCTGCAATAGCTTTTTGTAGAGCTGACATATTCGTATCATTTAAAAATTTCATTAGGAATTTTTCAAACAAAGCATCTCTGTCCATAAATCGTTGAATCGCATCATCAGTGTCAATTCCAACTTTTTGAAGCAATTGTTTATCCATACTCAGATCACTCTCCTTTTTGTTTAGTATAAATAGAACGAATTTTAGGTTCGATTTCTAAAAAACTTGATAATAACTTAGGATTGAATACTCCACAGTCTCCATTTTTAATCATATCTAAAGCATAATTAATTGTAAAAGCTTCTTTATATACTCTAGCACTAACTAATGCATCATAAACATCTGCCAGTGATACAATTTGAGCATATATAGAAATTTCATCTCCTTTTAAACCATCCGGGTAGCCATTTCCATCCCATCGTTCATGATGATGTAAAGTTATATCATATGCATAAGGATAAATGCTATGTTGTTTTAATTGTGGAATACGGTCCAATAATGACGCCCCTTGTGTTGTATGAGTTTTCATTATTTCATACTCTTCTTTCGTTAGACGTGAGGGCTTATTTAATATACGATCTGGTATGGCTATCTTACCAACATCATGCATAATCGATGCCAAGGCAATATTATTGATTTCATCTAGAGATAATCCATCTCCAAGCTTTGTCTCCATCAGCATCATTTTAGTAATATCATGGATTCTCTTAACATGCTTTCCTGACTCTCCACTTCGAAATTCAATTGCTGTGGATAATGCTACAATCATTCCTTCATTTAGTTCCTCTAGTTTTTTAGCCTTTTCATAAATGTCAACACGTTGCTGATTCACGGTATTGCTTAATTGTTTTCGTGACTCGAATAATTCAATTATTGATTGTACTCTTCGCCTAATCATATAAGGAATTACTGGCTTACTGATTACATCCATAACCCCTAACTGATAAGCCTCTTTTAACACATCGTTATTCGTTTCTGAAGTAATCAGAAAAATAGGAATCTGTTCTATTAGAGAAAAGGTATCTACTTTTCTCAAGAATTCAATACCATCCATCTTAGGCATCCAGATGTCTAATAAAATAGCAATATAAGCATTTGGATCTTGTATAATTTTTTCATAGGCCTCTTGTCCATCGCTTGCTTCTTCGATATCATAAGCATCATCAAAGATAGCTGATAAAACAGCCCGGTTGATTTCTTCATCATCTACAATTAAAATCGTCTTTTTACTGCTATATGCCATAATAGATTCCTTCCTTCATTACTTATGATAACATTTTTATTCATTATGTAAACAATTTTGAATTATTTTTGTAAGTTCCATAAAATCAATTGGTTTAGCAATATGACCATTCATACCCGCTTCTTTTGTTTTCGCAATATCCTCCGCAAAAACATTGGCAGTAACCGCAATAATCGGAATTGTTTTCGCATCTCTGCTATCTAAATTACGAATATATTTTGTAGCTGTACAGCCATCCATCTTAGGCATCTGCATATCCATCAAAATAGCATCTATTCTGCCCTCATTATGAACATAAGCATCAACTGCCTCCTGTCCATTCCATGCTTCAATGACTTCTGCCCCTAACATTGATAATGTCTCTTTCGCAATTTCCATATTGATTTCATTATCTTCAGCTAGCAGAATTACTTTGCCTTCTAATGTGAATGCATCTTGTTCTACTAAAGGATCTTGAATTTCTTTCTTTTTCTCTGAAATCTGAAGTGGAATAATAACGGTAAATGTACTGCCTTTTCCTAATTCACTATGTACGGTAATCTCTCCACTCATCTGCTGTACTAATGTTTTCACAATTGGCATACCAAGACCTGTACCATGTACATTATTTGGCATAAACATTGTTTCCCTAGCAAATGGTTCAAATATTTTATCTAAGAACTCTTTACTCATTCCTATTCCTGTATCCTGTACAGATATCTGATATTTGCTGTAGTTTTGCTTATGATACAGTTCCGTTAATGAAACCTTGATAGATGCATTTTCCATACTATATTTTAAAGCGTTTGAAATTAGGTTATTCAAGATTTGATGTAAGCGATTAGCATCACATAAAACATTTGGATGAGTAACATTAACTTCCAGTTTCATATTTTTCTTTTCCTTATCCGCTAGCTCAGTAAAAGTTGACACACTTTCTTCTACACATTGAACAAGATCCATTGGTTGATAGTTTAAATATTCACCCTTCCCCTGTTCCAAACGTGACATTTCTAAAATATCATTGATAAGCGTCAAAAGCTGCTGTCCTGATTTATCTATTTTATTTATATAATCTTTTATCTGTTCATCTTCTATACCTTTTTTCTTAATTAATTCTGTTAATCCTAAAATTGCATTTAATGGTGTACGCATATCGTGTGAAGCATTACTAAAGAAAGCTAGCTTTTTCTTCACTGTAATATTCGCAGTCTCCAATGAAGTTCTTAATAATTCATATTGGCGGAGTTCACGTTTTTTACTTTCATCAATTTCTCTAAAGCATAAGATAACTTCATTGATTCCTAAAGAATCATTATATATGATACGAACATTTACCCAGCGATATTCATCCCCAAATCTACGCTTATAATCGCCGCCAAATTCACGAATACCTTCCTGAATCAATTTACGTATATTTTTAACTGAGAAACTCTGCGCAAATTCTTCATAAATCTCTGGTCTTACTACTTCTTTCATCACATCCATTAATAATTGATAATCACCGCTTGCTCCTAATCGTTCTTTCACATCTTCATTACTCTTAATTGACATATAGGTTTCTGTCTCAAAATTTATGCGATAGATTGCATAATAAGAATCTCCTAAAATATGTAAAGTATCTGATGAGAATTGATTTTTCTTACTTTCTCTATAACTCTGCAATGTAAGTAACATAATTGCTAGTAAGCAAACTATACTTAATATAAACAATAAGACAATTGTATTATCCCAGCCATCCTGAAGAATAGAATCTAATGGAATAGTGATAACTGACATCCATCCATTATTTAAATTATAGAAATAAATACCACTTCTTTTGCCATTTATATCTGTGACAGTAGAATCATAACTAAGCATTTCACCAGAGCGTGCCTGTCCTGCCAGTTCTTTTAAATATTCCACTGTTTTCTCTGAATCAACATCAATCTTTTGTGAAGAATATAAAACATTATTATGGGAATCAAATAAGAAGAAGTAACTTCCATCAGGCAAATCTGCTTTGTTTTGATGAGCATGAAATTTTTCTAACGCAATATCAAATGCCAGTACATTTTTTGTATCACCAAATGATTTCGCAAGAGTAATAACTTGTTTCCCTGTAATTACATCTTCATAAACATCCGTATAGATTGCCTCACCTTTTGCATCCAATGCCTCCTGATACCAGTTAGAGTTTTCATAATCGTAGCTTTCATCCCCATCCCATGGGTTTGCGCCAATAATTTTCCCATTAATTACTGCATATGGGTCAATGATATCAGATCCCAGGTTTTCATTTAAATTAGACGAAAAACTAGTCATCCACTCTTGAATGCTTTCTTCATCTTCCTGACTTTCAATTCTTTCAACAAGATATTTTTCCTCTAGTCCTAAAAGCATAGTATAGAAGTCAATTCGATTTTCTTCTTTATAAGCATAACTTTCAGCCAACAACATTCCCATCTCATTCGCATTTTTCATCAATTTATCTCTTGTCAGAAAAATTGCATATGCAACTAAAACACCTATGATAAAAACCATAGACAATTTAATAATTAAAGATGTTTTCTTAACATTCATATTTTGTATTTTCTTCATGCTGTCTCTTCCTTTTACTTCAAAAACTTAGGTATATATTCATTATACATGGTAAATCATATCATTCTCTAACCATTTTATTGATTCTATAAAAATAAAACAAAGTATTACCCTCTTATATTTTACGTCATAAGCTAATATTAATAAAGAAATTATATTATTTTACATAATTATTTCTATTTCAGACACCTAGCAATCTATATCATGCTAGCATAAGTTAAAAACAACTACAATAGGAAGAATTATCCTCTAACTTTTACAACCTCCTCTACATTGTAAAATAAACACCATGCTCATTCTTCATAAAGTAAAATACCGTTTGTCTAAATCATACAGTTCACCTTCTGTATAACTTTTTAATACATTTAACTTCGCACAAAACTGTTTATAATATGATAATTCTGCTAACATAGGTTTACCTCCTTGAAATGCAAATATTACCTTTGCATCAATAGCACTATCATCATATGTTCCTTGTATCAAATAAGAAGCGACACTCTCCTGCGTGAAAGTGAAGATTACATAAAGATGAAGTTGACTTGATCATAAAAAATATTCGTTTCATTACTTCCCTCCATAAAAAAATGTGCAAGACATATCCTATGTCCTGCACTTGTTCTATATTTGACTTTCCACTGTATTCTTAGGCAAAAATAAATGAATTTTATGTATTCTCTTATCTTTCACTTCTTTAATCTGAAATTTCAGATCATCCCATATAACTTCTCTTTCTTCCCCATCTTCTGGAATCTGCCCAATTAAATCTAATAAAAAGCCTGATATTGTTTCATGATTTTCACTTTCTAAAGAAAGTCCTAATTCTTCATTAATATCATCGATAGGTGTTGCCCCATCAATACGATAAGTATATTCGTCTATTTTTTTGATTTCCGGTTCATCCATTTCATCATATTCGTCTTCGATATCACCCATGATTTCTTCAACTAAATCTTCCATGGTAACAATACCGCTAAATCCTCCATATTCATCAATTAGAATCGCAATATGTTCATGTTTTCTCTGCATTTCACGAAATAAATCATCGATATTTTTGCTTTCTAAGACAAAATAAGGTTTACGTAATATTTTTGATATATCTACATTTTCAAAGCCGCAATTACGTGCTTCAACAACAAAATCTTTAATATTTAAAATCCCAATAATATGATCAATAGAATCCTTATATACTGGAATTCTACTATAGTGCATTTCCATCAATTCATCAAGATATTCACTTAGCGGATCATCAATATCAATACAAAATACATCTGGTCTAGGTGTCATGATCTCATCAGCTAGAATATCATCAAAAGCAAAAATACTATCAATCATTTCAGCTTCTTCTTCTGCAAATACTCCACTTTCCTGTCCGCTCTCAACCATAGAACGTATTTCCTCACGAGAAAGAGATTCCTCAACATTCTCATCTTTCATTCCAAAAATACGTAAAATTAACCTTGTTGACCATGAAAGTATCTTTATAAACGGATAAGCTATTTTGGCAATAATTAAAATAGGTTTTGCACAAAACATAGAAAATTTTTCTGCATTTTGTAAAGCAATACGTTTTGGCACAAGTTCACCAAAAACCAAAGTAAAGAATGACAATAAAATTGTCACAACAACCATTGCGATTGTAGAACCATATGGAATATTCCAAGAAGTGAATACACTTCCTAATCGTAATGAAATTCCTGTTGCGGCACTTGCAGAGTTAAAAAATCCTGCTAAAGTAATCGCAATTTGGATTGTCGATAAAAAGTTTGTAGGCTCCTGCAATAAATGCTCAACCAACTTCGCTTTTCGGTTTCCTTCTTCTGCTAAACGATGAATCTTCGTTTTGTTAACTGAAACAATAGCCATTTCACTAGCCGCGAAATAAGCATTGATCAATGTTAATATTAAGATAACAATCAGTTGCATACCGATTGATTGCATGGGGTCTGCGTCCATAAAAATATATCTCTCCTTTATTTAAATTTGATTGTATTTTATCAAAGGAACAGGATTATGTAAAGTACTTGTTCCATTTTCCACCATAATTTAGAAATTATTTACTGTTTCTTCATCTAATTCTTCAATAATTTTAACTGCTAAATCAACTGCATTCTGATAATCCGCATATGCTAGGATTCCATAGGAAGAATGAGCATATCGAACAGGTACACCAATGACTATTGTTGGAATTCCTTCATAAGCAGTATGTGTAATTCCACCATTTGTGCCCCCACCTTTTCGAACACTTTCTTGAACAGGTATCTGATATTTATTCGCAATATCTAAAGCATAACGCTGAAATCTTGGTGATGTTATCATTGAACGATCAAAATGACGTAACATTGGACCTCTTTTTAATCCGCTTTGAATCATATATTCTTCTTCAAATGTATCATCTGCAGGGCAGCCTTCAAAACAAATAGCGATATCAGCCTTCACATTATTCATAGCACATTTCATGCCTCGTTCTCCTACCTCTTCCTGAGATGTTAATGTTGCCATAACATGATTTGATAAACTTGAATGTGAAAGATTTTTCATCACATCTACGACTGCAGCACAGCCAATACGATTATCAAAAGCCTTTCCAATGAAAATCCCATGTTCTTCATCATATTGACAATCTACCGCCGGCACAACAAATGAACCGATTCCAATATGATAAGATTCCATAACTTCTTTTGCACTGGTTGCACCTACATCAATTAACACATCCGCAAAATCTAGTGCATCCCCTTTTTCAGAAGCATTCATAAAATGCACTGGTTTACTACAAACAACACCAGGAATAAATTCCCCCTTAGAGTTTCTGACTAACACTTTATTCGCAAGGATATTTTTAACATCCCAACCACCTAGAGGAAGAAAACGTAACATTCCATTTGGTTTCACTGCTTGAACGATAAATCCGACTTCATCACTATGAGCATCTAGTAAAATCTTAACTTTCTTATTTGATGACTCTTTACAATTTATATAAAGATTACGCATATGGTCTTCTTCACAATCTAAAATAGATGATAGCTGATTTTTCGCAAGTGCAACTACATCATCTTCAAAACCACTTGGTCCAAAAACATTGGAAAAATCAATAATATTTTTTATTCGATCCATATTATCCCTCATTTCTCGTAAACATATTATATCAAAAATAAACTATATTGCATATAAAAACCTCGAATGTACGAGACTAACAAGTAAGATAATGTCTAAAAGCAATATAAACTGTAAATTTATCTCGCATATACTTCTAATCCTCTATAAAAGTGATGATACTGCTTCCATCCTCTTTTCATAAAAGCGTTTCATGACATTTTCCAATCCTGAATTATACATTTTAGCACTAGCTTTTTAATTACTATTTCTTTTTATTGGAAATAAATAAAAAACCTCGAATAACGAGGTTAGTAATTTAAATGGCGCCTTAAACAAGACTCGAACTTGTGACCTGCCGGTTAACAGCCGGATGCTCTACCTACTGAGCTATTAAGGCATAA
>URYK01000055.1 GCA_900552125.1 uncultured Solobacterium sp. | reverse complement strand
TGTAGGAGCGATGATTTCTAAAGAAATATATATTAAGCGCAAGAACGTGCGCACATAGAGGAGGAAGCAGTATGAAAGTAGAATATTTTAAAGAATTTAGTCATGAGTTGAATCGAGATATGGAATTTAAGGTGTTTGGACATGCAGGGATTCCTTGCCTTGTATTTCCTGCTCAAGATGGTAGATTTTATGACTTTGAAAATTTTGGGATGATTGATGCGGTTAAAGAATATATCAATAGCGGCAGAGTTCAATTCTTTTGCTGTGACAGTATTGATCAGGAAACTTGGAGCAATATACAGGGAAATCCTACAGAGCGTATAGAACAACATGAACGTTATTATCATTATATTGTAGATGAGCTGGTACCACGTATGAAGGAAATAAATTTAGCTGATAATGGTGGTATTGAACCAAAAGGAGTGATGACCTGCGGATGTAGTATGGGAGCGTATCATGCGCTTAATTTCTTTTTGCGAAGACCAGATCTATTTAATCGCGTAATTGCGATGAGTGGATTATATCATGCGGATTATTTCTTCCAAGATTATCATGATGAATTGATTTATCGAAATTCCCCACTTGATTACCTATCAAATATGCCTGAGGATCATCCATATTTAGATTTGTATCGCAAATCTGAAATTGTGATTTGCTGCGGTAAAGGTGCATGGGAGCAGGAAATGGAGCAGGATCTTCATGTATTAGAAGAAATCTTTGCGACAAAACATGTTGATGTTTGGATTGATTATTGGGGATATGATGTTTCTCATGACTGGTATTGGTGGAAGAAACAATTAGATTATTTTTTACAGTTCATGGTTTAGAGTGTGGCTTTCCACATTCTTTTTTTTGCTTATATATTAGATGAATATCTAATATTGACATTGACAATAATCTATCTTTTTATTATTATATAAGTATCTAATATTGGAGGTAGATATATATGAAACAAGACTATGAACAGATATTATCTCAAAAAGAGTATTTAAAGCTAACAGGTGCAAATTTTATCAATCGTTTAGGGGATTCTATTGATATGATAGCCTTTACTTGGCTAATTTATGATTTGACTGGATCTGCAAGCTGGTCAGCAATCATGTTTGGAGTGAATATGATGCCTAATGTTTTAATTCAACCTCTTGCAGGAGCTATCGTAGAGAAAATGGAAAAGAAGCGAATTTTAATTTTAACTGATGTTGCGAGAGGTTTTCTTACTGCCTGTATTGCGATACTCTTTGTCAGGGGATTACTAAAACCATGGATGTTACTGGCAATTACATTTTTAAATAATACATTAGAAGCTTTTCATAGTCCTGCATCTACCTCCTTTATTCCATCGATTTTAGATAAGCAATATTATGATTTTGGAATTTCTTTTGCACAGTCATCTTATCGTATCTGTGAACTGATTGGTACAGGGGTTGGAGGAATACTGATTGCCAGTGCTGGTATTTTTGGCGCAATCATCTGTGATGCCATTTCTTTTATTCTTTCTGCATTACTGATTTTCTGTATCCATGTGAAAGAGGAATCTATATCATCTGTAAAACAGGAAAAAACGCATTTTCAGCTCTTAAAAGAGGGAGTAGGGTATGTAAAAGGAATTCCGGTATTAATTTTTATTTGCTTTGGCTGTGCATTAACTAATGTTGTACTAGTGCCATATAACTCCTTTTTGACACCATTTATTAGTGATATATTACATGAGGGGGCAACGATGTTATCACTTTCTTCAATTGCTTTATCGATTGGTATGGGGATTGGTTCCTTTATTTACCCTTATCTTCATACTAAAATAACGAATCGTACTTTATTTTTATGGGGTGGTTTTGCGACTGGAGCTTATTATATCCTATTAGTAATGATGATTCCTTTTAACGAGATGTTTCTTGTAGCTATGATGTTTATTTCTTCTTTTTTATTTGGATGTTTCATAGCCTTAATGATTAATGTGATTAACATAGCGCTTATGAAGCAGGTAGAGAAAACATATCTAGCAAGAGTCAGTGCCATCCTTAACGCAAGTTCTACTTTGGCTCTTCCAATAACTTCTTTTTTGATGAGTGTTATTTGTCTTCATATCACAATACCAATGATTTTCCTATCTTTTGCATTATTTACTTTTCTAGTATTTGCGGGTATGATATTTATGAAATCACTAAAACAGTTATAAGAGAGGAGCATTATTTATGCGCATTCGTTATATGAATAGATATCAGCCTTTAATTGAATTCTGCTGGTGGATAGAACTGTGTGTTGATGAGCAGGCAAAGAAATATTTAAGCGATTCTGCAAGTCTACCGGAAATAAAACAGGCACAATATGATGAGCATCAGAAAGTATTACGCGCTATTTATCAGGATGTACAGAAAATTTATCAGCCATATGCCTCTGATTTAGATGTGTTATTTCATAATGAAGGAATGGATAGCTGTCCTCCTTTACGAAGCTTTATTCATTGTTACTTGGATGCAGAAGAAAAGAATTGGAAAAAACAGCTAAAAAAGCTTGAAGACGTATATCAGAAAGATTCATATTGTCTTATAAGGGCATTTATTTCAAGTACTGATGAGAATGATTATGTGAAGAGAACACCAGTTCAATTGTTGACGGATTTAGACGCGACAAAGTTATCTCTTGAATTTAAATGGAATCTAATGATGAAAAATCAGGATTTTCAAGAAACTTTTAAAATGTGTTGTTCATTAATGGAAGAGCTTGAACCAATCTGGAAAAAATATGAAAAAGATTATCAGAGAGGTATGGATTTATTTTTAGATGAAGTAAATCAATCGTATCCAGAGGGAGGTATGTTAGAAGCATTTTTCCATATTTCCGGCTTGCACATAGATGACACTTTGGGAGAAGAAGTATTTGTTTATCCAACTTATGGAGGATATCGATCTTTTAGTTATACAACACAGTTTCTATCATCATCACCTCATCCATTTCTGATATGGGGCTTAGATATTTTTGTTATCATGCAGTATAAAAAAGAAGGCTTAAGCATAGAATCAATATGTAATGGATTGAAGCTGTTGAGTGATAAGAGTAAGTTTGATATTTTATGTTATGTATCTAAGCAAAGTGCTTATGGTGCACAGATTGCAAAAGAGCTGAAGCTTACGACACCAACGATATCGTATCATATGCAGGCATTGATGAATGCAGGCTTTATTCAGGTGCGTAAAGAGAATAATCGTTTGTATTATTCTATGAATCGAGAATTTGTTGAAATTTTCTTAGAATCGGCTAAAGGAAAATTATTAAACAATTCCTAGTAAATTACTTCACATATTTTCACGTAATTAAAACATTTTTTATCCGTATAAATATCATATACTAATACACGAGCAAGGAAGTATCCTTGCTTGTATGTACTCATCATTCTCCCTAATGATAATTCATACAATTTTCTATCCCCTTAAATAACATAATTATTTATTGAAAAAGCCGGATTCCCCTTAACCGGCTTTTTCTATTCTCTTTTTGATGGAGATGAGGTGAGATCATGATTAATCTTAAACAAGATGAACTTTTCATATGCATAGATATGATAAAAGATAAATATAAGATTCTGATTTTATCAGAAATGGAAACGAAGAGAGAATTCAAGGAATTAATGCATGCTGTATCTTCTATAGATAAGCAAGAGCTAATTAATCAGTTACAAGAATTGATTGCCTTGGGTGTTATTACTCGTATAGTAAATGTCAATAAAAAGCCAATGGTAATTGAATATGCGTTAACGAATCGTGGCGCAATGTTATTGAAATGTATAAAAAAGATGAAGCAGATTGGCAAAGACATTAAACAAGATTTTTGTATTAAAGATATATAGGTATAAAAAAAGCCACACTAGGTGGCATGCCGCAAAAAATACTGCCTAGGTATCTTTCTTTTATGTGCGGCATTACGCTCATTATAGTATGAAACTATGAGGTTGTAAAGATTTTTCATAGAGAATTACATTTTTTTCAGGAAGGAACTAAATATATAAGAAAAAAGACGCTAGGGATACGTCTTTTTTCTACTACAATAAATAATTAAGGGGATAGAATGTATAGAAAATAATTAGGGGAGTTATTTTCTATATAGGCGAAGAATCTCTTTGCCCATAGTTAATATAATAAAAATATATAGTGAAAAAATAAGTAAAATATGTGAAAATATGTGATTATTGTGTAGAAGTTTGGATATTTATAATAGTATAAAAAAGAGGTAATTAATGTTCGTATGTCACCTTTCTGTGGTACAATGTTTTTAACACAAGGAGGTTTTTTTATGGAATATATTTTAAATCATGATTTAGCACATCATAAATATTTTGAAGAGATGACACGTATTCCGCATGGTTCTTTTCATGAGGAAGCATACAGCAATTATCTAGTGAATTTTGCGAAAGAACATGGATTGCGTTATATTCAGGATGATATGTTTAATGTGGTAATCTATAAAGATGCGACAAGTGGTTATGAGGGACATGAGCCAGTTTTATTACAGGCACATACAGATATGGTGTGTGAAAAGAATAAGGATACAGAATTTGATTTTGAGAAAGATCCTTTACAGCTATATATAGAAGATGGCTTTCTAAAAGCAAAAGGCACAACACTTGGTGCAGATGATGGAGTAGGGGTTGCTTATATACTTGCGATTCTGGCAGATAAAGAAGCAAAACATCCAGCATTAGAATGTGCCTTTACAGTTCAGGAAGAAGTTGGATTATTTGGCGCAATGGCTTTGAAAAAGGAATATTTTACCGCAAACCGTATGATCAATCTTGATGATGGCGGTGAAAATGCAACATGTACAACAAGTGCTGGAGGAATGAATGTTATATTAAAGAAAGAACGTCTTTTGGTTCCGGCTTATGGAAGTGGATATCAGATTGATGTCTTAGGCTTGAGTGGAGGACATTCTGGCGGAGAAATTGATAAGGAAAAAGGAAATGCGAATAAACTTCTTTCTAGAGTATTATTTATGTTACATAAGCAATATGGGCTATCATTAAGCTGGATACAAGGCGGATTAAAGGATAATGCGATACCTAGAGAAGCAAGTGCAGCATTTGTATCAAATGCAGATTTTGATACAGTAGAAAAATGTGTGAAGGATATGGAAAAAATCTTTAAACAGGAATTAGAATTTAGTGATGCACTTGTCCATGTAGAATTAAAAGAATGTGAAGTAAAAGAAGTTTTATGTGTTGAAGAAAGTGAAGAGGTATTATCCTTATTGTTTACACTTCCAAATGGTTTACGTCATCGTTCTATGAATATAGAAGGCTTAAGTATTGCGTCAAGTAATGTGGGGGTAGTATCTACAAGCGATGATGAAATTATGATCAATGTATCTTTACGAGGCGCTATGGAATCTTATGTGGATACTTTTGCGATGGAAATTGATACGTTGGCTGATGTCTTCGGTTTTGAAAGTACACATGAAGCGCGTTATCCTTCCTGGAGCTATCGTGCAGAATCTAATATGAGAGATACTTTACAGAAAGTATGTCAGGAAGTATTAGGCAAAGAATTGCAGATGATGGCAGTTCATGGCGGTTTAGAGTGCGGTGTGTTTAAAGCAATGAATGAGGATATGGATATTGTGACTATGGGTCCTAAGATGCAGGATATCCATACTCCAGATGAAGCTTTGGATTTAGCTTCTTTTGATGCGACATTCAATTTACTAAAAGCATATCTACAGGCACTTTAATAGGATAAAGATGGATAAACAGTGATTTTTTTAAAGGATCACTGTTTTATTTTTTTTCTTCACTTAAGAATTTTAAAAATTTCCATGGTTCAAGTAGGAAGGCTTATGATATAATAGGTAGCGTGTACAAGTTCAAATTGTAGATATAAATTAGTATAGAAGGGATGAACGTATATGATTATCCGATCCGTTGATGCGATTATCCGTATGTTAGATGCGGATTATATAGAAAATGGAGATATTGAAGAATATATTCAGGGAGTTAGTATTGACTCTCGAAAAGTAGTAGAGGGAAATCTTTACATACCGATTCGTGGAGTAAACAATAACGGTCATGATTTTGTAAATCAGGCAATTGAAAATGGAGCTAAGGCTGTATTATGGGAACGCAGAGAACCAAATCCTCCCCAAGATGTTGTGGTGATTTTAGTAGAAGATACAACGGTTGCCTTACAGGAACTAGCTAGAAGTTATCGAAATCAGTTAGATATTAAGATCGTTGGTATTACTGGAAGTAATGGAAAAACCAGTACGAAGGATATTTTAGCCTCTGTTTTATCTAAACATTATGTTACACAGAAAACGTTGGGGAATTTTAATAATGAAATTGGTGTACCTTTAACATTATTATCTTTATCTGATCAATGCGAAGCAGCTGTTGTGGAAATGGGAATGGAAAACTTAGGTGAACTTTCTTTCCTAACTAAAATGGTTCGTCCAGATATTGGGATCATTACAAATGTAGGGACTGCACATTTAGAGAATCTAAAAACGATGGAGAATATTGCGAAAGCAAAAATGGAAATTGTTGATGGTATTAAAGAGAATGGCTTATTAATATATAATGGAGATCAGGCATTATTAAAGAATGCAGCTATTGAAAAACAGATTCCAGGTCATATTCGTATTCGCACCTTTGGACAGAAGGAAAAATGTGATTATATGGTTAGTGATGTGCATCAGTATACGGATAAGTTATCCTTTAAAATATCAGATGAAGAATTTGAATTGGATATGATAGGAAAACATCAGGCAATGAATGCAGCAAGTGCATATATAGCAGCAAAAGTCTTAGGTGTTAGTGATGAAGAAATTAAAGCCGGTTTTTTGAATATTGAAAAAACGGGTTTACGTAATGAGTTAGTTCAAGTGGATCAGTGTTTAATTTTAAATGACTCTTATAAATCAAATCCGCAAAGTGCCTTGGCGGCAGTTGAAACTATGGAAGAATTTGATATCCCTTATAAAATTGCGGTCTTAGGTGATATGCTGGAACTTGGAGAAACAAGTGATCTAATTCACTATACATTAGGTAAAAATATCAGCAGCTTTCATCTAGCAGAAGTTCTTACAATCGGGGACATGGCTTGTTATATAGCTCAAGGTGTTAGAGACAATGCTAAATCAATTAAGATTCATCACTTTGTCAATCAGGATCAGCTATATAAATATTTAAAACCATATATGCATAAAAAATGTATGGTGTTAGTAAAAGGTAGTCGTGGCATGAAGCTGGATCAGCTTGTGAATGCTTTGGAAAAAGAATAGAGGAGTTAATTATGGAAAAAATAAAATTAGCAGTTATTTTTGGTGGTAAATCAAGTGAATATCCTGTTTCATTACATTCAGCAGGAAGTCTGATTCATAAGATCAATAAAGATCGTTATGATTTAACATATATCGGGATTACAGAAGATGGAAAATGGTATCTATATGAAGGTGATGTAGATGGCATTGAACATGATACCTGGTGGAAAGAAAATTGTACACCATGTGTACTTTCTTGTAGTGAAGGAATGAAAGGAATCTTAAAATTAAAGGAAGATGGCAGCTTTACGCAAGTATCTGTTGATTGTATTTTCCCTATTTTACATGGAAAAAATGGAGAAGATGGTACAATTCAAGGATTATTTGAATTAAGTGGTATTCCTTATGTTGGATGTGGTCATATGAGCAGTGCAATCTGCATGGATAAAGAAATGGCACATATTGTTATGGAACATGCGGGTATTCCTTGTGCTCCTTATCAGTGTATTTATGAAAGCGATGATTTAGATTATCGTGCTGTTTATGAAAAAGCAAAAGAAGAATTAGGACTGCCTATTTTCATTAAACCAGCGAATGCAGGAAGCAGTTTTGGTATTCATAAAATGGAGTCTTTTGAAGGTTTTGAAGACGCAATGAAAGATGCTTTCTATCACGATGGTAAAGGAAAAGTTATTTTAGAGACAACAATTGAAGGTTTTGAAATCGGCTGTGCTGTTATGGGAAATAAAGAACTATTTGCGGGAAGTGTAGATGAAATTGAAACTTCTGCACCATTCTTTGATTATGAAGGTAAATATGAAATGGTTGATTCTCATATTTATTGTCCAGCCCGTATATCTTCAGAATTGTTTGAGACAGCTCGTGCTATGGCTAAAAAAGCTTATCGTGCAATGAATTGCAAAGGACTTACTCGTGTGGATATGTTTGTGACAAAAGATCAGAAAATCATTATGAATGAAGTGAATACAATTCCAGGATTTACGGATACTTCTCGTTATCCTACGATGATGAAAGAAGCAGGTATTGCATTCCCAGAGCTAATTGATCGTTTAGTTGATTTGGCAATGGAATAAAAAAGAAGGTGGAAACTGTGCTAACAAGCAATACACGTTCTTGGGTAGAAATTGATTTATCCAAGATTTCTCATAATGTGAAGGAAGTACAAAAATTAATTCCTTCTACTAGTAAAATTATGGCTATAGTAAAGGCCAATGGATATGGACATGGAGATGTTGAATGTTCAAAAGAACTTGAACGCTTAGGTATTGATTTCTTTGGTGTCAGCAGTGTTGATGAAGGAATAAGACTACGTGATCATGGTATTACTAGTCCTATTCTTATCTTAGGATACACACCGCCAGTTCATTTTCATTATCTTCATGAAAAGAATCTGATTCAGACACTTGTATCTTTGGATTATGCCAAGAAGTTAGATTTTTATTGTAAGGAAAATAATGTTATTGTGAAAGCACATGTGAAAATAGATACGGGTATGTCTCGTATTGGTATTCAATGTCAGGATCATATATATCGTATTGAAGATGTTAAAGAAGTTTATCGTTTACAAGCGATTGATGTCTGTGGTATTTTTTCACATTTTAGTGTCAGTGATGTGTTAGATGAAGAGAATATTCGTTTTACGCAACATCAGAAAGAACTATTTGATCGTGTTCTTTCTGATTTAAAAGAATGTGGAATTAATCCAGGGACAACGCATCTTCAAAATAGTTATGGAATATTAAATTATCCAGACTTAGCTTATGATTATGTTCGTCCAGGTTTATTGTGGATGGGTGTTACCAGTGATGATCAGATTGGAATTCGAACCAATCCGGATTTTAAACCTATCATGGAATGGAAAGCCAATGTATCTTTAGTAAAGGAAATAGAGGCAGGAGTAACTGTTAGTTATGGTCGTCACTATAAAGCAAAAGAAAAAAGAAAAGTCGCAACATTATCTGTTGGATATGCTGATGGCTATCCAAGAATCGTATCAAATAAAGGGGCATATGTACTTCTTCATGGAAAAAAAGCGCCGATTATCGGTAATATCTGTATGGATCAGATGATGATTGATGTGAGTGAAATCGATCATGTCTGTGAAGGTGATGTCGCTACATTGATTGGCAGAGATCAAGATCAGGTAATTACCGTGGATGAAATCAGCCGTCTTGCTCATACGATTAATAATGAAACACTTTGCTGGATTTCAGCACGTGTGCCAAGAATATATAAATAGCCACCCATGTGGCTATTTTTCTAGAAAGGGTTGTAGCTGTTTATGGAAAGAAAGAATTACTATGCACTGGATATTGCCAAATTCATCAGTGCATTTCTCGTCATATGTATACATTGTGGACCTTTATTAGATGTAAGCGAAACAGGGAACTTTGTCTTAGTACAAATCATCGCTAGACTTGCGGTACCTTTCTTTTTTGTCGCAAGCGGATTTCTGCTTTTTCAGAAGATCGATCTGCAAAGAGAATGGAATGATTATGAAAATAAGGCTAAACTGAAGCATTATGTAGGTCGTTTATGTAAAATATATTTGATATGGACGATTTTATATCTTCCATTCAATTATCTTTTAGTGTCAGAAAATGGGATTTCTTTAATGGAAATATTGCGATATTTACGTGATTTCTTCTTTACTGGCAGTTATTATCATTTATGGTTTCTACCTGCTTTGATTGTGGCAGTAGTTATCGTATATGGTTTATTGTTTCTTGTTGGTTTACAGAAAACAATATGGATCAGTTTCATTTTATATCTATTAGGGATGGCAGGGAATGTATATGCTGATTTTATTTTACAGCTTCCTTTGATGGGAAAACTATTGGATATTTATCTGAAGGTTTTTTCTACAACACGAAATGGTTTGTTTTTTGGAGTATTATTTGTAGTAATTGGTGCAGTTTTTGCGAAACGTAATTTTTATTTTAAGAATCGTTATGTTGTATTAGGTGGTTTAACTTCTATTATTTTATTGTTTGTGGAATGTTTTTTATTAAGAGAATATGGATTTATGAATGATCTTACTAGTATGTATCTAATGAATATTCCATGTATGTTCTTTATCTTCCTGTTTTTATTACGTTTAAATCTGAAGAAGCACAAAATATATAAGACTTTGCGAGTTATGTCACTTCTGATTTATGTGATGCATGTAATGGTAATAAATGTTGTGGTAAAGGTTGCTCCTACTATGCATTCATTAGCGGTTTATGGAATTGTTGTTTTTGTTACAGTGTTACTTTCTCTATTACTTTATCTTATTTCAAAAAAAGTAAGAATAGTACGGCATCTATATGCCTAAGCAGGTGATGAAATGATTCGAATACAAGAAATAAAATTAACTTTAGATGAAACGTTAGATGATTTACCAAAAAAAATCATTAAGAAGTTACGCATTTCAAAAGAAGATTTAATATCATGGAGAGTAGTAAAAGAGAGTTTAGATGCTAGAAAGATAGCAGATATTCATTTTACTTATTGTATAGACTGTAAGGTAAAACATGAAGAACAGGTTCTTCGTCATAATCCTAAATTAACACGTGTGAAAGAATATCATTATACATATCCAGAACCAGGAAAGAAACAATTAGCTCATCGTCCTGTTGTTGTGGGATTTGGACCAGCTGGTATGTTTGCGGCTTTAATATTAGCACAAATGGGTTATTGTCCTTTGGTTATTGAACGTGGAGAATGTGTTGAACAGCGTGTTAAAAGTGTAGAAGAATTCTGGCAGAGCGGGAAGTTAAATCCATGCAGTAATGTACAGTTTGGAGAAGGTGGAGCCGGGACTTTTTCTGATGGAAAACTGACAGCACGCTCAAAAGATCTAAGAGTACATAAAGTATTGGAAGAACTGGTTCATTTTGGTGCACCAAAAGATATTCTTTATATGGCTCACCCTCATATAGGAACAGACTTATTAAGAGATATTGTGAAACAATTACGTGATGAAATTATTTCTTTAGGCGGTGAAGTGCGTTTTCAAAGCCAGCTTACGGATTTAAAGATTAAAGATGGAAAGCTTTGTGGCATTGTTGTGAATGGTAATGAAGAAATCGCAACAGATCAGGTAATACTTGCGATTGGTCATAGCGCAAGAGATACCTATCGTTTCTTATATGAAAAAGGTATTGCAATGGAGGCAAAAGCATTTGCAATTGGAGCTCGTATTGAACATCCGCAATCTTTGATCAATAAGGCACAATTTAAACAGTTTGCGAATCATCCAAGACTATCCGCTGCAGAATATCGTCTTACACATTCTGCCCGCAATGGAAGAGGAGTATATACTTTCTGCATGTGTCCAGGAGGAACAGTCGTTCCATCTTCTTCTATTGAAGGCGGAGTTGTTGTGAATGGAATGAGTGAGCATGCTCGTGATAAAGAGAATGCGAACAGTGCGTTATTAGTGCAGGTTCGACCAGAAGATTTTGGAGAACATCCAATGGATGGTATAGTATATCAGGAAGAACTTGAGAGAAAAGCATTCCAATTAGGCGGTGGTAATTATAAAGCACCTGCACAATTAGTAAAAGATTTCTTAAATCATCAGGCAAGCATAGCCATGGGGAAGGTAAAACCAAGTTATGCCTTAGGAGTTACTCCTTGTGATCTTCATGAGATATTACCAGAATATATTACAAGTGCAATGGAAGAAGCAATTATTGCGTTGGATCATAAATTAAAGGGCTTTGCCTATGATGATGCAGTGCTTACAGGAGTAGAAACCCGAAGCAGTTCACCAATTCGTATAAATCGTACTAAAGATAATTTACAAAGTATAAACTTAGAAGGTTTATATCCATGTGGAGAAGGTGCCGGCTTTGCGGGTGGCATTGTATCAGCTGCTATTGATGGAATACGCTGTGCAGAACAGATTATTCAAGAGTTTTTTTGCGAAAAAAGTTAAGTAAAATATGAGATTTCAGAATTTATTGTTTTTACAATGGATTTTGGAATCTTTTTTAGTATTTATGCATACCTCATTAATCAGTTTCATATTCTGTTTATAGATGAGGTGAACTTATGTCAAAACGTTTTAAATTAATTCTGTATAGTTGTCTATGTGGAATTGGATTAGTAATACTTGCTTTTCTTATAAAATTGCTTTTCTTTAATGGCTTATTTGTGCCCTTATTAGAATTAAAGGGTGAAAATGTTATGGAAGTAGAAGTTCATACTAATTTTCAAGATCCAGGTGTGAAAGCACGATATCGTTTTTCAGACTATAGTGAGCAAATAACTGTAGAACAGGATGTAAATTTAGAAGAATTAGGTACGTATACGATTACGTATTCATTAGATAATTATAAAAAAGAAGTGAAGCGTACAGTAAAAGTAGTTGATAAGATATCGCCTAATATTAATCTAACACAAGGCAATCTGATTCGTATTTTTGAAGGGGAAGAGTATGAAGAACTTGGTTATGAAGTGAAAGATAATGTGGATCATAATCTAGCAGACCAAGTTAAAATAGAAGGAAAAGTTGATACAGCTAAAACAGGAACATATATTTTGACGTATATTGTAGAAGATAAAAGCGGAAATATTCAAAAGGTACAGCGTCAGGTAGAAGTATGTAAAGATCCTACAAACACAAAAGTATATTATAATCATGATAGCTATGATAATGAGATGGAAGAGTGGTGGTTTCGTAAAAGTGAAGATCATCAAAGGACTACGGGTGCATTAGATGAAGAATATTTAAAAAAGTATGCATCTTTTATGCAGGGACCAGAAGAAAAGGTGATTTATCTTACTTTTGATGAGGGTGGTAGCGAGATAACGTATATTAAAGAAATTGCGGAAGTATTGAAAAAACATAATGTGACAGCAACCTATTTTCTTACAAGAAATTATATTAAAAGTGAGGCAGAATTTATTAGAGAATTAGTAAAGGATGGCAATGTAATTGGGAATCATAGCTGGCATCATTATGATATGACAACACTTGCGAATGCAAATAGTATTGATAAGTTTGTGTTAGAAATAACAGAAACTGAAAAAACTTACATGCAGGTTGTTGGAGAGCCGATGGAAAAAGTTTTTCGTTTCCCTAAGGGAGGAAGTAGTGAACGTGCTATGAAGATTGTACAGGATTTAGGTTATCGAAATTATTTCTGGAGTCATGCCTATTTTGATTTCATGCATGATGTGCCAAGAAATGAGGCATTCGATACAATGATGAAGCATTATCATGAGGGGGCAATTTATCTGCTTCATCCTAATAATAAAGGGAATTATGAGGCAATGGATGAATTTGTACAAAGTATGTTAGATTTAGGCTATCGTTTTGATACGGTAGAAAAAATACAATAAACTAGATTTTTTTGGTTTGTTCCTATATAATGATGCACAGGTGATAAGATGAAAAAGAAACATATATATCTTATTCTGTGCATTTTTTGGATGGCAGTAATATTCTGGTTTTCTGCACAGGTGGCAGATGAATCACAGGAAATGAGTGATTTTTTTGTATATATATTAAAGCCTTTCTTATTTGTAGGCCTATCAGAAGATACGGCTAGTTTTATAGTTCGTAAAGCTGCACATATGAGTGAGTATGCTGTATTAGCTATTCTTTTGGGATTGTGTTATGAAGCATATGGAAAGAAGAAATGGCTATTATATGCATTGATTACCACTAGCTTTTATGCCGCAACAGATGAGTTTCATCAGTTATTTGTGGCAGGAAGAAGCGGACAGATAAAAGATGTACTGATAGATACTATTGGAGCTTGTATAGGATTGTTGGTATTATATTTTATGTTTAAAATATGGCAAAAGAAAGAAATGAGAAGAAAAATGTAAATGTTTTCATGAAAATATTTGATAAAAGTGTTGACATTTCATAAAGAATGCGATAATATACAAACAACAGAAAAATCGTATAGAGGCAGCGATGCATCAGAGTAGGAGCTGGAGTCGGCGGACGAAGAAAGCTTTGAAAGGTAACCATCGCCGAAGATATTGCATTGGCGGATGCATGTCTGGGGTCATGGGAAATACTCATGGCACTCCTTCGTTAAGAAGAGGAGCTATTACTACTCAATCGAAATTCATGAGTCGTGTAATAGCACGACTTTTTTCTGATATGTAAGATTTATTTATAGAAAGAGGGCAAAGAAAATGAAAAAATTATTAACAGCAGTATGTACATTAGCTTTAGTATTAACAGGTTGTGGAAGTTCAGATGAAGCAGAGGTTTCTAAAAATACAGGAAAAGAAACTTTTACAGTAGGTATGGAATGTAACTATGCACCATTTAACTGGCAGACAAATGAACAGACAGATACAAGTGTTTCTTTAGGTGGTGCAGGATATTGTGATGGATACGATGTTCGTGTAGCACGTCAAATTGCGGATGAATTAGATCGTGAAATCGTAATTAAGAAAATTGCTTGGGATGGTTTACAGCCTGCCCTTGAATCAGGTGAAATTGATGCAATCATTGCAGGTATGACAGCTGATGAAACTCGTGAAAATGGTATTGATTTTACAACTCCTTATTATGAATCTGAAATGGTTATGATCGTTCGTAAGGGTGATAAAGCAGAAAAATTTACAGATATTCAACAGTTTAGCGGTATGAATGTAATAGGACAGAAAAATACAAACTACGACACTGTAATTGATCAAATCAAAGGTGTTAACCATGTGACTCCAAAAGCTACTTATCCAGAAATGGTCGTATCTTTACAGAGTAAAGAAGTAGATGGTATTACAGCCGAACTTCCAGTAGCAGAAGGTGTAGTGGAAGCAAATGATGATTTAACAATTGTTCATTTTGATGAAGGTAAAGGCTTTGATATCGATACATCTGTTTCTATTGGTTTAAAAGAAGGTAGCCGTGATTCTGAATTCTTTAATCAGGTACAGAAAGCATTAGATAACATTTCTACTGATACAAGAAATCAATGGATGAGTGAAGCTAGAGATAGTCAGCCTGAATAAGATAGGAGATAAAAGTATATGTTGATATTAGCATCTACAAAGCCAGATGGAGTTTTCCAGCAAGCTTTATGGATATTTGAAAATAACTGGCAGTTGTTTTGGTATGGAATTAAAATTACATTACTATTAGCAGTTTGTGGTACTTTAATAGGGTTGTTAATAGGGTTGTTATTAGGAGGCATGCGTGCGGTTAAAATCGAAGAACGTGATGCAATGCCAGTAAAGGTTTTAAAGAAAATAATGCATTTGTTCGTAGGGTTCTATGTATGGATTTTCCGTGGTACTCCAATGATGGTGCAGGCTATGATTATCTATCATAGTTTAAGATCTATTCTAAACTGGACACCGGTAGTAGCAGGTATCGTGATTATTTCTGTAAATACAGGTGCGTATATGGCAGAAATCGTACGTTCTGGTATACAGTCTATTGATAAAGGACAATATGAAGCAGCTAGAAGTTTGGGTATGACATCAACACAGACTATGATGAGCATTATCTTGCCTCAGGCAATACGTAATGCTTTCCCATCTATTGGTAATGAATTTATCGTAAATATTAAAGATAGTTCTATGTTAAATGTTATCGGAGTAATTGAAGTGTACTTCCAAACAAGTTCCGTTGCTGGATCAGTTATGCTTTATGTTCCTACCTTCTTAATTTCTGCTTTAATTTATTTACTATTAACTACAATAGTAACACAGATATTATCTTATATTGAAGGTCGTATGAATATGACGAAAACATCTGGACCATCTTCTTCTACAGTTCCATTAGAAAGGCAAGGTAGCACATTATGATGAATAGTTTAATTGAAATTAGCCATTTAAAGAAACACTTTGGTTCTTTAGAAGTGTTAAATGATATTGACTTTCATTGTGATAAAGGTGAAGTAATTACCATTATCGGTTCTAGTGGAAGTGGAAAATCAACTTTATTACGCTGTATTAATTTGTTAGAGACACCAGATGCAGGGGAAATTCTTTACCATGGCAAAGATATCCTAAAAGGTGAATTGAATATCAATGAACATCGTACACATGTTGGTATGGTATTTCAGTCATTCAATCTCTTTAACAATAAAACAGTATTAGAAAACTGTATGATCGGTCAGGTTAAAGTCTTAAAACGCAGTAAAGAAGAAGCAAAAGAAAAAGCAATGCATTACTTGAAGAAAGTAGGTATGGAAGCTTTTGCTCATTCTAGTTCTATGCAATTATCAGGTGGACAGAAACAGCGTGTTGCGATTGCTCGTGCATTATGTATGGATCCTGAAGTATTATTGTTTGATGAACCTACAAGTGCTCTTGACCCAGAAATGGTAGGAGGAGTTCTTGATGTAATGCAGGATTTAGCAAAAGATGGATTAACTATGATCGTAGTAACACATGAAATGCAGTTTGCTCATGATGTAAGTACAAGAGTTGTATTTATGGATAAAGGAGTTATCGCAGAAGAAGGTACTCCACAGGAAATCTTTGAGAATCCTAAACAGGAACGTACAAAAGAATTCTTGAAGCGTTATCGTATCAGCCAGTCCTAAGGGATTGGCTTTTGTGCGACAGGCAGTCGCTATAGTTCAAACATGTACAGGCATGGTTGAAC
>URYK01000054.1 GCA_900552125.1 uncultured Solobacterium sp. | reverse complement strand
CACATGCGGTTTGATAAGGGGAGGTAGTTTAATGACTATCTCCTACTTTCTTTTGACGATAATTGTGTTCAGGAAAAAACGAGACACAATATGACTTGAATCTGTTTAGTCATATTATTAACTATAAATGAGAGTTAATAATTCAGAGAATGATAAGCATATAATGTGAAGCTTTGAATTTTTTATAGCTTTAGATTTATTAAGAAAATATTGATTGTAATGATTATGGCTGTTTATTATAATAGGGACAAGAAGAAGGATGTGATGATAAAAAAGTAAACTGATGGTGGTATTTTGGCTACATTTATGGGAGGTAAATATGGATAACAGAATGAAATATACCATAGAAATTGCATTACTCATCATTGTTGTGGTATCTGTAATATTTTTTGAATCAATTTATTCTTTCGTGTCGGGAATATCGTTAATTATCATTATCCTTCTAGAAAGAAAAAACATGAGCAAAACGATATTTAATTTTGCTTTAGTTCTTTGGATAGTTGCAACAACTATAATTTTTCTAAGACATTTTATATTATAAAAGAGATTATTCAACCCAGAAGCAATATCTTTAGTGATTCCTTCTGGTTTTATTTATAGGAAAAGCACATAAGTTAAGAAAAGTAAAAAAAAGTTTGTTTAAACTAACTAGAGGATTAAACAAACTCTCTTGGAAGTCTGTGTATATTTAAAAATATAAATGTTTTGGTACGATTCTTTATTTTTTATATAAGGTGTCTTCGTGACATTTAGGACATTGAAAACACGGAGGTGTAGTATCTCCTATATCAAGCAGATAGTCTGGTTGTTCTCCATAAACAAATTCAGGCATATCTTCTTCATATCCACAATTTGTACACTTCATTCGTATATAACTGTCACGTGCTATATCGGGGTCATTTAAAAAATCAAAATCTTCTTCATGGTATGTATTCATTTTTTCTTCTCCTTTCTGGTACCCAATAATCAATATATTCCATATAATGTCCGCAGTCACATAATAGAGGATCTGTTCCGAAAATTTCAATGAGATTTTTTCTATATGTATGGCGGTCATTGTTCGTTTTCTTCCTATGGAAGATTTCTTTCATCTTTTTCTTAACATTTGACTTATGCATATGATTGCATGTCGCATACAATCCATAATAGCGAATCATCTTAAATTGAGATTCTAGGATATGAGTTACGAGTTTTTTCATGAAAGATATGACACTTTCCTTAACTTCTATACGTTCTTCAGTTTTATGATCTTCATAATAATAGTGAATGGTCTTTTTATCATAATCGTAAGCTAAGATTCTGCTGGAAGCCATGACGGAGCATCCTTTCCTTTTTTTGACTTGGGACTAGGGGAATACTGTATTTCAAAAAAGGAATAATTAAACAAATTAACATAAAGATTTATCAGATTATTAGTAAATCCATGTTATGATATCTATATTAGTTTGAAAGAGGTGAACAATATGATATATATAACAGGAGATACTCATGGGAATTTTGAACATATTGAGTCTTTCTGCAAACGAATGGATACTTCTACTGATGATATATTGATTATTTTGGGAGATGCAGGTATTAATTTTTATGGAGAAGAATATGATCGTAGGAAAAAAATATATTTAAATTCTTTGCCTATTACTCTTTTCTGTATTCATGGTAATCATGAACAAAGACCGTATACCATTAGTTCATATAAAGAAAAAGAGTGGCATGAAGGAATTGTTTATTATGAAGAAGAGTTCTCATCTATATTATTTGCTAAAGATGGCGAGATTTTTGATTTAGATGGAAAAAAGACAATTGTCTTAGGTGGAGCTTACAGTATTGATAAGTATTTTCGACTTCTTCGAGGATATCCATGGTGGAGTGATGAACAGCCCTCTATGGAAATCAAACAATATGCGGAACAACGGCTAGAAGAACAAAACTGGAAAATTGACATAGTTCTTAGCCATACTGGACCATTAAAATTTGAACCTAGAGAAATGTTTCTGGAAGGAATAGATCAAAGTAGGGTTGATAAATCGACGGAGATCTGGCTAGATTATATAGAAAATAAACTTTCTTATAAAAAATGGTATTTTGGTCATTATCATACCGAAAAGAAAATTGATAAAGTGGAGATTAAATTTAATGATATAAGCTTATTTGAAATATAAATATGACTACTGATACAATATTTTATAAGTTATTTATGTTAAAATATAATAGTATTACATTTATTTTACATGAAAAAGGATGATGAGTATGGAATTACGAGTATTGAAGTATTTTCTAATTGTCGCAAGAGAAGAAAATATAACCAAAGCAGCAAATCTATTACATTTAACACAGCCAACTTTATCTAGACAATTAATGCAGTTAGAAGATGAGCTGGGTGTAAAACTTTTTCATAGAACAAAACACAATATAGTCTTAACAGAAGATGGACTGCTTCTAAAAAGAAGAGCACAGGAAATTGTGACATTAGCAGATAAAACAAAAGAAGAATTCCTTCATAAAGAGGAAGAATTAACAGGGGAAATAGCAATTGGCTGCGGGGAAACACGTAATATGTCTTTTCTATCAGAGAAAATTCGTTTATTCAAGGAACAATACCCGTTAGTAACTTTTCAGATTTATAGTGCGATAGCAGATGATGTAAAAGAAAGAATGGAACAGGGATTAATTGATATAGGTTTATTGACAGAACCTGTAGATATATCAAAATATGATTTTATCCGATTAAAAGAAAAAGAAAGATGGGGAATAATAGTCTCAAGGGATGATCCACTAGCTGAAAAAGAAGCTATAACATTTAAGGATTTACTGGAGGTTCCTCTGCTGATACCAGTCAGACAAAGCGTTCAACATGAATTTTCTGCATGGTTTCAGGAAGACTTTGAAAATCTTAATATTGTCGCAAACTATAATTTAATATTAAATGCGGCGAATATGGTTCGCCATCATGTAGGAGCTGCCTTATGCTTTGATTTAGATTTTCAATATGATGATTTAAAATTTATTCCCTTATTTCCTGAATTAAATACTGGTGCAGTTCTAGTATGGAAGAAGAATCAGATGTTTTCTAAAGTCACATCTAAATTCATTCAATTTATAAGGAATGCAAATTAGGCATGATAAAGCATTTAATATAAGTATTAGACACATTATAAAAATAAATTTAACATAGTAGGTGTAAAGAATACATCTGCTATTTTTATATTATGCGGAAAGATAAGGAGTGTAGTTATGACGATTGATGAAGCAAGTGAACGATATCAGATTCCTATTGAGATATTAAAAGAGTATGAACACTGGGGACTATGCAATGCGGTAAAGAAGGTAATGGGAGCTTGGCAATATGATGATGAAGATTTAGAAAATCTCAGCCTGATTATGACATTACGGGATATTGGCTTTGATTCAAAAGAAATAGAAACCTATATGCGACTTTATTTAGATAAGGATGATACTGATAGAGAACGTTTGAAGATGCTTGATAAGAAAAGAAATCAAGCATTAGATGAAATCCATTTTCGTGAAAAACAATTAACTAATCTAGATTATTTACGATATAAAATATCTAACAAGAAAAACAACGGAGGAAAAGAATAATGAAATATACAAAATTAGGTAATTCAGATTTATTAGTATCTCGTATTTGTATGGGATGCATGGGATTTGGTGATGCAAGGAATGGTCAGCATACATGGACGATAGATGAAGAACATTCCCGAGAAATTATTCATCGTGGTTTAGAGTTAGGAATAAATTTCTTTGATACTGCAATCGCATATCAAAGCGGTACTAGTGAACAGTATTTAGGAAGAGCTCTAAAAGATTTTACACAGAGAGATAAAGTAGTTGTCGCCACAAAATTTCTGCCACGTACACAGGAAGAGATAGAGGCTGGTATTACTGGACAGCAGCATATAGAACGTATGTTGAATAAGAGTTTAGAAAATCTTGGTATGGATTATGTAGATTTATATATTTATCATATGTGGGATTATCAGACTCCGCTTTATGACATCATGGAAGGTCTTCATAAAGTAGTAGAGGCAGGGAAAGCTCGTTATATTGGGATATCTAATTGCTTCGCATGGCAGCTGGCAAAAGCTAATGCATTAGCGGAAAAAGAAGGCTTTCATAAATTTGTTTCTATACAAGGACACTATAATCTGATTTTTAGAGAAGAAAGAGAAATGGCAAAATTATGTAAAGAAGATAACATAGCAATGACACCATATAGTGCATTAGCAGGAGGACGTTTATCTAAACATCCAGGGGAAACTTCAAAAAGGTTACAGGAAGATAGCTATGCTCGATTAAAATATGATGGAATGGCTCAACAAGATGAAATCATAATCAAAAGAGTTGCGGAATTAGCTGAAAAACATCAGGTAACGATGAGTGAAATTTCTTTAGCCTGGCTTCTTATGAAAGTGACTAGCCCAGTAGTTGGCACAACAAAATTACAACAAGTAGAAGGTATCACAAAAGCAGTTGATTTAGTTTTAACACCACAGGAATGTGCATATCTGGAAGAATGTTATGTACCACATCCTTTAGTTGGTGTCATGGCTCAAAATACAGCTGGTACATCAAAAGAGGAACATGTCTGGTCAACTGGAAATCAGAAAATATAAAGGTTTATTGGAAAGGAGATCATATGAATAAAACAATTAAGATAAAAATGCTTGTGGATATCGTTATGAGTATAGCTTTATTAGGATGCATGTCATATTTATTGATAGGTGAAGAACTTCATGAATGGATTGGGACATTTCTTATTATCTTATTTATCATTCATCATATATTGAATCGCAACTGGTATCCTCAGATTTTTAGAAAACCATATACACCTATAAAAGTTTTACAACTATTGCTTAATATTTGTTTGTGTTTATCAATGCTAGGCTTAATTATCAGTAGTGTTATTTTATCAAGATATGTATTCTCTTTTTTACCAATTCAAGGTTCTGTTTCATTTGCTAGAGTACTTCATATGGTTTCTGCTTATTGGGGATTTATCCTCATGGCTGCGCATATTGGGCTTCATTGGGGAATAATTCTTGGCTTTAGTCGTAAAGAAATGAAGATGAAAACATCAAAATCTGTTAGAGGGGTATTACGTATAGCAGCATTCTTAATCGCAATATATGGTGGATATTGTTTTATGAAGTATGATTTATTATCTTATATGTTAATTGAGAACCAATTTGTATTTTTTGATGTAAATCAGCCATTACTTCTCTTTTTAATCGACTATATAGCGATTATGGGATTATTTATATGGATATTCTATTATATTTATCAATTATCAATAAAAACAAAACAGAGGAAAAGGAGGGGATGAGATGAAACGTTATCTATGCCTTATCCTAACCATGTGTTTCCTATTGACAGCATGTGGAAATGATTCATCTATTACTGAAGAAAATAGTTCTACACAATCAAAAGAAACAACAACCAGCGAACAGACACAATCAGATGGAAATATTCTAATTGCCTATTTTACCTAGGCAGATAATACAGTCGTAGAGGATGAAGAAGCTGCTTTGGAATCAGCATTATCACATTATGAAGCGATGGGAGATGCGGATGAATATGGGGATGATGTCGTTGCCTCTGCTAGTATTCTGCCGCCAGGAAATACCGCAAGAATTGCTTCTTGGATTCAGGATGAAATTGGAGGAGATTTATTTTCAATTCAGGTAGAAGAGCCATATCCAAGTGATTATGATAATTGCATGGATCGTGCAGCAGATGAAAAAGCAGAAGATACTCGTCCTGTACTTAAGGAGAATGTGCAATCTATGGACCAATATGACACTGTATTTATCGGTTATCCAAATTGGTGGTATACATGTCCGATGGCAATCCATAGTTTTATAGAAGAAAATAATCTATCAGGAAAGAGAATTGTGCTATTTTGTACACATGGAACTGGTGGATTAGCAAGTAGTGTCAATGATATTGAGGAAGCTTTACCTGATGATGCTGTGTTAGAAGAAAATGTATTAGGCGTATATCGACCTGATGTTCTTGATGCACAAGAAACAGTAAACAGCTGGCTTGATGAAATAGGATACTAGAAAAGGGTGAAAAATATGAAGAAATGGATAGCTTTCATAATGGTATGTGTATTGGTCTTAGGAGTTACTGCCTGTAGTCAGACACAGGAAGATTCTCAAGGTGAGGGCACAAGAGAAACAAAAACACAAAATAAAACAAATGTACAACAGAAAGAAACCTTAGACAATAAGGTGGATGAGGAAGTCATGAATAAAGAAATAATTATAAAGAGTGAAAATGGAGAATCAGTAATATTTGAATTAAACGATAGTACTGCTGCAGAATCGCTTTATGAACAGTTACCATTAAGTATAACAATTGAAGATTATAGCACGAATGAAAAAATATTTTATCCGCCAGAAGAGTTAGACATAACAGATACACCAGTTGCGGAAGTGGAAATAGGAACTCTTGCATACTATGCTCCATGGGAAGATGTTGTAATGTTTTATGATACTTACCAATCGAATAGTTCATTATATGAGCTTGGACATGTTGTTTCAGGCGGAGATTTGATTTCTTCATTATCTGGCACAATTACTATTCAAACAAATGAGTAAAATACAGGTGGTTAGTCTAATAGGATTGACCACCTTTCATTATATTTATTCTAATTTTATGTTTATTTCACGCATAAACTATACTATAATAGAATGCAATTATATTAAGGCGGTGTTATTGAATGAAGAAATCGATAAAAATAGGAGAAATAGAAATACGTAAATATCAAGAAACAGATAATAGTATTTTATTAGATCTTTTAAAAGAAAGTGTACGTCAAATAGATGAAAAGGATTACTCTAAGGAAGAAAAAGAAGCTTGGATAAATGGGGTGGACGAAGAACGTTTTTATTCTGCAATAAAAAATCATGACACATATGTTGCCTTATTTGATTCTAAAATTATTGGTTTTGCGGATATGGCAAGTGATGGATATCTTGATCACCTTTATGTAGAGCCTTCCTTTCAAAAATTAGGAATTGCGACTTGTTTATGTGATGTTTTAGAGTTTCAATATCAAGGCATAGAGTTATCTGTTCATGCGTCAATCTGTGCAAAGTCATTTTTTGAACAAAGAGGATATCAAGTTATAAAAAAACAGGAAGTAGAACGTTTAGGTGTTCTACTAACTAATTACGTGATGGAAAAACAACAGCTAAAGACAGAACGCTTAATATTGAGGGGATGGAAAGAATGCGATGCACCTACACTTTATAAATATGCAAAGAATCCAAATGTTGGGCCAATTACTGGCTGGCCTGTACATAAAAGCGTGGAGGATAGTCTAAATATCATAAAAAATGTGTTATCTGCACCTAATACGTATGCAGTAGTTTTAAAGGATACAATGGAAGCTATTGGTAGTATTGGTTTAATGATTGGAACACAAAGCAATCTAACATTATCACAAGAAGAAGGAGAAATAGGATATTGGATTGGAGAACCACATTGGGGGAATGGCTATATTCCAGAAGCTGTACAGAGAGTGATGCAATATGGATTTGAAGTGTTACACTTGAATAAAATATGGTGTGGTTATTATGATGGAAATATAAAATCGAAAAGAGTTCAGGAAAAATGTGGTTTCACTCATGTAAAAGATATGGAATATTATAATAAACTTCTTGATCAGACATTTTTATTACATGTACAATGTATAACTTATGAAGAATGGAAAAATTATTGACTTCTTGAGAGGATTTGTTAAAATAAAAAAGGTAAAGGAAGTGAGAAGATGAGCAAATAGATAATGTATACAAACATCTAAATCTGGAAACTACTGTTTTTTTGTGTATCATTATCTACTTATAACACTTTTTAGGAGGTGTTGCTCATACTTGTTTTAAAACATATAACAATTAAAAATCTAAAGGGTCATACATTACTTGAAGATTTTAATTATTCCCTAGGAAATACGGATAAGGTTGGAATTATCGGTGAAGAAGGGAATGGAAAATCTACTTTACTAAAATCAATATATGATAAAAAATTAATAGAAGATTATGCAGTTATAAGTGGAACAATAGATACAGATTTTAAAAGAATCGGATATTTTGAACAGCAGCTTTCCAGTGATTGGGATCATGCTGTTCTTTTTGAATTCTTACTAAAAGAACATGTAGAAGATGAAATTCTTCCAGAACAGTATAATAATCTTGAAGGTATAGAAAATTTATGTATTGAATTAGGTATCAAAAATGATCAATTATATAGTGATCAAACCATAGGAATGTTAAGTGGAGGAGAAAAAGTAAAGCTTCAGCTTTTAAAAATTCGAATGAGAAATCCGGATTTATTATTGTTGGATGAGCCTACCAATGATTTAGATATCCCTACGTTAGAATGCTTGGAAAAATTTATTCAGTATAGTAAAATACCTATTATCTTTATTTCTCATGATGAAACCTTATTACAACAATGTGCCAATACAATTATTCATTTGGAACAAAGAAATAAGAAGACAAAATGTGTTTATACTATTTTCAAAGGAACATATGAGGAGTATCAATCCACAAGAAGTCATTCCTTACAAAAAGAACGTCAGGAAGCAGCGTTTGAAAAGAGAGATTATCAGAAGAAAAAAGAAAAGTTAATGCGTTCAATGAGTGCAGTTCATGATGCACAAAATGATACTGTGCGTAGTCCTTTTTATGCCGCGGCGCTAAAGACTAAAATGAAAAATCTAAAAGCTCAAGAGAAAAGGCTAGAAGAAACGGATTTACATCATGTAGATACTGTAGAAGAAAGTATAGATGTATTCTTTGATCAAATTGACAGTGTTAATCGATGTATCATTGATGAAGAGTTTAATAAGATAACAATAGGTGATAGAACACTGCTTCAATATTTTCATCTAGTATTATATGGTAAGGATAAAAAAGCAATAGTAGGTAAAAATGCCTGTGGAAAAAGTGTATTGATGAAACAGTTATATGAAATATTAAAAAATCATCCAAACATCAAATTAGGTTATATGCCACAGGTTTATGAAGATGTATTTTCTATTGAGGATACTCCTGTTACATTTTTATTAGAAGAAGGAGATCAGGAAGATGTGACTAGAGCTAGAAAATTATTAGGAAGAATGAAATTTACTAGAGAAGAGATGAAACAAAGTGTTACAGAACTAAGTGAAGGGCAAAAAGCTAAACTTTATCTGATACGTTTTATCAAACAAAAATGTAATGTATTATTGTTAGATGAACCAACAAGAAATCTATCCCCTTTAACAAGTTCAGCAATTCGAAATCTCTTAAAAGACTATTCTGGCTGTATACTTGCGATATCACATGACCGTAAGTTTATTAAAGATGTATTTTCCAGTGTTTACCTATTTGAAAATAAAGAAATAACAGAATTATCAGTAGAAGATGCCATTAATTCATTTTCCAAATAAGAGCATGATTCTTGAGAAATATCAAAACAATTTATATAATATGGTTCAAATTAAAGGAGTATGTTTATGAATAGTGGTCAAGAAAAATTTATGAAGTTTATATTGCAAAGTGTAAAGGAAGAAAAAGTTGAACAGGCAAAGGTATTGTTGGAGGAAAGCTTTGCGAAACAAAATGATGGAACGTTTGATTTGATATATTTAGATAGTTTTATAGCTGATATGCTAGAATTAGTAAAAGAAGATCAAAAACAACAGGTTTTAGGCATCATGCAGAATTTTAAACAACAAATGATAAAAGAATAGGCAGTTATCATTAGAGATAATTGCTTTTCTTTCAAGAATATAGTTGCATATGCAACTATATTTTGTTATACTTATTAAGCTATTTTATAATAGGAGATGATGTAATGCTACAGATTAATAAATATGCATCTATGATATATCGAAGTTCTCAAGTATATTTTGATGAAATGTTTGCCCCTTATCAAATAGGAAGCGGACAGCATTTTTTTATGACTCATATTGATGCACGGCCAGGTATCAGTCCTAATGAATTAGCAGAGAAGGGCAATTTTGATAAAGGAACATGTGCAAGAGCAGTGAAAAAATTAGAGGACTTGGGATATGTAAAACGTATACAGCGTATTGATGATCGAAGAAGCGTGAAACTTTACTTAACTCCATTAGGAGAATCTATTATTCCTTTTATAAAAAAAGTACAACAAGATTGGATTAATATCTTAGGGCAGAATATTCAGGATGAAGAAATGGAGTTCGTAAACGATATTCTTGGTAAGATGGCAGTGAATGCGACAGTATATGTAAATGAATGAGGGAGGAGTTTTATAAATGGAAAATACAATGAAGAAGCCAAAAACAAAAAATCCTTTAGGATATCAGCCTATAGGAAGATTGTTGATGAAATTTGCGATTCCTTCTGTTGTATCTATGCTGGTAAACGCAGTTTATAATATTGTTGATCAGATATTTATTGGGCAGGGAGTTGGTTACTTAGGAAATGCAGCAACTACGGTTTCATTTCCTATTGTGACAATCATATTAGCTGTAGGAACAATGCTGGGTGCTGGGGGAAGTGCTTATGCTGCAATTAAATTAGGGGAAAAGAATGAAGCAGAGGCAGAGAAAACATTAGGAAATATATTTGTACTTCTAACTATTATTGGTTTAGCTTTAACTATTCTGGGATTGGTTTTCTTAGATACAATTCTTAAAATTTTTGGTGCTACACCTAATAATATGATGTATGCAAGAGATTATGCGAGTATTATTTTGATAGGAACAGTATTTAATTTATTAGGAATTGGATTAAGCAATATGGCACGTTGTGATGGAAGTCCCAATGTTGCGATGTACAGTATGATTACAGGAGCACTTTTAAACTGTATACTGGATCCTACATATATATTTATATTTGGTTGGGGAGTAAAAGGTGCTGCAATTGCGACTATTACTTCACAAATTATTTCCACAATAATTCTAGTATATTATTTTACTAAGAAAGGAAATATGCGTTTGCGTTTTGTAAATATGAAATTAAAACCTAGCATATGTAAAATGGCGTTTTCTTTAGGAATTTCCAGTTGTATTACGCAGCTATCTTCTACTGTTTTACAAATCGTATTAAATAATTCACTCGTTTATTATGGAAATCTAACAAGTGTTACAGGAGATGTAGCATTATCGGCTATGGGAATTGTAATGAAAATTTCTCAGATTATTGTATCTATCTGTGTCGGTGTAGGAATTGGAGCACAGCCAATTTTAGGTTTTAATAAAGGTGCTAATCAACCTAAGCGAATAAAGAAAACATATAAACTTGCAAGTACGATTGCGACATCTGTCACAACAATAGGCTGGGCAATGTTTATGCTGATTCCACATATCATATTGATGCTATTTGGTACTGCTGATGAAAACTTTACAGATTTTGCGATTAAAGCGATGCGTATTTATGATTTAGGTGTTTTCTGTGCTGGTTTCCAGATAACTTCTACTTCTTATTTTCAGGCGACTGGTCAGCCTATGAAAGCTAGCATTTTATCTTCTTTAAGACAGTTGATCCTTTTAATACCACTAATCGTTATTTTACCAACTCAGTTTGGATTAGATGGAATTTTAATGGCAGGTCCAATTGCGGATATCACTAGTGCTATTATAGTATTCTTCTTTATTCATCATGAAATGAAGAAACTAGATAAACAAATAGCAGAAAAAACGGAAGAAGAATTAGGTATCTATAGTAATACATAATTAAAGATAATATAAACACTAAAAAGCTTAATGATTCTTATATGAACCACCAAGCTTTTTTTATTATATTTTTTCAAACATATCCTTAGGGACAGTACAGATAGGACACTTATAATCATCACTTTCTTTCGTGATATCTCCTTCATAGATATACCCACAGATCGTGCAGCGATAACGAATATCAGAAGAAGTTTCTTCTTTCTCTTCAACAGGTTTGGAATCCTGAACTAATTCAAACATATCCTTAGGAACGGTACAAATAGGACACTTATAATCGTCACTTTCTTTCGTAATATCTCCTTCATAGATATACCCACAGATTGTGCAGCGATAACGAACATCGGAAGAAGATTCTTGTTTCTTAGAAGACTCCTCTTGATACATAGTTTCATATTTTGCTGGGTCTTCATTCAAATCATCTCTTACATGATAATTTGTGTGTAGTAAGGATTCAGCTAATTCACTAAGTGGTTTTCCATAGAATTCTTCATATACCTGTTTAATATTTGGATTATCGTGAGAATTTCGAAGTGATATAGAGCTGTCTTTATCATATAGAGATTGAATTCTTTCTTTACGAACTTTATCCATGTCTTCTCCGATATGCTTGCTTTGACCGCCGCCTCCGATGCAGCCGCCTGGGCATGTCATGACTTCTACAAAATCAAAATATTCATTTGTTTCTTTAATATGGTGTAAGAATTTACGAACATTATCTGTACCATGTACAACAGCGACTTTGATTGGCAAATCGTTGATTGTTAATTCGGCTTTACGAACACCTTCCATACCACGTACAGCTTCAAAGTTTAGTAAATTATCTCCAGGCTGTTCATTTGTTAGAAAATAATATGCACTTCGTATTGCGGCTTCCATAACGCCTCCAGTATTTCCAAAGATAATACCAGCACCGCTTCCTCTTGGCATTAATGAATCGTAATTGCTTTTCTCAACATTATCTAAATCATAGTTTTTAGCACGTAGCCAATTCGCAAGTTCTCTAGTGGTTACTACACGATCACAGTCCTGGAAAGACTCACGTTCATAATACTTTGAAGCGTCATTGAATTCACTTCTTGTAATTTCAAATTTTTTCGCAGTACAAGGAGTAATTGCCACAATATATAAATCTTCTGGATCAATATTTTCTTTTTTCGCAAACCAAGTACGAATTGTTGGCGCAAACATTGAAATTGGTGATTTACTTGTAGATATATTAGGCAATAATTCAGGATAATATGTTTCTGCGAATTTTACCCAAGCAGGGCAGCAACTAGTAAATTGAGGCAGAGGTTTATTATTTTGGATTCGATCAATTAATTCACTTGCTTCTTCCATGATGGTTAAATCAGCTGCAAATGTAGTATCAAATACATAATCAAAACCTAAAGCTCTTAAGCTGCCAACCATTTGTTCTTCTACGTAGCTTCCAGCATTCATTCCAAATTCTTCACCTAAAGATACACGAACACTTGGTGAAGTGATCGCAATAACTTTTTTATTACCGTTTTGGATCATAGCTTCTACATTCATCCAATCCTGGATTTCAGTGATAGCATTCGTTGGGCAGACATTAGCACATTGCCCACAGTGAATACAGATTGCAGTATCATTTGTCTTTAATAAATCATAATGATGTCCTACTGAAATTTGTTTCTTACAGACATCTTTACATTGACCGCAACGAATACAAAGACTTTCTATTCTGCGGATAGCTGGGTTACCCTCCTCGATTGGAACCCGAATGTCTACAGATAAATGTTTACTCATAAAAAATCTCCTTCTAATTGTAAATAATTAACAATTCAATTGTACCCCTAACAATTAGTGAAGTCAACGACTTTAAGGGAAAATATCACATATTAGTCATATATAATAAGCGTTTTGAAATAGTTCATTGAGATGAAAATTAAAGAAATAAAAATGTAGGAAGGAATAGATATAAAATACATTATTTGATAGGTAAAAGATTTTATGTAATTGTTTAAAAAATAATGCAAGGCTATATAAAAAAGGGTATAATGTAGGGGTGTGAAGATTTGAAAGGGTGATGCATATGTCTATGGAGGATGCGATTGGAGTTTTTGATTCTGGTTTAGGTGGTATTAGCGTATTAAAGGAATTAAAAAAACAGATGCCATATGAGAATTATATATATTTCGGTGATTCCAGCTATGCTCCCTATGGAGTAAAAAATAAAGAAGAAATAACAAGAAGATGTCATATGATTTGTGAATTCTTTATAAGTCGTGGTGTGAAAGCTATTGTAATCGCATGTAATACAGCGACTAGTGCCTGTGTTAAAGAGCTAAGAGCAGAATATCCTAATCTTCCCATTATTGGAATGGAACCAGCTCTGAAACCGGCAGTAAATGGAAAACATCATCAAAAAGTGTTGGTCATGGCGACTGAGTTTACATTGAAAGAAAAGAAGTTTGAACAGCTGATGGCTCAATTTGAAAAAGACAATACGATTTATCGACAGCCATGTCCTAAATTAGTAGAATTGGTAGAGGCTGGACAATTAGATGAGTATGAAATAGTAGAAAAAACATTAAAAGAATACATATTTCCTTATGATCTGCAAACACTAGATAGTATCGTACTAGGTTGTACACATTTTGTTTTCTATCGAGATCAGATTCGTAAACTTATAGAAGATAAAATAGCAATCATAGATGGGAATGAAGGAACAGCCCGTCATGTAATGGAAATATTGAAAGAGAGAAATGAATTAAATATAGATGGGGAAGGAATAGTTAGGATTTATAATTCAATGAAAGATGATACAATTTTACAACTTTCTGAAAAATTATTGGAAATTTAAAGAAAATATATTGCAGGATAGTTGAGTTTGATGTGAAAAGGAATTATAATTAAGAACAGTAATGGAGGTAATACTATGAGAGAAAATGCATGGAAAAAATATGATGAAGAAGGCTTAAAGAAAGTCTTTGATTATTGTGAAGGATATAAGAAATATATATCTGATTGTAAAACAGAACGTGAATGCGTAACGGAAGCAATTCGCATTGCGGAAAGTTATGGATATCGTAATTTAGATGATGTGATTAAAAATAATGAAACATTATCTTGCGGTGATAAAGTTTATGCAAATAATATGGGAAAAAGTTTAGCACTATTTTTAATTGGTGAAGAACCAATGAGTAATGGATTTAACATTCTAGGTGCTCATGTGGATTCACCAAGATTAGACTTGAAACAGAATCCTTTATATGAAGATAAAGAATTTGCTATGTTGGATACTCATTATTATGGTGGTATTAAAAAATATCAGTGGGTAACTCTTCCTTTAGCTTTACATGGTGTTGTGGTAAAGAAAGATGGAACAGTTATTAACATCAATATTGGAGAAGATGAAAATGATCCAGTTGTTGGTATTAGTGATTTATTGGTTCATTTATCAGCAGATCAGATGGGTAAGAAAGCTAGTAATGTGATTGAAGGGGAAGACTTAAATGTTACTGTTGGTAATATGCCTCTAAAAGATACTGAAAAAGATGCAGTTAAAGCAAACATCGTTAAATTATTAAAAGATAAATATGATATTGAAGAAGATGATTTTGTATCTGCAGAAATTGAAGTAGTTCCAGCAGGAAAAGCAAGAGATTATGGTCTAGATCGTAGTATGGTCATGGGATATGGTCATGATGATCGTATCTGTGCTTATACTTCTTTAATGGCTCAAATGGAAACAGAAAGCGTAAAACGTACTGCGATTACATTATTGGTAGATAAAGAAGAAGTTGGAAGCATTGGTGCTACAGGACAGCATTCACGTTTCTTTGAGAACACAGTTGCGGAAGTTATGGATCGTGCTAATGAATATAGTGAATTAAATGTACGTCGTGCATTGAAAAACTCAAAAATGTTAAGTAGTGATGTATCTGCAGCTGTAGACCCTAACTATGCATCTGTAAATGAAGAAAAAAATGCGGCATTTATGGGACATGGACTAGTATTTAATAAATATACTGGTTCTCGTGGAAAGAGTGGATGTAATGATGCTAATGCGGAATATATGGCACAGTTAAGAAATATTATGGATAGCGAAAATGTTACTTATCAGACATCTGAGCTTGGTAAAGTAGACCAGGGTGGTGGAGGAACCATCGCTTATATCTTAGCTCAGTATAATATGGATGTAATTGATAGCGGAATTGCATTACACAATATGCATGCTCCTTGGGAAATTGCTAGCAAAATTGATATTTGGGAAGCAACTAACGGTTATAAAGCTTTCTTAAAACACGCTAAATAATATTAATAAATGCGTATGTTTGGATTATTCCATATCATACGCTTTTTTTAGTTAGGTATTTAGATATATTGATTATATTCTTTAAAATAAATATAGATATTATCAGGATTTATGCTAGGGATTATATACTTGTATTTACTTGAAGATTCAATTTAAAATCTCATTAAGCACAAAAAAAGCTCGCTTATGCGAACTTTAATTTTTATATGGCTGGGGTACTTGGATTCGAACCAAGGAAATGCCAGATTCAGAGTCTGGTGCCTTACCGCTTGGCTATACCCTAATTAGTGGACATTTATAATTTTAAAACTTTATTGGAAAAAATACAAGGGGATGGAATGAAATTTATGAAAATTAGAACAAGATTTGCACCTAGTCCAACTGGTTATATGCACATAGGTAACTTACGAACAGCTTTGTATGGTTATTTGATTGCTAAAAAAGACGATGGTGATTTTATTTTGAGGATTGAAGATACAGATCAAGCCCGGGAAGTAGCTGGGGCAATAGATGTAATTTATCAAACATTATCAGATACTGGACTTGAATATGATGAAGGACCTGATAAAGATGGCGGATATGGACCATATATTCAATCACAAAGATTAGCTATTTATAAAGAATATGCTGATAAATTAGTAGAATTAGGTGGCGCACATTATTGTTTCTGTGATGAAGAAACAATTGAAGCAGCAAAAAAAGAAAATGCTGATCATGAAGAATTAGGATATATTGATCCATGTAAATCATTATCTTTAGAAGAAGCAAAACAAAGAATTGCTAATGGTGAAAAATATGTTGTCAGACAAACAATTCCAAGTAGTGGAATTACTTCTTTTGAAGATGAAGTCTATGGACATATTGAAGTTGAAAATGCTGGATTATCAGAAGGCGTATTGTTAAAGAGTGATGGTTATCCAACATATAATTTTGC
>URYK01000053.1 GCA_900552125.1 uncultured Solobacterium sp. | reverse complement strand
GACAGGAACATTGATTTCAAAAGAAATATATATGAAACGCCTTCAACGGCGCACGGAAAGGAAGAAAAGAAAATGAAAAAATTAATTATGTTAGGTTTATCCTTATTAATGCTAGGATCTTTAGCAGCATGTAGCTCGAATGAATCAAATAGTAAAGATGATAATACTTTGGTTATCTATTCTCCAAATTCAGAAGGGTTAATTAAGGCTACAATTCCATTGTTTGAACAGAAAACAGGGATTAAAGTGGATCTACAGCAAGCAGGAACTGGTGAATTAATGAAAAAACTACAAAGTGAAAAGAATGATCCAATTGCGGATGTTTTGTTTGGAGGAGCACATTCTCAATATATTCAAAACGAGGATTTGTTCGAAAAGTATACATCTGTAAATGATGCAAACATCTTAGAAGAATATCAAAATACTTCAGGTTTTACTACTAGTTATTCATTAGATGGAAGCGTATTAGTCGTGAATAAGAAATTAGCAGGAGATATGAAAATTGAAGGCTATGCAGATTTATTGAATCCAGAACTAAAAGGTAAAATTGCAACTGCTGATCCAGCTAGTTCATCAAGTGCTTTTGCACAGTTAACAAATATTTTAAAGGCTATGGGTGGTTATGATGATGAGAATGCATGGAAATATGTAAGAGAATTATTTGAAAATATTGATGGTAAAATTGAAGGAAGTTCTAGCTCAGTTTATAAAAAAGTAGCTGATGGCGAGATGGTTGTTGGATTAACTTATGAAGACCCAGCAGTAACATTGATAAATGATGGTGCAGATATTGAAATTGTATACCCTAAAGAAGGAAGTGTCTTCCTGCCAGCAACTTCTGGAATAATTAAAAATGCTAAACATATGGAAAATGCAAAGAAATTTATTGATTTCTTAACAAGTCAGGAATTGCAAGATATTTATGGTACAGAAACTACAAATCGCCCAGTACTAAAAGAGGTTCAGACTAGTGATAATATGAAACCAATGAATGAAATTAAAACAATTGTAGAAGATCAAAATTATGTGAATGAAAACAAAGATAAAATTGTAGAACGTTATAAAGAAATTTTTGCAAGCATTAACTAAGTTTATATAGAAGGGATTGAATCGATATGAGTGAAATTATCATTCAAAATGCAGTAAAGCGTTATGGAAAAACTACTGTTATTCAAGGATTAAATCTAAGAGTAAAGGATGGAGAGCTATTTACGCTGTTAGGACCATCTGGTTGTGGGAAAACAACTCTACTTAGAATGATAGCTGGATTTAATTCTATTGAAGGTGGCGATTTCTATTTTAATGAAACACGTATCAATGATATGGAGCCCAATAAACGTAATATTGGTATGGTGTTTCAGAATTATGCAATTTTTCCACATTTAAGTGTGCGTCAAAATGTAGAATTTGGGTTAAAACAAAGGAAAATGGAAAAGGAAGCTGTTGCCTCAGCTACTGATAAATTTTTGAAATTGATGCAGATAGATCAATATAAAGACCGCATGCCAGATAATTTGTCTGGCGGTCAGCAACAACGTGTGGCACTAGCTAGAGCTCTAGTTATTAAACCAGATGTTCTTCTAATGGATGAACCATTAAGTAACTTAGATGCAAAGCTTAGATTAGAAATGCGAGAAGCCATTCGTAATATTCAAAAAGAAGTTGGAATTACAACAGTATATGTTACACATGATCAAGAAGAAGCAATGGCTATAAGTGATAAAATTGCTGTTATGAAAGATGGGATTATCCAACATATTGGAAGCCCTCAGGATATTTATCATAGACCAGCAAATGTATTTGTTGCTACCTTTATTGGACGTACTAATATTTTGAATGCAAAATATAGAAATAAGTATTTAGAATTTGAGGATGGATATAAGATTCCTTATGAACTAAATACAAATGATGCAGAAGTTAAAGTATCTATACGTCCTGAAGAATTCGTTATGACAAAACATGAAGATGGTATGCATGGTGTAGTTGTAGATAATATATTTTTAGGATTAAATACACATTATCATGTACGACTTGAAACAGGACAGCTTGTTGAGGTTATTCAGGTTAGTAGTTTGGAAAATAGAATAAAAGTTGGAACAGAAGTAAGATTATCTATACAAACAGATAAAATTAATATATTTGATTCAAAAGGAAGCAGAAATCTTCTGCGTGATGTAGAATGAAAAACCAGCACAAATTCCGATTTGATATATGGGGAGGAATTACCCTATTAATTTTAATCTTATATCTAGTTTTCATGGTATATCCAGTAGGTAATCTATTAATCCAATCTGTTATTCCAAAAACAACACAAACATTTTCATTAGACGCATTTATTAAATTTTTTTCTAAGAGCTATTATTTCTCCACGTTAATGAACAGCTTTAAGGTTTCTATTTTAGCAACAATACTGTCTCTTGCTGTAGGAACTCCATTAGCATATTTCTTTGCATCATATAAAATTAAAGGTTCAAAGATATTGCGTATTCTTATTATCATTGCTTCTATGTCTGCGCCATTCATTGGAGCATACTCTTGGATTCTTTTAATGGGAAGAAGTGGTGTTATAACGACTTTTATTAAAGATATACTTCATATTACTCCTCCTGATATATATGGATTTACGGGCATACTATTAGTTTTCACACTTCAATTATTTCCATTGATATTCCTATATGTTAGTGGTGCTCTAAAAAATGTAGATAATTCATTGATTGAAGCAAGTGAAAATATGGGATGTACAGGTATAAAAAGATTTATAAAAATCATAATTCCATTAATAACACCAACTCTATTAGCTGGAGCATTATTGGTATTTATGCGAGCATTAGCAGATTTTGGTACACCAATGTTAATTGGTGAAGGATATCGAACTTTTCCAGTTTTGATATTTAATGAATTTTTAAGTGAAGTAGGAGGGGATGATAGCTTCGCTGCTGCTATTGCGGTAGTTGCAATAATCATTACAACTATTGTATTTCTAGTACAAAAATATATATCTAATAAAAAATCTTTCTCAATGAGTTCTCTACATCCGATTCAACCAAAAGAGTTGAAGGGTATAAAGAAGTGGGGCGTTTATATCTTCTCTTATGGAGTAGTTGGACTTGCCGTCTTGCCACAGCTTTATGTGATTTATACTTCATTCAAAAACACGCAAGGGATGGTATTCCAGCCGGGATATTCTTTCGATAGTTACTATACTGCTTTTGATAGATTAGGAAGTACGATATTTAATACGATCTTAATACCGGGTATTTCTTTAATTATAATAGTATTACTAGCAGTTCTTATAGCATATCTAACTGTTAGAAGAAGAAATCCTGCAACAGGTGTCTTAGATATCTTGAGTATGATTCCCTATATTGTTCCTGGAACTGTTGCTGGAATTGCACTGTTAGGGGCATTCAATACTGGTATTTTTAACTCAGGTTTTCTGGCAATTGGAGGAACAATGGTAATCATGATTGTTGCACTAGTTATCCGACGTTTACCATATACTATCCGATCTAGTGTTGCAATACTTCAGCAGATACCAATGAGTATAGAAGAAGCCGCACTTAGCTTGGGTAGCACTAAAATGAAAACATTTTTCAAAATTACAGTACCTATGATGGCAAGTGGAATAATATCTGGAGCTATTTTAAGCTGGGTAACCATGATTTCTGAACTATCAACAGCTGTATTGTTGTCAACCTATAGAACACAGACTTTAACGGTTGCGACCTATACTGAGGTAATACGAGGAAATTTCGGAATTGCGGCGGCATTATCTACAATACTAACGGTACTAACTATTATTTCTTTATTGATATTCACAAAAATATCAAAAGGAGATGATATATCTATTTAAATGTTTGATTTCTCTAAAGGCAAGAATTAAATAAGTATTCTTGTCTTTTTTTTGATCTTACATACATACTGAAGATTTAAATAATGATGCAGATATTATCCCTTTTTTGGAAGAACCTGTGGGGATAATTATTGTGAGAAATCAGGAAGGAAAACTATGTAAAGTTAAGGATAAGAAGTAATTAAGGGCAGAGAATTCAGTTCTCTGTTTTTTTCGTAAGAATTCGTAAGAAAAAGTTAATTGACATAGAAAATATTAAATGATACTGTATTAGTGTATTTAGTACACTGGTACAGTGGAGGTGAAATGAATGTTTGTGATTGATGCGCAAAGTAAGCTACCTATCTTTGAACAATTAAAGAAACAAATTCTAGAGTTTATAACAATAGGTGTTTTAGTACCTAATGATAAATTACCTTCTGTTCGTTCATTAGCATCACAAATTGGGGTAAATCCTAATACAGTCGCAAAAGCTTATCAAGAGCTAGAGTTACAAGGATTTATATACTCGGAAAAGGGGAAAGGCTGTTTTATCGCAGATAATGATTCTGATAAATTGATTCAGGAGGATAAACTTCAAGATTTTGAAGTTGTTGTGAAAGATATGAAACAGCATCATATCGAAAAGCAGCAACTATATAATGTAGTTGAAGAAGTTTATGAGGAGGGAAAGAAACATGTTGAAGATACGATCATTGACAAAGAAATATAAAGATAAAGTCGTATTATTGGATATGAATTTAGATATAAAAAATGGAAGTGTATTTGGGTTAATAGGTCCAAATGGATCAGGAAAATCAACTCTGTTAAGAATTATGGCAGGTATATCAAAGCCTGATGTTGGCTGTGTTTGCATAAACGAAGAAAAGGTTTATGATAATCCTGATGTTAAAAAGGATATCTTACTAATCAGTGATGATCCATTTTATTTCTTTAACGCAAGCTTAAAAGATATGAAGGAATTTTATCGTTTATGGTATCCAAATCTAGATGAAAGTATATATGAAAAATATCGTTCTATCTTCAGCTTAGATGAGAATAAGCCATTAAAGAACTTTTCAAAGGGAATGAAGAGACAATCATTTATTGTATTAGCACTAGCAATTTCTCCTAAGTATTTATTTTTAGATGAAGCGTTTGATGGATTAGATCCTGTTATGCGACTTACTTTCAAACGAGCAATCAGTAAATTGATAGAAGAGAAAGAAATGACGGTTATCATTTCTAGTCATAACTTGCGTGAATTAGAAGATATATGTGATACCTATGGTATATTAGAAGATAATAAAATTTACACTTCTGGTTATATTGATGATGCAAAAGAGAACATTCATAAAATCCAGCTTGCATTCCCAAATGAGAAAACTAAGGAAGATTTTAAAGAACTTGATGTATTGTCAATTCATATACAATCAAGAGTTGTAAATCTAGTTGTAAAGGGAGATATCATTAAGATTAAAAACTATCTTCAGACAATGGAACCATTAATGATGGAAGTACTGAAAGTAAATTTAGAAGAGATTTTTGTTTATGAGATGGAAAAGAAGGGGTATGGTGTGTATGAAGATTAATTTTAAAAAGTATTTACGTTATTATATAAATAGTAATAAACGATATATAATTTTAATCTGTCTTATTCTATTTTTAGCAATGCCTTTTCTAATGCTTAATTCCATCTTGGGATCCTATTCTAGCCCATTACAAGCATATGAAACAGGAGTAATATCCGTTAGTACTGTTTCTGTTGTGGCGGGCTCTATTTTATCGTTCATTATCCCTATCTTTAATTTCCGCTATTTGTATAAGAAAAGCAGTAATGAATTATATTTCTCTTTACCGATTAAAAGAGAGAAATTATTTAACTATACGTATTTAAGTGGGTTAATTTTATTGTTGCTTCCACTGCTAGTATATTATTTTATATGTTATGGTTATTGCGCAATTATTTTTCCAGGAGTACGATTATTATTTAAATTTTTACCTTTAGTATTTATTTTACTTCTTAGCATCTTATTGGTTGCTCAATACACCATTTTTACATTCTTAAGTGTAAAGTGTAATAATATATTAGATAGTATTTTAATCAATGGAAGCTATGTAGTCATGCCATTAATTGTATTTGTGACCGCACAAGTATTTTTTGAGAAGCAGATTAGTCAGATTCTTGGAAATATTGGGGGCTCTGTAAGTGAATTTTTACCAGTAGATATGCTTACAAGTATAGCTTCTTTGCCTTCAGTAATCTATGTGGTTATAGAAAATTTAAATATTGCTTTGTTAGGATATTATATTGAAAAATCATGTTTTATGGAAACAATCCCATATGTAATATATTGGGTTATTATTGGAATTATTTGTTTCTGGTTTGGAAGAAAAGCATTTATCGTAAGAAAACCAGAAGAGGCTCAAGAAAGAACTACAACAATCTTTGGTTATCCAGTAATTATTACGGTAGTTACATTTAGTTTATTGTTGTATATAATTAACTGGTCAACTGATCTCATTATTTCTAGTGTAATGATTGCGATGCTTTATTTCTGTATGATCTTTTTCTCAAATCGTAAAATCAAGGTTAAAGGAATACATGTGTTGATTTTTGCAGTATTATATGTAGGTACATTTGGTTTTGGACAAATTTATACAAAAACAAGTGGTTTTGGATTAGTGAAAGAATTTGTGGATGCTTCTACTGTTGAACAGGTGGAAGTTTTTGGAAATATAACGGTATATACTGATACATCTTATTATAAAAATTATAATCTTACTTTAAATGATAATCAAAATATTATGGATTATACTGCGCATACTAAGAAAGAAAAAGAAATTTCTTCCTTAATGGATATACAGAAAGAAGTAAGTAATCGAAATACTGATGAATATGGTGATGCTAGCTATTCTATAAGCTTTGCCATTACAACGAAGGATGGGAAGGAAAGATATAGAAATTATCAATTAGAACTTACAAAAGACAACGAAGAATTTTTGAACAAGATGTTAGAAAAAGTTAGAAAGTATAGTGATTTTAGATACAGCGTTTATGATGAATATAACGATGAATATATTGAATATAATTGATTTTTTTAGAAAAAAACCTATTGCTTTCAAGATGGTTTGTTGCTATAATTATATAGCACTTACTTTAAACCCACATGAGGTTTAAGGCGGAAGGAGAGTTAAAATGAAAAAAGGAATTCACCCAGAGTACCACCGTGTTATGGTAAAATGTACTTCTTGTGGAGCTGAATTTGAATCAGGTTCAACTCGTAAAGAACTTCGTGTTGATACTTGTTCAAACTGCCATCCATTCTATACAGGACGTCAGAGATTCGCAGCTGCTCAGGGACGTATTGAAAAATTCAACAAAAAATACGGACTTAAATAACAACAATTACAAAAAGAAAAAAGAAGTTACTGATGCTGATTTGCTTACTGTAACTTCTTTTTTTTCTTATATTTTATAAAGAATAAAACAAGAGCAACCTCACTTAATAAACCAAAGCAGATATAAATAAAAGGATAACCTAAAGTAGAAATGATATGAGGTATTGGTACCGTGGTTATGATAAACGCTACGGAAATTAATGTTTGGTACAAAGAGAATAGGATACTAGTTTCATTGCTGTTAGATGTTTTTAGTTGTATCTCCAAGGATAAGGAATTATCTTGAATAATGTTAAATAAACCGATAACACCTAATGTCAATGCATAACTTATATAAGATTGCATAAAAATTAATAATATAAATCCAAGAGAAGCTAGAACAGTAGATGCAACATATAGGTGGATTTTATCCCTTTGTTTGAGCTTTTTTTCAAATATTATTCCACCAATTATGATTCCTATATATAATAATGATTTAAATAAAGACAATATATTAGCATTGTTTTCATACTGTGTTTGTACAATGATAGGCATAATAGTGTTTAATGAGCCAAAAGATATAGATGCAATGGCATCAACTACAAATAATAATGTAATAATAGGATATTTTTGGATTATGGATTTAATGGTACTAAGAGAATGCTTTGGCTTATGTTCATCTTCAAGTTGTATGTTCCTTTTGTAAGCTTACTTTTATTGTAAAAAAACAAACACATAGTGAAGAAAAAACAAGCAATAAAAATTATAATTTTATCATTTAATATGCTATAGATAAATGCACCTATAATTGGAGAAAGAAAGTTAATTATATTTCTAGTAACTGCTAATAAATTATTAGCACTAGTTAGTTGTATAGTATCTTCAAAATCTTTTAACGCAGCATTACGGTATACATAATCTAAAGAACTGCATAATGAAGATAGTAAGGTAAAAATACAATAATGTAAGATAGATGGAGTAAATAGTAAGGATAAATATAGTATAATTTGACCAATATTCACAATATATAAAATCAGTATTGAAGAATAATTTTTTTTATTTATCCAATGGACAATCTGGTTTGTGAAAATGTTAGGGATAAATTGTAATGCGATTAACCAAGCGGTGACATTAATGTTCTTTGTTAAGTTGTATACGATAATAGGAATCGCTATTGAGGCAAAGGATTGACTACAAAAGCTAAGGCAATTTCCTAAAACAAAACATCTGAACTTTATATTTGTTTTAAAATCCTTAAACATAATATCACTTTCTTTTTTACATTTTATTTTATATATATTTACATGTCAATATATTAAAAACTCTCCCATAAAGGAGAGCTAATTAGCTTATTGTTTTGATTGGATGATATTCTTATAGCCTAGATAAGTAATTAAGAAATAAGAACCATATATGATCATAATGATACCGGCAGTGATTAAAGAAGACATCATGATATCACTTCGACCAAAGGAAACAACAAGGGTATTCACCATTTGGATACCAACAATACTATGAACGATTGCAAGTGCTAGTGGCATTATGAAATAAATCGCAATCTGCAGTAAAATAGAGTGATTAATCATCTTAGGTTCGGTACCTAGTTTATTTAGAATCATATAACGTTTCTTATTGTCATTTGCTTGAGATAATTGCTGAAGTGCTAGAATTACTGCACTCGCAATCATAAATACTGTACCTAAATATATACCAATATATGTTAGAATTACAGACATTCCTTTATTTACATCATAAATATCCTGTTTAGTGGTATAGTAGAAACTTGGAAATTCTTCAACTTCCCCATTGTCACTTTCTTCAGACATAGTATCCATAAAATAGTTCGCAAATTCTAAATCACTGATGGAATTAGTGGTATCAACATTCCAAATGATTTCATGTTTGTCTGCATTTTCCGGAATAAATTCATCAGGGACAACCATTGCTAAAATATAATTGTTTATAGAAGAACTTGTTCCGACAGTAATATTTTCATAGGAATCATTACTAACTTTTACTTTATGATCATATAAAGTAATCTCTGGTTTAGCTTTAAGAATCTGTTTTACTCCCTTAGATATCATTTCTGCATCCGTATATAAATAAACTTCATTTGAATTTAATGACAAAGGTTCATAATCTTGTTTTTTTAATACCTTGTTATAGGAACTTAACGGTATAATAGTAATATTTGTATTACTATTTAATTCTAAGAGACTTCTTGTATTTTGATCTGTGACATTAGCCAATAAAGAGGAGTCATTTAAATGAATATCAGCATAATATGTTGTTATGAATGATTGACTCTTGATATAATCTTCATTTAGATTTAGCGTTTTGATAGCGTCTTGCAGCAAGTTATCTTCTTTGTTTCTAAGGCTTCCATTAGGATAATATCCATATTCCGCAATGACAGAGAAATCGTATGGAGTACTGTTTTTAATAGTACTATTGATAGTATTATTTAAACTTAAACCAGTAGATAAAGCACCAATACTCAATAACAACATAATACATACAATGCTCATAGAAATGAAATTAGAATTAATGTTAGAATTAATTTGTCTAAGAATGAAACAATTTAAATTCTTAAAATAAATTCTTTTATTTGATTTCACAATTGTTAATAAGAAGCCAGCCAATGATAAGAAGAATAATAAAGTTCCAATACTTCCAGCTAAAATGATAGGGCCTAGTATACCAAATGCCTCTACACCATTGTGTAATGCAGTATAATATGCCCAGCCTAGACAAATTAGTGAAAGGATAAAAATAATAATTGATATCCATAATTTCTTAATTTTCAGTTCATCATTTTTCTTGTCCGCATTCATTAAGTCAATTAATTTATATCGATTTAATACTATAGTATTAAACAACATTGTAATGATGAAGATCAGTGAAAATGCAATTAAAGTCATTATCGTCCCAGTTGTAGAAAACACAAAGTGATAATCTAGAGGAACAGAAAACATATTTGCAGTAACAGCTGTTAAAATCTGAGATATGATTAAACCAAGGATCATTCCTGAAATTAAGGAAATTAAGCCAATCGTTAGGGTTTCATATACTAGAATTTTTGATATCTTTCTTCTAGGCATACCTAATAGAGTATAAATTGCCAATTCTTTTTTTCTTCTACGAATTAGAAAATTATTAGCGTAGAGAATAAGAAATGCTAATACAATCGCAACAAAAACTGATAAGAAATTCATAAGAATCGATAGCTGGTCAACCATCATATTTTGTGATTCATTCATCTGCATAACAGCTTGTTGTGATTGGAATGAATTGAAGGTATAAAATAGACAGACAGAGAAGGTAAGGGTTAAGAAATAGATAAGGTAATCTTTAAAGCTTTTCTTAACATTTCGAAGGGCAAGCTTATAATACATTGCTTGTGTCACCTCCTAATAGAGTTACTACTTCCATGATTTGGTTGAAGAACTCTTTACGTGACTGATTTTTCCTTATGATTTCATTGAATATTTTTCCATCTTTGATAAAAAGAATACGATGTGCATAGGAAGCAGTGAATGCATCATGGGTGACCATCATAATTGTCGCATGAAATTCTTCATTTAGACTTTCCATACAGTCCAGCAGCATACGTGCTGATTTTGAATCCAATGCCCCAGTAGGCTCATCAGCTAGAATCAAACTAGGATTGGTAATTAAAGCTCTTGCGGAAGCTACTCGCTGCTTTTGACCTCCGGATAATTGATAAGGGTACTTAGATAACGTATCTTGAATATTAAGTCTTCTACTAACTTCTTGAATTCGCTGATCGATATCTTTTGGATTCACCTTTTGTATTGTCAATGCTAATGCGATATTTTCATAAGCAGTCAATGTGTCTAATAAATTGAAATCCTGAAAGATAAAACCTAATTCTTTTCTACGAAAACTGCTTAAATCATTTCGCTTTAGTTTTGTAATATCTAAATCATTAATATGAATGTGTCCGCTAGTGACCGTATCAATGGTAGAAATACAATTCAATAATGTTGTTTTCCCAGAACCACTTGGACCCATTACACCAACGAATTCTCCTTCTTGAACTTTAAAGCTGATGTTGTCAATTGCTTTGGTAATATTCCCTCGATTGCCATAATACTTTTCTATATTCTCTACAGATAAAATTGTTTTCATTAAATGCCACCTCTTGCTCTTTCTTTCATCTTTTCACTTAATGATGATAGTTTCAACAGTAGGGTACTAATTAGAAACAATATGAGCATACAACAATAGACTCCGTGATGTAAAAATGTAGGAAATAGGACATTGATTACTAAAAGCAGCCCCATTAAGATAATTGTAATATGAAATGCTTTTGACCATATGTGTTTCATAGTAACACCTCCTGTACTTGTATTATACCTAGATATGAAAGTACCCACCATGTAACTCAATAACAATACACTTACATTCTTGTAAGGTAAAATAAATAAGAAAAAGAATTATAGCATAATATCCATAATTCTTTACTTCAACAACATTAGTTTTGAAATAGGGAAACTCAATATAATCGTTGTGCCTTGGTCTAAGACACTTTCTGCCTCAATACCAAGATATAGTTTATCACATAATGTTTTGCATAAATAAAGTCCCATGCCAGTAGCTTTTTCATGATTTCTGCCATTTGTACCAGTAAAGCCTTTATCAAAAATCCTTCCTATTTCACTTGGCTCAATTCCACAGCCATTATCTTGAATATAAAGTTTGATCATATCTTCTTTATCCTCTGCCCATACATGTAAAATACCAGTATCTTTAGGCATGTATTTTAAAGCATTGGATATAATCTGATTTAAAATAAAATCCAGCCATTTACTATCACTATAAATCATATGATCCACATCATGCAGTTCAACTTTTATTTTTTGATAGATAAATGTTTTAGAATGTTTACGAATAACCTTTGATACAGCAGATTGCAGATTTAATTCTTTGATGAGATAATCCTTTTCCGGATTTGTACTACGTGCATAGAACAATGCTTGTTCTACGAAGTCCTCTACTTTTTCTATCTCTTCCTGAATGCTATCTGATACTTCGCATGGATTATTTGATAGAATGAGTTTGCTGGCAGCTAGAGGTGTCTTGATTTCATGTACCCACATCTCTATATAATCTTTATATTCATTTTGAATAATGCGATACTCATTCACATGATCTGCCATGGATTTATTTGTAATACGCAATGTTTCGTATAAAATCTTACCATCCATAAACAATGGCTCGTCAATAACTTCTGTTAGAAGATATTTCTTATCTAATCCATCTAGTGTCTGCTGAAGACGTTTATAGAAGGTATATCTTCTAAGAAATTCAATAACTAAAACAGATAATACCATTCCCCAATGAAGAAGGGAAATAATAATGATAACTTCTGAATTGACCTGAATAGCGAATAAAAATACAATTGTGATTAGATTTGTTAGGAAAGCGATAAATAGAAAATATATTTTCTCGTGAAGAAACTCTCTAGTTTTCATAGATAATATATCCCATGCCTCGTTTTGTCTGAATTAAATCATCTAAACGTATATATTCTAGTTTTTTACGTAAACGATTGATGTTGACTGTTAAGGTATTATCATCTACAAATAAATCACAATCCCACATATGCTGCATAAGCTCGTTACGAGATACAATTTTATTTTTATTCTGGAATAGGCAATGCATGATACGTAATTCATTTTTTGTTAATTCAATGGATTGACCTTTATAAGTAACTGTACTTTTTGATATATCTAAAGTAATGTCATGAACAGTTAATAAATTACCATGGTTGTGTTCATAGGTACGTTGTAATAAACGTTGTATTCTCGCAAGTAATATTTGCAGGTTATATGGCTTTGTCACAAAATCATCAGCACCGATGTTCATGCTGATTAATTCATCCATATCAGAATCACGGCTTGTGACTATAATAATTGGCATATCACTTGTTTTACGTACTTCTCTACATATGTAATGTCCATCAATATAAGGAAGGTTCAAATCTAATAATAATAAATCTGGCTGTTCTTTTTGGATGATATTAACCATATGTTCAAAATCATCTGGAGCACTTGCTCGATAACCATTTTTAGTAAGGAAATCACTTAATTCTGTTCTTATTTTCTCATTATCTTCAATTATCATAATATGATACATGATATTTCACCCCTGTTTCATTCATGTATATAGTTTATCATAAGCAGATGAAAAAAGAATGTTTATTTATTAAAATGTAGTTCATAATGTTAGATTTTAAGTAAACTAAAAGTTTGGAGAAGCTGTAATAAAGTGATTTTAGGATAATGAAATTCATAATAAAAAAAGCAGCCTAGATAGCTGCCTTTAATCATAAGATGATTCTTTAATAAATAAATCTACTTCTATGATTTCATATAATCCTGATGACATATGATGAAGCAAAAGCTCTATTCTAGCCATTTCTTTTGTATGAAATAAAATTGGTACAACATCGTCCATTTCTATTCGTAAAGAACTTGTACTTCCTACATGAGAATTAATTCCATGAAACCAGCGCTTTGTTTTTTTACTACGAATTGCATACATATTCTATCCCTCCATAGCTACATCTTTCCCAATTAATGAAAGGGTATACATCTAACAGGAAGATTGTCTGCTTAAGATGAATATGATAAGTGCAATTAGTATGATACTTAGAATTCCTAAGACAGGAAATAGTATAAAACCAATAATTACTGAGATAGAAATAATAGTAATAGATATGATAATGGAAGATATCTTTGGTGTAGTACGTATTCTTCTAGCCATAAAATCACCTCCTACCTTACTCTATGTATATCCAATTTATTTGTCGAATGAAATTGCCTGTATTGAATAAGAGATGAAATAATATGAAATTAAATGGCAATACTAACAAAAGATACATCACGCTTTCATAAGATGTAATAGGTAAGGATGGTGAGGTTATGAATTATCGCTTAAATACACAAGCTTCTATGATTTTGGAAACAGCAAAACAAGAGGCGAAAGATATGGGCAATAACTATATAGGCAGTGAACATTTATTATTGGCAATTTTAAAAGATACGTCAACATTGTTATCTCATGTATTATGTGATCAGGGTATATATTATTATCAATTAAAAGAAGACTTAATGATTTTATTTGGTTTAAGAGATCAGGAAGTTGTAGAGATACAGATTACCCAGGTCGTGGAAGATATTTTACAAAGAGCATTGTTGTTGTTAGATGATCAGTTAGAACTAAATGTTAGTGTGGATTTATTAACTATTGCACTTCTACAAAGCAAAAGCTGTGTTGCTTTAGAAATATTGCATCGCTATGATCTGGAAGAAAAAGAGTTATTAATGCAATTTCATCTAGAAGATGTATGTGAATTGGATACGTATCAGGAATTAAGAAATTTAAATCAATGTAGAGATAATCAGGATATCGTAGGCAGAGATGAGGAATTAAATTTTATGATCTCGATATTGTCAAGAAAAGATAAAGCCAATCCATTATTAATAGGGGAGCCAGGTGTTGGTAAAACAGCTTTAGTTGAAAAACTGGCATCTATGATTGAAAGAAAAGAGGTTCCATCTCTTGCGGATTCAATTATTTATGAATTGCATCTGAATTCTTTAGTAGCTGGAACTAAATATCGAGGAGACTTTGAAGAAAAGCTTCAAAATATTATTCAATTATTAAAGAAATATCCAAATGTAATCTTATTTATCGATGAGATACACATGATGATAGGAGCAGGGAAATCAGAGGGCTCTATTGATGTATCAAGTGTATTAAAGCCATATCTGGCAAGAGGTTCTATCAGGTGTATAGGTTCTACAACCATTGAAGAATATGAAACTTATATTGAAAAAGATCGTGCATTAGAAAGAAGGTTTCAGATTGTAATGATTAAAGAACCAGATCTTTCCTCTGCAGTAGAAATGTTGAAGGCAAAGAAAAAAGATTATGAAGATTTTCATCATGTGAAAATAGAAGATGGTATCTTCGATCAGATTGTAAAATATTGTGATTATTATATTCCACAAAGAAAATTCCCTGATAAAGCTATTGATGTATTAGATTTAGCTTGTGTTTACGCAAAACAAAGAAAGATTAAAAAAGTAGATATAGCCTGTGTTCAAAAAGTAATGGAAACATTAACAAATATTCCTTTATCTACGCATAATAAGTTATCATATATTAAAACTGATTTATATCAGAATATTGTTTCTCATAAGAAAGTTATAGATAAATTAATGGCACAGCTAGAATGGATCAAGCAGGGGATTATTCGTAATCGCCCTTTAGGCGTATGGCTTTTTCTAGGAAGCAGTGGTGTTGGGAAACAGACATTATTGAATTCATTTCATAAGCTCTATTTTAATGCGGAAGAAATGATTGAGTTAGATCTGACTTATGGTAAGCAGAATCTAGATTATCATTTATCTAAAATACGAAGAAATCCTTATACGATTGTTCATGTGAAAAATCTTCATATGGCAAATATAGAAATATTGCAGTTTTTAAAACAAGGAATTGAACGTGGCTATTTTGAAAGAGAAAGTCAAAAAATAGATCTGCGTCATAGCATTATTGTGATGAGTGGTGATTTTCCATACTTAAAAAATAGCTCGTTAAAGTTCCAAGAAAAAATAGATCCCTTAGCATCTATCAAACGCTATCTAGATGATGATTTTGTTTCTATTTTTGATGAAGTTTTTGTATTTCAAGATCTAACATCACAGGATAAAGTGTGTATTATTCAAAAGATGTTGAGGGAATGGGAGATTTCTATAGAAGAAAAAACAATATTAGAGGCTGTGGAAAATAGTAATACGATAGAAGAAGCAACTAAAAAATTAAAAGGAAAAATCGTCAAGGCATAGAAATTGCCTTTTTGTAACTAAAAAAACACTCTTCTGCAAAATTCGCTAAGGAAGAGTGTTTTGTATACTATTTAGTATCTAATATAGAAGTACAATGCGGACATCTAGTAGCTTCTGATGCAATTTTACTTTTACAGAATGGACATATTTTAGTGGGTGGTTTCTCTTCAACGGGTTTCTTTACTCTGCTTGTTAAGGTGTTCATTGTTTTCACCATAACAAAGATTACAAATGCCATAATTAGAAAATCAATGACTTCAGTAATAAAGACACCATAATTTAAAGTTGAGGCATTTGCGGCAGTAGCTTCCTGTAATGAGCTATAATGCTTTCCATCTAAAGAGATAAACCAATTGGTAAAATCAATACCGCCAGTACAAAGGGAAATAATAGGCATTATGATATCATTTACCAATGATGAAATGATTTTTTGAAAAGCCCCTCCAATGATAACTCCAACAGCTAGATCTAATACGTTTCCACGCATGATAAAGACTTTAAATTCATTGATAATTTTTTTCATACGTGAAACACCTCTAAACGAAATGAATATTATGTTCTTTCATATAGGATTCAATTTCATCTGCTTCTTTAATGATAGATGCGGATAAATTGATACAGCCATCTTCTGTAACTAAGACATTATCTTCAATACGTATTCCAATACCTTCATCTTCTAAATATAGACCCGGTTCAATGGTAAAGACATTGCCTGCCTGTAATGGATAATTGCTTAGGGAAACATCGTGTGTTTCTAAACCTAGCATATGGGATACTCCATGCCAATAATAATCTTGTACAGTTTTCCCACGTTTCAACATACCTAATGGAGAAAGTTTTTGTTCATAAAATTGAATTAACTTCTGATTTAATTCTTTTAAAGTTATTCCTGGTTGAACTAGTGACATGATATATTTATTAGCTTCTAACACAATATCATATATTTGTCGCTGACGTTTGGTGAATTTTCCATTCGCAGGGAATGTACGAGTTATATCCGCATTCATATATGAACAGGCAGCTCCTAAATCACATAGCACCATACTATTTTTTTTAATCGTGGCATTATTACTGTCATAATGTAGAATTGTCGCATTTTTTCCACTTGCGATAATAGATGGAAAGGAGTGTTCACAATTATTTGATTTTAGGATGAAATCAAAATATGCTTCTACCTGATTTTCTTTCATACCACAGGCTACATGATCCATCATGTGATAAATGCCTTGTTTAGTGATTTCAATTGCCTGAGATAATAATTTTATTTCTGATTCATCTTTGATTAAACGTAATTGAGTCATGAAAGACGCAACATTATGTAACGTAATGTAAGGGTATTGTTTAAGCAGATTTCTTGTGAATTGATGAGCTTCACTATCTGCCTGGTATGGCTCCTGACGTGTAAAATCAGCATACACATCTACACTAGATGCATGATCATAAAAACGAGATAAGTGGAAGCCAAGAGTTTCCATGACTTCATCTATCCAATAAATATCGTCAATTTCGCTAATATCACTTGCGTCATCTGGTAAGATTCTGCCGCCTATCCATTTAGCTAATTCTTCATCGTAACGTTCAATGAACAACATTTCTTCTGTTCTCCCTTGTTTATTAAGTAGAACTAGAATCATATTTTCCTTATCTAATCCAGTTAAATAATAGAAATTTCTATCGACACTAAAAGGATATTTTTCATCGCCGACTTTATAGGGAGCTTTACCGCTAAAAAATAAAGCTATTGAATTTTCTGGTAATTGTTTTGTTAGGGATAATCTTCTTTGTTTATACATATTTGCCACCTCATCTTTTTGTATATTCTAACATATTTTATGAATTATGAAGATTCATTTCATGAATACTTTGGATATATTCATCATCAAATGTTAGTGGAGTATCGTTTTTTAGTTTTAATAGATAGTCCCTTGTCTTTCGAATATCTTCTTTATCTAGTGAAAGTGTGTGCCCTGCATGTATTTGTTTAAAATCTAAAGATAAGTAAAAATCTAAGGATTTTATATGTTCTTGAAGAAAATGTAAATTGGTTTGGACTAATGGTTTCTCTAGAGAATCACCTACAAACAAATGCTTTGAAACGGTGTCATAGATAGAAATGCTATCTATAGTATGACCCGGTGTGTGCCATAGCTGTAAGTTCTCTATAGAGTAAAGCTTGCCATCAAAACAATGATTAGGAAGATATAATTCTTGTTTACCCTTAAAGTAATCAAGCTGTTCATGAAGCTCTTGTTTACCATGTAGTAAAATCATTTCTTTGCATAGCTGATGAGCGATGATTTTATTTTCTTTAAAGCTATAATTACCCCATATATGATCAAAATGATAATGAATATTTATCAGGATAAATTTATGATTAGGGTATTGTGCCTTGATTTGATCCATATAATAAGAACCACAGAAGCTGTCGATGACAAAGATAGTATCATGTTGTTTAATCGTATAAACATATGTTAGATATGGTGTCAATTCTTCAAATTCATATGCAGTAATCATTTTTGTGATAGGTATTGTTTTCATATATTCTCCTTCTAAATAATATAGGTAGTGTCAAATAAGTTATGAAAGAATTTATTTTTTCATAACTCAATTCCATAG
>URYK01000052.1 GCA_900552125.1 uncultured Solobacterium sp. | reverse complement strand
ACTTTTCAATTAAAGTTTTAATCTCCTTCATACATCTTATTATTTCATTAGATTCGGGACTTAAACACTTTCTAACTAAAAAATATAAATTTAAAATCGTAGAAACACTTATTTTATCGGGTTTTCTGCTTTTTTTCTTTGTCAAATATTTTTTTATTTTTGTTGCATGTGTTGTATGTTTTACTTTTTTGTGTTATTATTATAGTAGAAATGAGGTACAGTATATGAAGCTCTATTATGATAAAAGGCTAAAGGATCCTACCTATTATATTCAAATCGGAATCAGAAACGGTAAAAAGGTCACCTCTAAAAATATCGGCAAAATTGGAAAGCATTCTGATTTATTAAAAGAGCATGAGGATCCGCTTGCCTATGCAAAGGATTATATACGGCGCTTAAATGATGAAGGTGCCCCTAAAATCGAACTTCTCATCAATCTGACTGAAAAGCTCGACAGTTCAGATGATCTCATATCACAATCTACCGTTCTGAACATCGGTTATCTTGTTTTTCAGAAAATCTACCATGATCTTGGCCTTCCTTCTTATTTCCGTACCCTTAACAGGCAAAGCAAGGCATCCTATGATTTTAATGAGGTCAATAGATTTTTGACATTCGCAAGGATACTTGATCCTTCATCAAAATTAAAAATGTTTCAGAATAAGGACCATTATTTTGAAAAGCCTTCTTTTGACTATCAGCATATTGAGAGATTTCTTGACGTCCTGCATGATAATTATGATGATTATCTGGAAAAGCTATATGAAGGAAGCAACAATGTCATAGAACGCAATACTTCCGTGTGCTACTTCGACTGCACCAACTACTACAATGAGATCGAACAGGAAGATGATGATTATATTGATGAAGTTACTGGTGAACTCATCAAAGGACTCAGAAAGTATGGCGTCAGCAAGGAACATAGACCAAACCCTATTATTCAGATGGGACTTTTCATGGATATGGACGGTATCCCATTGACTATGTCCATTTCCTCTGGAAATGATCATGAAACAAAATGCGCCGTCCCTCTTGAAACAAAGCTCATTGATCAGCTTAAGGATAAAAGACTGATCTATTGTGCGGATGCAGGATTAGCTTCCTATAGCATCAGAGAATTTAATTCATTCAGAGATCGCGCATTCATCGTTACTCAGTCCATAAAAAAATTAAGCACGCCATTGAAGGAAGCTGTTTTCAATGACTGCGATTATCAATTACTGTCTGACGATTCCAAGATTTCTATAGAAAAGCTCAAGACTTTTGACAGAAAGGATAAGTCAAATCTTTCTCTATATAATGACAAAGCCTATAAGGTCATCGAAGCAAATACTCTTTTGGATGTAGGTCTACTGGAGGATAAGGTCCTAAAAAACGGAAAAATCAGAAGAGTAAAATCCAAGGCTACGCTCAAGCAGCATATCATCGTCACTTTTTCCAGAAAGATGATGGAATATCAGAGATATATCAGAAACGGGCAGATTGAAAGAGCACGCCATCTGGTATCCACGAATACGGTCACCACATTGAGAAAAGGACCAAATGATGTCACAAGATTCATCAAAAAAGTAGGAAACAGCAAAGATACGTTCAAGATTGATGAAGAAGTCATTCTGGAAGAAGAAAAATATGACGGATATTATGCAATCGCAACAAATCTTGATGATCCAGCAAAAGATATAATCAATATAAGTTCAAAGAGATATAAAATAGAAGACTGTTTTAGGATCATGAAGACCAATCTGGGAGGAAGACCGTTGTATCATTATAAAAGAGAACATATCATAGGTCATTTTCTGATATGTTATACAGCACTGCTGATTTATCGCCTGCTGGAGGTAAAGCTGAACAGGAATGGCACACACTTTACGACATGTCAGATAATAGAAACAATCAGGAACCTAAATGTCGATCCAATCAATGAAATAATATGCAAGCCACTATATACAGACTCGAAGGTTCTCAAGGCAATTGAAGATGTATATCAGTTAGATATTTCAAACAAATACCTATCAATAAATGAACTTAACAAAAAATTTAAAAAAATTTCTAAATAATGAAAAACACATGCAACATTTTATTCTCAACAAAAAAGGCTCCAAATCCTATAAATAGGGCTTTCGGAGCTTTTTACATATCTATAAGTGTTTAAGATGGGAATTTATGTCAACAACTTTTTTTAATTTTTTTACTTTTTTATAACTTTTCAATTAAAGTTTTAATCTCCTTCATACATCTTATTATTTCATTAGATTCTTATATCTTTATTCGCACTATTTATATAATTTCTTATACAAAGCAATATAATAATCTTTCTTCAATTAGATATTAGTATTCTCATTCCCATATTCATTCATATAAATATCAGTACTATGTAATCCATATGCTTCCCCAGAATAAATTTAATCTCTTCATATATGCATATAAATATTATTTGCTTTGTTTCAATATTTTAGTATAGTCTTTGAATATTTATAAATTTATTTCACATAGATCATAATCAGAAACTATAGATTCTTTATTTAACTCTTTTTATTTAATATATAAATAATGGCGCAGCAGAAAGGATTTGAACTTTCGGTGCTTTTCGGCACGCCGGTTTTCGAAACCGGTGCATTAAACCAGACTCTGCCACTGCTGCAATTATATTTTGTATTATATGCTCTTTTTATAGTCTTTTCAAGTAAAGAAAAGGTATGTGATATATTGATTACCACATACCTTTAAAATTATTCAGCTACTGCTGTGTCAGAATTTCCATCTTCTCCATCCATAATCTTTTGAACCATTTCACTTGTAATACGTTCTGGTTCAGAAGGTACATAACCCATGAAGTTATCATCATCTTCTTTATGATTACGTTCTTCACGAAGACGTTTTAATTCTTCTGCTTTTTCTTTGATAATTTTATTCATTGGTCGTTCATCACCTACACCTGTTCCTGCAGGAATCAGTTTACCTATGATGACATTTTCTTTAAGACCAATCAAATAGTCTTTCTTACCTTTAATTGCTGCATCAGTTAATACTTTCGTAGTTTCCTGGAATGATGCTGCAGATAAGAAGGAATCAGTTTCTACTGAAGCTTTAGAAATACCTAATAATACAGGTTTAAATGTCGCAGGGACTTTACCGCTTAATAAGGCTTTACGATTAATTTTTGTGATTTCAGTTAATGAAATCTGTACACCAGGGTTAAGCTCAGTATCATTGCCTTCTAAGACAACTACTTTTCTTAACATCTGACGAATCATTACCTCAATATGTTTATCGCTGATTTCAATACCCTGACTCTGGTATACTTTTTTAACTTCTTTTAGAATGTAGTTCTGCACCTGACGAACGCCAGCAACCTTTAATAATTCTTTTGGATCTACTTGACCTTCTGTAATTTTATCTCCAGCTTCTACATGTGCTCCAACTTTCATCCATGGACGAATTGCCTGAATTAAAGTTACTTTATGAACAATACTTTCTTTATCATTTGATACAGTTACTTCATAACCTGTATCGATCTGGTGGATATCTGTAATTTCCCCAGTAATCTGAGCTAATACAGCCACACCTTTTGGACAACGAGCTTCGAATAGCTCCTCAACACGAGGAAGACCCTGTGTAATATCTCCACCATCTGCACTCGCAACACCTCCAGTATGGAATGTACGCATCGTTAACTGTGTACCTGGTTCACCGATAGACTGTGCAGCCATGATACCTACAGCTTCACCAACTTCTACATCTTTACCTGTAGCCATATTGCGTCCATAACATTTTTTACATACACCGTAAATGGATTTACATGTAAATGCACTACGGATATACATTCCTTCTAGACCAGTATCCACAATTTTCTGTGCTAACTCATCAGTAATGAATTCATCACTTTCAATAATAACTTCTCCTGTTTTTGGATCAGTTATTTCTTGTTTACTATAACGTCCTACTAAACGATCATATAAACTTTCGATAACAGTATTAGTTTTACGATCTACAATCGCTTCTACCCAATATCCTTTATCTGTACCACAGTCTTCTTGTTTGATGATTACATCCTGAGCAACATCTACTAAACGACGAGTTAAGTATCCTGATTCCGCAGTCTTCAAAGCTGTATCGGTTAGACCTTTACGCACACCGTGTGTAGAGATAAAGAACTCAGACACGTTTAGACCTTCACGGAAACATGAATAGATAGGGACCTCTATGATGGTAGGTACATATTCACCTTTGGCAGATTTAGACTGATTTGGTTTAGCCATTAATCCACGCATACCAGCAAGCTGAGTAAAGTTAGATGTATTACCACGAGCTCCTGAACGAGCCATCATACTAATTGGATTTTTACGAGGAAGGTTACCTAATAATTCTTCAGCAATGTCATCTTTAACATCTGCCCAAAGTTTATTTAAGTGACGTTCCCATTCCTGCATCGTAAGTTTACCTTTCTTACGAAGCATTTTTAATTCTTCGGCTTTTTGTTTACCGTATTCAACATGTTCTTCTTTATGAGGAGCTACCTCAATGTCTGACAAGGAAACTGTTACACCAGCTACTGTAGAATATTGGAATCCCATATCTTTAATCTGGTCAAGAATTTCACTTGTTTTTTCTGTAGAATAACGTTTAAAGATTTCACCAATGATTTTTCCTAAATCTTTCTTTTTGAAAGCGGCTGTAATTGGCATTTCTTTAATTGCTTGTTTTACATCTTTTCCCATTTCTAGGAAGAAACGATCTGGTGTAGCCACAAAGTTCTCTGCACTAACTTCATTTAAGAATGGGAAGTCAGATGGGAACATGTTGTTGAATATTACCTTACCAACAGTTGTTAGTAAATATTTCTTATTTTGTTCTTCTGTAAAGCTGTCTTTATTTAATGCACGAGCAGGAATCGCAATACGAGAGTGTAAATGAATTTGCTGTGTCTGATAAGCCATTAAGATTTCGTTAATGCTTCCATACACATGTCCTTCATTATCTCCATAACGAGTCCACAATGCAGCTGATTTAGGACAGTCAACCGCATTATAACGGTCTGCTTCCTGATAGAATTCTTCAGCTGTTTCTTCCATTGTTAGATAGAAGTTACCCATAACCATGTCCTGACCAGGAGTAACGATTGGTTTTCCATCTTTTGGACCTAGGATATTGTTGCTACCAAGCATCATAACTAATGCTTCTGCTCTAGCTTCTTCACTTAATGGTACATGGACAGCCATCTGGTCACCATCAAAGTCAGCGTTAAACGCTGTACATACTAGAGGATGCAGACGCATAGCACGTCCTTCTACTAGTTTTGGTTTAAACGCCTGGATACCTAAACGGTGAAGTGTAGGGGCACGATTCATTAATACCGGATAGCCATCGATAACACTTTCAACGATATCCCAAATACGTGGATCTTGACGATCGATTAATTTTTCAGCTGTTTTTGGATTACTTGCAATTTCTTTATTAACAATTTCGTTAATTACGAATGGTTTGAACAATTGAATTGCCATTTCACGTGGTAAACCACACTGATACATTTTCAAATCTGGTCCTACCGCAATAACAGAACGACCTGAGAAGTCAACACGCTTACCAAGTAAGTTCTGACGGAAACGTCCTTGTTTACCTTTTAAAGAGTGAGATAATGATTTTAAAGCACGACCTCCGGCTCCTGTAATTGGTTTTGAACGACGTCCGTTATCAATTAAAGCATCAACAGCTTCCTGCAGCATACGTTTTTCGTTTTGTACGATGATTGCAGGTGTACCTAGTTCTAATAATTTTTTCAAACGATTGTTACGAGTGATAACTCGACGATACAAATCATTTAGATCACTTGTCGCAAATCTTCCACCATCAAGCTGAAGCATTGGTCTTAAATCAGGTGGTATTACTGGAATTACAGTCATTACCATCCATTCTGGTTTGTTATCAGAATTACGGAATGCTTCTACAGTATCCAAACGTTTGATTAATTTTTTACGTTTTTCACCTTGTGCACCCTGTAATGCATCTTGAATCAGTTTATATTCACGATCTAAGTCTACTTCTTTTAATAAAGTTAAAGCTGCTTCAGCACCTGTCTGTGCTGTAAAGCTTCCTGGTCCATAAATAGCCATGTTTTCACGATATTCACGTTCAGACAATACTTGTTTATATTCCAGCTTCGTATCCTTAGGATCAGTTACGATCCAGGATACGAAATATACTACTTCTTCTAATTGTTTTGGCGTTACATCCAATAGTAATGCCATACGGCTTGGTATACCACGTAAATACCAGATATGTGCAACAGGAGCAGCAAGTTCAATATGTCCCATACGTTCACGGCGAACGCTGGATTTTGTGATTTCTACACCACAACGGTCACAAACTACACCTTTATAGCGTACTTTTTTATACTTTCCGCAATAACATTCCCAGTCCTTGCTAGGTCCGAAAATTCTTTCACAGAACAGTCCATCTCTTTCAGGTTTCTGAGAACGGTAGTTGATCGTCTCTGGTTTCTTTACTTCACCATGGCTCCACTCGTGGATTCTTTCAGGAGAAGCTAGGCTTACCTGAATTGAGGCAAAATTATTAACACTCATTTACTACGCCTCCTCTTCGATTTCTTCATCACTCAGTTCAATATCTTCATCTTCCATGAAGTCTTCCGCATCATCAATTAGAATTTCATCATCTGAATCTTGAGCTTCGACTACATCTTCCTCTTCAATATCTAAATCTTTTACATCTTCTGTATCAACGGCTTCTTCAGTATGGATTGGAGGTAAAGTGGCAGTTGCTTCGCCATTATCCTCTTTATTAATATCCACTTCGTTACCGTCTTCATCAAGCATCTTCACATCAATTGCAAGTGCCTGTAATTCGTGTTTTAATACACGGAAAGATTCTGGAATTCCAGGTTCTGGAATATCTTTCCCTTTGATGATTGCTTCATAAGTTTTTGTACGACCTACGATATCATCTGATTTAACAGTCAGGATTTCCTGAAGTGTATGAGCAGCACCATATGCTTCTAATGCCCAAACCTCCATCTCACCAAATCTCTGACCACCATTTTGTGCTTTACCACCTAATGGCTGCTGAGTTACTAGTGAATAAGGTCCAGTAGCACGAGCATGCAGTTTATCATCAACCATGTGTGCCAGTTTGATCATATACATAACACCAACAGAAATACGTTCATCAAATGGTTCCCCAGTACGTCCATCATAAAGTACCTGTTTACCATCAACAGTCATCTCTGCTTCTTTCATGATATCACTTAATTCCTGGTTATTGATACCGTCGAATACTGGAGTAGAGAATTTTACCCCTAGTTTCTTAGCTGCATAACCTAAATGAATTTCAAGTACCTGACCGATGTTCATACGAGAAGGCACACCGAATGGGTTCAACATGATATCAACTGGTGTTCCATCAGGCATATATGGCATATCTTCAACTGGCAGAATTTTAGAGATGACACCTTTGTTACCGTGGCGTCCTGCCATTTTATCCCCCTCAGAAATTTTACGTTTCTGAACGATATATACTTTAACTGTTTCATTTACTCCTGGTGGTAAATCATGTCCTTCACTTCGTTTGAATACACGGATTGAATGTACGATACCGGCTCCACCATGAGGTACCTTTAATGAGTTATCACGTACTTCACGAGATTTTTCACCGAAGATTGCTAATAACAGTTTTTCTTCAGGAGAAATTTCACTCTGACCTTTTGGAGTTACTTTACCAACAAGAATATCTCCTTCCATAACTTCAGCACCAACCATGATGATACCACGACTGTCTAAGTTACGGCATGCATTCTCACTTACGTTAGGAATGTCACGAGTAATTTCTTCTGGTCCTAGTTTTGTTTCACGACAATCAATGTCATATTCTTCGATATGGATAGATGTATAGACATCATCACGAACTAAACGTTCACTCATAATGATCGCATCTTCATAGTTATAACCATACCAAGTCATATATGCGATAGTTACGTTTTGTCCTAAAGCCAGTTCCCCTTTTTCCATAGATGGACCATCGGCAAGGATATCTCCTTTTTCAATTCTTTCACCTTTGGTAATAATAGGGCTCTGATTTATGCTTGTACCAGCATTTGAACGTTGGAATTTGCGTAGACGATATTCTCTACGGTTTCCATCATTTTCGCTAACGATGATTCTTTGTGAATCGACATATTCAACGATTCCATCTTCTTTCGCAACCACACCAACACCGGAGTCTTTCGCAATCTTATACTCAACACCAGTTCCAACATATGGTGAATGTGGCTGTAATAAAGGTACCGCCTGACGCTGCATGTTGGCACCCATCAAGGCACGAGAAGCATCGTCGTTTTCTAGGAAAGGTACACAGGCAGTCGCAACTGATACGATCTGTTTTGGTGAAACGTCGGCCAATTCAACTTCTTCACGTCTTGCGATAATTGTATCTCCAGCTTTACGAGCTACGACATGTTCATTGACTAAACGACCTTCTACAACCTCGTTGGCCTGTGCAATTACATAATCTGCTTCTTCATCCGCAGATAAATAAATTGCTTCTTCCTGTACAGTTCCATCTGGATTTACGATACGATATGGAGTCTGAATAAATCCATATTCATTGATTTTACCATAAGTAGTTAAGTTTGAAATCAAACCGATGTTTGGACCTTCTGGTGTTTCGATTGGACAGATTCGACCATAGTGAGAGCTATGAACGTCACGAACTTCGTAACTAGCACGATCTCTCGTAATACCACCAGGCCCTAAAGCAGAAATACGACGTTTGTTAGTTAATTCTGCAAGTGGGTTCTGCTGATCCATGAACTGTGATAGCTGAGAAGAAGAGAAGAACTCTTTAATAGCTGCAGTTAATGGACGAATATTTGTTAATTTTTTAGGAGTTAAAGTAGCTATATCTGCAATAGACATACGTTCTTTAACAACACGTTCCATACGGCTTAAACCAATACGGAACTGGTTCTGAATCAATTCTCCAACGGAACGGATTCGACGGTTTCCCAACATATCGATATCATCTGTATCTCCTACACCTTCCATAATATTTAAAGTATAAGAATACAATGCATACATATCAGAAATTGTAATCGTATGCTTATTAGCATATGGGTCATTTCCCATAATCTTTAATACAGCACCATCATGATCACGAATCAATACTTCCTGAACTGCGGCACCTACTAACCATGCATATAAAACAGCACCGTTGTTTACTTTTGCTTTAATTTCATCAACAGCTGTTACAGGTAACATATCTGGTTTATGACGAGGAGTATATCCATCAACGAAAAAATCACCATCTTCATTTACTACATCCTCACCATTGGCGTCTGTTAAACGAGCAAATGCATACATTCTCTGTCCATAGTTTAGAACTGCGTTCACATTTTCTCTTGTCAATGCAACTTTTTTCGCAATTATTCCACCATGTACAGCAACGTTTTCAACACCTTTAGAAATTGCTTCTACATCTTGTTCACTTAATACAGTTCCTTCATATAGAGTTCCATCTTCTAACTCTACATCTCCTGCAAGAACACGACCGATCAATCCTAAATGGTTGCTGCTTGGCACAACAACTTTATCAGGATGGTTGAATAAAGGATTGAATGGGAATGCATTTACATGCATACCTTTTTCTAATTCTTTACGTAATGCATTTCTCTCATCACGATTAATCATCGTACCGCTTGCCATGTAGACATTGCCATCTGCATCTAATATATCCTGAGCTAAATGATGTTTATCAATACGATTAATAGCATTCAGCTTCTTGCGTAGTTTATATCGTCCTGCTTTTGTTAAGTCATAACGACGAGGATCGAAGAATTTAGCATTCATCAATGTAATAGATCCATCTAATGTTGGAATTTCATCTGAACGCTGATTTTCATATATAGATAATAGGGCTTCCTGAGTAGTTTTTACCTTGTCAGCCAATAATGTATTTTCAATCTCTTCATACTTACCAAAATAAGATGCATATAATATAAGATAAAGATCCATGAATTCACGATTTTCATCATCAATCGCAACGTTTTCCACAATTTCTCTTCCCATTGCTTTTAGGAAAGTTTTAATTTGTGTTGTATCATGTGCATCTTCTTTTCTGTCTAAGTCCACGGACATACCAATAGCTTTAAATAAGACAGAAGATAACATTTTACGTTTACGATCAATACTCATGTTTAAAACACGTCCTGTAGACGTCTTTTTCAATTCTGTTAAAAACTCCAGCCAAGTACCACGGCTAGGAATCAATTCACTAGAATAGGACTCTTTTCCTGTTTTTTCTTCGTATCCAGTGGAAAAATATGCCCCTGGGGAACGAACGATCTGCGATACAATGACACGTTCTGCACCATTGATAATAAATGTACCTGTTTCAGTCATCAAAGGGAAGTCTCCTAAGAACACATCCTCCCATTTGTTGATAACTTCTCCAGTGGTGTTATCAGTTATTTCAAGTTCCATACGTGCCTTCAATGGTGCCGCGTAGTTACATTCGCGGTACATTGATTCTTCTGCGTTGAATTTAGGTTCTCCAAATTCATAGCCAGCGAATTTCAGCTTGATGTTTCCTCCATAGTTCTGAATTGGATAAATTTCATTAAAAACTTCTCCAATCCCTTGGTTTTTGAACCACTCAAAGGAGTCAGTCTGAATCTCAACCAGATTTGGCAGCTCTAGATTTCCGCTTACTTTTGAGTAATCTCGACGCTCTGCCTTTTTACCGGAAGCGACAATACGATAAGGCTGTTTTTTGTCCATGTACGCCATCCTTTCTACAGTTTTTTCTACTAAAATTAGGTATAAATTCCCATTTTAATATTTTAGTATTATGCAATTTATTATAATATCAATGGAATATCAAATTGTCAATGTTTTTTTAGCTTTTAAAATAAAATATCCTTTTTCTTTATGAATGATATCGCAATTTCCAAACACTTCTTTTATTTTTTTCACAGCGCTCATAGCCCCTTGCTGCTTACGAATCACTACCCATAAACTGCCGTTTTCAGATAAATATTCATATCCTTCTTCAAAGATTTTATATATGACTGCCTTTCCTGCGCGAATTGGTGGATTTGTTATTATATCACTAAAATTATTCCCATTTACCTCATCATATACGTTTGATACATGAATATCTGCTTCAATATTATTTTTCTTAGCATTTTCAATGGAAAGTTCAACAGCTCTAGGGTTTACATCTACCATTTCAACTGTTTTTTCTGGCCATGTCTTTTTCGTAACGATACCAACAACACCATAGCCACATCCCATATCCAATACATAGTCGCCTAATTCATTTTCATGGTTATGTAATGTATTCAAAAGAACTCTTGTGCCAAAATCAACTGTATCTTTAGAGAAGACTCCATTATCTGTAATAAAAGAAACGTTAAAACACCAAAACCGGAAAGATATTTCCTTCCGGTTTTCTGCTAAATGACGATTATCTGTAAAATAATGATTCATCGTTATCCCGCCTTTTAAGTGACAAAAAGCCTTTCGGCTTTTTGTAAATATTTTTATTTTCATGCTAGCATATAATAATGTTTAGTTTAGCTAGTTATGAAATAATAGTCAAATAATTTTTATTTGAATAATTATTTAACTTCAACAGACGCACCAGCATCCATCAATTTTTTCTTGATTTCTTCTGCTTCTTCTGGTTTGATGTTTTCTTTGATTACACTTGGAACTTTGTCTACTAAACCTTTAGCATCAACTAGACCTAATCCAGTGATTTCACGTACAGCTTTGATAACTGCAACTTTAGTTCCACCAACATCAGTTAATGTAACAGTTACTTCGCTTGGTCCAGCAGCAGCTGCATCATCACCTGCAGCAGCAGCTACAGCAACTGGAGCAGCAGCAGTTACACCAAATTTTTCTTCGATTGCTTTTACTAAGTCGTTTAATTCTAAGATTGTAGCTTCTTCTAAGTAAGCTAAAATGTCTTCATGTGCTAATTTTGCCATTTTCATTTCCTCCTATTTTTTTATTCCTGTGGAGCTGCTTCTGCAGATCCTTCTTCTTTTGCGTCAGCTACCGCCTTAACAGCACAAGCAAAGCTACGTACTGGAGACTGTAGACAGCTTAATAACATAGATAACATACCTTCACGGTTAGGTAGACTAGAAAGTTCTTTGATTGTATCAACACCAACTACTTTACCTTCTACGATACCGCTTTTTAATACTAAGTTTTCATGACTTTTAGCAAATTTTGCTAAAACGCGAGCTGGAGCAACTGCATCTCCACCAAAAGCAATAGCGTTAGGACCAATCAAATCTTTTGATAGTTCTTCAGCTCCTGCTTCAACAGCGGCACGCTGTGCTAGAGAGTTTTTGTAAACTTTAAACTCTACACCTTCTTCGCGTAAGTTTCTACGTAACTCAGTCATTTCGGCAACAGAAAGACCACGATATTCAACTACTACAGTTGATTCAGATTCTTTCATTTTCTGAGCGATTTCAGAAACGACTGCCTTTTTGCTATCGATAATCGCCTGGTTCATACTTACACCTCCTAAATTTATATGCAACAATATACCCTTAAGAGTGATATAAAAACACCCGCAGGCATAGACAGTCTACGGGTGAAAGTTTTGTATCTAACTTTTACCTCGGTAACATTATTAAGCCAAATGGCCGTTACTGTCTATGGTATATTGATAACATTTGATATTTTATCTTTCTTTTACAGCTTTGTCAATCTTTATTTTTCGATTACTACTCTGATGCTTGGTCCCATAGTAGTAGAAATTACTAGGTTTTTGATATAAGCACCTTTTACAGCTGCAGGACGTGCTTTAGCAATTGTCTGGAAAATTGCATTGAAGTTATCAACAAGTTTTTCATCTTCAAAGCTTACTTTACCGATCATAAGGTTGATGTTACCTTCTTTATCAACACGGTATTCAACTTTACCTTTTTTGATATCTTCAACAGCTTTTGCTACATCCATAGTAACTGTTCCAGTCTTAGGGTTAGGCATTAAACCTTTAGGTCCTAAGATACGTCCTAATTTACCAAGTTCACCCATCATGTTTGGAGTTGCAACGATTACATCGAAGTCAAACCAACCTTTCTGGATGTCTTCTAATAGTTCTTTTCCACCTACAAAATCTGCACCAGCATCTTTTGCTTCTTGCTCTTTAGGTCCCTGAGTAATAACACATACTTTCTGTGTTTTACCAGTTCCGTGTGGAAGAACCATTGCCCCACGAATCTGCTGATCAGCATGACGAGGGTCAACATTTAAGTTAAAGCTAACTTCAACAGAAGCGTCGAATTTAGCTGTGTTTGTTTCTTTTGCCAATTTAACAGCTTCAGCTACTGAATAAGTTTTTGAGCGATCAACTTTTTTAGCAGCTTCTAAATATTTTTTTCCGAATTTTGCCATTTTGTTTTCCGCCTTTCTTATTCAAAACCTTCTACTTCAACACCCATGTTTTTAGCAGTACCTGCAATAATTCTCATAGCAGATTCTACATCATTAGCGTTTAAGTCTGGCATTTTGTATTCTGCGATTTCACGCAACTGATCTACTGTGATTTTTCCACAGATTTCCTTCTGGTTTCCAGAAGCTTTTTTGATTCCTGCAGCTTTTTTGATCATCATTGCTGCTGGAGTTGTTTTGATTACGAAGTCAAAGCTCTTATCTTCGTAAGCTGTAATGATTACAGGAACTACATCACCAGCACGATCTTTAGTAGCATCATTAAATGCTGTACAGAACTGTGGCATGTTGATACCAGCAGATGCTAGTGCAGGTCCTGGTCTAGCTCCCCCTGCAGGGAACTGAAGTTTACAAACTTTTGCAACTTTCTTACTCACAAGACATTCCTCCTATTTTAAAAGTCTTATGCAGTGGTTAGAATGAAGGGTTGCCTCCTTCTCCCACGCATGAAAATACCACAAATATGCGGCAATTACTATTTTAGAATATTTTTACAACAAATGCAATAACAATTTTCTTTTTTTCATAAAAATACATCGATTTTTTTAACAATCCATTTTATTTTTCTAAATCCAAATTAAGTTCAATACTTTTCCCTAACAATCGCTTTACTAGACATAGTCGCAATTGTTCAAACAATTCAAAACATAAAATATATATGAGATGTATATATGATAATTTCTCTGTTTTTCTTTAATATCTTCATAATACCCTCGAAATTTTTCCCTTATCGTACTATAATATTATTAACAATAAATAAGAGGTGATTCGATGAATAAAAAAACTAAGTTAATAACTGGACTAGGTGCAGTTTCAACCTTAGCTGCTGCTACTGATTTTTTCCTATGCAAAACCTTATTTAACCAGACGATGAATCGAAAAAAGCTCATAAAAGGAAAAGAGCTTGGTCTTGCAGAAAGCAATTTAAATGAAAGCCAAAAGATTCAGAGACACAAAGAAATCGTGCAAAGCAAAAAATGGGTACAGGATATCGCAATTGATAAAATAAGCATTGAAACAGAAGATAACCTACAACTTGTTGCTTTACACTATCCATCATCTGAGCATACTTCACATCGCTGGGCAATCCTCTTGCATGATTATGGCGGAAGTAAGGAAGATATGCGTCCAATCACCAAGATTTTTCATGAACATGGATTCCATGTCTTAACTCCTGATGCCAGAGCTCATGGCGAAAGTGAAGGAAATTTCATTTCTTTAGGCTGGCTGGAACGTAAAGATTTATTAGACTGGATTAGCGCAATCCTAGATATTGATTCTCAAGCTGAAATCACTCTATATGGGATATCTATGGGTGCATCTACTATCCTTATGTGTCCTCAAGACAAACTTATAAATGTTCGAAATATCGTTGCGGACAGTGCTTATACTTCTGTTTATGATATTTTATCCTGGCAGATGAATCAATATTATAAAATGCCTGCTTTCCCTATCTTAGATTCAATGGGTGTTCTTGTAAAACAGAAAATGGGTTTTCAGATTCGTAAGGCAAGTGCTCTTCCTAAGCTTGAAAAAGCATACATTCCTATCCTTTTTCTACATGGTGACCAAAATAAGCAAGTTCCTAGTGAAATGGCTTTTACACTTTATGAATCCTGTAATTCAGATAAAGAACTCTATATTATCGAAAACAGTGGACATAAAGCAGCGATGTATGCTCAGCCACAAGAATATTATCACCATGTATTCTCTTTTATAGATAATCACCAATAATATAGCGATTGCATCAACGCAATCGCTTTTACTTTAAAAATACATACAAGTGCGATCATCTAAACATACGACCCCTAGTCTTGTATCCTGATTATTTACTGCACAACCACAATCAATATCTATAATACTAGCTGTTTTTATATCATCTGTATTCGCATATACCGCATATGGTTTATTATCTTGATAAAACAAGGTTGGAGTATGTCCAACAATAATACAGCGATCATTAAATACCGGATCATCAATCACCATACGATTCCATACAAAATCTTCAATTGTCACTTCACTCCCCAAAACATCTCTTTGATATACAACCCCACTCGTAAATTGTTTTGAGACACTGCCATGCGATAAATAATACAAATTATCTCCTGCTTTTAAATCACAAATAGCTAAAGGCAAAGTATCAAGAAAATTCAAAATAATATCCTGTTCCTCTAATGATAGTTTTTCAAATTCATTAATTGTAGGTCCACAATGATTACGATACCAGCGGTCTTGTATTATGTAGACCTCTTCTTGATCATCAATTTTTCCTCTTTGTGCATCATAATATTGTTTCATCATATATTCATGATTTCCCAACAGCATCACAATATTTTTTCTTTTCATGATATCCTGTAAGATCGCAATGCCATCAGGCCCTCGATCAACAACATCCCCTAAGATATACAAAGTGTCATCTTCCTGTAAGTTTAAACACTGAATCATTGCATCATAACGTTCTTTCAGTCCATGAATATCACTAGCCACATATTTACTCATATCCATCACCCTTTTCAATACTATTTTATCAGAAAATCATAAAAAATACCTGAATATCCTCAGGTATCTTTTATATATTTTATTTCTTTATTTCTTTAATCGTTTTTATACCATCTGAATCAATATAAGTGATTTTCAAATGATCATTTGCTTTTAAGAATACAAGCTGTTCTTCATATTTGGTAGAGAATGGAATTTTATAAATATCTCCTGCATCAGACTGAATATAGTATGTTGTTGTGCCATCAATATTTATCTTTTCAACAGCAGAAACCGTAATGTCTGCTTCTTTTAATGATTCCTCACTCAAAGTATCGTTACTTCCAGTCCCTAACAGTTCCAAAGTTTTCTTCAACAAAGTATCTAGTCCTTCATCCGTATATACCGTTGCGACTTTCTGATAATCTACTGCAGAAACTGTCGCATACATTTTAATCAATCCGTTATCTTTCAAAGACATCAAATACACTGGATTGCCTTTCACATTAATCAGTAATGGGAAAGTTGACTGATAACCATAATTTTTAACTTCAGATTGTGCACTCTTCATCGCGCTGGTCTCATTAGCACCAGCAGTCGCTATCTTCATAGCTTCATGAGTTCGTAAATTCACAAGCACAAATCCTAAATTTGATTCATCAGAATTCGCAGAAGTTAAGCCGCTATAAAGCCAGATATCACCATTCTTTTCTAAATAGTTATATCCCTCGCTTGTCACTGTTACGCCACTCTGTCCAATAATAGAGTTAATAAAACCTTTCTGCAGACTTCCATTATCATCTAACTCTTCCACAACTAAAGACTCTGGAAAGATTCGATCTGCCCAAGCAGGTATCTCCCCTACTTTATATTTTGTACTATCTCCAGTAATCGGATCAAGGAATACTGCACCAGTAACCTGTTTTTTATTTCCTACTCCAGAATACGTATATGTTGTACAGATATACCATGGATGTCCTTCTTCATCAATTTCAAAGGAAGGACTGCCAAATATTTCTGTAGGATATTGAAAACGCAGATGGCGATTTAAGTTTTCATTGAAGTATGCGCTAGGAACATACCTCATACCTGACATTCCAATATCTTTCAGTTTTACTAAGTTAGTCTTTCCACTTGTACTATCTACTGTAATATATGCAGGAACACCTTCAGAGCGATTAGTAAAATATTTGATAAAACCATTGTATGTTAATGGAGTTACACGATAAACACTATCTTTATATGAAATCTGTGTATATTCATTACTAACATTAAACTGAGAAACCCACTCAGTCATATTTCCCATAACCTTATCACCAAGTCGAACAGAGCTATCTCGATCAATAATTGGTGTTTTAGTAAAATCAACTTCTGGAACCTCACTAAATGAAACATTTTTGGGCTCTATACGCTGTGCAAAGCTTTTCGCATGGAAAATACGAGAAGTTACTAATTTTGCGGCTGACGGGAATACTATCATAAATGCTAGAATACATACAGATATCTTGCATATCTTGCCCCATTTTTTTGAGGAACTAGTCGCATTAACACTTTTTCTATTTTGAAAACTAAAGCGCCAATCCTGGAAAGAATGAATCTGTCTCTTCACAAATGAATAAATAATTAAAATTACTAAGACTGGTGCTACCGTCATCATCATAAAGCTCCAAAATTCAGGCGCATGCCAATTAATTGGAGGCAACATTATATAGAACAATACAAAAACATATAATGCATAAATCGGAATTAAAAAACACATATATTTTTTCATTATATCCCTCGCTTTCAGTTGCCTCTACTATAACATATCTAGCATATTTCGTATACTATTTCCAAAAAGAAAAGTGTACCATTGTGAAGCGATACATTTTATAAGTTTTATGCTGCCATCTGATAGATTTTCTTAACATCCTCTTTTGTTAATTCTACATAAGCACCCTTCAAATCAGCCGCAGCTTTTTCTGCCATAACATCAAAATATTTTTCATCTTCAATTCCAACTTCTTTCAAAGTCATCGGAATTCCCATAGCTAAGAAGTAATCTTTTGTCTTCTGAATAGCCTCTTCCGCAATTTCAAAAGGATCTTTTTCAGAATCAATTCCCCATACATTAACACCATATTCCTTAAATTTTGCGACTGTATTTTCATTTAATACATATTTCATCCAATGAGGAGTTAGAATTGCTAGTCCTACACCATGAGTAATATCATAATATGCTGACAACTGATGTTCCATAGGATGAACTGTCCAAGCAACATCTTTACCTAATTTAATAAAATTATTGATTGCCCAGCTGCTTGTCCACATTAAATTTGCACGAGCTTCATAGTCATCCGGATGCTGTACTGCCTTCACACCATATTCGATACAGGTTTTCAGTAAGCCTTCTGCCATTCGATCTTGCAAATATCCTTCTACATTTGAAAAATAACATTCTAAAATGTGACTCATGATATCTGCAGTCCCAGCTGCTGTCTGATACGCTGAAACACTATATGTATAACTTGGATCAAGAATTGATGCTTTAGGTCTCATATCCTCATGACCAGTACCAATTTTATCATTTGTTTCCATATTGCTGATAACTGCGAATGTATCCATTTCACTTCCTGTTGCGGATAAAGTAAGCACAGAAACAATAGGCAGTACACTAACAATCTTAGAAGGGTCTAATACAATATCCCACGCATCATTAGGGTATGTCACAGCTCCTGCAATGACTTTAGCACAATCAATAGTGCTTCCTCCTCCAATAGGAACAATAACATCGATATTTTCTTTACGACATAATTCTACACCTTTACGAACTGTCGTAATTCTTGGGTTTGGTTCTACACCAGATAATTCACACCAGGAAACATTACTTTCTTTCAAATATTTAACTACATCATCATATATGCCGTTTCTTTTAATGCTTCCTCCTCCATAAACTAATAAAGCCTTCTTCCCATAATCAGATACGATTTCCCCAATATGACAAATCTGTCCTTTTCCAAAATAAATTTTTGTTGGTATTGAATATACAAAGTTCTCCATAAACAAAATCCTCCTTGTCTTTATTATACATCTTACACCTAGAAATGAAAACGCTTAGATTATTAAATTAACATTTCATCACCAATAAAATTATGACATCTATATGCTTCACTTATCGTTTTTTTTACTGATTTAATTCAGATAAAGTAACTTGAAAATCATATGAAAAAAAGAGGCTTTAACGAATTAACTTAATTTAGGTAGTTAATTCGTTAGCTTCT
>URYK01000051.1 GCA_900552125.1 uncultured Solobacterium sp. | reverse complement strand
TTTAGTTAGAAGAAAACCAGTCGTATCATTCATCTATAGACTTGATTAACCACCCCTATTATATACCTTTAACTGTGGAGTAGCAATACTGCACTTTTTCGCTCCCACAAAAGTATGGCTAGCAAATTCAATAATTATCTTTTGTGTATCTACTAACTTTTTGCCAACTTTAACTTAATGACATTGGTCAAGTGACTTCTTTTAATATATGCATAGTGCGTATTATTTAAGTTCAATATTGAAATCTAGCAGATTATTTAATGCATTGGCGATACCATGATCATATACAGAAGTTGTATGTATATTAGCAAAGGATTTAACATAATCACTTGCATTACCCATGGCAATTCCAGCTCCTGCCATTTCTAACATTTTTATATCATTTGTGCTATCACCAAAACAAATACATTCTTCCCAACTTAGATTAAGATGTTTTAACACTTGATTGATACCGACAAACTTATCATTATTAGCATTAAAGACATCAAAACAGAAATGATCTTGGGAAACATTGATTAAATCACTTCTTAACATTAGATGTTCTTTTATAAAATCATCTAATCCCTTTTTATCTTTTGTCATGATAACTGCATTATATGCATTATGACGTTTATGATATGATCTTTGTTCGTCATAGAATAAATAATCTAAGACATGATGATCTCTACAGAAATAATAGAAAGGATAGAAATGGTTATATATATAAGTGCTGTCACCAAAATGAAGCATAATTCCATTTTCTTTCTTCTGACACCATTCTACTATTTCCTCAGTAGTATGTTTGTTTAGAGGGTTTTCAAACAATAGTTCCTGATTTTTATCTAGCACATAGCCTCCGTTGATTAAAACCATATAGTCAAAATGAACACGATTAAGAATTAAATTCATTTGATTTAATGGTCTTCCTGTTGCGGCACACACAACAAAACCCTCTTCTTTTAATTTTTGTAATGAGCGTATACTAGATTCCTGAATAATATCATTTTCTGTCTGATATAGTGTTCCATCCATATCAAAAAAAGCAATTTTGTAAGTCATGAAATACCTCCAACTTCCTTCTTTTTTTCATTATCGATATCATTATACTAAAATGTTGGTACTTTTACAAAGAATTTATAAAAAGGTATTGACAAGTGATTACTGATGTTTTATCATTACAGGGCAAGTGGATTTTTTAAGTTCCCGTTCGCGGGAACTACATTTACACTTCGAAATGACACACCCGGAAATGTGTGTTAGTGAAAGGAGGACATTATGCCAACAATTAACCAATTAATTCGTAAAGGTCGTGAACAGAGCGTAAAGCTTTCTAAGTCTCCTGCTCTGAATAGAGGATATAACTCAATTAAAAAACGTCCTACAAACTTGAGTGCACCTCAGAAACGTGGAGTTTGTACTCGTGTCGGAACTATGACACCTAAAAAACCAAACTCAGCACTTCGTAAATATGCCCGTGTTCGTTTAAGTAATGGTATGGAAGTTACTGCTTACATTCCAGGTATTGGACATAACCTACAGGAGCACAGTGTTGTAATGATTCGTGGAGGACGTGTTAAGGACCTTCCAGGGGTTCGTTACCACATTATTCGTGGTACATTGGACTGCGCTGGTGTTGCTAACCGTAATCAGAGCCGTTCATTGTATGGTGCTAAAAAACCTAAAGAAGGAAAGAAATAAATCAATTGTGAAAGGAGGAAATTAAATGCCTAGAAAAGGACATGTAGCAAAACGTGATGTATTAGTAGATCCAATTTACAACTCCAAGCTGGTTACTCGTTTAATCAACAAAATCATGATTGATGGTAAAAGAGGGGTTGCACAGAAGATTCTGTACAATGCGTTTGATATTATTGAAGTAAAAACAAATGAAAAACCAATGGAAGTTTTCGAAAAAGCTCTTGAAAACGTTATGCCATTGTTGGAACTAAAAGTTCGCCGTGTTGGTGGAGCTAACTATCAGGTTCCAGTAGAAGTATCTGCAGAAAGACGTTTGACTTTAGGTCTACGTTGGATTGTAAATTATGCTCGTTTAAGAAATGAAAAAACTATGGAGCAAAGACTTGCTGCTGAAATTATGGATGCAGCTAATGGAAGTGGTGCATCTGTTAAAAAACGTGAAGACACTCACAAAATGGCAGAAGCTAATAAAGCATTTGCTCATTACCGCTGGTAAGAAAGGAGAACCATTATGCCACGTCAGTATTCATTAGAAAAAACACGTAACATTGGTATCATGGCTCACATCGATGCTGGTAAAACAACTACAACAGAACGTATCCTGTATTATACAGGTGTTAACCACAAAATTGGAGAAACTCATGATGGGGCTTCTACAATGGACTGGATGGCACAGGAACAGGAACGTGGTATTACGATTACTTCAGCAGCTACAACAGCTGCTTGGAAGGGACACCGTATCAACATTATCGATACTCCAGGGCACGTAGACTTCACTGTAGAAGTAGAACGTTCTCTTCGTGTATTAGATGGTGCTGTAACCGTTCTAGATGCAAAAGCTGGTGTTGAGCCTCAGACTGAAACAGTTTGGCGTCAGGCGACAACTTATGGGGTACCTCGTATTGTATTCTGTAACAAAATGGATGCGACTGGAGCAGACTTCCTGATGTCATGTAAAACAATTACAGATCGTCTTGGAGCTAAATCTTGTCCAATTCAGTTACCAATCGGTGCAGAATCTACTTTCTCAGGAATTGTAGATATTATTGAAAGAAAAGCTGAAATCTATACAAATGACTTAGGAACAGACATCAAAATTGAAGAAGTTCCTGAAGATTTGAAAGATCTTTGTGAAGAATATCGTGCAAAACTGCTAGACTATCTAGCTGACTATGATGAAGACTTCATGATGCAGATTCTTGAAGGTGAAGAACCAAGTGTTGAAGAAATTAAACGTGTATTACGTATTGCAGTATGTAACGGTGATTTCTTCCCAGTATTATGTGGATCTGCTTATAAGAACAAAGGGGTTCAGATGGTATTAGATGCAGTAGTTGATTACTTGCCTAGTCCATTAGATATTCCTGCAATTAAAGGTACATTGGAAAACGGTGAAGAAGTTGAACGTCATGCAAGTGACAGCGAGCCATTTGCTGCTTTAGCATTCAAAATCATGACTGACCCATTCGTTGGAAAACTTTCTTACTTCCGTGTATACTCTGGTACTGCAAAAGCAGGAAGCTATGTATTGAACTCAACAAAAGGAAAAAGAGAACGTTTTGGACGTATCGTTCAGATGCATGCAAACTCTCGTAAAGAAATTGAAGAAGTATATGCTGGAGATATCGCTGCTGCAGTTGGTTTAAAAGCAACTACAACAGGTGACAGCTTATGTGCTGAAGATGCTCCAATTATTCTTGAATCAATGGAATTCCCTGAACCAGTTATTGAATTGTCTTTGGAACCAAAAACAAAAGCTGACCAGGATAAAATGGGATTGGCTCTTGCTAAATTGGCAGAAGAAGATCCAACATTCAAAACTTATACAGATCAGGAAACAGGACAGACTATTATCGCTGGTGTAGGTGAACTTCACTTAGATATCATCGTTGATCGTCTTCGTCGTGAATTCAAAGTAGAAGCAAATGTTGGTCAGCCAATGGTTGCTTATCGTGAAACTATCCGCGAAGCTGCTGATTGTGAAGGTAAATATATCAAACAATCTGGTGGTCGTGGACAATATGGTCACGTATGGATCAAATTCGAACCTCAGGAAGAAGGAAAAGGATTTGAATTCGTTGACGCTACAGTTGGTGGAAGCGTACCTCGTGAATACATCAAACCTACAGAAGAAGGTTTAAGAGATGCTCTTGAAAATGGTATCATCGCAGGATATCCTGTAATCGATATTAAAGCTACTCTATTTGATGGTTCTTACCATGATGTAGACTCTAGTGAAATGGCTTATAAGATTGCGGCAAGTATGGCATTAAAAGCTGCTGCTAAAAAATGTAAACCAGTAATTCTAGAACCAATCATGATGGTTGAAGTAACTGCACCAAATGAATACCTTGGATCTGTAATGGGTGACGTAAGTTCTCGTCGTGGAGCTATCGTAGATCAGGAAGAAAGAGGAAATGCGATTATTGTTAAGGCACACATCCCTCTATCTGAAATGTTCGGATATGTAACTGACTTGCGTTCATTCACTCAGGGTCGTGGAAATTACTCTATGAAATTTGACCACTACGCTGAAGTTCCTAAGAGTATTGCTGAAAAAATCGTTAAAAACAACAGTTCTGAAAATTAATTGTTGCTTTTATAAAAAGATTGAATTAGAATATATTTGGAAACTATTAAATTAGGAGGAAAATTAAAAATGGCAAAAGAAAAATTTGACCGTTCCAAAACACATGTTAACATTGGAACTATCGGACACGTTGACCACGGTAAAACTACATTAACTGCTGCTATCACTAACGTTCTTGCAAAAGAAGGTAAAGCACAGGCTCAGGCTTACGATCAGATTGATGGTGCACCTGAAGAAAAAGAACGTGGTATCACAATCAACACTGCACACGTTGAATATCAGACTGACAAACGTCACTATGCACACGTTGACTGCCCAGGTCATGCTGACTACGTTAAAAACATGATCACTGGTGCTGCTCAGATGGACGGTGCTATCCTTGTAGTTGCTGCTTCTGATGGTCCTATGCCTCAGACTCGTGAGCACATCCTACTTGCTCGTCAGGTAGGTGTACCTTACATCGTAGTATTCTTGAACAAATGTGACATGGTTGATGATGAAGAATTAATCGACCTAGTTGAAATGGAAGTTCGTGAATTATTAAGCGAATACGGATTCGATGGAGACAACGCTCCAGTTATCCGTGGTTCTGCATTAAAAGCTCTTGAAGGTGACGAAAAATACGTTGGAGCTATCAAAGAACTTATGGATGCTGTTGATGAATTCATCCCAGATCCAGTTCGTGAAACTGACAAACCATTCTTGATGTCTGTAGAAGACGTTATGACTATCACTGGACGTGGTACAGTTGCTACTGGACGTGTTGAACGTGGTATCGTTAAACTTGGAGAAGAAGTTGAAATCGTTGGTATCAAAGATACTCAGAAAACTGTTATTACAGGTCTAGAAATGTTCCGTAAACAGTTAGACTTCGCTGAATCAGGAGATAACATCGGGGCATTGCTTCGTGGTATCAACCGTGATCAGATCCAGCGTGGACAGGTTCTTGCTAAACCAGGATCAGTACACCCACACACTAAATTCAAAGCTCAGGTTTACTGCTTGACTAAAGAAGAAGGTGGACGTCACACTCCATTCGTATCTAACTACCGTCCTCAGTTCTACTTCCGTACAACTGACGTAACTGGTGTTATCTCTCTTCCAGAAGGAACTGACATGGTAATGCCTGGTGACAACGTTGAAATGACTGTAGAATTGATTGCTCCAATCGCTATTGAAGCAAACACTAAATTCTCTATCCGTGAAGGTGGACGTACAGTAGGTTCAGGAAACGTTACTGAAATCATCGAGTAATATTATCTGAAATTTAAGGGCACTCTTAGAGTGCTCTTTTTTTGCCCTAGAATATAGGTTATGTTATAATTGAATTAAGATATTAGAGATATTGTCTTATCATATAATTATATGTTCAGTAATATTTGTGGAAAATATTTATGCAATGGAGGCGTTATTTATGATGTTAGTGAATACAGACTATATTACAGGGAAAACGTTGAAAATGATTGGATTGGTAAAAGGAAGTACGATCCAATCTAAAAACATAGGTAGTGATATTGGGCAAAGTTTTAAACAATTAATTGGTGGAGAATTAAAAGCATATAATGAGATGATGAATGAAGCTAGAGAAATTGCTACAAATCGAATGATAGAAGAAGCGAAGAGTTTAGGAGCCGATGCTATTGTGAATATACGTTTTGCGACAAGTGCAATTATGGGCGGAGCTGCGGAGGTAATTGCTTATGGAACTGCTGTAAATTTTGTGAATGAATAACTGATAGTGTATTATTGGTGGAATAGCAAAAGCTAATAATACATTTTTTCTTTTCATTTCATGTCTTTATGTGTATAATTATAATGTCATGACAGGGGTGCCTGATGGCTGAGATAGTCCCTTTTGACCTGATCTAGTTAATGCTAGCGTAGGGAGTCATATCTATATTTTTTTAGATTGGTTCACTTACGCCTCGTAGAGGTGTTTTTTTATTAGAAAGGGGGTTGGAAATGAAAAATATATATAAATATGGGATGCCAGTAATAACTTTACTGCTTGTTCTTGGAATATGGGAAGGCTGTGTATATTTCTTTGATATTGATCTCTATATATTACCAGCGCCATCTAAGATTGTTTTATCATTAATTGAGAATAGAGATGTGTTATGGATGCATTCTCTTGTGACTTTAAAAGAAGCTGTAGCTGGATTAATTATTGCGCTTTTTCTGGCTATTCTTATCGCAATCGCAATGGATTTATCTCAAGCGTTCAAACATAGTATTTTTCCTCATTTAGTTGTAACTCAAACAGTTCCTGTTATGGTTTTAGGACCTTTGTTTTCAATCTGGCTAGGTTTTGGAATGGCTCCAAAAGTATTGATGGTTATTTTTATGTGTTTTTTTCCAATCGTAATTTCATTTTGTGATGCCTTAGGTAATGTTGATCAAAAACAGATTAACTTACTTAGAAGTTTTGGTGCAAAGAAATGGCAGGTTTATGCATATGTAAAAATTCCAGCTGCTTCTACAGCGTTATTTTCGGGTTTAAAAGTGGCCGCAACTTATTGTATAGGTGGAGCTATTGTTGGTGAATGGCTAAGTGCTTCAGCAGGATTAGGGTATTATATGATTCGTGTTAAAAACGGATATATGTTAGATAAAGTATTCGCCTGTGTGGTTGTTGTTATTTTGTTGAGCTTAGCGCTGCATGGCATAGTATCAATAATGGAAAAAATTATTTTTCCGCATACAAGAAAGAGAAGAGGGTAAAGAAAATGAAAAAGTTAAGTAGTTTGTTATTAGTGGCTTTTATGGCTATTTCGATGAGTGGCTGTTCAAATGATTCAAATTCATCGGCAGATGGAAATAAGAAAGTAACATTAATTCTAGACTATGTTCCTAATACGAATCATACTGGAATTTATGTAGCACAGGAAAAAGGATATTTTGAAGATGAGGGGTTAGATGTTGAAATTATTGAACCAGGAGATGATGCTACTAGTGCTACTTTGGTTGCGACAGGTAAAGGCGAATTTGGTGTAAGCTATCAGGAAGATGTGACATATGCAAGAACAGCTGAAGAACCACTTCCAATTCGTGCTATAGCGACAGTTATTCAACATAATACCAGCGGGTTTGTTTCTTTAAAAAGCGCTGATATAAATTCACCAAAGGATTTTGAAGGAAAAATTTATGCAGGATGGCAGGCACCAAGTGAGGAAGCAGTTATTAAAGCAGTTATGCAGGCAAATAATGCTGATTTTTCAAAACTAACAATGATTGGTGCTGATGGAAGTGGGTTTGCTTCTTTAGGGAAAACAGTTGATATTCAATGGGAATTTGAAGGCTGGGCTGTTTTAAAAGGCCAGATGGAAGGTTATGATTTGAATTATATGCCTTTAAATGAATTAGATGAACGTTTAGATTACTATACTCCAGTAATTATTACAAATGAAGATATGATTGAAAATGATCCTGAAACTGTACAAAAATTTATGAATGCAGTAAAGAAGGGATATGAATATGCAATTGACAACCCTGAAGAATCTGCTGAGATTTTAAGCAAGGTTATTCCTGATTATGATATTGAGTTCTTAACAGAAAGCCAAAAGTTCTTAAGTTCTAAGTATGCTGAAGGAGCTGATACTTGGGGTGTTATGAAAGACGAAGTTTGGGATAATTATACTTCTTTCATGTATGAAAACAAATTAATTGATGAGAATATAAAAGCAAGTGAACAATATACTAATGAGTTTGTGGAATAAGGAATAGGTGCTATGAAACTGAAAGTAGAAAAAATGTCTATATCATTTGAACAACGTCAGATTTTACAAGATGTAGATTTTCAAGTACAGAAAGGCGAGTTTGTGGCTATAATTGGTCCAAGCGGCTGTGGTAAATCAACCCTTTTAAATATTTTGGCGGGTTTACTAGAAAGTGAAAACGGGAAAGTATTTGTAGATGATGCGGAAGTTCATGGCATTTCTTCTCATTTTGCTTATATGCCGCAAAACGATTTATTGTTACCATGGAAAACAATCATTGATAATGTTTGTTTATATGGGAAAATACATCATTGTGTTTCAGATGCTAAAAAGAAAGCATTAAAAGAATTTGAAACATTTGGATTAAAAGGATATGAAAATGCCTATCCAAATGAACTATCTGGGGGAATGCGACAAAGAGCCGCTTTCCTTCGTACTGCCTTATGTGATGCAGATATTTTATTATTAGATGAGCCTTTTGGAGCGCTTGATGTCATTACTCGTAATGATATGCAGGATTGGCTATTGAATTTAAGGAAAGAATTAAATCGAACAATGCTGCTTGTAACACATGATATTGAGGAAGCAATCTATCTTGCTGATCGTATTTTGGTTTTAGGGGATTCTCCTGCTCATATATGTGAAGAAATAGATTTAAAGGACTGTATCAAAAGCAGAGAATGGCTGTATGATCAGGGAGAATTAAAGAAAAAAATTTATAATATGATGAAAAAGGAAGTATAGTTTATGTTATTTGATGCACATGTGCATATAGAAGATAGAAAATTAGTAAAACTGCAGGAATTGAAGAAAATCGGCTGTATAGCTAATGCTGCTTCTTTGGAAGAGTATATGTTTTTAAGGGATCTGCAGAAAGAGAATCCAAATCTTTATATAAGTGCGGGAATACATCCTTGGGATGTTGAAAAACAGGATATGTCTAAAATGCAGAGTGTTCTTGAGGATACAAGTATTGTTGGAGAAATTGGCTTGGATAATGTATGGTGTGAAGTAGATGAACAGTTGCAGAAGGAAATATTTGACAAACAGCTATTGTTTGCATATAAACATCAAAAGCCAGTAATTCTTCATATTAAAGGCAAAGAAAAAATAGCATATGAGATGATTAAGAAGTATAAAAATCGATATCTTGTTCATTGGTATTCATGTTATGAATATTTGGAAGAATTTATACGATTGGGATGCTGGTTCACGATAGGTCCTTCTATTGCGTATGATAGCTCTGTTTATGAAACCGCAAAAAAAGTTCCTATTGACCGTATTTTGATTGAAACTGATGGACTTTCTGCTTGTGCCTGGTGTGAGAAAAGAGAAGTATTACTGGATGAATATCCATTGATATTAGAAAGAAGTATGAAGCAAATTGCAGAGATTAGAAAGATATCGGTTGCAAGTTTAGAACATATTATGGAGAAAAATTTATATACCTTTATAGGTGGTGAAGAAAAAAGCTTCTAGTAAAATAGAAGTTTTTTTCAATAAAAAGAAAGATATTTAGATGGAAAAGTTAAAAATTAGAGATTTTTTTACTAAATCTGATAGATAAAAAAATTTTTGAAAAAAACGAAAAAAAGCGATAAATAAGGGTTGAAATCAACTTTTGGATGTGATAGAATATTATCACGACCGCGAGGACATGCGAGGTTGCTGACCCACTGAGAAACGTTGTCATGGACGGCGAGGTCAGGGAATTCGCATCGAGCGAGTCTATAGTCCATATAGGCGAAAGGAGATATATTCATGGCAAAAAATAGCGTAAGAATTCGCTTAAAAGCTTATGAGCACAGAATCTTAGATGCTTCTGCTGAAAAGATCGTGCAGGCAGCACAAGCTCACGGTGCTAAGAAAATTGTTGGACCAGTACCTCTTCCAACTGAAAAGCAGGTTGTAACAATTCTGCGTGCGGTACACAAATACAAAGATTCTCGCGAACAGTTCGAAATCAGAACTCACAAACGTTTAATTGAGATCGTCGGACCTACAGCAGAGACAATCGATTCATTGAGTCGTTTAGAACTGCCAAGTGGTGTTGACATCGAAATTAAGCTGTAATGGAGGTGACATCATGAAAGGTATTCTAGGACGTAAACTTGGAATGACTCAGGTCTTTACAGAAGATGGAACACTGATTCCAGTAACTGTGGTTGAGGCTTGTCCAAATGTTGTATTACAGAAGAAAACAGTGGAAAACGACGGATACGAAGCTGTACAATTAGGTTTTGAAGATGTTAAGGAAAAACGCAGTACTAAAGCTGAAGTAGGACACGCTGCAAAAGCTAACACTGCACCAAAAAGATTTGTTAGAGAAATTCGTGACAGCGAATTCGCAGATCTTGAACTAGGAGCTGAAGTTAACGTTGGTATCTTCAGTGCTGGTGAAACTGTTGATGTTATCGGTACATCAAAAGGTAAAGGATTCATGGGTACGATTGTTCGTAACAATGCGAAAATCGGTCCTAAGAGCCATGGTTCTGGACATCACAGACATATCGGTTCTCTTGCAACAAATGGTATTACTTCTCGTCAGGGTAAAATCTTAAAGGGAACAGTAATGGCTGGTCAAGAAGGTGGATACAGAACTACTAACCAGAACTTGACAGTAATCAAAGTTGATGTTGAAAACAACTACTTATTAATCAAAGGTAACGTGCCTGGACCAAAACGTGGAATGGTAATGGTACGCTCTGCTAAATGTTCAAAAGGTAATACAGAACCTGTAACATTAGTAGATTACACGAAAGAGGAGGAATAAAAGATGCCTAAGATGGTCGTATTAAGCCAAACTGGTAAAGAGTTGAAAGAAATAACTCTTGCTGATACAGTATTTGGCATCGAGCCAAATCAGCAATGTATCTTCGATGCTATCATTATGCAGAGAGCATCTATGCGTCAGGGAACACACGACACAAAAACTCGTACTGAAGTAAGTGGCGGTGGACGTAAACCTTGGCGTCAGAAAGGAACTGGACGTGCTCGTCAGGGTTCTATCCGTGCAACACAGTGGAGAGGTGGAGGAACAGTATTTGGTCCTACTCCAAGAAACTATGGTTACAAATTAAACAAAAAAGTTCGTCGTCTAGCATTAAAATCAGTATTATCTGAAAAAGTGTTAGAAAACGCAATGAGCGTTGTAGATAAATTTGAATTAGAAGCTCCTAAAACAAAAGCTTTCAATCAGATTATCGCAGATATCAACGCACCTAAGAAAACTTTATTTGTAGTATCTGAAGGTGAAGATTTTGAAAACGCATTCCTAAGTATGAGAAACATCCCAACAATGATGATGTTAACTGCTGATGGATTAAATGTTTACGATATCGTAAATGCTAACAAAATCGTCTTTACAGAAGCTGCTGTGAAAGATGTTGAGGAGGCACTTGCATAATGGAAAACTACAAGGATATCATTATTCGTCCAATCATCACTGAAAAAACAATGAGATATATGGACGAAGATAATAAAGTAACATTTGAAGTAAAAAAAGGAACTAACAAAACTCAGATCAAACAAGCTGTAGAAGCTGTTTTTGGTGTTGATGTTGAAAAAGTAAACATCGTTAATGTAAAACCAAGAACTAAGAGAATGGGTAAATATGTTGGTAAAACAAAAGCTGTTCGTAAAGCATATGTAAAAATCAAAGAAGGACAGGATATCAACTTATTCGGCGACGATGCTGAATAATATCAGGAAGAAGCACGCTATTTCCTGAATAAATATTGCGTAAGGAGGAAATTGACAACATGCCAATTAAGAAGTATAAACCGACCACTCCAGGTCGTCGTGGTATGACAAGCTTAAGCTATGAAGAAATTACCACAAATAAACCAGAAAAAAGCTTATTAGCTCCATTAAAAAGCAAAGGTGGACGTAATAACAACGGACGTATCACTACTCGCCATAAAGGTGGCGGACATAAAAGAGCTTACCGTATCATCGATTTCAAAAGAAATAAAGATGGTATCCCAGCTCGTGTAGCTACTATCGAATACGATCCAAACCGTTCTGCAAACATTGCTTTATTAAACTATGCAGATGGTGAAAAACGTTACATCATCGCTCCTAAAGGATTAACTGTTGGTATGACAGTAGTATCTGGAGCAGGTGCCGACATTAAAGTTGGTAATGCATTAGAATTGAAAGATATCCCAGAAGGTACTTTCATCCACAATATTGAATTAAAACCAGGTAAAGGTGGCCAGATGGCTCGTTCCGCTGGTACATCAGCTCAGATCCTTGGTATTGAAGAAAAATATACAACGGTTCGTTTAGCTTCTGGTGAAGTTCGTAGAATTCTGTCTAATTGCCGTGCAACTATCGGACAGGTTGGAAATGAAGACCACAGCCTAGTTAACTATGGTAAGGCTGGACGTATGCGTTGGAAAGGTGTTCGCCCAACTGTTCGTGGTTCTGTTATGAACCCTAATGATCACCCTCATGGTGGTGGTGAAGGACGTACTCCAGTAGGACGTAAATCTCCAATGACACCTTGGGGTAAAAAAGCTATGGGTGTAAAAACTCGTAAAACTAAAAAAGCTTCAACGAAATTGATCGTTCGTCGTCGTAATGGCAAATAGGCAAAGGAGGAAATGAAAAAATGAGTCGTAGTCTTAAAAAAGGCCCATTCTGTGATGACCACTTAATGAAAAAAGTGGAAGAACTGAACAAGGCTGGTAAAAAACAAGTTATTAAAACCTGGTCACGTCGTTCAACTATATTCCCTCAGTTTGTGGAACATACATTTGCCGTTTACAACGGTAAAGAACACTTACCTGTTTACGTTACAGAAGATATGGTAGGTCACAAACTTGGTGAATTCGTGCCAACCCGTAAATACGGTGGACATGGCGATGATGACAAGAAAGCTAAGAGATAAGGAGGAAACGTTATAATGGAAGTAAAAGCAACAGCGAAAACATTACGTATCCCACCTAGAAAAGCTCGTATTGTTATCGATTTGATTCGTGGGAAAGATGCTGCTGAAGCAGCTGCAATCTTAAAATTTACACCAAACGTTGCAGCAGAAGCAGTTGGTAAAGTGTTAAAATCTGCAGTAGCAAATGCAGTTAATAACCATGATTTGGATGAAGAAAAATTGTACGTTAAGGCATGCTATGCTAATGAAGGTATTACTTTAAAACGTTTTATGCCACGTGCAAAAGGATCTGCAAGTGCAATCCACAAACGCACCAGCCACATTACAATTGTGGTTGACGAGCGTGATTAAGGAGGTAGCTCATGGGACAGAAAGTTAGTCCGATCGGATTACGTGTTGGTGTCATCCGTGACTGGGAATCCAGATGGTATGCTGACAAGGATTATGCCGATTTATTGTTAGAAGATGTTAAAATTCGTGAATTCTTGTTTGCTGAATGCAAAAATGCATCAGTTTCAAGAGTAGAAATCGAACGTTCTAAAAACCGTGTGGAAATCATGATCCGTACTGCTCGTCCAGGTGTGATCATTGGTACAAACGGTGAAAACGTTGAAATGTTGAAAAAGAAAATCGAAAAACTTACAGGTGGAAAAAACATTTACTTGAAAGTTTTAGAAATTGCAAACCCAGACTTAGATGCTAAATTAGTAGCTCGCAGCATTGCAGATCAGTTGGAACAGCGTGCTAGTTTCCGTACTGCTCAGAAAAAAGCAATTCAGAGAACAATGCGTGCTGGTGCAAAAGGTATCAAAACTGCAGTATCTGGTCGTTTAGGTGGAGCAGATATGGCTCGTACTGAAGGATACAGCGAAGGTGTTGTTCCTCTACACACATTACGTGCTGATATCGATTATGCTTGGGAAGAAGCACATACGACTTATGGTCGTCTAGGTGTTAAAGTTTGGATCTGCCGTGGAGAAGTTCTTCCAGGACAGATGGTTCAAGAACCAGAAGCTCCAAAAAATGCTGGAAACGACAGACGTCGTAACCGTCGTGGAAACCGTGGCGGAAATAAAAACAACAGTCAGAGAAATAGAAACTCTGTAGCTGAAAATGCTCCTAAGAAAGCGGAAGGAGGAAACTAATTTATGTTAATGCCTAAGAGAACTAAATATAGAAGACCTCACCGTTTAAGCTACGAGGGACGTGCGAAAGCTGGTCGTGAAGTATCTTTTGGTGAATATGGTTTAATGGCTGATACTGGTGCCTACATCAGTAACCGTCAGATCGAAGCTGCTCGTATCGCCATGACTCGTTATATGAAACGTGGTGGTAAGGTTTGGATCCGTATCTTCCCTCATATGGCAAGAACGAAAAAACCTCTAGAAGTACGTATGGGTTCTGGTAAAGGTGCTCCTGAAGGATGGGTAGCAGTTGTTAAACCGGGCCGTGTTATGTTTGAAATCGCTGGTGTATCTGAAGAAGTAGCACGTGAAGCATTCCGTCTTGCTTCTCACAAATTACCAGTTAAAACAAAATTTGTTGTTAGAAAAGGAGAGAAGTAATTATGACAGCGAAAGAGATCAGAGAAAAAAGCAACACTGAATTATTACAAGAGATCGAAACGCTTAAAGATGAACTTTTTAATCTTCGTTTCCAACAAGCTACTGGTCAGTTGACTAACACTGCTCGTTTAAAGACAGTGAAAAAGACAATTGCCCGTATCAAAACTGTGATGACTGAGCGTGAGCTTAGTAATCAGGATTAAGGAGGATCACTAAGTTATGGAAAGATCTAACCGTAAAGTATATCGTGGGACTGTAGTTTCTGATAAAATGGATAAAACTATTACAGTTATCGTTGAAACTAAGAAAACTCACCCATTATACGGAAAACGTGTAAAATATTCTAAGAAATTCAAAGCACATGATGAAAACAATGAAGCTAGAATGGGAGATAAAGTAGAAATCATGGAAACTCGTCCATTATCTGCTACAAAAAGATTCCGTCTAGTTAAAATCATTGAAAAAGCTGTTCAGCTGTAATCAGGAGGTAGATATTCATGATCCAGAATGAAAGTAGATTACGCGTCGCTGACAACACTGGAGCTAAAGAAGTATTAGTAATCCGTTGTTTAGGTGGAAGCGTACGTAAGTTCTCAAACATCGGGGATATCGTTGTCTGCGCAGTTAAGCAGGCTACTCCTGGTGGAACTGTTAAAAAAGGTGACGTTGTTAAAGGTGTAATCGTACGTACAAAACGTGGAGTACGTCGTGAAAACGGAACATACATCAAATTCGATGACAATGCAGTTGTATTGATCAAAGATGATAAAACACCACGTGGAACTCGTATTTTCGGACCAGTTGCACGTGAATTACGTGACAAAGATTTCATGAAAATTGTATCTTTGGCACCAGAAGTATTATAAGGAGGTGTCTTTGTGAAAATCAAAAAAGGTGATAAAGTTCAGGTTATTACAGGTGCTTACAAGGGCACTATCGGTGAAGTAACCAAAGTTTTTCCTAAGGAAAATAAAGTAATCGTGGAAGGTGTTAACATTGTTAAAAAACACTTGAAACCAACTCAGGCTAATCCTGATGGAGGAATCATTGAAAAAGAAGCACCAATCCATGTTTCAAACGTAATGGCTTACGATTCAAAAGCTAAAAAAGCAAGCCGTGTAGGTTTTGAATTTAAAACTGATAAAAAAGGTAATACAGAAAAGGTTCGCGTCTATAAGAAAACCGGCGCTGAAGTTAAGTAGGGGAGGTTAAAGGATGAACCGCCTAGAACAGAAATATAAAGAGGTTGTAACTCCAAGTTTGATGAAAAAATTCAATTACAAATCAATCATGGAAGTGCCTCATATTGATAAAGTAGTTATTAACATGGGTATTGGTGAAGCAATCGGTAACCCAAAATTGTTAGATGAAGCTGTAGCTGAACTAGCACAGATCACAGGACAAGCTCCAGTAATCACAAAAGCAAAAAAATCAATTGCAAACTTCAAATTACGTGAAGGTATGCCAATTGGATGTAAAGTAACTCTAAGAAAAGAAAAAATGTATGATTTCTTAGATAAATTAATGAATATCTCTTTACCTCGAGTTCGTGACTTCCGTGGTGTAAGTGATACTGCATTTGATGGCCGTGGAAACTACACTTTAGGAATCAAAGAACAATTGATTTTCCCAGAAATCGATTATGATAAGGTAAATAAAGTTCGTGGTATGGATATCGTTATTGTAACGACTGCAAATACTAACGAAGAAGCTAAGGCGTTGCTAGAAGAAATGGGCATGCCTTTCAAGAAATAGGAGGACTTGACGTATATGGCAAAAAAAGCAATGATAAACAAAGCAAAACGTCCTCAAAAGTACAAAGTGCGCGAGTACACTAGATGTGAGCGTTGTGGACGTCCTCACTCAGTTTTACGTAAATACAAACTATGCCGTATTTGCTTCCGTGAATTGGCTTATAAAGGTCAAATTCCGGGTGTGAAGAAGGCAAGTTGGTAATTAGATAGGAGGAATAAAGTCATGATTATGACAGATCCGATTGCAGATATGCTTACTCGTATTCGTAATGCCTTACAGGCACGTCACGAAACAGTAGAAATCCCTGCAAGCAAAGAAAAAGTTGAAATCGCAAAGATTTTGAAAAATGAAGGATTCATCACGGATTACGCAGTAGATGGTGATGTTAAGAAAACAATTACTATTACACTGAAATATGGTCCTAACAATGAAAAAGTAATCAATGGGCTAAAGAGAATTTCTAAACCTGGTTTACGAGTATACGCAAAAGTGGATTCTATTCCTCGCGTAATGAATGGACTAGGAATAGCAATTATCTCTACATCTCATGGTGTAATTACAGATAAAGAAGCAAACGCTAAACATGTTGGCGGTGAAGTCATCGCTTACGTTTGGTAATAGCTAAACGGAGGTAAGAAAATGTCACGTATCGGTAATAAGGCGATTACCATTCCTGCAGGCGTAGAAGTATCTGTCGCTGAAGGGAATGAGGTGACTGTTAAAGGTCCTAAAGGTACTTTAACTCGTCAGTTTAACCCTACTTTAGGTATTAAAGTAGAAGAAAATGTATTAACTGTAACTCGTCCTAATGATGAGAAACATATCAAACAGTTGCACGGTACAACTCGTGCATTACTATTCAATATGGTTGAAGGTGTATCTCAAGGTTTTGTTAAAGAACTTCAGCTAGTAGGTATCGGTTTCCGTGCTGCTGTTAGCGGAAAAAAATTAACATTAAATGTTGGATATTCTCACCCAATTGAATTTGAAGTAGAAGAAGGTTTAACAGTAGAATGTACTTCTGCTACTGATATCAAAGTATCAGGAATTGACAAACAACGCGTTGGTGAATTCGCTGCAAATATTCGTGCTGTAAGAAAACCAGAACCTTACAAAGGAAAAGGTATTCGCTATAAAGGTGAATATGTTCGTCGTAAGGAAGGTAAAACAGCAGGTAAGAAATAGTGGGAAAGGAGAATTTGAACAATGCTTAAGAAAGTTTCTAGAAATGACGAACGAATTCGTCGTCACGTGCGTGTTCGTACCAAAGTTAGCGGTACTCCTGAATGTCCCCGCCTGAACGTTTTCCGTTCAAACAGCAACATTCACGCGCAGATCATTGATGATGTTAATGGTGTTACATTAGCATCTGCTAGTAGTGTAGAATTAAAATTAGAAAACGGTGGAAATGTTGAAGCCGCTAAGACTGTAGGAACAGAAATTGCTAAACGTGCAATGGAAAAAAATATCACTAATGTTGTATTTGACCGTGGTGGTTATGTTTATACAGGGCGTGTAAAAGCATTAGCCGAAGCAGCAAGAGTTGCTGGCTTGAAATTTTAGGAGGTTATGCGAATGGAACGTAGACCAAGAAGAAATCGCGAAGCTGAAAAAGAATTTGAAGAACGCGTAGTTACCATTAACCGTGTAACAAAAGTAGTTAAGGGTGGACGTCGTTTCCGCTTTGCAGCTCTAGTTGTTATCGGTGATAAAAAAGGACGTGTTGGTTTCGGAACAGGTAAAGCCAACGAAGTACCTGATGCTATTAAAAAAGCAATTGAAGATGCTAAGAAAAATGTATTTACAGTACCTATTGTAGGATCTACAATTCCTCATGAAATTACTGGTAGATACGGAGCTGGTGAAGTATTCCTTCGTCCTGCATCTGAAGGTACTGGGGTAATTGCTGGTGGTGCTGTACGTGCAGTATTAGAACTAGCAGGTATTAATGACATCCTTTCTAAATGTTTAGGAAGCCGTACACCTATCAACATGGTTCGTGCTACGATTTCTGCATTAAAAGATCTGAAAACAATCGAGGAAGTTGCTCAACTCCGTGGTAAAAAACCAGAAGAAATTCGCGGTTAATAGGAGGATTAGAACATGAAATTACATGAAATGAAATATACAGAAGGTGCACGTAAAGCTTCTTATCGAGTTGGACGTGGACATGGTTCTGGTAATGGGAAAACTGCTGGTAAAGGACATAAAGGACAAAACGCAAGATCAGGTGGAGGCGTTCGACTTGGTTTTGAAGGTGGTCAGACTCCTTTAGCTAGACGTTTACCTAAACGTGGATTTACAAACTTTACACGTAAAGAATATGCAATCGTTAATGTTGCTTCTTTAAATCGTTTTGAAGATGGAACTGAAGTTACTCCAGAATTACTAATCGAATGTGGATTAGTAAAAAAAGAATTGGATGGTATTAAAGTATTGGGTGAAGGTGCATTAGAGAAAAAATTAACAGTAAAAGCTAATAAATTCTCTAAATCAGCTTTAGCTACAATTGAGCAGGCAGGCGGAAAAGCAGAGGTTATCTAATATGCTAAAAACGATTATCAGCATGTTTAAGAGTAAAGATATCCGTAATCGAATACTCTTTACTCTCGCCATGTTGTTTATCTTCCGTTTTGGCGCAGCAATCACCGTACCAGGAGTTGACATTTCAACAATGACAAATGCTAAGAGCAATAGTTTATTTGAAATGATCAACCTCCTTGGTGGGGGTGGTCTTGAACAGTTATCTGTTTTTGCTCTAGGTGTAGGCCCTTACATTACAGCTTCCATTATTATCCAGTTATTGTCAATGGATGTTATTCCGGCATTGAGCCAATGGCGTAAAGAAGGTAATACCGGTAAAAAGAAAAAAGACCGGGTTACAAGATATGTAACATTATTCTTAGCAGCATTACAAGGTGGCGTATTAACATACGCTTTTGATACTGGATATAATATTTTATCTGACTCAAGTATTTGGACATATATCTATGTTGTCATTATTATGATAGCTGGAAGTATGTTAGCTGTATGGTT
>URYK01000050.1 GCA_900552125.1 uncultured Solobacterium sp. | reverse complement strand
TTAATATCATATCAATTCCTCCCATCCTTCAATTATCATAAATATATCACATATTCAAAAGAAAGAAAACTAAAAATCCTATTTATCGACAAAAAAAAAGAGGAGGAAAACAAATCATTTCCTGCTCCTTTTTCATATTCATGAAGATAGATTTTGTCTAGCTTATTGTTCAATTGTTTCTTCTACATCTGATAAGATTGGGAAAGTTAAAATTGCCTTAAACAAGTCTCCATCAGTTTCAATCGTAAATGTTCCCTGCATAGCTTCTGTAAAGCTTTTTACGATCGCTAAACCTAAACCACTGCCGCCATCATGGCGTGATTTATCCCCACGTACAAAACGTTCAATTATTTCACTAGGTTCAAAATTTAATGGATCTTTTGAGATATTCTTACATTCTATGCGCACATAATTAGCATATTTCTTAATATCAATATAAACGCGTGTATGTTCCATAGCATAGCGCTGTACATTAATTAACAGGTTCTCAAAGATACGATATGCTTTATTTCCATCTAACATTACATAGACATGCGGTTCTGATGGAAGACTCCATATAACCTCTAAATTATGTTCAGCTATACCTTCACTACATTCTGCCTGAACTTGTTCAACTAAAGCAATGATATCTAATTTTGTCATTTCCAATTGAATATTACCGCTATTCGCTTTACTGATTTCAAACAAATCATCCATCAGTACTTGCAGACGATGACTATATTGTTCTAACATTTTTAAATACTCTTGACACTGTTCCTCACTGATACCTTCCTGCTGAAGAAGTTCAATGTAATTACGTATACCAGTTAATGGTGTTTTTAAGTCATGAGACACATTGCTGATTAGTTCAGTTTTCATATTTTGTGACTTCATTTCCTCTTTCACAGCTTTTTCAAAACCAATACGAATATCCTGTAAATCATCTTTCATAGATTCAAAAATACCCACATCATCAGAGATTTCCACATGGAAATTTCCTTCCTTCAAAGCTGAGGTCTGCTTCAATATCACACCATAATCTTCCTGCATTTTTTCCAGTTTTTTACGTAACCATACATATAGTACAATACCATAAATAATCGCAAGGAAAGAACCAAATGCAAAGAAGAAACATAAGATAAATACAATCACAATCTGTACTAATATGAATTTAAATAACTGCTTATGAAGCGGATCTTTTAAATCAAAATCTGCTAATCTATCCATATAACGATGAATACCGCATACAACACTTCCCACAATAGTATCTTCTTTGATAAACTTCCAGAAACCTTTCACAAAAATAAATTTAATTTCAAATATCGCAATACTAATCATCAGGAACAACAACATCCATCCGATTACATTTCCTGCCAGTAATATATTTTCACTAAAGTGTATATTATATTTGGCAATACTATCTATCAGATATCCATTTAAGGTCGCATCTGCCAGATATACCATGCCCATTAAACCAAAAGTAATTCCAAAGCCCAATAGAATAGTTAATATTTCTGCCTTAATCTTACGGAAAGTTAAGAATGGATTCACATCTTTCACAATAGAAGCCGGATAAAATAACAGGTATAATGCTAATACACAGCTGCCTATCAAGGCTGCCAGCATAGTAAAGCCTGCATAGTTATATACTGGATAAATACTATTTGATATTAATCCGTCATTATCTTCAATATCTTTAGGAATAGAAAATTTGATTTGAATATTTTTAGGATTTTGAATTTCTACATCACCTCTAGATATTTCAAAAACATCATTATAGTATATTTCTCCATCAAAATAGAAATCTGTAAAATAAGACAACCTATTTAAAGAAATATCTAAATCATAGAAATCACCTTGAATACTTGCATTACCTTTATCATCAAATGTCACAATACCATAAACATAACTATCATCTTGAATATCATTCTCTGTTTTATTCTTTAAATCTTTATTTCCTAACTCTTCCTTTGTTTTGGTATTTTGTACATAGAAATTAAAATTGGAATCATTTTGTAGAGCTAAATAAGTCTCCATTGTATGATTCTTAAAATCATTTAAAATAACCTTTTGTGTATCTTCATCGACATTCTTACTAAACTCTATCAAGGACTGATCTGGGGCAATCGCTTCTACCATTCCTGTAATGCCCAATAACATATCTCCTCCTAATTGATCAGAAACTTCCTGTTTTGTCATTGTATTTACTTTCTGTCCCTCTACATTGTTATAAAGAGAACATATAAAGATACTTATAATGCTAATCAATGCGACAAAAGAGATTAGAAAAACATGTTTTTTCTTCATATAACCACCTGCTTATTTTTCTATTTTATATCCAACACCCCAAACGACCTTTAAGTATCTTGGATGTTTAGGATCAATTTCAATTTTCTCACGTAATTTACGAATATGCACCATGACAGTTTCTGTACTGATCGCATCTTCATTCCATACGCTTTCATATATCTGCTGAGCTGAGAATACCCTGCCTGCATTTTTCATCAATAATTCTAATATCATAAATTCTTTTGGACGAAGTTTAACTATTTCACCATTTACATAAACTTCTTTAGTAAGTGAATTTAAAGTTAAATCATCAATCTGATATACGCCTTCTTCTTGTTCCTGTTTCACATTTTGTTTTAAGGCAAGAATCTGTTCATAGCGTCTTAATTGACTACGCACCCTGGCGAGTAATTCCATAGAACCAAATGGTTTTGTTATATAATCATCTGCGCCAATATTTAACCCTGTTATTTTATCAATATCTTCTGATTTTGCGCTTAAAAATATAATAGGAAAATCATATTGTTTACGAATTTCCATTGTCATTGTAATACCATCCATCACAGGCATCATGATATCCACAATAACCAAGTGAATCGTCTCTTTATTTACGATATCTAACCCCTCTTGTCCATTCTCAGCAAGAAAAACCCGATATCCCTGATTTTTCAGATATATCTGTATTGCCTCTCGAATTCCTTTATCATCTTCCACCACTAAAATTGCATGATCCATCATTCACCACTTCTTTCTATCTAGGATATTTTACTATATTCCAGAAGATTCTTCCATATTGTGGTAAAGAAATCCCATAAAGGCTGATACTCCACAAATTGTACAAACGATAAATTCAATCACTATGATTCCTCCTTCATTTTCTTATACATATATCCCCCAGCTCCAACTAAAGCTATGGTCACAATTAAAATCACGATTGCCATCAAATAGTTTCCTTCTTTTATTGAGCCGCTCATAAAAGTTGATGTGATAATACTTGGTATTCTCCCTACTGTTGTCAGTAATAACCACTTCCATAATGCGATATTAGAAAGACTAACAACATAAGTCATCAGATCCTTAGGTGAACCAGGAATTAGGAAAATCAGAAACATCCAATATAGACTATTTCTTCTCTCCAATACTTGATGTAATTCATCTACTGTTTTTTGTTTAAAAAACAAAGATACAATACGATGACCAAACTTCTGAACTAACACATAAACAATCAATGTCCCTAACATAGACCCTGCAAGACATAAGATAGTACCTCCCACAGAGCCAAAGAGAAACCCAGCCACAAGCTCCAAAGGTTCACCTGGAAGAAAGGCTAGAAAAATCTGCAACGATATTAACCCTATCATACATAATTCTCTTAACCCATGAGGTATCCCATTTAATGTATTTTCTATCTCTTGTATAGGAATCTGACTAACTGCGTAAGCAAGAGCAGCACAGCATATAATGACAAGAAGTGTTATGATAATTATTTTCTTTTTTAATTTCATACACATCTCTCCTTCTGTTTACATCTATAGTATGAAGGATAAATCTTATCAGAAAGAGAGATAAATTCTTAAACTTTTCTAAAATAGTTAAAAAAGAATCAAGAAAACATTCTCAATTCTTTTTTTCATGTATTCTATTATCAATATAAGCACAGGCATGAAGTACTGCCTCCTGCATGTATTGCTGGATCTTTTTATTTTTAAATGTATAAGGTTCTATCATACGCGGTATATAATTTTCTTTGTTAATTAAGCTTAACCCATAAGCATAATGATAATCATATATAAATGCCATATGAGATAGCAGAATATCTAAATGAGTCTTTCTCTTAGCTGAAAGAATCAGCTGATTACTCATAAAATCCTCATAGACTTCAGTAGTGATTTCTTCCTGCTCCAGCTGTTCTTTTGTACATAAATACACATGTTCTTCCTTCTCCATTAGATTAACTCGGAAAATATCAGTTTTATCTGCATCACGTATGATATGTGCATGCATCAAAATACGTGGTTCTAAAGAAGATGGAAGCTGATATTTATTATGATAAGCAATAGCCTTCAAGATGAGATTTCTATCTTCTTCATCTATAAAAGATAACAGATTTTCTTCCTGTAATATACTTACTCCTAATTCCGCATGATCAACACTTTTAGAGTCTAAAAATGTCTGATATCGCTTCACTTGTTCAAAACGTCCTATATCATGAAATAAACCTATGATTTCCGCTAAACAAACATCTTTTTCTGATAATCCGATATCTAACGCAATCTCTTTTGCTATTGTGGAAACTTTATAAGAGTGTAGTACTTTTAATTTTATGCGTTCATCTGTAAGATCAAATTGATTCACATAAGACGAAAATATAAATTTTGCTTTTTGAATATTAATCATAAGCTAACCTTTTTTTACATTTTCTTAGCACTTCAAGACATTGTACCTTATCTTCTATTGTGAAAGTACATAAGAAGTGATGGATTCCGTTTTCTTGAAGCATAGATATATTATCAATTTCATTGCGAACATCATAATGCAGGATACGTACACGACATTTCTCATCTGTAAGTAATGGATAGCGATGTTTCTTCATATCCACAAGTGCATATTTGGTATTTCCTCTGCACAAACCGCAGTTTCTTTTCGTGCTTCCTAATTCTACCGCATTGATTGGACAGTACTCCGTTAACATCAATTCATCTCTGCTATAGATTGTATAGTAGAAAGGTACTTGTGTCTGATAACGTTTATAGAAAGCATTCATTATTTCTTTACACTCATCTAAACTACTTTCTAGTGAGAATGCTACACCACAGGCATTATGATGAAATAAAAAGGCTGCCGTATAAGAATTTGTCATGTTTAAAGAAGTATCACATAACATGGAAGTTTTTATAGATAATCCCCCTGTTTCCTGAATTAAAGAAAATGTTTCTTTATATTTATCTTTCATAACTCTAGGGGTACGAGGATATACAAATTCGTTGTCTTTAACCTCTTCATATAACTGCTCGTTTTCCACAAAGATATGAGATATTCCTTCTTCTAAACATGCATCAAGCTGATCCTTTGTATGAACAATTACACATAAAGAAGGCATTTCTTTGGTGATTAATATGGATAAAGGTGCAGCTTCCTGTACTTTACGTTTTCCATTTCTACACATTCTCTCTTTCTGCAGCTTATCTAAGGCATCTCTACGCATTTGATTTAATTCTCGAATTGCTAGAATTCCACCTTCCTCCACCTGATATTCAATATGAATAAAATTAAATGGCGTATCCTTAGTTTTATGCAACTGTGTATCAATACGTTCAATTGCTAGTGGTGCTGTTCTAGCCTTTTCACAAATAGCCTCACTCTTTACACAAACACTTCTTCCATCCTCATCCATGACTTCCAAAATTGCGTTGTTGTTGATCTGCATTTCAAAGCGACCAAAAACATCAACTTTACGCATCTCTTTCTGATATGTATTCTGTAAAGAAGACAACTGTGAAACATCACTTGTCTTTAATACCGTATTACCTTTATATACATTGGCTGTTTTATCTAATTCGATCACATCATTCGCATTGGCATGATTTACTAATAACCCATCTTTATATAAAAAATTAACTGTAAATCCGATATCTTCCTGATTTTGAAGAATACGAATACCATCTCCTTGATGTAATGGTTGAGTCAATTTTACTCTTATTTTTTGTTTGGTGACTCCAATTACTCTTCCAATTTCAATTCCAATATGATTAGGACGAATAGGATTCATCAGATTTGGTCCATAGCTATGAAATAAATGACCGGCAGTAAATCCGCGATTAAATACTTTCTTCATTTCCTGTTCGATCGTATCATCATAGACAAATTGCTTTCCTTCATAATATGCATTAATTGCTTTTCGATATAAAGATACCATTAACGCAACATATTCTGGACGCTTCATTCTGCCTTCAATCTTAAAGGAGTAAATTCCTGCCTCAATAAGTTCAGGAACATGAGACAATGTATTCATATCCTTAGGACTTAATAAATAATCCCCATCTCCCTTTAGCACTTCCACGCTGCCATTCTTTTCTTTTTCTAATTGATATTTCATACGACAGTTTTGTGCACATTCTCCACGATTTCCACTTCGATGTAGTGTGAGAGAACTCATTAGACATTGACCACTATAAGAAACACAGATAGCACCTTGTACAAACACTTCTAAATCAATACCTAACTTCGAATATTCACGGATTTCTTCAATTGGAGTTTCTCTTGGCACCACTACACGACTTGCGCCAAGACTCTTCATAAATTCAATACCCTGTGGATTATGAATATGCATTTGTGTAGAAGCATGTAATTCCATATCTGGAAACTTTTGACTTAAGATAGAAAATAAACCTAAATCCTGTACAATTACCGCATCCGCATCATGTTCATATAAGAACTGAACATAAGCTACACAATCATCTATTTCCTCTTCCTTCATTAATGTATTGACCGTCACAAATACACGTACTCCATAAACATGGCAGTAATTAATTGCACGTATCATCTCTTCTGAATTAAAATTATTCGCAAAAGCTCTTGCGCCGAACATATTGCCGCCTAAATAAACCGCATCACAGCCATTTTGTACAGCCGCAATTAAAGCATCCATAGATCCGGCTGGTGCTAATAATTCAACTTTTTTATTTTCAAGCTTCATGGCGCTTCACTCTCTTTCTTTCTGGTTTAAAAATAGCTTTCATAATGGTAGATACTACTAAAATTCCTAATGCCAATACACCGGCAATCGTAAGTGTATCTAAGCCAATTGTTAGTGCCTGCATGACATTGCCTTCAATAGCCTGAAGCATCATACGATACATTCCTCCTCCTGGTACTAGAGGTATCAATGCACAAATAATAAAGGTCGTGACTGGAGTTTTGCATACACGCGCTAATATTTCTGAATATAGGGATAATGCCACAGAACCTAGAAACATTGCGCTTAGTTCACTGAGACCATAAGACAGTGCCACATGATATACGACTCCACCAATGGATCCGGCAATCCCTGCCAATATCAGTTTTTTTCCACGAATATTAAACAATACCCCAAAGCCTAGAGATGCAAAGAATGATGCGATTAACATTTTTATGATATACATATTACATCCCTCCGCTTATTCCAATAGATAAAGATAATACAAAACCAATACCTGCAGCTATCGCAATCGCAACTAAAAAAGCCTCTGCAGCTCGAGCTACACCAGATAAGTAATCACCTGCAACTGTATCACGAATTGCATTTGTTATCGCAAGCCCTGGTACTAACAGCATGATACTGGAAATAATCATAATATCCACATCCGCAGTTTTACACAATGAATGAAAAGCTAATGCCAATATTGCGCTGACAGAAGCCGCGATAGCATTTGTAAAAAAACCATGAACACCGCGCTTTTCCAATAAGATACTCACAACCTTAATAAAAATACCAATCAAGAAACTAAAACATGCCTCCATCAGGGTACCATTAAAGAAAATTGCAAATCCTCCAGCACTTAAGGCTCCAAATAAGATAATCATACCAATCGAATATCTTTTTTCCTGATCAATTTCACGTAAACGATTATATAATTCATCAATAGTAAATTGCTTACTGGATGCTTCTCTTGATAAATGATTAATTTTATCTATACAGTTTAGATCCACACCTCTTGTGTGAACTCGTAATATTTTTGTATGTGTTTTTTTATCCACAGTTATAGAAAACATAATACCTGTTGTGGTCACAAAGCTTTGAGCATCTTCTACTTCAGGAAAACTAGTACTCAAACGAACCATTGTTTCCTCTACACGATATACTTCTGCACCACTTTCAATTAATAATTTACCTGCATAACAGGCAACCTCTAATAGCTGATCAGTATCCATGGCAACCCCTCGACTTTCCTATACAAGTATAGCTGATTCAATGTAAAATGAAAATAGTTTTTCCAATGAAGTTATAGAAAAAAATCACCAGTCTAGATCTTTCAGTCATATAAGTTTTCTTACTCTAACTTTAGGCGTATAATAGTTACAGAAAGTGAGGTAATTCCATGCCGGCAGTAACAATTATTCGTGATCCCTTCAGTTATCTTAACATCATAAAAAGAGATGCTCATGAAATTAAACGTCGTGATATACATACGAAACGTTTTGCATAATATAACAATTATAGCGATGTAAATCGCTTTTTTATTATTTCATTCAACAAGTATACAAACTATTATTTAATAAAGGTAAGAATAGAATTATGTTATAATAGAAATGAAAAAAGTAAAATCACAATAAAAGTATTTTTGATTAAGCGGAAGGTTGATAATATGAACAGAATTGTCAAAATAATAATGAATCCAAGAGCAGGTAAGCAGACCGCTAAAACTTCACTATTTACCATCTGTGATCGGTTCTATGCTATGCAGGATCAGGTTATTGTGCAGACAACTCAGTATGCAGGCCATGCGAAAGAATTAGCTATCCAAAGTGAACACACCTGTGATCTATTAGTCTGTATTGGTGGAGATGGTACCTGGAATGAGGTTATCAACGGTATCATGGAAATACAAGATCGTCCATTATTAGCATATTTACCAAGTGGAACCGTAAATGATTTTGCGGCAACTTTACAATTACCTAAAAGTGCAGAAAAAATGATGGATATAGTTGAAAAAGAACGTCCTTTTTCCTTTGATATCGGTGCTTTCAATCAACGCTATTTCACTTATGTTGCGGCATTTGGACTTTTTACAGAAATATCTTATACCACACCACAAAGCTCAAAAAACATCTTTGGAAGAATCGCCTATTTCCTAGAAGGAGTTAAACAGCTCACAAACATTCCCCAATATAAAGTCAGAGCCATCATTGATGATAAAAAAGTAATTGAAGATACATTTATCTTTGGCTGTATAACAAATTCTAAATATGTCGCAGGTTTTCCTGCCTTTGATTCCGATAATGCACAGCTTGATGATGGCTTCTTTGAAATTTTATTTATTAAAGTTCCAATGAATCCTTTAGATGTACAAACCATTATTACCGCATTATTAAAACATGAAGTAAATGAAACCTGGATGTATTCCTTTAAGGCAAATCATGTTCGTGTTGAATCAGAAGATGCAATTCCATGGACTTTAGATGGCGAAGATGGTGGCAGTACACATCTTGCACAGATTGATAATAGAAAACAGGCAGCTACAATTTTAAAATAGCACTGCCTGTTTTTTTTATCCATTAAAATTTACTTTAACAAACTTAGCTTTATTCTTTCCTTTTCCTAGTTTCTTCTTTAAAGCTTGACCAGGTTCTTTTTGTTTTGCTATACGTGCACGTTCCAGCAATAACGCTGATTTGGTTTTCTTTTCTGCCATCAAATCACCTCTTTCTAACCCTTAACTTCTATTCCAAGAATCTGATATAAATCTCTTAAATCTTTAATTTCATACGTAATTGGAAGATTTTTTTCATTCTTTTTTTCTTTTGGATTATACCAGCAGGTATCAATATGAAAATTATATCCTCCTAGCATATCGCTTGATAAAGAATCTCCAATCAATAAAACCTCATTTTTATCGACCTCAGGCATATGTTCAAAACAATAGCTGAAATAAGCAGGATCTGGTTTCTGATATCCTATTTCACCAGAAACAAAAATTTTATCGAAATACTTATCTAACCCTGAATCTCTTAATCGTGAATACTGTGTTTCTGTAACTCCATTTGTCACAATACACATGTTAACTTTTCCATGAAGTGATTGGATTATCTCCATAGCATGAGGAATCAGATCATGTCCTCTTCCTAGCTGTTTCTGATAAACATCTTCAAAGCCGATTCCATCATCATCTATTCCAAATTCATCAAATAGATTTTTAAAACGTGTATAAATCACCGTTTCTCGAGAGATTTTACCATCTTCATATGCGGCCCATAGATTATGGTTGATTTCCTGATAACGCAGTTCCATTTCAGGTGTAAATGGATAACCATATATCGCAAATGTATTTCGCAATGCCTTCTTCTCTGTCGCATCAAAATCTAACAAAGTTCCATCTGCATCAAATAATAACATCGAATATTTCATATGTGTAACTCCTTTATCTTCATCATTATAACGATTCTATCAGATAAGTACAAGAAAAAAATAGCTTCTATTCCTGAACAATGATAAAATATCTTTTGGTGATGAAAATGAAAGAATGTTTACTTGTTGGTTTAGGTGGAGGCATTGGGGCAATTTTGCGCTATCTATTATCCACAATACCATTAAAGAGTGATTTCCCCTTTATGACTCTATTCATTAATATATTAGGAGCTATTCTAATTGGTATGGTTGTATCTCTCAATATGAAACAGAATATCTTAAGTCCAGATACTGTCTTATTCTTAAAAACAGGTGTATGTGGAGGTTTCACTACATTTTCTACCTTTTCCTTAGAAAGTGTAACCTTACTGGAACAACATAAACCTATGATTGCTATCAGCTATATGATATTATCTTTATTGTTGTGTCTGTTAGGTGTCTTTTTAGGAAAAAGCTTCATTCAGCAAATCAAATTATAATAAAAGGAAGATTTAAGTGTTGTATAGAACTTAAATCTTCCTTTTTCTATTGATTTTTTAATAAATTCTGAAATTCCCTCATAGGCATAGGACGATAAAAATAATAACCTTGAATCATATCACATTCTTTCTTTCGTAAATGCTCTACAACTTCTGCTGATTCTACCCCTTCTGCCACAATCGTAACGGGAAAATGTTTTAGAATATCGATCATTCCATCCACAATGACAAAATTATCTACGTTTTTGTGATGTATCATAAATAATGAACGATCCAACTTAATCGTATCTAATGGTACTTGGGCTAGTGTTCCCATAGATGAATAGCCGATACCAAAGTCATCTAAAGCACATCGAAATCCTTCTTTATGTATCGCATCAACAACTTTATGTAAACGTGAAGTCTGATCCATTGATATTGTTTCTAATAATTCAAATTCAATGTACTCTTTTGGAACATCAAACTGATGAAATATTTCCATATATTCTTCCATGAAACAATCATCTTCAAAGCTAGCCTTTGATAAATTAAAGCTAATGGGCACCATTGGAATTCCCTGTTTCAGACTTTCCTGAATCATACGACAAACTAATTCAAATACCATCTGATCCACATAGCGAATATAGCTATTTTCATTTAAAACCGGTAAAAACGACGATAAAGGAATCATTGTTCCATCCTCATCAAACCACCTTAACAATGCTTCTCCACCACAGATTTTCATTGTCTTCACATCAATTTTAGGCTGTATATAAATAGAATAATTTTCTTTTCGACAGGCATCTACTGTCTTTACTTCCAAGATTGCTCTTTCTAAAAAATGCTGAAGATGTTTTGGAGTGAAGTATTCATAAGTTGTACTTTTTTTAGCTAGTTCAATTGATTCTTTTCTAGCTAAATCTGCATATAAACAAATCGCTTCAAAATCTGCATCTAGAAACCTTTTTATCTCACAAATTCCAATGGAAAAAAATACTCGATTATAAAATCTGGAATCTTCCAGTAAATACCCAACATTATCCATTTTTCTAATAAACTGCTCAATTTTATCTTCTTCATTTTCATGAATCAGGAATAGAAAATTATCATGCTTGTCATAACAAAGGATTTCATTGGATTCTAAGTGCTTTGCAAATTCTTTAATTAATTGTTCTAATAGAATATCTCCTGCTGTAAAATCATGACGTACTAAGAAATAACGAAATTTCTTAATATTAAAATGTATTAATGTATATTCTTCTCGATTTTTTAACTGATTAAATATCTCTTTTAACGCTAATCGTCCATATACAACCTTACTTTTATTCTTTTCTGACATCGTATCCTCAACTTTCTTGTATGTCAATCATAACATATTTATCTCACAAACATCACTGATTTGACTAAAAAACTGATTAATGCCGTGATTTTACATAAAGAAAGATCATTCCTCCAATACAAATCTGTAAATGATAAGTCACAAACCGCCATAGGATCATGATACTGCTAGCTTGTGAGCGATCGATAACGAAAGAAAAAAGGATAATAAAGGCACTCTCTGTCCAGCCCGTATCTCCCGGTAATGGAGTTAAAGCATTTAACATATGAATACATGCCGAGATAAATAATACATTGAGCAATGAAGATAAATGCATAGGAAGATGAAGGGCAACAGCAGCCACATAAGGAATTGCATAAAAAATCGTCATGCGAATAAAATTCAGCCCAACAGCCTCTAAAACTAAACGTTTTTGTTTCTTTAACTGTTTAATTTCTTCATTAAAATACAATACCTGACTTTGCCACTTCTGTAACGTTTCATCTTTATTCTTCACAATGTGTAGTTTATATAACACAGATACAAGTTTAGTTGTTATGTTAACATACAAAGTTGGAAACCTTGCCATAGTCCACAACATGACAATAACAGAGGCATTAATTAAAAAACCTATGATGACTAAGAAAAAATAAATTTGTAAATGAGAAATAGCATATGAAAATCTAATCAGTAAAAGAATCAATACGTATAATAATACCGTACTCTGATATAAGAAAAAATCTTTCCATAAGATACTTGCGATATCCTGATAAGGTATAGCTAATTTACGAAACGCATAGGTCTGTGCTACCTGGCCTCCTCCTAAAGGTGTTACTCCATTAAAGAAAGCCGCAATATAGGCATTATGAATTCCATCCCAAATACTAATATCTTTTTTATAGGGATACGCTATACGAAATAAAATAAACCCTTGAATTGAATAATAAGCTACCCCTAACAAGGCTATGCCTATCATCCAATAAATACTCATATGTGATAAATATGACCATACGCTATAGTAATCATCTTTTAGCGCAAACCATATCGCAAAAGCTGTTAAACTTAAAATCAAAGAAATATGTAAAATCTGTTTTTTTAAGGTTGTTTGCATATGACACCTCATTTCTTCTCTTAAGCAGTATAACAATTATTTCTTAACTTTATCTAAACTATTTACAATAATTTGTCTAATTTATATTACAAATTTGTCACATTTATATGAAAATATTAAAAAAGCTACTCTTCGGGAATAAGAGCAGCACACCATCGGGAATTTATAGAGAAGTCTGATGGCTCTTATATTGTAGCACACAATACCTTAAATATATAAGTCTTTCTATATAATAATTTGTAATATAATTATTTTAATTTATTATAACTACCCTATAAAACATCTAAAATTTCATTGATTTTTAAAATTTATTATTGCCTATTTCTTCTATCTATGATAATATATTAAAGCAGTTAATGCTAGGGGTATAGTACAATGGTAGTATAACGGTCTCCAAAACCGCTGATGGGAGTTCGATCCTCTCTACCCCTGCCAGTATGTGTTTTAAGTCTTCGAAAGAAGACTTTTTTATTTTTATCATAAAATAAAAAATTGACCACGAATTTACTTCAGTGGTCTTTTCCATATATGCAGTTTATGGAATTCAATGAATATGCAATCCCTAATGATTGCATAAATACTATACTACATAGTTAATAAAAGAATCCTTAATGAAATATAAAAATTTCATAACATTATTTTTTAAAATTCCCCTGATATACCAATTGACGAACACTATCCAAAGTAATTTCTTTTAATTTTCTACGATATTGTTCCTCCGCCTGATTCAAGTAATTGACTATATACTCTTCTACAGCAAAGACAGGTGCATCCACATCAAATACTTTTTCTACTAAATGCGTAGTTTCAATAAAATGTTCTTTCCCTTCAATAGCATTAAATATGTCTAAAAAACTAATATCTTTTGGATCCTTATTTAACACAAAACCTCCTAATTTACTTGCTTTTGAAGTTATTAATCCTGAAACAACAAGCTGTCTTGTGATTTTTTTTAAATAAGAATCTGATACATGCAGTTTTTCAGATAAATCATGGCTTTTTAAAGGTCCTTCACTTTTAGAAATCAATAATAATATACAAATTGCCTGTTCAAAACTTTGTCTTATTTTCATAACTTTCTCCTTTTTATTATTCTAACAAATTTTATAAAAAAAAGTAAGAATCTTGACAGATTTAAAAAAAAGATTATAATTTCATTCCGTAGATAATTTATATCTATAGATATTAATTATCTTAAGAAAGGAGATTCTAACATGATAAAAACAGAATGGAGAGAAATACTTCATAATTGGTGGTATATTTTAGTATTAATCGTCATTTGCTTGATTCCTACTATATACACTAGTATCTTTCTTGGATCAATGTGGGATCCTTACGGAAATACACAAAATATAAACGTTGCGATTGTTAATAACGATCAAGCCGCTGTCTATCAAAATGAAACCTTACGTGTTGGTGATGATTTATGTAAAAATTTACTAAATAATGACAGCATGCATTTTGTTGTAGAAGACGATGAAAATAAAGCTATGGAGAAATTAAATGATGGGACATATGCCATGGTTATTACAATTCCAAAAAATTTTTCTAGCAATGCGACAACGTTATTAGCTGATCAGCCACAGAAGATGAAGCTTACCTACACAACTAATCCAGGAAATAATTATGTAGCTTCTAAAATGGATGAAACAGCGATACAAAATATTCAGAAAAAAGTAAGTGAAGAAGTAACAAAGACCTATACTAAAACTTTATTCGCTTCCATGCAAAGCTTGGTAGATGGTTTACAGCAGACAGCAACTGGCACTGCTGCTTTACAAAAAGGAGTCACACAACTAGAAGAAGGAAGTTCTTCTTTATCGGATAATTTAAATACCTTAGCAAACAGCACTCTTACTTTACAGAATGGCACTACATCTCTTGAAATAGGCTTGAGGGATTACACCAATGGAGTTATTCAAGTACAAGATGGAATGTACACCTTAGATCAAGGTTTATCTGTTTTACAATCATCTCTACCTACATTGCAGAATGGCATCGTTAGATTGCAAAACGGATCTGTAATGCTAACAGATGGAATACAGAATTATACACAAGCAGTAAACACTCTTTATCAAGGAAACTCACAGTTAGTAAATAATTCTACGGCTATACAAAATGCTATGCAGACAATAGGTAAGGCTAGCGAGGATTTAACCCACAGCAATCAATCAATCACAGATGGCTTATCTACATTATCTTCTTCTGTAGATGATGCTCTATCATCAGATAAACAGGAGATAACAAATAATATTATAAGTCAAAATGCCCAGTTATCAAATGCATTTGAGCAGGAAAAAAATTTAGCATCCTCTTCTAATACTTCCATACAAGCGGCATCCACTTCATTAAACCAGCTAAATCAATTACTAACAGATACTTCTATAGATACTATGAGTGAAGAAGAAATGCGTACATTACTTCTAGACTTAAAACAACAGATTCAAGAAACTTCTGAAGCTTCTCAAAAAGCTTTTACTCAATCAGCAGAGGTAAATACAATATTATTAGGAAACAGACAAGATAATACTACATCTCTAATTGATAACACTCAAAAGCAGTTAAATTACAATACAGCATTAATACAACAATTAACAAGCGGATTAAAGGATTTTCAGGTAATTCTTAATGGAGGAACTCTGCAAAATCAAACTGTTATTTCTACAGGTTTATTAGAGGGCAGTCAACAGATACAAGCAGGCTTACAGCAGCTACAAAATAGTATACAAAGCAGTGATACTTCCAAACAAACTCTTTCTTCTTCTCTAACATCCTATTTCCAAGGGGTATCGCAAATTCAAAATGGATTAGATGCGTTGAATTCTTCTTCTACTTCTCTTGTATCAGGAGGAAGCGAACTTCAAACTGGAATTCAATCACTGTATGATAAAACACCTGACTTAACAAACGGGATTCTTTCTTTAAATAATGGCAGTCATCAATTATTAACTGCTGGTAATACTTTAATTTCAAATAATCAAAGTCTGTTAAATGGAGCACATGCCTTATCTACTGGTACAGGACAATTACAAACCGGCTCTTTACAGCTCTATGATGGTTCTTTAACCTTGTGGAACGGATTAAAAGATGCTAAGAATGGTATCTCTACTTTATCTTCAACATTAAACAATAAAGTGCAGAAGATACAAGTATCCTCAACTGATAAAACTTATGATATGATGGCATCTCCTATCGCATTATCTCATCAAGAAATTTCTACAGTTGAAAATAATGGAAATGCAATGGCCCCTTATATGATGTCTGTAGCATTATATGTTGCGGCAATGGCATTTACACTAATGTATCCTTTATTAAAGAACATTAGCGCAAGTAAATCTGGATTCCGATATTGGGTAGCTAAAGCTAGTGTTATGTATGGAGTTTCTACTTTAGCCGCAATCCTGATGGTTGGACTCTTAATGTTAATAAATGGATTATCTCCTGTTCAAACAGTAATGACCTTTATATTTGCAGTTTTGGTTTCTGCGGCCTTTATGTCTATGATCGTATTCTTCAATATTGCTATGGGAAGAATCGGTGAATTCCTAATGCTGATTTTTATGGTAATCAATCTTGGAGGATCAGCAGGAACTTATCCATTAGAAACATCTCCAAAACTATATCAGTTGATTCATCCTTTTGTACCATTTACTTATAGTGTCAATGGATTCCGTCATTTGCTATCAATGGAAAAGGTAAATATTACACAGGAAATACTTTTCTTTATTGGTATGATCGTATTATTTGCATGTTTATCTATCTTGTATTACAAATATCGAAGAAAACATCCAAAATATTTTCTAAAGGAAGCTTTTCCTAAAGAATAGTACAAAAAAGAAGCTATAACGAAATGACTTTATATAAGAAAGTTATTTCTTAAGCTTCTTTTTTTCTATTTAATATCTTTCTTTAGATAGTTAAGAAATGCAGTACAGCCTTTCCATACATCCTGATATGTTTCTTCAAAATCACCAGTATACCAAGGGTCCGCAATGTCTCTATGTATATTCGCAAAAGATAATAGCGTATAAATTTTATCCCAATCTCTTTCTGGGGCAATACGTTTCATATTACGAATATTAGCACTATCCATTCCAATCAAGTAATCATATTCATCACATTCCTGTTTAGTCAGTTGTTTTGCTCGATGTGGAATAACTGGAATACCCTTTTCTTTTAATTTGCCTACTGTTCCGTAATGAACAGGATTACCGATTTCTTCCCTGCTTGTACCGCTTGATGATATTTGAAATTTATTTTCTAACCCCTCTTGTTTAATTAAGTGTGTAAATAAGCTCTCCGCAAGTGTTGATCGACATATATTCCCATGGCAAATAAATAAAACTTTAATCATAACTCAATTTCACCTATTCTTTCTCTTATGAAAAATTATATCATAATCTGTTTTACTTAGCTTATCATTTTATCCAATAGCTTTAAATTTAATAAATGAAAAATGACAAAATACTTATCATATTACTTATGTAAAAAAACACCAAATGGTGTTTTTATCGTTTCCAACGTAAATAACGAGTTGTTGAGAAGAAGCTTCCGACAAGTCCTACGATGATGCTAATGCATATAAGTACAATAGAAATCTCTAGTGTTAAAGGAAAGACATCCTGTAAGACAAACATGCTGCTCATAAAGCTACCTTCTAAGTTATCATAAATAAACTGATAGCCAAAAATCGTTAATAAGACTGGCACGATACTTCCTAAAATACCTATAAAAATACCTTCCAGCATCATAGGAAATTTAATTGACCAATTACTTGCCCCAATAAAACGCATTATCGCAATTTCCTGTTTTCTTGTATAGATTGACATTTTAATTTTATTTGAAATTAATAAAATCGCAATGACAACTAAAAAGATTATAAAAATTAAACTTCCTTCTCTTATTGTCGAAAAAGTTGTCATCATACTGCTTGTAGTTTCTCCACCATATTCAGCAGAAACAATCCCTTTCATTCCTTCAATTGCTGAGGCTGTCTGTTCTATACTTTCTCCATTTTTTATTTCAACGATAAAGGTATCGCGAATCGGATTGTTATCTCCTTCATACATTTCAAATAAAGATGCATCATCCTTATATTCATCTTTAAATTTTTCTAGTTCTTCATCCCCTGTGGATAATGTTACAGTTTTGACAGTATCCAAAGCTTCAATCTGTTCCTGTAATTGTTTCTGTTCTTCTTCTGTCACAATGGTATCAATACTAGCTCGTATCGTTACCTGTTGCTGAATGTTCTGTGTAAAATGATTTAGATTCATGGTGATTAACATGAAAACAGAAATCAATATTAACGTAACAGAAACAGCACAAGATGCTGAAAAAGTTAATCCAAAATGGCGAACAATGTTCTTACATGCCATTTTAAAATGAAATTTTAAATATCTATATAATTTTTTCATCAAATCACTCGCATATCTCTTTATATATTTATATGATAACCTAGTCATATTGGAATGTAAAGTTATTTAAGGTTATCTTATTGTTTATCCTAAATACAGCTATTTTATTAAACTAAGAAACACATAGCACAGCTATAATAGTAAAACACTACCTAAGTAGTGCTTTATATATTATAACCAATAGTTTTCTGGACGTTCTCTACATGGTGCAGTACCACATGCATTTGGTGCATCTGCATTCCATCCTGTACCAAAAGTCAAATCACCTGTGGAATTGTAAATACTTAATGCTTCACTCATCGTCATCTTTCCAACTCGTATAATTTCAACATGTGTATGTGGACCTGAACTATTTCCTGAGCTTCCTGAATATCCCATTACCTGACCTTGGCTAACCTGCTGATTTACACTTACTGCTACCGAACTCAAGTGATAGAATGGCATTGCATAAACTACACCATTTACTCTTGTCAATAGTAGAACGTTATTTCCTCCACCTGCCGGAACACCACACCAGTTACCTAATGCACCATATCCACAGCCAGAGTATGTATAAATAATTATACCATTAGCTGGAGCCACTACTGGAATCCCCATAGTAGCACCTGTGGAGAAATCCATTCCCATGTGACCTCCACCGCCTGGATAATGCCATGTACCTGCTTCAT
>URYK01000049.1 GCA_900552125.1 uncultured Solobacterium sp. | reverse complement strand
GATATCAACATCGTGTTTTTCTGGTTGCTTATTTATCTAGACTGTGAATAGTAACATCGCTATAAAACTTTATGCAGCATCGTTGATGTTACGTACGTTATGATATACCTGCTGAACATCATCTACTTCGTTAAGAAGATTTACTAAACGCTGGAATAATGTCAAATCTTCGCCCTCAAGTTCCACATATTCATTAGGAAGCATTGTATCTTCTAAAATATCAAATGTAACTTCAGGAATTAGCTCTTCAATTGCATCTTTTGCTTTATTTAAGTCTGTAGGTTCTACTGTAATCGTCATCTGCCCATCTTCAACTTCAATATCTTTTAAATCAACTTCAGCCATGATTAAAGCATCCATCATTGCCTCTTCATCTTCATAAGCAATTGACAACAATCCTACATGTTCATAATTAAATGAAACACATCCACTTACTCCTAATTTTGCATGAGATTTATTAAAACATGCACGTAAATCCGCAATCGTACGATTTGCATTATCAGTTAAACAGTCAATAATTACCGTTGCCTGTCCACCAGAACCAAATCCTTCATATGTTGCAGGAGAATAGTTTTCTGTACTTCCTCCCTTAGCTTTATCAATAGCACGTTTAATAACGTCTGCAGGCACCTGATTAGCTTTTGCACGTTCAATCACCTTTTTTAAAGGTGCGTTCATATCTGGATCAGGTACACCAGCCTTTGCAGCCATTAGAATTTCTTTTCCATAACGGGAATATAATTTTGCTTTTGCAGCAGCGGTCTTTGCCATAGAAGCGGCACGTACCTCAAAATGTCTACCCACTTTTAATCACCTTCCAAATTTCCTTTACCATTATATCAGAAAATATATGTCGTTACAAATAAAAATATAGGAAATAGCGTAGATATCAGGTATTTTATAATTTTTACAAAAAGAAAAAAGCATCAAACTCTCAATTTAAGAAGTTCAATGCTTTCATTGATTAATTCGCAACGATATTAACAACCTTACCTTTTACAACAATCACTTTACGAATTGTTTTTCCTTCCAACTGCGCATTTACCGCAGGAAGTTCCATTGCTTTCTGTTTCAATGTATCTTCATCACTGCCTACTTCACTAGTAAATTTACCACGAAGTTTACCATTTACCTGTACAATGACTTCGATTACATCTTCCTTCAACATATTTTCATCATAGCTTGGCCATGGTTCATATGTGATTGTTCCTGTTCCACCGAAGACTTTATCCCAGATTTCTTCACCCATATGAGGTGCGAAACAAGCAAACATTTTAATAAAGCCTTTTGCATATTCAACATAAATCTGATCTGCTTTATAGCATTCATTAATGAAAATCATCATCTGAGATATTGCAGTATTCAGATTTAATGTTTCTATATCATGCGTAACCTTCTTAACTGTCGCATGATACACTTTATCTAGTTTACCATCATTTGTTTCAGAGAATTTATCATATTCAGTATATAAACGCCATACACGATCAAGCCATCTTCTAGCTCCATCAAGTCCTGTTGTACTCCATGGAAGTGCAGCTTCTAATGGACCCATGAACATTTCATAAACACGTAGTGCATCAGCACCATGACTTTCTACGATATCATCAGGATTAACTACATTTCCTCTTGATTTTGACATTTTTTCATTGTTTTCACCAAGAATCATCCCCTGATGGAATAATTTCTGGAATGGTTCTTTTGTAGGAACTACTCCACAGTCATATAATACTTTATGCCAGAATCGAGCATATAATAAGTGAAGAACAGCATGTTCTGCTCCACCTACATATAAATCAACTGGAAGCCAATGTTTCAATAATTCAGCATCCGCAATAGCATCATTATTTTTAGGATCAATATAACGTAAATAATACCAGCATGAACCTGCCCACTGCGGCATAGTATTTGTTTCACGTTTACCTTTTACACCATCAATTTCAACATTTAACCAGTCTTCACAATGCGCTAATGGAGATTCTCCTGTTCCACTAGGTTTGAAATTTCTTGTTTCTGGAAGTTCCAATGGAAGTTCATCAATATCTACTGTACGAGTTGTTCCATCTTCCATATGAATAATAGGAATTGGTTCTCCCCAATAACGCTGTCTTGAGAACAGCCAGTCTCTTAATTTATACGTTGTTTTTGCACAACCGCATTTATGTTCTTCTAACCATTTGATCATTGTGTCAATTGCGGTCTGTTTATCCATACCATCTAAGAAACCTGAATTGATATGTATACCATCTTCTGTATAAGCTTCTTTTTCTACATCTCCGCCTTCTAGAACTGGAATAATGTCAATTCCAAATTTCTTCGCAAATTCCCAGTCACGTGTATCATGAGCTGGCACTGCCATGATTGCTCCTGTACCATAACTAGCTAGTACATAGTCTGAAATCCAGATTGGAATTTCTTTTCCATTTACTGGATTGATTGCATATGCTCCAGTGAATACACCTGTTTTGTCTTTATTTAATTCTGTACGTTCTAAATCAGATTTTGTAGCACAAGCTTTTTTATAAGCTTCAATTGCTTCTTTCTGTTCTGGTGTCGCAATTTCATCCACATAAGGATGTTCTGGTGCCATAACACAATATGTTGCGCCAAATAAAGTATCGCAGCGTGTTGTAAATACAGTAAATTCTTTGTTTGTATCTTTAATTTTAAAGATTACGTTAGCTCCCTGTGATTTACCGATCCAATTGATCTGCATTTCTTTTGTAGAAGATGGCCAATCACATAAATCAAGGTCTTCCAATAAACGTTCTGCATATGCAGTAATCTTTAATACCCATTGACGCATAGGTTTACGAATAACTGGATATCCTCCACGTTCACTTTTTCCATCAATGACTTCTTCATTGGCTAAAACTGTACCAAGTTCTGGGCACCAGTTTACAGGAATTTCATCTACATATGCTAATCCTTTTTCATATAGCTTCAAGAAAATCCACTGTGTCCATTTGTAATAGCTTGGATCTGTAGTAGAAATTTCACGATCCCAATCATAAGAAAAACCTAAAGACTGAATTTGTTCACGGAAGTGATCAATGTTTTTCTTTGTAAATTCAGCTGGATGATTTCCTGTTGTAATCGCAAACTGTTCTGCAGGAAGACCAAATGCATCCCACCCCATTGGATGAAGTACATTATATCCTTGCATACGTTTCATACGACAGATAATATCTGTAGCTGTATATCCTTCCGGATGTCCTACATGTAAACCATTTCCGCTTGGATATGGAAACATATCTAATACATAACATTTTGGCTTATCAAAATTCCAAGTATCACAGGCAAACGTTTTATTGTTTAGCCAATATGATTGCCACTTTTTTTCTACTTCCTGATGGTTATAATTCATTTCTGCATCTCCTTTACAAATAAAAAACGCCCTTATCTCTAAGGACGTTATCATTAACGCGGTACCACCTTAGTTCACTTGAAAAGTGCACTCATTCCTTCTTAACGCGAAGATACGGATTTCTCAGCTCCTTAACAAGTTCTCCTGCTTTCATGTATCGATTCTCAGCCCCATCGACTCTCTGTGACACTTCCACAAGGTACTACTTTAATTCTCAGCTTTTACTTCATAAGTATAGCGAATTTGATACTACATTGTCAATCATTAATCGATATTTCTTTAGTAAAAAAACAATAAATATCCAACGATGACCAATACTGCCACAGTAAATAAAATCGCCTTATCTACAGGCTGACCTTTTTTCTTCATTTCTTTAATCTGTACATAATTCACAAAAGCATAGATGAATAAAGCTCCTGCTTTCGCAATTATCTGAAATGCCGGAATCCATAAGGATATTAGAAACAATAAAATAATTCCGATAATCCCACATATAATTAAAGAGTTCGTTTTAATTTTCATATGATCACCTAAAAAAAGGATAACAGAAAACCAGTATAAAAACAACTTAAATAAATAATTCACAAAATATAAAAAAGATGTGAAGCCACATCTTTTTTAATAGGTTATCGAAAGGAAATCGATATGATAAATGAATGAAATCGTGTTATGTGAAACACAAAATTCACTTGTTATCAAGATAGAGCCAATATCATGATAACCGAAATAAGGTACTTATTTCTTGAACATATTGTACCATTTTCACATATTGTTGTAAACCCTTCCAGCATATTCTTTTCAGGTTTCTTTTATTTTCGAATATTTTACAAAAAGATACAAAACCTATTTATTTTGTATATATTCATCAATTGCTTTTGCTGCAGTCTTACCTGCACCCATAGCTAAGATAACCGTTGCTGCACCTGTTACAGCATCTCCTCCCGCAAATACACCTTCACGAGTTGTTGTACCATTATCATCCGTAATCAGACAGCCTTTTTTATTAGTTTCCAAACCTTTTGTTGTTGAACGAATAAGCGGATTTGGAGAAGTACCAATTGCCATGATCATACAATCTACATCAATCACAAAATTACTTCCTTTGATTTCTACAGGACGACGTCTGCCGCTTGCATCAGGTTCACCTAATTCCATAGAAACGCATTCCATACCGCATACCCAGCCGTTTTCATCACCAAGTACACGTACTGGATTTGTAAGAAGCTTGAAGATAATGCCTTCTTCCATTGCATGCTCAACTTCTTCCTTACGAGCAGGAAGTTCTTCCATACTACGACGATATACGATTGTAACTTCTTCTACACCTAAACGTTTAGCACAGCGAGCTGCATCCATCGCAACATTACCACCACCTACGATTACTGCTCTTTTTGGATGCTGGATTGGTGTATCCACACCATCTTTATATGCTTTCATCAAGTTACAGCGAGTTAAAAATTCATTTGCTGAATAAACACCTTTTAGGTTTTCTCCTGGCATATTCATAAAATTTGGAAGACCTGCGCCGCTTCCAATGAAGACAGACTCATAACCTTGTTCAAATAAATCATCTACTGATTCACTGCGGCCGATTACCATATTTGTCTGAATATCGACACCCATCTGTTTTAAACCATCAATTTCATTTTGCACAACAGCTTTAGGAAGACGGAATTCAGGAATACCATACATCAAAACGCCACCAGCAACATGTAATGCTTCAAATACAGATACTTGATATCCTTTTTTAGCTAAATCTCCTGCGCAAGTAAGACCTGCAGGTCCAGCTCCAACAACCGCAACCTTATGTCCATTGCTTTCAGGGCGTTTTACTTCTTCTTTTACGTTTTCACGATGCCAGTCAGCCACGAAGCGTTCTAGGCGTCCAATACCTACAGATTCACCTTTGATGCCACGTACACATTTTGCCTCACATTGTTTTTCCTGAGGGCAAACACGTCCGCATACTGCTGGTAAAGAGCTAGTTTCTCGGATGATCTGATAAGCTTCTTCAAAATTTCCTTCTTTTACCTGTTCAATAAAATCAGGAATATTAACTGCTACTGGACAGCCGCTAATACATGGTTTCGTTGGACAATGAAGACAACGTTCAGCTTCTTCCATAGCCATTTCTTTTGTATATCCCAATGCTACTTCATCAAAATTATTTCTTCTAACTTCTCCATCCTGAACAGGCATTTCTACTTTTTTCAAGGACATATTAGCCATATTAGCATACCTCCTTTTTCATAAGATTACATGCTTCATCTCTAGCATGCGCTTCAAAATCACGATATGTTGCACCTCTTGACATAGCTTCATCAAAATCAACTAGATGACCATCAAAATCCGGTCCATCTACACAAGCAAATTTTGTTTCGCCGCCAACAGTTAAACGACAGCCTCCACACATTCCAGTACCATCAATCATAATTGGATTCATTGAAACAATTGTCTTAATACCATATTTTTTAGTCAGCTGACAAACAAATTTCATCATGATTAGTGGTCCAATCGCAATGACTTCATCAAATGTTTCACCTTTTTCAATTAATTCTTCTAACACATTTGTAACTAAACCTTTAACACCAGTACTTCCATCATCACTTACTAAATAAGCATGATGAGATACTTGTTTAAATTCATCTTCTAAGATTACAAGGTCTTTATTTCTAAATCCAGTAATAACGGTTACTTCACTACCGTTTTCATAAAGTGCTTTCGCAGTTGGATAAGCAATCGCACAACCAACTCCTCCACCAATTACACATACTTTCTTTAAGCCATCCACATGAGAAGGATTTCCTAAAGGACCAACAAAGTCAAGGATATATTCCCCTTCTTGTAATTCGTTTAATAACATTGTTGTTTTCCCAACAATCTGGAAAATGATAGTAATTGTACCTTTATCGCGATCATAGTCCGCAATCGTTAAAGGAATACGTTCCCCATCTTCGCGTACACGTAAGATAATAAACTGTCCTGCTAAGGCTTTTTTCGCAACTGCAGGAGCCTCTACAACCATCTTTGTTACAGTAGGATTTAAACTGGTCTTCTCTAAAATTTTATACATAGCTTCTCCTTCCTGAAAATTTTCATTTTCGTTGAAAATGAATCACTTCTAACGTTTCTATTTTACCTTTTTTCAATTTTTTATGCAATAGATTTTCCGGCATACTAACAAAAGAAGACACATTCTAGTGTCTTCATCAGATATTATAAGCTTTTGTGTAATAGTGTAAGAACAGTATGTAGATTTTCAACATTCATCTGCCCTGGTGCACTAGCTTTTTTAGCTGCCCCAAATGTAAGTGCAGATCCAAATACTTCACCGCATAATCTGGAAATAACTCCAGTACCTGCCATAGACATTGTAATAATTGGGCGATCTGCATAAGTTTCATGCATTTCATTTGTTGCCTGTAATAGTGTCAAGACATCTTTTTTACATGTCGGCATAACTGCAATCTTAGGTATATCTGCATCTAAGCTCTGCATAGCTTTTAAACGAGTTAAGATTTCATCATAAGAAGGTGTTTTATCAAAATCATGATTTGACATAATTACTTTTACACCATGTTCGTGAGCATATGTAACAATATCATTGACTTCTGTTTCACCAGTAAAAAGTTCTACATCGATCAAATCTGCACAACCGCTATCTACGATAGCTTTATTTAATGCAATATAATATTCAGTAGATACTTCCAGTTCCCCGCCTTCTTTTTTACTGCGGAAAGTTGCTAAAAGTGCAGTATCCTTTAATGCTTCACGTAATGTTTTTACCATTTCTTTAGCGGCATCTAGATTTTCAATTTCTTTGAACCAATCCATACGCCATTCAACAATATCAACGGATAAGTTCTGTAATGCTTTAACTTCCTGAAGAAGTTCTTCTTTGGTTGTTCCTACAATAGGAACACAGATTTTTGGCATACCTTCACCAATTACAATATTTCTAATCTTTACTGTATTCATACTTCCTCCTAATGCATTTGTATTACATATGCGTTATATAATGCATCTCCTGTTATTTCATGAATGGATTCATAAACAGGCTTAGCTTTATTTCTAATCTGTGAAATCATAGTATCATCTAATGTAATGATTTGTGTTCCACTTTCAGTTATTGTCTTTAAACGATCAGCTACACGCTCATCTGCTTGTTCTCGTGCATACTCTTTAGCGTTTTCTGCAGCAGTTTCCACAATTTTCTGATTCTCCTCACTTAAGCTAGAAAAGAATTCATCATTTACTATTAAAGATAACAAATGAGGCAGATGGTTTGTCTGTACAACATAATCCTGCTGTTCATAAATCTTTCCTGAAACAATAACTTCATATGGATTTTCCTGTGCATCAATCGTACCCTGCTGTAAACCAATATACACTTCTGAGAATGTCATTGGTGTAGGATTAGCACCTAAAGACTGCCAGAATGCTATATGATTTGCATTTTCCATCGTACGGATTTTTTGTCCCTGCAAATCAGCAATATTTGTGATTTTCTTATTAGTAGTAAGCACACGGAAATTCTGATCACCCATAGCTAATAAATGCAGACCTTCTTCCTGGTAAATGTCTTCAATCATGGAAATAAAACTTTCATCATCAATCACTTTACGTAATTCATCAATGGATGTATAAGCTACAGGTAAATCAAATATAGAAAGCTTTGGCATAAAGTTGGTCTGAGGAGCTGTATTCTGCAAAATGAATGGAATATCATTTCCCATACAACTTTCAATCAATTCACGATCTCCGCCCAGTGTACCATTATCATAAACCTGAACCTGAATTTCACCGTTGCTAAGACGTTCCACTTCACTTGCAAATGTTTCTGCAAATATTCCCGTAACCGTATCAGCAGGTGAATCAGTAGCAATGATCCATGGATATTTCTGTGATACTTTTGCGCTATCTTCAATTTTCTCACTACAGCCGCATAAAAGCAGCAATGTGCAGCAGATAGTTACTAACTTTTTCATAATTACCTACTTCCTTTCAATCTACCAACGCTAACGAAATCTGTGGTATAAAGGTAATTAATATTAGCGCAAATAGAAAGAATAGAATCAGCGGTAATGCTTTACGAGCAATCTGCATAATCGGAACATCTGTCAAGGAACTAGCGACAAACAGATTAATGCCTATTGGCGGTGTAACAAATCCTATTGCCAAATTAACTACCATAATAATACCAAACTGAATTGGATCAACACCGATTTCTGTAACAATCGGCAATAAAATAGGTGTAAGAATCAGAATCGCCGGAGATGTATCCATTACCATACCAACTAACAATAATAAAATATTAATAACAATTAGAATTGATACTTTACTATGGAAGTTCGATAAGATGAAGTCACCAGCAAGTTCAGGAATCTGCAGCAATGTAATAATGCGCGAGAATGCAACTGCAGCACTTAAAATAAATAAGATTGGCGCAAATGTTCGAATCGCTTCTACTAAAACAGCTTTTAAATCTTTTATATGTAATGTTTTATAAACAAACATAGAAATAAATAATGCATAGAATACAGAAATAACAGCTGCTTCCGTTGGAGAAGCAACACCACTATAAATACAGCCTAATATAATGATAGGTGTCAGCAATGCCCAAAAGCTATCTAAGAATACTCGTGCAAATCCTTTTTCATGAAGAGCAGATACTTCAGCATGTATCTTTTCTTTATCTTCACCATGTATCTTACAATGATAAATAGCATAAATCATTAATAGAGCTGCAATCAGGATACCAGGTATAATGCCGGCTATAAACATTTTTCCAACACTGGCTCCACTTGCCATTCCATAAAGAATAAATGGAATACTAGGTGGTATAATGACACCTAATCCACCTGCAACAGCAACAAGAGCTGTTACAAATACTTTATCATATCCCATACGAATCAGTAATGGAATCGTCATACTTCCTACGGCCGCAACTGTAGCTGGGGCACTTCCTGAAATAGCTCCATAAAATAAACATGTCACAATAACTGCACATGGCATACCTGCGGTATGTTCTCCTAAAAAATAAGAAAATACATCAAATAAACGTTTACTTACTCCACCTTTAGCCATTAAAATTCCAGATAAAATAAACATTGGAACTGCTAATAATGGAAAAGAATCAATACCTCCAAGCATGGAACGAATTACATATTCACTAGAAATATGAAAGTTAGGATCCACAATTCCTGGAGTAATTGCGACAATCGCAAGTGCTGATGAAACAGGAACAGATAAAAGAAGTAAAAGTGTAAATAATACTAATATACCTATTGCTAACATACACCTACTCCTTCCCTGCTTCCGCTTCTTTCTTACCAGATTTCATGATTTTTTTTACATCTAAATAAATCTGCTGAAAACTGCGTACACTTGCTAAAATAAATCCCACTAAAGGTGCCGATTGCACAAAAGGCATCGGCAATCCTAAAGCAGGTGAAAGCTGTCCGCTTTCAAAACTCATTTGTAAAAAATTCACTGCATGCACACTTAAATATACAAAGAGTATAAACAATATACAATTCAATATTAACTGTGCATACGTATAAATTGATTTAGGCAATAATAAAATTACTTGATCAATTTTAATGGAAATCCATTTTTTTATACAATAACTAATACTGATAAAGCCACTCCAGATGAATAGATATCGTGTTAATTCTTCTGACCAGCTTAATGACGCATTGAAAATATATCGACTAATGATCTGGATTCCCATTAGCCCTGTCATGATGACTAATAATACTATTAATATTGTTTCTTCTAAATTATCATCAAGCCATTTTAGTATTTTCATGCAATACCTCCTTCATACGGAATAGATTTATTATATCAATTTTAATATCTGATTTCTATAAATTAGAAGTTAGTTTTTTGAAACGTACATTTACAAATAATGCTAATAAAACACCAACTGCAGTAATTCCGATATTCATTAATAAAATAGCATCAGAATTCATTGTACCTGCAAGAGATAAAATCGTATAGTTAGATAAACTAGACATAATCATTACGATACTTGTGATCGTACCTTTGATTTTTGGAAATAAATCATTAGCTGTTGCAGTCACAAGCTGAAGGATAACTCCACCTGCACTGTATCCAACAAGAGCAGCACCTATATAGCAGATAGCTTCAGTACGAATAAAATATACTGCAATTAAGCTTATTAAAGTTACTAATGGATATACGAATAAGAAACGTACACCTTTAATCTTAGATACTAATAACGCAGTTACGATGATTGCGGCTAAAGATCCCATAGAATAATATGTCTGCATGATGCTTGGGTCCTGTACTCCAGCAATATCTTTCGCAAACGTCTGTGCGCAGTTTAACCAAAGCTGGAAAGTTGCCGTACATGTAAATCCAATTACGATTAGCGCAATACTTTCTATTGAGAAATGAGCACTTTTGATATTATCTAATAAAGAAGGTGCTTTTTCTGTTTCTTTCTTTTCTTGTTTAGGAAGTGGTGCAAAGAATAACAACACACCAATCACAAGAATCGCAATACCACTTATATATAGTAATACGTTATAAGATAGATTAGCAGCTGCAATACTTCCTAACATAAAAGGTAATAATAGCTGTGCTACAGAAATAAAGAACTTAGTAAGCATTGTTGCTAGTGATGATCTAGGTTCTAATATTTCAACACAAGCAGGAATTACACCCGTATCCAGGAAAGAGTTCGCAATACCGCCTAAAATTGCCGCAACATATGCAATCCACATATTACTTGACATCGCAATTCCGATAAAGAAGATTGCATAAGAAGCAACTCCAATCAAAGATGAAATCTTTCTTCCCATTTTATCTGATAATGGTCCAGCAATAGGTAAGGAAATCAAACGTCCTAAACCTAATGCTGCTGCTACCATAGTAACAGACCCTACGGCCCCTGCGCCAGCTCCCCATTGTTCAGCCAGCATTTCTTTAATTACAGCTTGTCCTAAAATTGAACAGCCAATTCCATGTATAAAGTAATTCAAGTACAAGATGAAAGCACTTGGATAATATTTTTTATTCATAACTTCTCCTCAGCAATTATTAAAAATGAATATTTAAGATATCTTTCATATAATCGATTGGCATTTCTTTACCAGTCCACAATTCAAATGCAGCAGCACCCTGATATAGCATCATACCTAATCCGTTGATTGTTTTACATCCTACTTCTTTCGCAACACGTAATAATTCAGTTTCTTCCGGCATATATACAACATCTGTAACAATTAAATCTTCACGTAAGAAACTAGCATCAGGAATAACCATCTGTCCTTCTAAAGGTTTCATTCCAACACCTGTTGCATTTGCGAATAAGTAGCTATCATTGATTTCTCTTCTCAATGCTTCTGTATTAGCTAAATCATATAATGTTGCTTTACAGTTTGTTGTTTCATTGATGTTTTTTACATTCTGTTCAGCTCTTTCCCAAAATTCATCTTTACGGTTGAAAATTGAAATTTCTTTAACGCCATCAAGAGCAGCCTGGATTTCAATTGCAGTTGCAGCTCCTCCAGCACCAACAATTGTCATTTTCTTCCCGATCACATCAATTCCAGCATCCTGTAAAGAACGCATATAACCAATACCATCTGTAATATGACCTGTTAATACTCCATTATCATTTACAACAGTATTAACTGCACCGCATAATTTTGCAGCTGGAGATAAATGATCTAAGTATTGTCCAATTACTGTTTTATTTGGCATAGATACATTATAACCACGTACTTTTAATGCCTTTAACCCTTTTACAGCATCTTCTAATTCTTCATTCCCTACTTCAAATGCTAGATATGCATAATCTAATCCTAATTTAGCAAATGCTTCATTATGCATAGTTGGTGATTTTGAGTGACGGATTGGAGTCGCAATCAATCCAATTAATTCTGTATGTCCTGTAATTCTTTCTGCCATATTCTTATCCTCCTGTTATATTTTTATAAGAAATCTCTTTTCTTTAAAGCATTCAATACATTTCTACCTTCGGCAACACCATCAATGATTCTTCTTGCACGAACGCTGTCACCGATATTCATAATTTCTACTTCATCAGAATTAAACGCTTCTTTTAATTCATTTAAAACCGGTGCATAAGCACGCATACCCAAACAAACAAAGCCATAGTCGAAATCTAAATTTTCTAAAGCATCATTACGTTTTACCACAAAGTGATCCTTATGAACTTCCATCAATGCAGTAGATGTCATTACATCAACATTGTGTTTTTCCAGCATATCATAAGTACCAATTTTTGTTACTGTATCTAAGTCTTTTCCAACCACTTGAAGCATTTCTACAATACGTACATCTGCGCCGCGTTTTGCGAAGAATTCTACTACATCAAGTCCAACAGCTCCTCCGCCTACAACACAAACTTTTTTGCCATTCATATCTTCTGGATAGCTGCTGATATTAGAAATCATTCCTAGGATACCTGTAACTTTGCTGCCTTTTGCATCCATATTCTCTTTTAATCCCTGAATTGGCGGCAATAATGGAGTTGATCCTGTCGCATTAATAATAAAGTCAGGTTTTAACATCTTCACAAATGGAACAGTTGCTTCTGTATTTGTAAAGACAATCAGATTACGTAAACGATTTGCACGCTGAATCAAATAATCTGGGAAATCACGTAAACGTTTTTTATCAGGGATTTTAGAAATTTCATATCCTAAACCACCTAAATGATCTTGTTTTTCAATTAGGAATGTCGTACATCCTACTTCAGCTGCTGTACAAGCTGCTTCAAGACCAGCAGTTCCTCCACCGATAACAACAACATTGCATGGTTTCTTCACTTTCCATTCTTTATATGATTCAGCTTCATTAACACTTGGGTTTACTGTACAGCGAATTGGTCTGTTTAATCCAATACGATGTCCTGAACATCCAATATTACATGAAATACATTTACGGATAGTATCTTCTTTACCATAATGAACTTTATTTACCCAGTTTGGATCTGCAATCATCTGACGACCCATGCCAATCAGATCCGCATCACCTTTTTCTAAGATTTCTTCCGCAACCTTAGGATCACGGATATTTCCTGTTGTGATAACCGGTTTATTAAATTTTTCTTTTACAGCTTTTGCCATATAAGAACGCCAACCATCAGGCAGATAATTTGCATCAATCTGATAATGAATAGAATCAGATAATCCACAGGATACATCGATAATATCTGCTTCTTCCTGGAAGTATTCAAGCAATTTCAATGAATCTTCTAAGGTATTTCCTCCTTTTAAGAATTCATCTGCACTAATACGTACAATAATTGGGAACATTGGTCCTACTTCTTTACGAACAGCTTCCATTACCATTTTCGCAAAACGAGCACGGTTTTCATAGCTTCCACCGAATTCATCAGTACGATCATTTGTCAGAGGAGAAAGAAACTGATTGATCAAATAAGAATGACCAGCATGAATTTCTACCGCATCAAACCCAATAATCATAGCACGTTTTGCAGCTTTTGCATAACAATCCACAATACGTAAAATTTCGTCTTTTTCTAGTGCACGAGGAGCAGCACCACCTTTTTTATTAGGTAATGTACTAGCGCTTACCGGCTGAACGCCTGTTCTTTCTTTCATTGCACTTGCACCTGCATGATTCAACTGAATCGCAATTCTTGTGTCATGCTTATGTACAGTTTCCACTAGCTTATATAATCTAGGGATATAGTTATCATGGTCAATACGCAGCTGTGTCGTACCATTAGAACCTAATGGGTAATCAACACAGGCATTTTCAACGATAATTAGACCAGTACCGCCCATTGCACGTTGTTCATAATAATCAATGTGCAGAAAACTCATTTCACCATTCTGCTCACCGAAATTTGTACCCATTGGAGTCATCACGATACGATTAGGAATCGTCATGTGTTTAACTGTCAATGGTTCAAAAATTGAACTATATTTACTCATGTTAGCCTCCTATAGTTGTGAATGTTATCTTATTCACAAATTCAACAAAGACATTATATATATTAATTTTTATACAAACAATGCATATTTTTTAAAATATTTATAGATTTTTTCTATAAATCAGGTATACTATTTACGTAATATGGAGGTTATTATGAATTTAAATCATTTATATTATTTTCGCATTCTCGCAAAAACAGAACACTATACACATGCCGCAAGTCAATTAAATATCTCTCAGCCTTCTCTTTCACATGCTATTTCAAGTCTAGAAAAGGATTTAGGCTGCTACCTATTTGAAAAACAAGGAAGAAACATCAAACTTACTAAGCAAGGCAAAATCTTTTATGATTATATTGAAAGAGGTCTACATGAAATTGATCTAGGAGAACGAAGACTTCGTTATCTAACATCGCAGGAATCAGGAGTCATTGATTTAGCCTTTATTTATACATTAGGAAGCCATTACGTCCCTAATCTGCTTCAAAACTTTTTATCTATTCATGAAAACCAAAAAATCAAATTTTCACTGAAACAAGGAAATACAACTGAAATCATCCAAGGACTAAAAAATGAACGATATGATGTTGCTTTCTGTTCCTATGCTGATCAGCATCCTGATATAAACTTTCTTCCAATTGCACAGGAAGATGTTGTATTAATCGTATCAAAATCTCACCCCTTAGCCCTTTATGATGATATTGATATTTCACAATTAAAAAATGAGCCATTTGTATACTATGATTCAGAAAGCGGTATTCGCCCTCTCTTAGATTCTTTATTTAAAGAAAAACAGATAGAGCCAAATATTGTATGTGAAGTTGAAGAAGACAGTGCCGTTATCGGTTTAGTTGCTATCAATTATGGGATTGCCTTAGTGCCGGATATTGCCTTAATAAAACAGTTCCCCGTAAAAAAATTAAAAATTAAAAATCCTACTCATAAACGTTATATCTATCTTGCGACCATGAAAAATCGCTATATGACACCTGCTGTACATAAATTCTGTGACTACATCATACATCACACAACAATTAAAAACCCACATATAAACTTATAATTAATGTGATTTTCACAATTTTCAATATTTTTCATAAAACATGAAAATTCACTTGCATTTTTCTTTTATGTGTTGTATTCTATTATCAATAGGAGTGATATATATGAAATCTATCCATACAGCTTATTATTTTTACTTTAGATAGCCCTGAAACAAACCATGTTCATTAAATATCATGGTTATTTTCTATGTTTCAGGGCATAAAAAAAGCATCGAACGATTCAGTTGATGCTTTTTTTGTTCCCTGTATGGAACAAATACTTCTAGAAATGAAAAGAGAGGATGGAAAATATGAAGAAATACGGATTAATTGGAAACAAATTAGGACATAGTTTCTCAAAAGAGATTCATGAAAGGATTGCGGATTACACTTATGATTTAATCCCCTTAGATAAAGAGGAATTTAAAACATTCATGGAGAAAAAAGAATTCAGTGCCATTAATGTCACAATCCCATACAAAAAGGATGTAATCCCTTATCTAGATGAATTAGATGAACCCGCAAAAGCTATTGGTGCTGTCAATACAATTGTGAATACAAATGGAAAACTGAAAGGGTATAATACAGATTTCACTGGGTTCTTATATATGGTAAAGAAACATAACGTTCATATGAAAGGAAAAAAAGTTCTTGTTATTGGGAATGGTGGCGCAAGTGCCGCAATTCAGGCTGTATGTAAGCATGAAGAAGCAGGTAATATTGTTGTTGTGGACATTGTCAGCGGAAATGGCGCAATCAGCTATGATGAAATGTTTTCACATCATTTAGATGCTGAAATCATTGTCAATACCTCCCCTATTGGTATGTATCCAAGAATTGGAAATGCCCCTATTGATATTTCCATGTTTCATAAATGCGAAGCAGTATTAGACGTTATTTACAACCCAATCTTAACTAGGCTTTGCTTTGAAGCACAGGAAATGGATATCAAGCGTGTCAATGGATTAGAGATGCTGATTGGGCAAGCTAAACAATCAGTAGAATTTTTCCTAGATAAAAAAATAGATGATCAGATCATTGATGACATATACAAAGATATGCTGAAGGAAAGATGTAATATCGTTTTAATCGGTATGCCTTCTGCAGGAAAAACAACAATAGGAAAATTATTAGAAGAGCGCATGAATAAAGAATTCATTGATTTAGATGATGTTATCATTCAGAAAGCTGGCAAAAGCATCCCTGATATTTTCAAAGAAAGCGGAGAAGCAGGATTTCGTGCTATTGAAACAGAAGCAGCTATTGAAGTCAGTAAGCTAAACAATAAAATTATTGCAACAGGCGGTGGAACCATTAAACATAAGGTCAACATGGATTATCTTCGATTAAATGGAATTACTATCTTCATTGATCGTGATGTAGATAAATTAGTAAGTTCTGATCCTAATCGTCCTTTATCCAGCAGTAAAGAAGCACTTCATAAAATGCATCAGGAACGCCTGCCTTTATACCAGAAATACGCAGCATATGTAGCAGTAAATAACAGTGATATCGGCTCTACTGTTAAAGAAATTGAAGAAGTCTATCAAAGCATATTAATAGATGCCGTTTCTGATTAAGTGAAAGGAAGATAAAAAATGATTATTACATTAAAAAAACATGCGCCTAAAGATGAGGTTGATAAGTTAATTAAAAACTTTGAATCCAAAGGTTTGTCAGTAACTTTAATACAAGGAGATAATTATAATGTCTTTGGTTTAGTTGGTGATACTTCAAAAATTGATGAGCGTTTAATCAAGGCACATCCTTTTGTAGAAAATGTAAATCGCATTGCCGCTCCATATAAAAAAGCAAACCGTTTATTCCATCCTTCCGATACAATCATCGATGTAAATGGCATTAAAATCGGAGGTAATGAAAAAATCATCATCATCGGTGGTCCTTGTTCTGTAGAAAGTGAAGAACAGATTTTAAAGATTGCGAAAGAAGTAAAAGAAGCTGGAGGAGATATGATTCGTGGCGGAGCATATAAACCACGTACAAGTCCATATGCCTTTCAAGGAATGGGTACCAAAGGTATTGAATGTCTTGTAAAAGCTAGAGAAACTTATCATATGCCAATTGTTACAGAATTAATGAGCGCTGATAAACTAGATGAATTTGTCGAAAACGTTGATATTATTCAGATTGGCGCTCGAAACATGCAGAACTTTGATTTATTAAAAGCTGTTGGTCGTATTCATAAACCAATACTATTAAAACGTGGTCTAGCGAACACAATCGAAGAATGGATCATGGCTGCCGAATATATCATGTCAGAAGGTAATGATCAAGTAATTTTCTGCGAACGAGGGATAAGAACATTTGAAACATATACAAGAAACACTTTGGATTTAAGTGTTATTCCTATCATCAAAGAAAAAACACATTTACCAATCATTATTGATCCAAGTCATGCAACTGGTGATTGGAAACTTGTGGAATCTGCATCTTTAGCCGCAATTGCCGCAGGTGCCGATGGGTTAATCATTGAAGTTCATCATGATCCAGAAAATGCATGGAGTGATGGTGCACAATCACTAAAACCAGAAAAATTTAAAGAAGTCATCCGCAAAGGAAAAGCTATTGCAAATGTCATTGGAAGAAGTTTATAATCAAAAAAAGCTATAACGTTCAATTGAATTGTTATAGCTTTTTCTCTTATTCAAATGTAAAAGTAAGCATTAGATACTTTTCATTCTCATCCATTTTTACCTTATCAAATCTAGTAAAATCTGATACTCTGGCATTCTTTACTTCATCGCCATCATATTCACGATAAGCAATAACCGGAATCTCTTTTCCTTTCTCGATTTCTTGTTCATTCAATATTTCTATATCATAAACATTAGAATAGTCATTTTCTGATTGATTTTCTCTTCGCGTCCCCCTGCTCTCCGCTTTATCTCTACTATAAATTGATATTTTAAAAGATGATAAATCAAATCCTACCGCAACCAAGACTATATTGTTTTCCAACTCAAAATCGTCTTCTCTTATCTGATTCCAACCATTATTTTCAAATATATATAACCTATAATTTAAGGAATGAAATTCTTCATGCCACATTGCATCAAACGCAACTGGCTGTTCATACATTGACAAAGCATCAAATAAAAATGTTTCTCTTTGTGTTAAGTCCGCTTTAGAAATAATAGATTTAGTAATTCCACTTTGTGTTTCTGAGTTCTGAGTTTCGCTTACCTCTACAACATCACTTGGAACTCTTTCATCACAGCCATATAAGAAACACAATGTAAAAATAATCAAAAATATTTTACAAGTGTTATTTTTCATATAGCTCACTTCCTCTTTTCTTATTCAAACGTAAAGGTAAGCATTACATAATTTTCGTTTTCCGCCATAACGACTTGATCTGGATTAGTAAAATCAGAAAAATCTGCTTTTTTAGATTCTTCATTTCCAATCTCACGATAAGCAATAACAGGAATTTCTTTTCCCTTCTCAATTTCATGTTTTTGTAAAATTGCTTGATCCCCTGAAAAATTACCTAAAGACTTAATAGTTGTTTCTCCATTTTTTTCATATCTTGAATCGCCATTTCCTATGGAGATATTTAGTTCTGTCAAGTTCGTTCCAACCACAATCCATGCCATTTTGCCTTCTAATTCATAACTTCCTTTTGTGACCTCATGCCAATCATGATTTTCATAGTTATATATTTTATATGTAAGTGAATGAAAATCCTGATTCCACATTGCATCAAATGCTACAGGATCTTCATTACCTACTAATGACTGTAAATAAAACGATTCCCTTTGTGTTAAATCCGCTTTAGAGATGATAGACTCAGTAATTTCACTTTTTGTTTCTGAGTTCTTATTTTCGCTTACCTCTGCAACATCACTTGGAACTCTTTCATCACAACCATATAAGAAACACAATGCAAAAATAACCAATAATATTTTACAGATTTTATGCTTCATATAAACCACTCCCTCTTTCCTTCAAACATAACTATCTTTCATATATATTATACAAGTATATTTGTAAAAATATAGGCTATTAATAATCTAAATATTTGTTATAATTATAGTGTTAATGAGGTTAATAAATATACATAAAGAAAGTAGGAGATAGTCATTAAACTACCTCCCCTTATCAAACCGCATGTGCC
>URYK01000048.1 GCA_900552125.1 uncultured Solobacterium sp. | reverse complement strand
ATTGATTTCAAAAGAAATATATATGAAACGCCTTCAACGGCGCACGAAAAGGAGATAATAATCATGAAAAAAGTTGGTGTAATTGGTGCTGGAACAATGGGGCAAGGCATCGCAAACGCATTCGCTTCTAACGGATACGATGTAACAGTATGTGACATTAAAATTGAATGGGCACAAGGCGGAATTGATAAAATCGCTAAGAAATTAGATAAACTAGTTTCTAGAGAAAAAATGACTGCTGAAAAAGCTGATGAAGTTAAAGGAAACTTAAAAGCTGGAGAATACAAAGATTTAGCTGATTGCGATCTAATCGTAGAAGCTGTTCTTGAAAAAATGGAAGTTAAAAAAGATTTATTCAAACAGTTAGATGAAATCTGTAAAGATTCTTGTATCTTCGGTACAAATACTTCTTCATTATCAATTACTGAAATTGCAACTGGTATTAAACATAATGTAATCGGTATGCATTTCTTTAACCCAGCTGATCGTATGAAATTAGTAGAAGTTATTTCTGGAATTAATACACCAGTTGAAGTAAAAGAAGAAATTCTTGAAATCTCTAAATCTCTTGGAAAAACTCCTGTAGAAGTTGCAGAAGGTCCAGGATTTGTTGTTAACCGTATCTTAGTACCTATGATCAATGAAGCTGCATTCATCTTACAGGAAGGTATTGCTTCTGCTGAAGATATTGATACAGCTATGAAATTAGGTGCAAATCACCCTATGGGACCTCTTGCTTTAGGTGATTTGATTGGTCTAGATATCGTTGAAGCTATCATGGATGTATTATACAATGAAACAAAAGACTCTAAATATCGTTGCTGTACATTAATCCGTAAAATGGTTCGTGGCGGTAAATTAGGTCAAAAATCAGGTGTAGGATTCTACGATTATTCTAAATAATTAATAAGATCACATAAGTGAATCTATGATTTCACATGCACTCCATTGAAATTGTGGATTCACTTTTTTAAGAAGAAAGGAATGAATATAATGGAAACAATTTTAGTAAACTATGAAGGCCATGTCGCAACAATTACAATTAATCGTCCAAAAGCATTAAATGCTTTAAGTACTCAGGTTTTAACTGAATTAAATGCAGCTTTAGACGAAGTTGATGCTAATAAAGATGTATATGCATTAGTTATTACTGGTGCTGGTGAAAAATCATTTGTTGCAGGAGCAGATATTGCAGAAATGAAAGATAAAACTGTAGAAGAAGCAGCTACTTATGGTAAATTCGGTAATGAAGTATTCCGTAAGATTGAAACATTCCGTTGTCCAGTTATTGCAGCTGTAAATGGCTTTGCATTAGGTGGAGGATGTGAATTAGCTATGAGTTGTGATATTCGTGTTGCTAGTGAAAATGCTGTATTTGGACAGCCAGAAGTTGGTTTAGGAATTACTCCTGGATTTGGTGGAACACAGCGTCTTGCTCGTTTAGTAGGAGCTGGTATTGCAAAAGAAATGATTTATACTGCAAGAAATATTAAAGCTGATCGTGCATATGCAATTGGTCTAGTAAATAATGTAGTTCCTGCAGAAGAATTGATGCCTGCTGTTATGAAAATGGCAAATGGAATCGCAAAAAATGCGCCAATTGCAGTAGCTTATGCTAAAAAAGCTATTAACAACGGTCTTCAGACAGACATTGATGGTGGTATTGCCATTGAAGTAGAAGAGTTCTCTAATTGTTTTGCAACAGAAGATCAGACATATGGAATGACTTGCTTCTTAGAAAAAACAAAAGATAAACAATTCTCTAATAAATAAGTTTGTTTCATAATATCACATTAATTGTAGATGTGATGTAAAAGGAGGTAATTCATTTTGAGTAAAGTTATAAGTCTAGAACAGGCAGTATCTATGATTCCAGATGGAGCAACTGTTGGAATTGGTGGATTTATTGGATCTGGTCACCCTCAGGAATTCTCTGTTGGAATTGAAGAATCATTCCTTAAAAGCGGTCATCCAAGAGATCTGACAATTATGTTTTCAGCTGGAATTGGTGATGGAACAGATAAGCTAGGCTTAAATAAATTAGGTCATGAAGGCTTATTGAAAAGAATCATCGGTGGACATTGGGGACTTATTCCTAAACTACAAAAAATGGTTTTTGAAAATAAAGTGGAAGGATATAATCTTCCTCTTGGTACAATTTCTTTAATGTTCCGTGATATTGCAGGACATCGTCCAGGTACTATTACAAAAATCGGTTTAAAAACATTTGTGGATCCTCGTATTGAGGGAGCAAAAATGAATGAGCGTTCTAAAGATGATTTAGTAGAACTTATGCATATTGATGGAGAAGAATGGCTTCGTTATAAATCATTCCCAGTTAATGTAGCTCTAATTCGTGCTACATATTGTGATGAAAATGGTAATGCGACCATGGATAAAGAAGCCGCAACACTAGATTCCTTATCCATTGCACAGGCAGCTAAGAATTCTGGTGGAATTGTATTATTACAAGTTGAAAAAGTTGTTCAGAATGGAACATTAGATCCTCGTAAAGTAAAAATCCCTGGAATCTATGTAGATGGTATTGTGATATCACGTCCAGAAAATCATTGGCAGACATATGCAGATCCATACAATCCTTCATTAAATGGCGAAATCAAAATTCCGGTAGATTCTATTCCACCTATGAAATTAGATCAGCGTAAAGTCATTTGCCGTCGTGCTGCGATGGAACTAGATCCTAACGCAATCATTAATTTAGGAATCGGTATGCCAGAAGGTATTGCTAATGTTGCAAATGAAGAAGGTCTTCCGGGATTGAAATTAACAGTAGAAGCTGGCGGTATTGGTGGTGTACCAAATGCTGGTACAGCATTCGGTACTTGTACAAATCCAGATGCTATTATTGATCAGCCTTATCAGTTTGACTTCTATGATGGAGGAGGATTGGATCAGGCATTCTTAGGACTTGCAGAATGTGATTATAAAGGAAACATTAATGTAAGCCGTTTTGGTCCTAAAATTGCAGGCTGTGGCGGATTCATCAACATCACACAGACAGCTCCGGTTGTAGTATATTGTGGGACATTTACCGCAAGTGGATTGAAAGTTGAAGTCAAAGATGGAAAACTTCATATTCTACAGGAAGGGAAAATCAAGAAATTCAAAAATGCAGTTGAACAGATTACATTCTCTGCAGAATTTGCGGCAGAAACCGGCCAGAAAGTACTATATGTTACAGAACGTGCTGTATTTGAATTAATTGATGGTACATTAACTTTAACAGAAATTGCACCTGGTGTTGACTTAGAAAAAGATGTACTAGGTCAAATGGAATTTAAACCTGCTATTGCAGAGAACTTAAAATTAATGGATGAACGTCTATTCCGTGATGAATTAATGGGATTAAAATAAAAATGGGAGATATCCCATTTTTTCCATTTTTAAGTATATTATTCCATATCTATTGTATTTGTTTAAAGGATTATATAATATATGCATATGAAATCTCTTTTATGAGATGTAAAGCCTTTGTATGAATAGTGGAAATCAAATGATTGATGAGATTATTGTAATCAGAGGCAATAGGTATTATCAGGTAAACCAAATCCCCTAAATAAACATAGTACCTTTATATCAAAACTCAATGATGATACCTAGAAAAGATGGCATGGACAATGAGTATCCAGCCATCTTTTCATATTCTTTTGTTTGTACTATAATAATGTACATAGAAAAGAGGTATGATGATGTATAGTTTTAGAAATGATTATAGTGAAGGAGCTTATCCAGAAATTTTAAAACGGTTAAGTGAAGAAAATAAGAAACAGCATCTAGGATATGGAGAAGACGAAATCTGTAAAGAGGCCAAAAAAAGAGTTCATCAAAAGTTAAAGAATGATGAATGTGATATCCATTTTCTTGTTGGAGGAACACAAACCAATCTTACTGTTATTTCATCAGCGTTACGACCATTTGAAGCTGTGATTACAGTAGATAGTGGACATATTAACGTACATGAATCAGGAGCTATTGAAGCTACTGGACATAAAGTTATTGTGGTTAAAGGAAAAGATGGAAAAATTACACCTGATGGAATTCATCAGGCAGTTAAAATACATACAGATGAACACATGGTAAAACCTAAAATGGTATATATTTCTAATGCGACAGAGATTGGCACGATTTATACAAAAAAGGAATTAGAAGAGATTCGTAAAGTATGTGATGAATATAAACTATATTTATTCATGGACGGTGCTCGTTTAGGCGCAGCTTTAACATCTAGTGAAAATGATCTAAGATTTGAAGATTTATGTACTTATTGCGATGTCTTCTATATTGGCGGAACAAAAAATGGCGCATTATTTGGGGAAGCAATAGTAATAGTTTCTGATAAATTAAAATCTGATTTTCGTTATATGATCAAACAAAGAGGTGGTATGCTTGCAAAGGGCTGGCTAATAGGCGTACAGTTTGCGGAATTAATGAAAGATAATGTATATTTAGAGTTAGCCGATCATGCCAATAAATTAGCGCAGAAAATGCAGAGCAGACTAGAGGAATTAGGAATATCCTTCTTCATTAAAACATCAACGAATCAGATATTTCCAGTTCTTCCTAATGAAATGTTGGAAAAACTTAGTGAATATATCGACTATCAGATATGGGAACCTTATGATGAAACACATACGATTGTCCGTTTTGTGACTTCATGGGCAACTGATGGAAAAGAAGTGGAAGAGATAATTAAACTTTTTGAAAATTTAATTAAATAATCATTATATCGTTAAGTATAAATTTAATAAAACTCTGTAAAAGGTTTTGTACCAATTTACAGAGTTATTTAATGATTATAGTATTATGGTAATACTTTTTCACCAGCTAGATATAAGTCATACCATTCCTGTCTGGTTAATTTAATATCACAGGCATTGATGTTTTCCTGTAAATGAGTACAGGAGGTAGTACCAGCAATTGCCTGTATTTGAGCAGGATGCCGCAAGATCCATGCAGTAGCAATTGTTGATTTTGTAGTATTATACTTATCCGCAAGCTCTTGAAGTTTATCATTTAATTTCTGGTATTTTGGATTATCTAAAAAGGTTCCATCTTCCCATGATGCCTGAACAATGCTCCATGCTTGAATTGTAATATCGTTTAATCGACAGAAATCTAATACCCCGCCATCTTTATCTTGTGCTAGACTTTCTACCATATTCATATTTAAACCAGAATCTATCATAACTGAATGGATAATGGAAAGCTGTAATTGATTCGCAATGACAGGATGTTTTGTATATTTTTGAAGAAGTTTGATTTGAAGCGGTGTATGATTCGATACTCCGAAATATTTAACTTTTCCAGTATCATATAATTCATCAAAAGCCTCTGCGACTTCTTTAGGGTCGCATAATGCATCAGGACGGTGTAATAATAAGATTTCAACATGATCAGTCTGTAATCGTTCTAATGAACCATTAACACTTTGTAAGATGTGTTCTTTAGAAAAATCATAACGTTTTCCAGATACGATGCCGCATTTTGTTTGAATGATCATTTTGTCTCTTAGTTCAGGATTTTTCTTTAAAACTTCACCAAATAATTCTTCTGATTTTCCAGCACCATAAATATCAGCATGGTCAAAAAAATTAATACCGTTATCTATTGCATATTTAACTAGTGTTTCTACTTCATCAATACTTTTGTTCGCAATACGCATGCATCCTAAAGCTATTTGTGAAGCTTTTAGATCAGTATGTGGTAATTTAATGTAATTCATATTGTTCCTCCTTTATATTTTATATAAATATTGTATCAAAAAAAAGAAATGAATTATAGATATCTAATCATATTTTTGAGTTCTCGATTTTGTTAGAATGTTGCGACTTTTTAAATAATAAAGCATTGTGATATCTTTTTTTGCTTATTCGATGTACAATGAATAAGAAAGGTGTGACAAATATGAGATTAAAAGATAAAGTAGTAATTGTAACAGCATCAACACGTGGCATAGGATATGCTATTGTAGAAGAAGCTGCTAAAGAAGGTGCAATCGTATATATGGCTGCTAGAAATTTAGAGCTAGCAAAAGAAAAAGCTGAGGAATTAAATAATCAAGGATATTGTGTAAAGTATGTTTATAATGATGCTTCTAAAAAAGAAACATATAAATCAATGGTCGAAGAAGTAATTCAAGCAGAAGGAAGAGTAGATGTATTAGTTAATAATTTTGGTACATCTAATCCTAAGACTGATTTGGATATCGCAAATACTAAGTATGAAGATTTTATTGAAACAGTTGATATGAATTTAGCAAGTGTATTTTTAAGTACACAGGCCGTTCTTCCTTATATGAGAAAACAGAGAGGAGGAAGTATCATTAATATTTCATCCATTGGTGGTCTAATTCCTGATGTTGCACGTATTGGCTATGCGACTAGTAAAGATGCAATTATATATTTAAGTAAAAATATTGCTTTACAGGAAGCAAGAAATAACATTCGTGTGAATGTGGTATGTCCTGGACAAACTGCTACTGATGCGGTATTAAATAATATGTCAGAAGAATTTCAGACTTTCTTTATGCGACATACTCCAATCAAAAGAATGGGGACTCCAAAGGAAATTGCTGATGCAGTAATGTATTTTGCAAGTGATGGATCAGCTTTTACAACAGGACAAGTCATTGCAGTATCTGGTGGCTTTGGTATGGGAACTCCAGTTTTTGCAGATTTAGCAGACATGAGTGCTGATAAAAAACATTAATTATAAAAACCGTGTACATGAGTATTAGTCTTAATCATATACACGGTTTCTTTTTATATTTCGTTTATCTATCCAGCCTAATAATCCCTGTTTTTTTGCCAGGACATGATGTTTTCCTTCATATACGATTTTAACATAGTCGTTCTTTTTTACAGGTAATAGGAAATTTGTATAATTGTAAGCATAGGCAGTCTCATTTTTTATTTCTATGAAAGAGGAAGGAATCCAAATATCACGCTTACTGGCAATATGATGACAATAATAATCATCTTTTTCTTTCTTTAAGATTTTCACTTCACTTTCATGCCATGTTAATGAAAAAGGTGCGTGATTTTGTACATAGCTTGTTTCTTTAATCTGAGCTTTAGGTAAACCATCACTATAAACAAATTGAAATTTTCCTTTTTCAAATAATAAAGCATTTAATTGACCAGAATCTTTCACAACATTACCGCCATCAATTGCGATAACTCTATGTTTAGAATCAATAATAGGATTAAAACAGCAGATTTGTTTCCTATATTCACTTACTGGAAGATGACCAACTACTAGATATTTATTAAAGGAAGAGGTATGATTTAGAAACATATCTTGAACCATGATGTCACGCATGTCATTTCCATATGTATGTTCATTAAGAATGCCAGCATGAGCAAATATAAAATTTGGAGTTTCAATGACATGGGGAAGGGTGTCGATAAAAGTCAATTCCCTAAGAAATACTTTCTTTAAAGCAGAACTCACATAATACATATCAGTATCTTCTTTAATGGTTATACCGATTTGATCAGCCATTTCATGAATGATACTGTTTTTTCTCTGCATGAGGATATCTTTTAGAAAATCTAGACGATAGTCATGTAAAATATTTCGACAGACCATATCACAGTTGCCAGCCATAGGGTGTACATGGGGATTCTTTGATAATTCCATGATAAAATGTAAAGTATCTAAGTTATATTTTCCTTTTTCTAATAAATCGCCAACAAGAAATAATTCATCATGTGAGGAATCATAAGATATCTTTTTAAGTAATTTCTTAAAGACAGGAAGATTAGCATGTATATCACTAATCGCAATAATACGCTGATTCTGCTGTAAGATGGAATATGAATGAATAGATCGATCAAACATTGTTGTTAACCTCCTAGTGATAGTTATTATAATCAAACCTAAATGACATTGCAAGAAAACATTGTCATATTGTTTTGATTAGGCTATGCTAATTACATAGAGGTGATACCATGAAAGATATAAGAGGAGCCTTAATACATTATTATCGTGATCAAAAACAATATTCACAGGAAGGATTGTGTAAAGGAATCTGTGCAGTTTCATATTTAAGTAAAATTGAACAGGGAAAAGTAGTCGCGACCCAGGAAGTATATGATGCATTATTTAAAGCTCTATCTGTTTCATTTTATCAGGAAGAAATGTATATAGAAAAATGGAAACAGAAAATAATAAATGCCTTTGAGGCGTATTATTATGAGGAAGAATGTGAATTAGATCTAATAAAAAAGGAAGCAGATAAACTGTTGCATTCTCCGCTCTGCATAGATTATGTTTTACTTGTTGTATTGTATGAAAAATCTTCTGATTATTTAACTTATGCAAAATACTTTAAAGACTATATGAATGATATGCAGTATGCCTTTTATTTATATCTGCAGACAGAGCGAGTAGACGATCAACAAGCTAATAATGCAATCAATATCCTAAAGAATGCACAGAAATATTATGATTGGAGTATTTTGGAATTGCGTTATGGAGAGATTTTAGAGTTTAATCTTGGTGATTATTCACAGGCAATAGATCATTTTATGCGATCCTATCATCTAGCTAGTGAGGAAGGTTATCTTTCAGGAATGATATATGCCTCTTTACAGATTGGTAACTGTTATGCTTGTGTTAATGCAGAGAAAACAATGTTGAAGTACTATACACGCTGTGAACATCTTATTCGCAGCAGTAAGTATAAAAAACTGCAGGGTACGATCTGGTATAATATTGGCTCAGTCTATCAGGAGTGGAATCAATATGATAAAGCAGAAATATATCTTTTAAAGGCATATAATAGTAATCTTCCAAACGACTTTTTATGTTATCACAAACTTATTTTGTTGTATGATAAGATTGATCAAGAAAAGGCTTTGCATTATTTAAATGAAGCTAAGCAGAAATATCAAGAGATACGAACTAATGACAGTGATGAGATTCTTCACTTTTTAGAACTTCATATGCATAAAGAAGGTCAGAATAGTGAAGAATATGTAGAATGTCTGAAAAATATTTGTGAAGGTGATTTATACTATTATGGAGTGCGTTATTTTCATCTGCCATATTATATAGAGGCTTTAAAGAAAAAAAGAAGATATAAAGAAGCATTGCAAATTGTAGAAAAGTATCATTTTCACAGAATATAGCTATTTTATATATCTTAACCTTATATTTATGCATAGATTTTCATAAATATAAGGTCTATTTTTCATTAAATATAAAACTTATAATAAATGTACAGATAAGGAGGGGTTTATTTGCATAAAACATTATGGTCACATGACTTTACGATTATTACCTTAGGTACATTTATTAGTGCAATAGGTTCAACAGCAATGAATTTTGCATTATCTTTAGTAGTGTTTGATCAGACATCATCAACACTTTTAACAGGAGTATTCTCTGCAGTTTCTTTAATTCCAACAGTGATTATTCCTATTCTGGCTGCACCATTTATTGATAGTGGTAATCGTAAGCGTTATATTTATGTATTAGATTTTATGAGTGGAGGGTTTTATTTAGCATTTGCTTATTTCTTATTTATTCATGATTTTTCTTATGTAGCATACTTATTATTTTCTCTCTTAACTTCTTCTATAGGTACTATTTATTCTTTGGCATATTCATCTTTATATCCAGATTTGATACCAAAAGGATTTGCGCAAAAAGGATACTCTGTTTCTTCTTTGATATATCCAAGTGTAACTGCTTTATTTACACCAATTGCTTCTTTAATTTATGTGTATTTGGGGATTGCCTGGATTTGTGTGATGGAGGGAATACTATTAATTGTGGCGGCAATCTTTGAAAGTCAGATTCACATTCAGGATCGGCGAAAGAAAAGTACGTTTTCCTTTCGTTCTTATCGGAAAAATTTAATACAGGGTTTCTGGTATTTGAAAAAGGAAAAGGGAATTCGATCAATTTATGAATATATGGCTATAACAAATGCTAGTGCAGAAGGAATAAATCTAGTAAGTATGGCGATGTTTCAATCTTCACCAATACTTTCAACAACTATGTATGCCTTTTTAACAACTGCTGATACAATAGGTCGTATGATTGGTGGTGTACTCCATTATTTTATTAAGATTCCTACAAAAAAACGATATAAAGTGGCAGTAAGTGTGTATACATTATATGAAAGTTTTGATATGATTTGGCTGTTTCTGCCTTATCCTTTTATGATTGTCATTCGTTTTATTCAAGGATTTTTAGGAATTAATTCTTTAAATATACGGGAATCAAGTACAAAAATGTATATTCCTAATGATATGCGAGCACGTGTTGATGCTTTATTTCAGGTATTAATCGCCTTTATAACGATCATCGCACGATTATTTGCAGGCTGGATTGCTCAATATATTTCATATCCATTCTGTGCTGTATTATTTGCAGGCATGGCTTTCTTTGTTTTGTTGTTGTGTATAGTTCACAATAAGAAAGAAATTTTGCCTATTTATAACCAGAATATATAAGGAATGTGCTATACTAATAAATAATAAATTTGAGGTGAGTACATGTTAAAGGATTTAGTATTAAGAAATCGTAGTTATCGCAGTTTTGATGAAAAAAGAGAAATAAAAAAAGAAGAATTGCTTGATTTAGTAGAACATGCCAGATTATGTGCTTCTAGTGTAAACCAACAGCCTTTAAAGTATTATCTGGCATATACAAAGGAAGATTTAAATAAGATCCAGCCCTTGACAGGATGGGCAAAGGCTTTGAAAAAAGAACTTCCATATCCAGGACATTATCCTCAGGCTTTTATTGTTATTTGTCAGGATATGCAAATCGCATCTAACATGCAGGCATTTCTGAAAGATGTTGGTATTGTTGCACAGACAATGTTGCTTCGCGCAGTTGAAAACAAGCTAGGCGGCTGTATGATTGGAAATTTTAATCCAAAGGATTTATCAAAGGTTTTACAATTAGATGAATATCTGATGCCTCATCTAATACTAGCGATTGGAAAACCTGATGAAACAATCATTCTTGAAGATGCAAAACCTGGACAAAATATCAGCTATTATCGAGATGAGGATGATGTCCATCATGTACCAAAACGTTCTCTTGATGAACTCATTATTGCGCATGAAAAATAGCAGTCGAAATTTTGACTGCTTTCTAGCTGGTTTCACGAAATAGCCATGGAAGCAAAATATCTAATTCTTTTTCCCAGCTTTCTTCATTATGTTTTCCTTTATAGACTAGATTAGGGTAAACATTAGGGCTTTTTTGAAGAAGCAGTTGTAGTAGTTTCACAAGATAGCTGCTAGCTAAGGCAAGCTGCTGTTTACTGGAAAACTCATCGCTTCCCCAGGAAAGATATATATCATGGTGTATTAGAGAAGAACATTGACTGATATCTTTAGCTAATTGTTCTTTTACATAATATACAAAGGGGGATAAGACAGCTGCTTTTGAATAAATGTTTGGATAGGATAAAATACCGTATAGTGCCATAAGACCTCCCATAGAACTACCTCCTATAGCAGTATGAGAAACATCAGGCAATGTTCGATAAGTATGATCTACCCAGTGTTTAAGATCACTAGTGATCCATTTAAACAATTCCTTTCCTCTACCAGTGATATGTCCAATATTTGGGTCACTAAAATCATAAGGAGAGAATTCCTCTAAACGCTGATTTCCAATGTGATTACACTCCAAACCAACGACAATCAGCTGACTGTTATGACAATCTAGCCATTTTTTTAATCCCCAGCATTTTCCATAAGTGGCGTCTTCATCATAAAACAAATTGTGACCGTCAAACATATAGAGAACAGGATAACGATGATGCGTCTGATTATAGTTTTTAGGTAAATAGATATGTAATATACGCATATCTTTAAAACAAGGAATGTAAATTTTTTTCTTTTCAATCATAGCATCACCTCTTGCATATAATTATACATATTATTTATACATCAGGGAAGTATAAATAATAGAAACACGATAGAAAAGTCATATGTGTTTAGTTTTAGCTCATCATATGATATAGTAGGAACAGGTGATAATATGAAAAAAATTAAAATGATGTATTTAAAAAACTGTCCTCATTGTAAAGCTGCCTTTCAAATGATGAAAGAACTTCAAAGTGAAGATGAAAGATTTAGTCAGCTTGAAATTGAAACAATCGAAGAAGAGGAATACAAAGAAATTGCGGATCAGATGGATTATTGGTATGTACCTGCTTATTTTGTAGATGGTATAAAGTTATTTGAAGGGGTACCTTCCAAAGATGCAATCCGCAATGTATTTCTAGATGCTTTATCAAAATAAAAAAGCTATTTATTTAGCTTTTTTTATTTTGTTATTCTTGTACAAATCGGAAAAAATCCTGTATTTCGCTTTCTGTTTTAAAGCGAGCAACGATTATTTCATCTCCCATAGCGCTAGCTAATGCTTTTGGCATTCGCTGAATTAGAAGTACATGTTCTCTATAAAGATCTTTTATCTCCTGCATGGTATGCTGGTAAGTCAAACGATCACGACGACCTATAAAACCAGAGGAATATTTTCTTTCTTGTTTATATTGAACTGTATCATGTACTATCATGTTAGCCCAAAGCTGATAGACATTACAATCATTTGCATAATCAATCATATCAGGAAGAAAGCCTCCTGGTGGTCGCATATTTACTTCTAATCCGATAATTTCATTTGCCTTGCCGATTGGCTGATCTTTGGTTAGACGGAAAAATTCAAAATGGAAGAAACGCTGAGCGCTTGGAAATGCCTGAACAGCTCTTGTCCCTATTTCTATAATGTCCTCAGGAATATCCTTATATGAATAACAGCCAATACCTTTTTGTTCGTTTACTACGTCCATAAGACTATCGGTATATTGATGAGAAGAAGTAAATAAAATTTCTTTTTTACTGTTTGTAATGCCATCAAATGAAAAACAGCTGCCTTCAATAAACTCTTCCATGATCATTTCCTCTTTTAACCCTTTTTCAAAAAAGGAAGTAAGTTCTTCTTCGTTTTTTATCTTATGGGTATCGCTGGCACCTACACCAATGTCAGGTTTTATGACAATTGGATAACCAACTAAAGATACAAATTCAAGGGCATCTTTTAAGGTGGTTGCTAATTGCCAGCGAGCTGTTTTTATTCCAGCTTGTTTAAAGCATTCTTTCATACAATGCTTTCTTTGACAATAATCTAAATCATCATACGAAATTCCATTTAACACATGAAAATCCTGTCGCAATCTTGTATCCTGACGAAGCCAGTATTCATTGTTTGATTCTATCCAATCAATTTTTCCATATTTGTATGTAAACCAGGCTACAGCTTTAAATACTTCATCATAATTTTCTAAATTTGAAACTTGATAGAAATCATGAATTGAATTTTTGAGATTTAAGCTTAATGAATCGTAAGAGGTATCCGCAATTGCCAATACAGTGACGCCATTGTTTTTTAATCCCTGACAGAAAAGCCAATAGCTTTCAGGAAAATTTGGAGAAATAAAAATAAAATTCATACACGTTCCTCCTCTTTAATTGCCTATATATGTAAATTTTACTGTATTCATAAATGAATGTCAAAAACCTTTCTGCAAATTTATGTAGGAATAATGTGAAAAAAGAGGAAGTATGGTATAATTTTTTCATGAAAAATGAGGTGTGGTCATGAAGAAAAAATATATTTCATTAGCTTTAGCTTGTGTGTTATGCGCATGCAGTGCAGCAGAAGACAAAAGTATTGAACAGCAGAATAGTTCTAATCAGGCATATTGTTCAGAAGAAGGGACGACATGCAGTATTGATGAATCAGCAGATATGAAAGATTACGAAGGGATTGATGAAGAAAATAATGCATTTGTGGAAACAAGCATGGATGAAGCCTTGTCTATTTTCCGCAATAAGAAAACTGCTATCCTTTATTTTGGATATCCAGATTGTCCATGGTGTGTAGAGGCGGTGCCTATTTTAGATGAACTTGCGAAGGAAAATAATCAGCAGATTTTATATATTCGTACACGTGATGATCAAAAAGAATTATTGTATACGGATGATGAAAAAAAAGAACTGATTTCATATGCTAAGGAATATATGAATCAGGATGAAGAAGGGAAATATCAGCTTTATGTTCCTTTTGTGGTATTTGTGAAAAATGGTAAAATTATGAATGCACATATTGGTACAGTAGATGGACACGACGCGCATGAGCGAACAATGACAGAAGACGAACAAAAAGAGCTTACAAAAATATATGATGAAATGTTTCAGTCAATAGAGTAGGGGGTGTATATATGAGTAGTCAAGTAAAAAAAATAACTATTTCTGCATTTTTCTTAGCACTTGGATTAGTACTTCCATTTGCATTTCATTCTTTTGGGCCAGGAGCTGGGGCAATGTTTTTGCCTATGCATATACCAGTTTTGTTGTGCGGGTTTGTTTGCGGTTCAGGATATGGTGCTTTAATTGGGGTCTTAACTCCTTTAGTATCAAGTGCACTTACAGGAATGCCGGTATTCATGCCAACTGGCATTGCGATGTGCTTTGAACTGATGACATATGGTTTTTTAAGTGGTTTAATAGTAAAAAGACTGCCTCTTTATCCTTCATTGATTATTACGATGCTGGCAGGAAGAGCAGTAAGCGGTATTGTTAATCTTATCCTATTAAGCATGGCAGGAAAAGCATATACATTAGAAATATTCTTAACTGCGGCATTTGTGACTGCACTGCCAGGAATTATTTTACAGTTAATTATAATTCCTTTACTTGTAAAGGTAATTGAAAAGATTGAAATTCATAAAGAATAAAAAAGAACCAATGTTTCCTAATATCAATATAGGAAGATTGGTTCTTTTCTTATGGTCTTACAAATGTAATATTGCCTTCATCTAAAGATGCAATACGAGCTTGGGAATATACTGGATATCCTAGTTCTTCCACTTTTTTTCTACCTGGCTGAAATGCTTTTTCAATCACAATTCCAATGCCAGCGACTTTAGCATGTGCTTGTTCCAAAATATGTATTCCGCCTAGACATGCTTCACCATTAGCCATGAAATCATCGATGAATAAAACATGATCATCTTCATGTAAATATTTTTTGCTGCAGATTAAGTTATAATCTTTATTTTTGGTAAAAGAATGAACTTGACATGTATATGCATCATCTTTCATGATTCTTGATGTATCCTTTTTGAAATACACAACAGGAACCTCAAGGATGTAGCCAAGCATTACTGCTGGAGCAATCCCGCTTGTTTCAATTGTGGCAATTTTTGTGATCTTAGTGTCTTTAAAATGCTCTTTAAAGTCCTTTGCTAATTCCATCATTAGGGAAGAATCGATTTGATGATTTAAAAATGCATCAACCTTTAAAACATCTGCATTCATTGCCTCGCCGTATTTTTCAATGTATTCTTCCAGTAACTCCATAAAACGCTTCCTCTCTTTTTGTTCAAAATATAAAAAAATGAGACTGTTTTCTCATGTCATTTATTATAATATGTGACATGAGAAATTACAATCCTTTTTTTTATGGGTTATAATGTAAACTATATCTAGAATAAATGAAGAGAATAACAGAATGAAATTAAAACAGGAACAAATGCAGAACAAATGATTCCATTTAGAACAGCTAATACTACAGTTTCTTCATTAGTGTATTTAATTAACATAGATAAAGTTGTATCTTCACTTGTTGCTGCTGCTGGAGCTATGCATGTATAATTATTGAATTTGATTGCAATAAAGGGAATAATTAAAAAAGAAAAAATTTCTCGCATTAAATTACTTAAAAAAGCAATACTGCCAATTTCAGCACCGGCTAGCTTCCCTAAAGTAGCTCCAGCTAAGCTATACCAACCTAAACCACTGGTAATTGCAGTACTAATATTTATTGGGTAATGAATGATCAAACCACATATTACTCCCCCTAATACAGAGGCAATTATAATACCAAATGGAATAATAAGTACTTTGACATGATATTGACGTAATTTGGCTAAAAGTCCTTCGTGAAGACCGATACTAATTCCTACAGAAAACATCAATATATATAAAATAAAATCAGAATGTGAACTGATAACTGATAAAAAAGAAATATCAATACCAGATTGACCATATAAAATACCTAAAATCAAAGCTAGAATAGTTAAAAAAACCATAAACAACACCCCTTACTAATTTATCCTATTTCATGAAATGATTTGTCAGAAAGTAGACTAATATAATAGAAAGAACAGTAGGAATTAGAAAAAACAAAAAACTTGACAGTCCTAAGCTTGCCAGTTCTTGAAAGAAATTATCTTTGTTTCCTAACATAACTCCCATTGAAAATATTAATAGTAATGTACAGATCAATTGTATATATTCGTTTAATTTCTTTTTGTCTGCAGGGTATATACGATTACCAATCAATACACCGATGCACATAACGATTAAAATATCCATATATACTATCCCCTTTCAAATCGGAAAGATTTTATCATATGGTGATGGAAATGTAAATATAATAACGATTGAGTTCCACTATTTATAAGAATATTTATGCGATAATATTAGAAAATAAAAAGGAAAATTATAACCAATTTATCTAGAGATAAGAAAAGAAGTGCGAAATGCAAATTTTTATAAAAATATAGAACAATGACTTTATTTATATGAAGAGTTTGTGATATAATTAGCATGCTAAAAAAAGCACAAGTATACGTTGTAGTTTATAGAGGAGGATATTATGTCTTTATTTGATCATGAAGCAAGACAATTTAAATTTGATGTATTAAAAGAAGTGAGCAGACGCGCATTTGAAGGGAAATTAGATGAGGATGTATGCGATGAGGTGGCGAATCTTTTGATTCCAGGTAAGCATGCAGACTTCCGCTGCTGTATTTATAAAGAAAAAGAAATTATTCGTCAAAGAACTCGCATGGCTTTAGGTAAACCGCCTGTACCAGTTGAAAATGACAATAAACGTCAAATCGTACGTGTTATTGAAGCAGCATGTGATGGCTGCAGTATTCATAAGATACAAGTAACAGATAACTGCCGTAAATGTATGGCAAAAGCATGTTTATCCGCATGTAAATTTGATGCTATTCATATGGGGGAAGACAGAGCTTTTATTGATTATAGTAAATGTAAGGAATGTGGAGCATGTAAAAATGCATGTCCATTCAATGCTATTGTTGAGACTCAGCGCCCATGTATGAAAAGCTGTCCTGTAGATGCTATTCATATGGGGGAAGATGGATTAGCTAATATTGATGAAGAAAAATGTATTAACTGTGGTGCATGTCAGGCAAAATGCCCATTTGGCGCAATAGAAGATATGTCTTGGATGGTAGATGTTGTTGAAACTTTAAAAAATGAAAAAGAAGTATATGCAATCTTTGCACCTGCTATTCAAGGACAATTTGACCAGGCAACACTTCCGCAGATCATGGAAGCTATGAGACAATTAGGCTTTAAAGAAGTATATGAAGCTGCCATTGGTGCAGATGCAGTTGCATGGTATGAAAAAGAAGATGCTAAAAAACATAAGGAAGAAGGACAGAAAATTACAACTTCATGCTGTCCAGCGTTTGTTAATTTAGCAAAACAGCATTATCCATCAGTATATGAAAACAATGTGTCTCATATGGTGAGTCCAATGATTGCAATGGCAAGATATCTAAAAAAACATCATCCTGAAAGCAAGATTGTTTTCGTAGGACCTTGTGTTGCGAAAAAACAGGAAGTACAAGGCAGTGAAGTAGATTTTTGTATCACATTTGAAGAATTAGGTGCTATGTTTGTTTCAAAAGGAATCTCTCCGGAAAACTGTACTCCAAAAGAAACAGATACTGCTTCTGCATATGGACGTTCATTCTCTATTGGAGGAGGCGTATCTAAGGCAGTTGTGGAAGCATTGCAGGAAAATAAGGATGAGCCTATCACAACAGAATATGCAGATGGCAGTGAAGCTTGTAAAAAAGCTTTACTACTTATGAAAGTAAACCGTTTCCAGGCTGATATCTTAGAAGGTATGGCATGTCAAGGTGGATGTATCTGTGGACCAGCAACTATTGAATCTGCCCCTAAGGCAAAAGCACGCATGACAAAAGAAAACATGGCATTAAAAGATAAGACAATTACCTCTACATTCCAGGTATTTGATTTTTCAGATATTGATTTGCATAGATAATATGATATAAAAAACGACAGATATCTACAATTTTCGATCATGATATGTGCTATGCTATTTTAGGTGATATTATGAAACGAGTTTATATAGTATATCCGTATTTCTATGATACGCTAAGTAGATATAAAACGATTTATCATTTATTTTGTAATATAAATGAACAACAAAGAAATAAAATGTTTATTTCTATCGATTTAAAAATGTTTCATCATAGTGCAGAAACTTTTTATCAAATAGATATAGAGCTAAAAGATAATAGATTGTGTTTTAAAGATGATTTTAGAGCAAATGTGTATATAGCAAAAATAGAAAATGGCACAATGCTATTCAATGAAATAGATAATCCGTTTTATCTGCTATTAAAAAGATTGTATCGATATCTGATTGTGGAAGAAGTATAGAATTTAGAGAAAGGTATTGTAAAATCACACTAAAAATAGTAAAATAACAGTATTGTAAGGAGGATTACATATGGATTTTATTAGCTCTGTGTTATTTACCCTTGTTGGATTAGTTATTGGGGGCTTCTTGGGTTTTTATTTCACAAAGAAAAAATTTGAAAAAGAATTAAGAGAGAACCCACCAATTAATGAAAAAATGATTCGTGCTATGTTTTTACAGATGGGAAGAAAACCTTCTGAAGCTCAAATTAAGCAAATAATGAAATCAGTAAATGCAAACAGATAATATTACACGGCATATGCCGTGTTTTATTTTTTAAGCATATTTTAAAATATTTAATTTTTTTATTATTCTGAATATAAGCTAGATGCTATTTTTTTGTAAACTATCTAACGAATATGTAAGATAAAATCACAGATACTTAAATGTGTTATAATGATAATAGTTTATAAATGTAATAAGGAAAGAAGGCACTAAAATGGGAAGAATAATAAAGAAATTGATTCTTATTGTTATTTTATGTCTATGTATTATTATTTCAATATTTGTAGGTTTAGGATATCTAAATCATTTTAGAGTTACAGAGGAAACAAGCATTCAAGATAAAATTGAAGAAATAAAGAAACAACCTTCATATGTTGTTTTGGATGAAATAAGTGATGATTTGCTAAATGCTACAATAGCTATTGAAGATCATCGTTTCTATGAACATAATGGAGTGGAACTGCGTTCAATGGCTAGAGCTCTTGTTCAAAACATTGTGGCAGGAGAGATTGTAGGCGGTGGAAGTACAATAACACAGCAGTTAGCTAAGAACTTGTATTATACATATGATCAGTCCTATTTAAGAAAGTTTAGTGAAATATTCACTGCATATGCATTAGAGAAAGAGTTAAGTAAAGATGAGATACTAGAGGTATATGTAAATATTATTAATTATGGCGATAATTATTTTGGGATTAAAGAGGCAGCGGAAGGTTATTTTAATAAGGAACCAAAAGATTTAACTTTGGATGAAGCAACATTATTAGCTGGATTGCCTCAATCACCTTCAAATTATCAACTAAGTGACCATCATGAAGCAGCTAAGCAAAGACAGCAACAAGTAATAGAAGCTATGGTTGATGAAAATATGATTACAGAATCCGAGTTAAATAGTATCTTGAAGTAAAGTAAAAAAATAAAAAAGGGGTATTGCATTATAAAAAGAAATAAGCTATAATAAACAGGCAATCGCCCGAGTGGTGAAACTGGTAGACGCAACGGACTCAAAATCCGTCGGTAGCAATACCATGCCGGTTCGAGTCCGGCCTCGGGCACCATTTAGTAAATCTAGCAGCTTAGGCTGCTTTTTTTATGATAATCTCATATGGCAAAGATTAATAAGTATGATGTTTAATAAAAGCTTGACCTATTTGATAAAAAATCGTATAGCAGAGTAGATTTGGCTATATTACATAATATATTGAATAGTGAATATTGATTTATAGTAAACTTAAATATAAAAATATAATTATTCTATGAATAAAATAAAGGATAAAATGAGTAATGCAAAATACCCGAAGAATGTCGGATAAGAAAATATATAGAATTATATAAATGAGAAATAGAATTTGGTAATGCAGATATCATTATGCATCTATATTGAACAATAAAGATGTATAGAAGATGATAATAAACTATTGATATTCATGATAAATAGTTCAAGAAATATATAATCAAAAGGGAGTGACTGTATTATAACAGTTTGTTTAATAAGAGATATGTGTATAAGTATCAATATATGCTACGATAAAAAAGAAAATGACAAAAAACTGCAAAAAGTTTAAAAAAGTTGTTGACATGAAAGATTATTCGGTGTATTATATACGAG
>URYK01000047.1 GCA_900552125.1 uncultured Solobacterium sp. | reverse complement strand
AGGCACATGCGGTTTGATAAGGGGAGGTAGTTTAATGACTATCTCCTACTTTCTTCCATTAAAAGGGAATTGAAATCGTTATATTCATTTTATATAATTATAATGATAAGCTTTAAAGACAAGAGGTGAATAAAGTGAAATTTTATAAGGGACTATCAGCTTTTTTACTTGTTGCTGGTATTATTTTATTGCCATTAAATAACAATGATAATTTAAAAGCTGAAAATAATGTAGCGAATGGTTTCGAGGGAGTAGAGATAGTGACAGAAGATACTTATCAACCTATTGATCCAGATGTATCAGAAGAATTAGAAAATGTTGCTATGGGAAGTTCAATAGAACAACCAAAAGCTAGAATGGCTAGAGCTTCTGCTCCATATTGGGATGAATCATCAGGTGTGAAAAAATTTTATGATGCAGAAGGCAATTTGATGTATCATGAAGGAACTAAAAAAGTCATTGATGTTTCTGAACATAATGGAAAAATTGATTGGGATAAAGTCAAAGCTTCTGGCGTAGATGGTGCAATTATTCGTGTTGGTTGGGGATATTTAGGAGAAGACAAATATTTCCAAAGAAATGTTAGTGAATGTAACCGATTAGGAATACCTTATGGTGTTTATTTATATAGCTATGCATATGATGCAAACTTTGCTTATGCAGAAGCAAATGGAACAGCTGAAATGCTATCTAAAGTGAATTTAAATCTGTCTTATCCTATTTATTATGATATCGAAAGATTTGATGATTGGAATGATAATGGGACAACTAGAGTACCACCAAAAAATGCAGCTGAATATGAAAAAGTAATTGGTACATACATTTCACGTATGGAACAATTGGGATATGCTGGAAAAGTGCATGTGTACAGTTATCGTAGTTATTTACAGAATCAATTAAATAGTCCAAAGATCCTGCCATATGTATCATGGATTGCTGCCTATACTCCAACATTAGGATTTAATAATACCTATTATAATGGAGAAGAAGGTTGGCAATACACTTCTACTGGAAGTGTTGGCGGAGTTAGTGGAAGAGTAGATATCAGTTGTTTTAGTAATCAGTTTTATAACTTAAGCCTTTCTACAAGTGTACCAGATGAAATACTAAATGTATTCACTTCTGTTGGCGCACGATTTGAAGGAGGATATGTTAGAGGATTACCATTAAATACAGATTTAACGACTTTATCAAATTCTTTATCAGCAATAGGAAATATTACTTGTTTCAATAAAGCAGGAAATATTGTAAGTGGTGGCATAATAGGAACAGGACAAAGAATATCTATTACACCTACGCAAAATAATGAAGAGATGAAAACATACACAGTTATGATAGTTGTAAAAGGGGATGTTGACGGTGATGGCCAAATTCGTTCCATTGATTACTCTCTAGTAAAAAATGATATCTTAAATCTGAAAAAGCTAAATGATGGTTATCTGATTGCTGGAGATATCGATGGAGATGGAAGAATTCGCTCTATAGATTACTCATTGATTAAAAATGACATTCTAAACTTAAAGAAAATTGAACAATAATTGGAAAAGGAGATATGTATGAAGGTAAAAAAAATTTTTGTTGGATTAGCTTCCATTTCATTATGTCTAAGCCCTATGCTTGTTCGTGCGGCAATCGCACCTGGAGGATCATTTAATGCTTCTGCAAGCTGCGGTAATTACGAAGGTGCTGTAACTGCTTCTGGAAATAATGCAACTGTAACAAGTTCTAGTAATTGGTGTGACCGTGGAGGAACGGTAACTACAACCGCACAGGCTGGTGGAGCAGGGAGTGCATCAGTAAGCTTTACAGTAATTGATGCTACAGATGTTAGTGATCCATTAAATCCTAAACTAGTAGGTAATGTTGGAATAGGAGGAACTACAGTAACGGTAGTAGAACCTACTAAACCATCTGCTCCATCAAACAATACACCTACAACACCGACTACACCTCAACCAGAGGTAGAACCTAAGGAAGATACAAGATCTAAAGATAACACTTTGAAGAGTTTAAGTGTTAGTGAAGGAACATTATCACCAAAATTCTCTAAAAACACAACTTCTTATAAAGTAGATTTGCCTGCTGATGCGACATCTATTACCGTTAAAGCAACTGCTAATGATTCTAAAGCAAGTGTGTCTGGAGCTGGAAAGATTAAGCTATCTGCAGGAAATAATGAAGTTAATGTAGTGGTTACTTCAGAGTATGGTACAAAGAAAACCTATACAATTAATGTTTATGTAGATGAAAAACCATTGATTTACACAGAATATAATGGAAAAAAACTAGGCGTTGTTCGTAATGTAAACGGAGTTAAAGCACCAGAAAACTTTAAGAAAACAAAAGTAAAATTAGATGGAAAAGAAATCAATGCTTGGACTAACGAAAAAATGAAGAAAACCATTGTTTATCTAAGTGATGAAGATAACAATAAAGATTTCTATTTATTTGAAGATGGAAAAGTAACATCAAAATTCGAATATGTAGAAATGTTAGGTAGACACTTCTACTTGATTGATGTGCCAAAAGATAAACAAGAAATGGCAGGATTAAAGTATGGTGAGTTAACCATTGATAAAGTAAAATTAATGGGTTGGACTTTTGAAGATAAAGCTTTTGAAAACTACCAAATATTCATGGCAATGGATATGAGTGGGGAAACTCGTTATTATCAATACGAAAAATCAGAAAATACAATCCAGTTATATTCAGGAGCAGCTACAGTAACACAAGAAGCTTATCAGAAACAAACTGATAAATTAAAAGATACTCAGCAGCAACGTACTATTTGGATGGCAGTTGCAATTATTAGTTTAATTGGATTGGCTTGTGCTGGTGGATTCTATATTTGGAAAAAACAGTCTAAAGAAAAGTAAGAATATAAAGAGTCGATATAAGAATGCTTAGAGGACTCTTTTTCATAGCATAGTACAAATATGAATAGAAAAGACGAGGGGTAATTAAGATGAATAATCAATTAAAAGATGTATTGGATCAGTTTGCATTTGATGGAAAAATTGTTGATGTGAGAGCACATGGTGATGGCTATATTAATGACACATATGCCATTACAACAGAAAAAGAAGATGGTACAAAAAGACGTTATATTTTACAACGTATAAATCATGAAATATTTAAAAATCCAGCTGGTTTAATGGATAATTTCCGTAAAATTTGTGATTATCTAAAACAAATAGTTACTGAAGCAGGGGGAGATCCAACAAGAGAAACATTAACAATTGTACAGACAAAGGATGGTAAAGAGTTTACATGTGTTGATGGTAATTATTATCGTGTATTGGAGTTTATAGAAAATACTGTTTCATATTCAGTAGTTAATGAAGTAGAAGATTTTTATAAAACAGCAAAAGCTTTTGGAAATTTCCAATATCAGCTAAAAGATTTCCCAGCAGATACGCTATGTGAATCAATTCCAAATTTCCATTACACTCCATCCCGTTATGAAACTTTTGTAGAAGCAGTGAAGAATGATAAAAGTGGTCGTGCTCATTTAGTTCAAGATGAGATTAATTTCATTCAAGAAAGAGCTGATGTTGCATATGAATTAACAAACCTATTAAAAGAAGGCAAACTTCCACTAAAAGTTACTCATAACGATACAAAACTAAGTAACATTTTAATGGATGAAAATACAAATGAACCAGTTTGTATTATTGATTTAGATACAATAATGCCAGGTTTAGCTGCATATGATTATGGTGATTCCATTCGTGCAGGAGCTTGCTGGACTGCAGAAGATGAAAAAGACTTAGATAAAGTGTTTGTAGATTTAGATCTATTTGAAGCATATACTAAGGGATTTATTGAAGGTGCCAAAGATGGTTTAAGCACAGAAGAAATAAAAACACTTCCTTTAGGTGCTAAAACAATCACTTTGGAACAAGGTATGCGTTTCTTAAGTGATTATCTAGATGGTGATCTTTACTACAAAACAACATATCCTGAACAGAACCTAGATCGTACTCGTACACAGCTTAAATTAGTTGCGGATATGGAACAGAAATGGGATCAGTTACAGGAAATAGTTGAAAAGTATTTATAAATTTCAAATAAATTTAAGAAAATTATAGAGGAATTATAATGATTCCTCTTATTTTTTTATAAAAACGTTCAAAAAATCACAAGAAATCTTAAATATATAACAAAAATGTCACAATACATTTACTTTTTGTTCAAATAAAGGTAAAATGGATAGTAATTGTGATCGAGGTGAAGCAAATTGCTGAAAAAAATATATATTGGATTATGTGTACTAGCATTACTTTTGATGTTTGATATATCTAGAGAAAATAACATTAGCATTATTGTTTATTCAAGTTTGGAACAATTTCGAGGAGAAGAATTACAAAAACAATTAAATCAGAAATTTCCTGATTATGATATTAAAGTAATGTATGTGTCTACTGGTAAAGCCGCCGCGAAGATTTCAGTAGAAAAGCAACAAAGCGATGCAGATATTATTGTTGGATTGGAAACTTCTTATTTAGAGAAGGTTAAAGATGAACTAGCGGATATTAGCGGAATGAGTACATTACAATATTTAAATGGTCTTGCCCCTGAAGATAACGATAATGCTTATGTCACTTGGGAACGCCAGGCTGGGGCTTTTATTGTTAATACAGAAGTTTTGAAAAAATATAATCTTCCAGTACCAAAAACTTATCAAGATTTATTAGATACTAAATATCAAAATTTAATAGCTATGCCTGATCCAAAATCTAGTGGTACAGGTTATTTCTTTTATAAAAGCTTAGTAAATGCAATGGGAGAAAAAGAGGCACTTGACTATATTGACCAATTAGAAAAAAATGTTAAACAGTTTAGTGAGTCTGGAAGTGGACCTATTAAGCTATTAATTCAGGGAGAAGTTGGAATTGGTCTTGGATTAACCTTTCAAGCTGTATCACAAATAAATAGCGGTTCACCATTTCAAATTATCTATCCTCCAGAAGGATCTCCTTATTCTTTGACAGGAACTGGATTGATGAAGAAATGTGCTGACGATGATGTTGTTGTCGAAGTTTTCAAATATATTATTAATGATTTTTTAGTTTATGACAAACAGCATTTTTCACCAGAACCTATTTTAAAGAACCAAAAAAATACAATCGAAAACTATCCACAAAATATTCAATATGCGAATATGGAGGGTATATCAGATATGCAGGAAAAAGAGAGGTTATTGAAATTATGGAAATATTAAACGATGAAATTAAATTATCGGTTAAAAATTTATATAAGAAATTTGATGATAAAGATGTCTTAAAACATATTTCCTTTGATGTGAAAAATGGGGAATTCTTAAGTGTATTAGGACCTAGTGGTTGTGGGAAGACAACATTATTACGTATTTTAATTGGTTTAGATCGTCAGAATGAGGGAGAAATACTTATGGATGGAAAAGATATTTCTTCTTTAAAACCAAATGAAAGACAGATGGGAATCATTTTCCAAAACTATGCATTGTTTCCAAATATGACTGTTTTTGAAAATGTGGAATATGCATTAAAATTAGATAAAAATTTAAAAGAAAAAAGTAAAGAAATAGCACAAAGAACATTAGAACAGATAGGTATGATGGAACATGCGGATAAGAAACCTAGACAGTTATCAGGTGGACAGCAGCAGCGTGTAGCAATTGCGAGAACATTGGCATTAAATCCAAAGGTAATCTTATTGGATGAACCAATTTCTGCTTTAGATGTTACAAACCGAGAGATTATGAAAAAAGAATTAAAGGATATTCAAAAAAAGTTCAATTCAACTATGATATTTATCACACATGAACAGGAAGAAGCATTCTATCTATCTGATCGTATCATGGTAATGAGTGAAGGTAAAATTGAACAGTTAGATACTCCAAAAAATATTTATGATCACCCAGCAAATCAATATATCAAGGATTTTGTCGTTGCACATTTGGATCATAAATTTGAATCATTATTAAAATGTACAGGGAGAAGTCTATGAGAAACAGAGGATATTCAGGAATTCGATTGTTTATTATAGCTTTTCTGATTATTAGTGTTGTCTTACCATTAATATCTTTATTCCTAAATATAAGAGGAAATGATATAAATGAAATTCTAGCATCACCACAGTTCTTTCCGATGTTGAAGAACTCTTTGATTGCGACAAGTATCGCAACACTTATATCAGTTGTATTGGCTCTTATTCTAGCTTGGTGCATCAATCGTTCTAATATGAGATATAAATCTGTATTTTCTATGTTATTTACATTACCTATGTTAATTCCATCAATCTCTCATGGTATGGGTTTAGTATTACTGTTAGGAGATAATGGGATTATCACAAACTTATTAGGAATCGATATAGGTTTATATGGATATCCAGGAATCATTATTGGTTCTATTCTATATTCCTTTCCTGTAGCATTTTTGATGTTAACAGATATATTTCGTTATGAGGATTATACAACCTATGAAGCTGCTCAGGTCTTAGGTCTATCTAAAACTCAACAGTTTATGACAATTACATTGCCTAATCTAAAAGGAGCATTGATATCTGCAATATTTGCAGTATTTACTATGATATTTACAGATTATGGAGTTCCATTAGTAGTTGGTGGAAAAATTATGACATTACCTGTCTATATGTATCGTGAAGTTATTGGATTATTAGATTTCTCAAAGGGAGCTATTATCGGTATCATACTTTTAATTCCTGCTTTCATTGCTTTCCTATTGGACTTTAAAAGTGATGCAAGTGATAACGCTAGTACAGTAACTAAAGAGTATTTAATTGGAGAAAATAAAACTAGAGATATCATAGCTTATATTATCTGTGGTATTACTGTATTATTGGTTTCTTTACCATTATTTGCGTTTGCCTATCTTTCTTTGGTTGAACAATTTCCAATCGATATGAGCTTTTCTTTAGTTCATATACAAGAAGTGTTAGATTTAGGTGTAGTATTCTATTTAAAGAACTCACTAGCAATCGCACTTGTGACATCTTTATTAGGAACATTTGTGATTTACTTTACTGCTTATATTACTTCCAGATCACAAAGAACATTTACCAATTTAATGATACATTTGATTTCAATGTTAACACTGGCGATACCTGGTGTTGTATTAGGTTTATGTTATGTACTGTTTTTCCAAGGATCACCAATCTATGGTACATTAGCTATTTTAATCTTAGTTAATAGTGTACATTTCTTTGCATCTCCTTATTTATTGGCCTATAATTCATTAAGCAAATTTAATCGTAATCTAGAAGATGTATCTGTAACTATGGGAATCGAGAAAATTCGTTTATTGAAAGATGTTTATATGCCATGTACGCAAGATACTTTATTAGAAATGTTTTCTTATTTATTTGTAAACTGTATGGTAACTATTTCAGCTGTATCCTTTATCGCAAACTTCAAAAATATGCCAATTGCATTATTGATACCTCAATTTGATTCTCAATCATTGATTGAGGCAACTGCTTTTATTTCTATAGTGATATTGGCAGTTAATGGGATTGTGAAATTATCTATATATTTACTAAAAAGATACTGTGTAAAACATGATTAATCAGGAGGGAATTATGAATCTTACTTTACTGCAATTTGAAATTTTAGTACGAATCGAACGCCATCAGGATCAAAAACACTCACAAAGAGAACTAGCAAAAGCATTAGATGTTTCTCTTGGTGTAGTAAATAAAACGATGGCAGAATTACTGGATAAAGAATTAATTAAAAATACAAAAGGTAGCTACTATGAAGTGACATTAAAAGGATATGAATGGCTGGAACCATATCGAGTAAAAAAAGCTATCTTTATGGCTGCTGGATTTGGAAGTCGCCTAGTTCCAGTTACGTTGAATACTCCAAAACCGTTAATTCTAGTTCATGGAAAGAAAATTATTGAAACCTTATTGGATGCGGTGATAGAAGCAGGGATTCAGGATATTACAATTGTCAGAGGATATCTTGGTGAACAGTTTGATGTATTACTGAAAAAATATCCAATGATTAAATTTGTGAGCAATCCAATTTATAATGAAAGTAATAATATATCCAGTGCATATGCGATAAAAGATATGTTAGATAATGCTTATGTCCTAGAATCTGATTTAGTTTTATACAATAAAGAAATTATACGAAAATATGAATATTGTTCAAACTATACTGGTAAAAAAGTAGATGTAACAGATGACTGGTGTTTTGAAACTAAAAAAGGAGTCATCACCAAAGTTAAAGTCGGTGGAAAAAATGTACATCACATGTATGGAATCTCTTATTGGACAAAAGAAGATGCGAGAAAAATGAGTATTGATATCGATCAGGTATTCCATAGTCCGGGAGGAAAAGAAAAATATTGGGATGAAGTTTCATTAAGAGACTGTATTGATCATTATTCTATTATGGTTCGTCCTGTTCAGGAAGGCGATGTAATTGAAATTGATACATTTAATGAATTAAAACAGATTGATCCGATATATAATGTAGGGTGACGGAAGTGTATTCTTACTAAAAGAAAACAATATTTTTTTTGAATGAGTCAGAGAGTTTTGTAGAATGGATATTTCAGATTCTTAGTGCTATAATATATTAGCAGGTGGGTGATAAAATGGAAGAATATCCTATTAAAACACCAAAAAAAGATTTTCATTTTATAGAGAAAAATCTTAATGCGAAAGGATCTAGAGTTAAAAAATTAGTTGTGGATGAAGAAGGACAAAAAGCTTTTTTTAAATACGAGGGGAAAGGATATCTTGTAAGTGAGGCTTGTTCTGAAAAAATGAGTTATGAAATAGCTAAAATTTTAAACTATGATTGTGCAAGAATAGATTTAGCTGTAGATGAAAAGGGAGTTCTAGGAGTTCTTAATTATGTATTTGTTGATATTGGACAAACTGAACATATAGATGCTATTGCATATTTAAATAAGCAAGGGAAAGATAGAGCATCCTTCTACACTGTCACAAATATTAAAAAAACATTAGATGAATTGGATAAACAATTATTTGAAGGTTTTATAAAAATTATGGTTTTTGATGCATTAGTAGGGGAAACGGATCGACATGAGGAAAACTGGGGGATACAAAGAATAGAAGGACATTATAAATTTTCTCCACTATATGATAATGGATGCAATTTGTTAAGAGAATTTAAAAATGAAGATTTTGCTGAAATGTACTATAGTCAAAGAAGAAACTTTGATGCATATATTCGTAATAGTAAAACACTTATATATAAGGAGAAGGAAAAAAAGAAATATAAGCATTTTGAATTAATTAAATATTTAGATGATAATTATCATGAAATTGTAAAAAAAGAGATAGTAAACTTGAAAAAATTAACTGATGAAAAAATTGACTTAATTGTAGATAAACTTCCAAAAGAATTAATGACTGAAAAACATAGAAGTTATATTAAGATTTATTTAAAGAAACGAAGAGATATTCTTATTGAAATAGTGGATTGGAGTGATAAGAATGAAAACTGAAATGTGGCTTATTTGGAAACAACCTAAAACAAGAAGAAGATATAAAATTGGGAGCCTGATATTTCAAAATGGCCATTATGTTTTTAAGTACGTCAATCCCGAATTAAACGACGCATTATTAACAGGGTTTAATTATTTTCCTGGATTTGAAGATGTTTATAAAGTATATGAAAGTGATGTATTATTTGCAAATATTGCTACAAGATTGCCAAATTCTGGAAGAGCAGATTATTTGGAAATTTTAAACTCTTATAATCTCGAAGTTAATTCTTCAGAATTAGAAATTCTGAAAGCAACACGAGGTAGATTGATTACAGATAATTACGAATTTGTTCCTGCTTTTGATAGTAATAGGGTTGAATTTGATATCGCGGGAACAAGCTATATACAGGATGTTCAAAAATGTAAAAATATTCTGCATATTAATGATAAACTATTATTAGAATTAGAACCTGATAATGCATATGATCCAAATGCGATAAAAGTTGTTTATGATAAAAATGATGAAAAATATTTGTTAGGATATGTTCCTAGATTTTATTCAAAAGAATTAGCGACATTGCTCAATGCTAATACTGAGTATTCAGCAATGATTCAAAGTTTAAATTTTGAGAGTGAGATTAATGATGAAGCAATTACAGCAAATGTGAAATTGATATTTAATAACTAGTAGATGAAGGAATTAAAATTTGCAATGTAGAAGAAAATTGTTATAAACATAATTTAATAAATGCTTTAAATTGGGAAATCTCATTGAAGAAATAATATATGAAAAAGTCATAATATAAGTTAAAAATTAAAATGGAACTTAATTATGACTTTTTTTATGCAAATTTGTTTACACTATATATTTGTTGTGTTATATTAATGCAGAAAAATAACATAACAGTCACATATATAAATAACAGGAGGGATGATGACATGAAAGCATTAAAGAAAATAGCTGTTACTGTATTAAGCTGTGCGTTGGTTTTATCCACACAATCAATTAATTTATTTGCGGATGAAAATGTAGAGATTAAGCAGACTACAGCTGCTGAAACTTTTGTGGCAGAAGCAAACTTTCCAGATGCAAATTTTCGTTCTGCTTTATTAAAAGAAAACATTCAAACAAAAGAAGATGTTGAAAGTACAACTACACTAGATTTACGCTTTAATAAAATTAGAGATTTAACAGGTATTGAATATTTTACAAACCTTGAGTCACTTAAAGTTTCTTTTAATGAATTAAGTTCACTAGATGTAAGTAAAAATCTAAAATTAACTTATCTTGATGCAGGTAATAATCAATTAATGACAGAAATAACATTACCTAATTCATTAAAATACTTAGATTGTTTTGATAATGGTATTAAAAGTATTGACTTATTAGGGTTAAGCAATCTATGGTATTTGAATATGACCGCAAACTCCCTATCAACTATTGATTTATCAGGAAATCCAGAGTTAACTCATTTATTTTTAGAAGATAATAACTTAACAAAACTGGATTTAAGTCGCCAAATTAATCTAGATCCATATTTCTTCTCACTTTATAAAAATCTGTTAACTGAGATTCAGACACCAAATATTATGAAAACATTTTCTGCATCTAATTTTTATCAACAGAAAGATGATGTAGGTTATGAACGTGAGTGGAAACAAAATGGTATAAGTCTTACTGCTGAAGATGAAGTATTATTTGATGGAAGTACGCTTGTTTCTGAAGTGACTCCTAAAAAATATCAGATTCTTTATCATGCAAATGATGGTACTAATTCAACAAAAGTTGAGGAACATACCTATGGGGAAGCTCTAACTCTTTCTGCGAATACTTTTACTCACAATGGCTATACATTCCAAGGATGGTCAAGTAGTAAAAATTCAGCTACTCCTGAGTATAGTGATTTAGCTTCTGTAACATTAAAGGAATATCCTACTGATGGAGTATTAAACTTATATGCAGTATGGAGTGGAAATCCTTATTCTGTTAGATTCCATGCGAACAATGGTAGTGCAGATACTGATATGCAGAAGTTTGTATATGGTTCTTCCACAAGATTACAGGGAAACCCATTTACATATGAAGGTAAACATTTTGTAGGATGGTCTACATCAGCTGATGGAAAAGTAAGCTATGCAGATAAAGCAGTTATTTATAATCTAACAAATGAAAAAGATGCAGTTGTAGACTTATACGCGGTATGGGAAGATAATGTATATAATGTTTCTTTTGATGCTAATGGTGGAAAACTAGTGTGTTCAAGTACTCAATCTGTTAAATATAATCAGGTAGCTCAAAAACCATCTGATCCAGTAAAAGTAGGATATACATTTAAAGGATGGTTAGATAAAAATACAAATACAATGTATGATTTTGAAACACCGGTTACTAGTAATGTAACACTTCAAGCAGTTTGGAATAAGAATACATATCAGATTGTATTTGACAATAATAGCGGAACTGGTTCAATGAATTCAGTAACTGTATCTTATGATACAAGTGTATCTCTTCCTGCAAATCAATTCACAAAAGAAGGTTATGTGTTTTCAGGATGGTCATTAACTCCTAATGGAGGAGTAATTTATAACAATCTACAATCAGTTATAAATTTAACATCTAAAGATAATGATACAGTTACTTTATATGCAAAATGGGCTCCAGTAACTTATCAGATCTCCTATCAGTTAAATGGCGGAAATGGAGCTGCAAATCCAACAAACTACAATATCACAAGCTCAACAATCACATTGAAGAATCCAACAAGAACAGGCTATAGCTTTAGTGGATGGTATAGCGATAGCAAATATCAGACAAGAGTAACACAGATAACAAAAGGAAGTATAGGAAATAAGACGCTGTATGCGAAATGGACTCCAGTAACTTATCATATTTCTTATCAGTTAAATGGCGGAAATGGAGTAACAAATCCAACAAGCTACAATATCACAAGTTCAACAATCACATTGAAGAACCCAACAAGAACAGGGTATAGCTTTGGTGGATGGTATAGTGATAGCAAATATCAGACAAGAGTAACACAGATGGCACAGGGAAATGTTGGAAATAAAACATTGTATGCGAAATGGACCCCAACAAAATACAATATTCGTTATGTATTGAATGGAGGTAAAGCAAAAGGAAATCCTACTAGTTATACAATCACTTCTAAATCAATTACTTTAAAGAATCCAACAAGAAAAGGATATACATTTAGTGGCTGGTATAGTGATAGTAAATATCGCACAAAAGTAACTAAAATATCAAATGGAAGTACAGGTAAGAAAACACTATATGCGAAATGGACAAAAGTGACAAAACCATCAAAAGTAAATTTAAAAAGTGCTAAAAATAGTGGTAAAAACAAATTGTCTGTTTCTTATGCTTCAGTGAAAAAAGCTTCTGGATATCAGATTGCTTATTCTACTAGTTCAAAATTTACGAAGAGCACCACAAAATATACAAGTTCAAAAACTATTGGTAAATTGAAAAAAGGTAAAACTTATTATGTAAAAGTTCGCGCATACCGTAAAGATTCTACTGGTGCTAAAGTATATGGTTCTTATAGTAAAGTAATAAAAGTTAAAATTAAAAAATAATAAAAAGCTGCTACTAGATAAGGTAGCAGTTTTTCTTTGTATTAAGCAATATTTTCTTAAGAAAGAATGGTCGTAATCACTATGTTTTATGCTATACTATATAAGTGAGATTTACATGATTTGAGGAGGATAAAGATGAAAATTTTAGTTACTGGAGGAACTGGTTTTATTGGTAGTCATACATGTGTAGAATTGATAGAAGCAGGAAATGAAGTCGTTATTATCGACAATCTATATAATTCACAAAAAAATGTAGTGGATAAAATCGAAAACATTACTGGTAAGAAAGTTGCATTTTATGAAAATGACTGCTGCGATGAAGAAGCTTTAGAAAAAATCTTTAATGAACATAAGATTGATGCGGCAATTCATTTTGCAGGTTATAAAGCAGTAGGTGAATCTGTACAGAAACCAATTATGTACTATGAAAATAACTTAATGTCTGCATTGGCATTATGTAAAGTAATGGCAAGACATAACTGTAAACGTCTAGTATTTTCTTCAAGTGCTACAGTTTATGGAAATCCTGCTAGTGTACCAATTAATGAAGATTTCCCATTAGGGCCAACAACAAATCCATACGGGACTACAAAATTAATGATTGAACAGATTTTAAGAGATTTATATGTATCTGATCATGAATGGAATATTGCATTACTACGTTACTTTAATCCAATTGGTGCACATAAGAGTGGATTATTAGGAGAAAGTCCAAATGACATTCCTAACAACTTGATGCCATATATTGTGAAAGTAGCAAATAAAGAATTACCATATTTACATGTTTATGGTAATGATTATGATACACCAGATGGTACTGGAGTTCGTGATTATATTCATGTAGTTGACTTAGCTAAAGGACATGTAAATGCAGTAAATAAAGTAATGGAACCAATTGGTGTAGATGCTTATAACTTAGGAACTGGTAACGGATATAGTGTTTTAGATGTAGTGAATACGTTTGCTCGTGTAAATAATATTGAAGTACCATATCAGATTGATCCAAGACGTCCTGGTGATATTGCACAATGCTATGCAAGTACAGACAAAGCATTTAAAGAATTAGGATGGAAAGCAGAAAAAGGTTTAGAAGAAATGTGTGCAGATGCTTGGCATTTCTTACAGGTTAGCAAAGAAACAAAATAAATAAAATAATAAAACTTTTAGGAATTTCACCTTTATATATCGTATAGATATATGGAGGTGATTTTTTGCATTGTTTACGTTGTGGAAATACAGAAGAACGTTATTTCTTTAAAGATGCGATAGGCTGGTATTGTCGTAAATGTATTATGTTTGGAAGGATGGAACCTGGAAAATTACCAGCACCAAAGAAAACTGAGAGAAAAGTTATGCATGTTGATTATCAGTTAAAATATCCATTAACTCCAGCACAAAGAAAATGTGCTATGCAGATTGTGGAATATGTTAAACATCACCAGGATGTATTGGTGTATGCCGCATGTGGTGCAGGAAAAACTGAACTTGTGATGGAAACAATTAAACAGGCACTAAGTTTAGGCAAAAAGGTAGGTTTTGCGATTAGTCGAAGACAAGTAGTGTTGGAAATAAAGGATCGTATGCAATTAGCATTTCCTACTTTAAAAGTTGTTGCTGTATGTGAAGGTTATACCGAAATAACGGAGGGAGATTTGATTATTTGTACTATGCATCAACTCTATCGTTATCATCAGACCTTTGATTTACTCATCATGGATGAAGTAGATGCTTTCCCATACAGAGGGAACATTGTCTTAAAACAGATTGCGGAACATGCTTGCACTGGTGAGAAAGTATATTTGACCGCTACTCCTGATGAAGAAATGTTAGAAAATGTAAGATTAGGGAATCTGGCAATGGTTGAACTATTTCAAAGACCACATGGCTATCCATTGATTGTACCTGATGTAATAGCCGGTGCACCTTTTATACAGACTCTATTACTACTTCGTTTTCTTTTCGTACAGAAAAAAGAAAAAGCACAGACTTTAGTGTTTGTGCCAACTATTCAGATGGCTGAGAGTTTAAACTTTTGGCTTAGATTTCTCTTTCGCAGTACTTCTTTTACTTCCAAAACAAAAGGTAAGGAAATAATATTAAAAAAGTTTCATGATAAAAAATATGAATGCTTAATTGCCACGACCGTCCTAGAAAGAGGAATTACGATTAAAGGAGTTCATGTTGTGATATTTCATGCAGACCATATCGTGTTTCAGGAAGCTAGTTTAATTCAAATGATAGGTCGTGTAGGAAGAAATATAGAGATGCCTACAGGTAAGGGTTTGTTTCTATGCACGAAAAAAACAAAGGATATTGAACGTTGCGTACGCGCATTGAAAAAGATGAATGGAGATGAGTGAATGAAAGAATCATGGTGTAGACTATGTATGCAAGATATCACGAAAGGACAAACGATTTTTGATTACCTTAAACAAGATACTTTATTATGTGGGGATTGTCGTAAACAATTAGAAGTACTAAATCAAAAAACAAAAATACAGAAAATGCCATTACATATGATTTATTTGTATAATGACTTTTTAGAAAATATGATTTTTCAATATAAAGAGGGTTTAGATACAGCTCTTCGTGATATATTCTTCTATGATGTAATGGATAAACTGAATACTAGATTTCGACATTACACGATTGTGTTAATGCCATCTAGTGAAGAAAAAACAATAGAACGCGGATTTCTGCCAGTAAAAGAAATGTTGAGTCATTGTAAAATACCTATCATAGAACCTTTTTATAAAATCAGTAATCACAAACAATCCTTACAAACATATGAGAATAGAGTGCTTATTTCCCAGGTAATAAAAAGAAATTCGAATATAAGATTACCTAATACGAAATTATTGTTGGTAGATGATGTGTGTACAAGTGGCAATACATTAACTAGTTCATATAATTTACTTAAAAATCATCCTTATAAAATTGAAGCACTTGTACTATGTGCGCATCAGAGATTTGTCGATTCCTGCGATAAAAACAGATGGAAAAGAAAGGGGATGTTTTCTATACTTTGATAAAAATGAATGATGTAATAAATGGCAAATGAAAGTTCATTACATAAGAGAAAAAAGTTTCAAAAAATGATAAAAAATTTTGAAAAAGTTCACAAATATGTAATTGATTTTCTTGTTTAAAATGTCTATAATGTTAGTATGCGTATAAAAAAGCATAGAAAGGTATAGGATAGGAAATGCAAGGTAAAGTAAAAATGTTCAACCAGGAAAAAGGGTACGGATTCATCAAATTAGAAGATGGTAAAGACGTTTTTTTCCACTACTCACAATTAATGATGGAAGGATTTAAAACAATTGATGCAGATGCTGAAGTTGAATTCGAATTAGTTGAAACTGAACGCGGATTGCAGGCTCAAAACATCGTTAAACTGTAGAAAAATAGAATGACTGTTTGCTTCAAATGGAAGTACAGTCATTTTTTTAGAGTAAAAATTTGAAATTAGCATAAATTATGTCAAAATAACCATTTGTTTTAAGGTCAAATGATGCTCAAAAAGCAATTAAACTAAATAAAATTATATGGAAAAGTTATAAATTAGTAAAAAATTAATGAAAAATAATAAAAAAACATTCAATTATCAGATATAAACAATAAAAAAACAGGAATTGAAAGTCTAATTTAGATGTTAAATAAGAAAAATGAGCGTTTTACGTTAAAAACAACTATCGGTTATAGGATAAAAAGGTACTTTATGGTACAATAAATGAGTGAGACTAGATATTATTATATGTAACTAGTGAAACTATATGTAAAAAAGAAGTAATGGAGGGTCTTAAATGGCTAATTTTATCGAACGTTTATTAAACGGTGAAAAAAAGACATTGTATAAGCTTGAAAAAACTGCAGAACAAGTCATGGCATTGGCAGATGATATGAAAGCTTTAAGCGATGAAGAATTAAGAGGAAAAACACAGGAATACAAACAAAGATTTGCTGATGGAGAATCTTTAGATGATTTACTTGTTGAAGCATTTGCGACAGCTCGTGAAGCTGCTAGACGTACCATTGGTGAATATCCATACAAAGTACAGATCATGGGTGCAATTGCTATGCATCAGGGTGATATTGCGGAAATGAAAACTGGGGAAGGTAAAACCTTAACTTCTACCATGTGTGTATATCTGAATGCCTTAGAAGGAAAAGGTGTTCATGTAGTTACTGTCAATGACTATTTGGCAGGTCGTGATGCTGAGTGGATGGGCCAGATTTATCGTTTCCTAGGATTAACTGTAGGAGTAAACTCTCGTCCGTTAACACCTTCTCAGAAAAGAGAAGCATTTAATTGTGATATTACCTATACTACAAACTCTGAATTAGGATTTGATTATCTGCGTGATAATATGGTTACATCAGTTAAAGATCGTGTTCTTCGTGGTCTACATGTTGCCATCGTCGATGAAGTTGACTCTATCCTGATTGATGAATCTAGAACACCATTGATTATTTCTGGTGGTGCTAAGAAAACTGCTAATTTATACCTACAGGCAGATGCCTTTGCGAAACGTTTAAAAGGCGATGACTATGAAATCGATGAAAAAACAAAACAGATCATGCTTACTGAAAAAGGTGTAGCTGTTGCGGAACGTTATTTTAAATTGAAAAACTTATATGATGTAGAACATACACAGTTAGTTCATCACATCACACAGGCTCTAAAGGCAAACTATATCATGAAAAATGAAGTAGAGTATGTGGTACAGGATGATGAAATCGTAATTGTCGATCAGTTTACTGGACGTACAATGCCAGGACGTGCATATTCAGATGGTCTGCATCAGGCAATTGAGGCTAAAGAAGGCGTTTCTATTAAAGAAGAAACTTCTACACTTGCGACAATTACATATCAGAACTTCTTCCGTCTTTATGATAAATTGGCAGGTATGACTGGTACTGCAAAAACTGAGGAAGAAGAATTCCTAGATATCTATAATATGCGTGTAATCGAAATTCCTACAAATAAACCAGTACAGCGTATTGACTATCCAGATGCAATTTTTGCTAATCCTAGATTAAAATTTGCGGCTCTTGTGAAGGAAGTAAAAGAATTGTATGCAAAAGGACAGCCAGTCTTAGTTGGTACAATTTCTGTTGAAACAAGTGAATTAGTTCATGAAATGTTAGTAAAAGAACGTATTCCTCATGAAGTATTAAATGCGAAAAACCATGCTCGTGAAGCAGAAATCATTGCGAAAGCTGGTCGTGTAAAAGCTGTAACAATCGCAACAAACATGGCTGGTCGTGGTACCGATATTAAATTGACGGATGAATCACGAGCATTAGGCGGACTTGTTGTATTAGGAAGTGAACGTCATGAATCTAGACGTATCGATAATCAGTTACGTGGACGTAGTGGACGTCAGGGTGACCCAGGATATTCTCGTTTCTATGTATCTTTAAAAGATGAATTGATGATTCGTTTCGGTGGAGATAAATTTGAAAAATTATTTGCCTCTATGGGAGATGCTCAGATCGAATCAAAAATGGTCACAAAATCTATTTCACAGGCACAAAAACGTGTGGAAGGTTACAACTATGATGTGCGTAAACAATTACTTGACTATGATGATGTGTTAAGAAAACAGCGTGAAATTATGTACGAACAAAGAAACTATGTATTAGAAAATGAAGATGTTCATGGTATTGTTCGTGATATGATCGATCGTGCTATCGCAAATATTGTGGAAGCGAATGTGGATCATTCTCGTCGCGATGGAGCTGTTGATTATGCAGGCGTTTTACAAGGACTTGAAGTAATCGGTCTTGAAAAAGATAGTATTAAAGAAGAAGAACTTCGCGGTAAATCAAAAGATGAAACTTCTAAATACTGTGCAGAAAGAATTTTCCAAATCTATGATGATAAAATCAAAGATATTCGTGATCAATTCAAACAGTTTGAAAAGAACATTGTATTGCGTAACATGGATCGTAACTGGATCGAGCATATTGATATGATGGATAAATTAAGAAATGGTATTCATTTACGTTCTTATGCTCAGAATAATCCGTTACAGGCATATATTCAAGAAGGATATGAAATGTTTGAAGAAATGCAGGCACGTATTGCACGTGAAGTTGTATTCTTTGCGTTGAAAATTCAGGTAGAAAGAAAAGAAAAAGTGGAGTAATCTAATGGAATTATATGAAATTAAGCAGGAGGTGAGTACTCATCAGGTAAAGCTAGAACAGCTTGGTGAGTCACTTTGACCTAGCCGCGAAAAGACATAAAATACAAGAACTGACAAGTATGACCCTGCAGGAAGATTTTTGGAGTGATCCTAATCATGCGCAGACTATCATACGTCAGCTAAATGGAATCAAGGATATTGTGGAAAGCTATGAGAAGCTTGAACAGGCACTAAACGGCTTGGTTGAAACACATGATCTTTTAAAAGAAGATTATGATGAAGAGATATTTGAATTGTTTGAGGCAGAATATCACGAAATGGAAAAACATTTTGATGATTTCGAGATTAAAATTTTATTATCTCATGAATATGATCATTCCAGTGCTATCCTAGAGCTTCACCCAGGTGCTGGTGGTACAGAATCCTGTGATTGGACAGATATGTTGTATCGAATGTATTCTCGCTGGGCAGAAAAAAAAGGCTTTAAGGTTAGTGTATTAGATTATCTTCCAGGAGAAGAGGCTGGAATCAAATCTGTCACTTTTCTAGTGGAAGGTGATATGGCGTATGGCTATCTAAAAGCTGAAAAAGGAGTACATCGTCTAGTTCGTATTTCCCCATTTGATTCTGGAGGAAGAAGACATACTTCATTTGCGTCTTTAGATGTCATGCCACAATTCAATAATGAAATTGAGATTGAAATTAAACCAGAAGATCTGATTGTGGAAACAAAACGTGCCAGTGGAGCAGGGGGGCAGCACATTAATAAAACAGATTCTGCTGTTCGTATGGTACATAAACCAACAGGTTTAGTAGCAACATGTCAGAATGGTAGAAGCCAGCATGAAAATCGTGAAGAAGCATTGCGTATTTTGAAAAGCCGCTTGTATCAGAAGATGATTGAGGAACAAGAGGCAAAACTTGCGGAAATCAAGGGAGAACAAAAAGCAAATGAATGGGGTTCTCAGATTCGCTCTTATGTGTTCCATCCATATTCTATGGTAAAAGATCATCGTACAAACTATGAGACAAGTGATGTGCAAGGTGTTATGGATGGAGATCTTGATGAATTTATTTTCGCTTATTTAAAAACACAAATACATTCTTAATATAAAACAGCATTGAATACATGAAATATTCGATGCTGTTTGTTTTTTTATGGTTTGTTAATAAGTATATTCTTTGATTCACTTTTATTTAAATATGTGATATATTTATGATAATTGAAGGATGGGAGGAATTGATATGATATTAA
>URYK01000046.1 GCA_900552125.1 uncultured Solobacterium sp. | reverse complement strand
ATATCTGGACGAGCTCCAGTGAAGATAGCACGCTGCCAGGTGATCAGGCTCATCTTTGATGAGTCTTTTTTTTGCTTATATAAGGTAAAAGTTGTAGTAAAATAGTGAACTATTATGTTATAATAGCACTTGGAAAATTAGTGAGGAGTGTCAGCATGTACCAGCAATATAAAGAGGGTTGGCTTGAAGTTATTTCAGGTTGTATGTTTGCGGGAAAAACAGAGGAGCTAATACGACGCATAAAAGTATTAGAATATGCGAAAAAGAAGATTGCGGTGTTTAAACCAAAAATTGATGATCGTTATAGTGATGAATGTGTTGTTTCTCATTGTGGAAGTTCAGTAAAGAGTTTTGTTGTGGAAAAAGCAAGCGAGATTTTTGATTATGTAGATGATAGCTATGACGTAATAGCAATTGACGAAGTACAATTCTTTGATAGTGAAATTGTAGAAATCTGTGATTATTTTGCGGATCATGGTAAAAGAGTTATGGTTGCTGGTTTAGATATGGATTTTCGTGGTGAACCATTTAGCGTTATGCCAGAGTTATTTACACATGCGGAATTTGTAACTAAATTAACAGCTGTATGTACAAAATGCGGAGCACCTGCAACAAGAAGTCAAAGATTAATTGATGGAAAACCTGCTAGATATGATGATCCTATTATTTTAGTAGGAGCAAGTGAACAATATGAAGCACGGTGTCGTCATTGTCATGAAGTGCCTGGCAAAAAGAAAATTATGAAATAAGAGTTTGTAATATGCAAGCTCTTTTTGCTATGTGGCAAATAGCATTTGCTATAGAGAAAATGTTTAGCTAGGTTTATTTATAATGAATTCTATAGTTAAACTGTCACAAATATGTTAAAATTTATTGAATATTTAAATTATTAATTGTATTATGTTAGAGTGTTATTTTTATTGAGAAATTTAGGGAGTAAAATGATGGATTTTATTTTAATTATATTGGCTTTTATGTTATTTTTCATCTATGACAAGAATCAGATATCTTTACATGCGAAATGGCTACAGCCAGCCTTTTTTCTGGGATGTATTTGTTTGGTTATTGGCGTTACGTATGCATATATTCATTCATGGAATAAGAATGTTTCGTATTGGTGTTTAACAATTGCTTTAATTTTCATGGCTCTATTAATTTATGTATTATTTTTTGCATTACCTTTTTCTAAAACATATGTAAAGGAAGATGCAAATAAGGTGTGTAAAACAGGTGTATATGCATTATGTCGACATCCTGGTTTCTGGATGTTAGCTGGATGTAGTTTATTCTTAGCTCTATCTGTATATACATGGCATATGTTCTTAATTTCATTATTAGTGAATATAGGTAATTTCTTATATATCTATTATCAAGATCATGTAACATTTCCATGCCAATTTATAGACTATGAGGAGTACAAAAAAGAAGTGCCTTTTCTAATATTTAACTTTGTTTCTATTAGAAAGTGCATACAGACATGGAGGTGAATATATGAGATTTGAAGATAAACGTAAAACTCTGTCTAAAAAGGAAATCTGGGAAGAGTATTGTGGTTTTCTTGATTTGTCTTTAGATAAATTTATGCAAATACAGCATCGTTTATTAAATGAACAGATGAAGTTATGGGAATCTAGTGAAATAGGGCAAGCCATTTTGAAGGGTAAACCTCTTTCTACCATGAAAGACTTTTATAAGCATATACCTTTAACAACCTATGATGATTATGCAGATTTGTTGTTAAGTAAGGACTCTTCTGTATTACCTAGTGAGGCGGTATTGTGGATTCAGACCACTTGGGAAGGTGGAATTCATCCCGTAAAGGTTGCACCTTATACAGAGAATATGTTGAAAAGCTTTCAACGAAACGTGATTGCATGCTTGTTACTGGCTACTAGTAATGGAAGAAATGATTTTCATGTTTCTGATAAAGATACCATTTTATATGGTTTAGCTCCATTACCTTATGCGACAGGGTTAGTTTCTTTAGTATTTGAACAAGAAACAGATATTAAGTTTTTACCACCTGTAAAAGAGGCTCAGGAAATGTCTTTTTCAGAGCGCAATAAGGTAGGTTTTAAACAAGGCTTAGCACAAAATATAGATTACTTTTTTGGTTTAGGTTCAGTTACTTATTATATAAGTAAATCTTTGGATAGTATGAGCAGCAATAGTTCATCCTCAAAGCTATCTTCTATCCCTTTATATCGCTTATTTACTCTTGCAAAAGCAAAGAGAAATAGTAGAAAAGAGAATCGTCCTTTAATACCTAAGGATTTGTTTCAATTAAAAGGATTTATGGTAGCTGGAACGGATAACGAACTATATAAGGATGATCTAGAAGAATTATGGGGAATACGGCCAATGGAGATTTTTGCTGGAACTGAGCCTACACTCATTGGAACTGAAACGTGGGAAAGAAATGGGTTATATTTTTTTCCAGATGCTTGTTTTTATGAATTTTTACCAATAAGCGAACGAAATAAAATGAAGCAAGATCCTAATTATATTCCTCGTACTTGTGAATTAGATGAAGTATATGAAAATGAAACCTATGAAATTGTTCTTAGTGTTTTAAAGGGTGGAGCATTTATGCGATATCGAGTAGGAGATATGTATCGCTGTGTTTTTGTTGATCACAATGAAAAAGGCGGCTTACCAAAATTTAAATATATAGATCGAGTACCTGAAATCATTGATATCGCGGGATTTACCCGAATTACACAAACTTCAATCGAAACTGTAATTCAATTGTCTGGTTTACCGATTTCTAATTTTTGTGCAAAAAAAGAATTAGAGAATAGTCGTCCATTCTTACATTTATATGTAGAATTGACTCCAGATTCTATGTACCAACGCGCAATAACGATAGAAGTGATTCGCCAGCATTTATCTGTTTATTTTCATTATGTTGATCAAGACTATAAAGATTTAAAGAAGATATTAGGTATTGAACCGCTACAAATTACGTTATTAAAGGTTGGAACATTCGAGTTATATGAAAACAATTATGGACAGTGTATAGAATGTATGAATCCCTCTATGCACGAAATACAAAAGCTGCTGGCTTTACAGGAATTAAATTATGAGGTAGAAAGGAGAGGATAAATATGATGAATTATGCTTCTTTTTCTATTTTCGCCTTAGTATGTTATGTCTACTTATTTTTAGGGCTTGCGGCAAGTCAAAAGAATCGATTGATCAATTCATTCCTTATGCTTTTGATTGATATGATTTTGTGGACTGGCGGTTCATTTGCCATGCGTATGCAGTTTGGACCATCTACGTCATTTTGGTTTGATGTATCTTTAGTAGGATTAATTTTTATGCCCTATGTTTTTTATAATTTTACTTCTGAATTTATTGAGAAGAAAGACGATAAAGCACGCGTATTCTGGTTATTTACATCATTATTATTAAGTATTATAAATTGTACTACACATATATTTTTAGCCCCTCCTGAAGCATTAGGAACTTCTGGAAATATAGTATTTATATATGATTTTACATGGCATGTATATATCATTGTTATTTTATGTCTCATTTGCATGTTTCAGATTATGCATGTAGTATACCGCTGTGTAAAAAATGGAGATCGAATGTTGTATCAATTTACCCCTATTTTAGCGGGGATACTAATCTTAATTATTGGACATGGGTTAATTATGCTAGATATGTTTAAGGGAATACCATTAGATATATTAAGTGGAATCATCAATGCATTGTTGTTGTTTTATGTTTTATATAAAAAGCATTTGTTTAATTTAAAGCTGTTAGTATCAAAAAGAAATTGTTATGCAATCTCGGCTATTATTACTGTCTTTTTATTTAGTAATTATCTGCTTCCATTGCGTAATTTTATTTCTGAAAATTTCATTAGACTTGATTCATATTCAATTATAATTGTATTTATTATTTTTATGATTGTTTCAGTATGTCTTAATACATTATTGAAAAGGTTTATTGACCATGTATTTATCAAAGAAGAGAAACAGCAGGCTGATTACCTGAAGAATTTTTCTAATCGTGTTAGAAATACATTAAGTGTATCAGAAATAGCTAAAGATATATGTGATGTTATTACAGATACATTAGGCGTACATCGTGTATATGTCTGTCTGCAAGATAGTAACGGTAATGGATATCGCATTTTATATGGGAATGCGCCTTTGGAGCTACAGAATTTCTCATTTAAATTTGATAATCCTGTTGTAGAGGAATTAAAAGAGAGAAAAGATTGTCTGTTATATGATGATTTTAAACGCGGTCTTAATTATCGTTCGATGTGGGAAAAAGAAAAAGATTTGTTTGAACGATTACAAATCGAATGTATTTTGCCTTTAATGGAAGATGAATTGATTGGTATGGTATTTTTGAGTAAAAAGATTAAAAAATCTAAATACTCATATGATGATATGAATTTTCTTTCATCAGTAGCATCAATTAGTACGATTGCTTTAAAAAATTCACGTTTATATGAAATTATTTATCAGGAAGCTATTAGTGATGAGATGACAGGATTGTTGAATCGAAAATACTTTTATAAACATTTTTATCAAGCATATAAGGACAAAGGGAAAGAAAGTGCATTAACATTAATTTTAGTTAGTTTAGATGATCTGCGATTGTATAATCAGCTTTATGGAACCAAGGAAGGAGATAAAGTGATTATACAGGCAGCAAGAATAATGAAGAAGACTTCGCCAGATACAGCGATTGTATCAAGGATTTCTGGCAAAGAATTTGCGATTTTATTACCTGATTACAGTATACAGAACGCAAAAGAATTAGCAGAAAAGATTCGTATTCAATTTATGAATATGTATAAAAAAGAGGATCAATATGCATTGCGTGTAATGACAGGAAGTTTTGGAATAGCTTCTATTCCTTTTCTTGCGAGTAATCCAAAGCAATTGGAAGAGTATGCAAATCAAGCGTTGTATCAAGCTAAGCGTAAGGGGAAAAATCAGGTTATTGTATATAATGAGGAAAAGAGCAGTTCTTCGTATAGTAATCCTAATACGGAGAATAGAGAACGTATTTATTCGGAATATGCAGAGACAATTTATGCTTTGACTGCAACAATTGATACTAAAGATCATTATACATTTACCCATTCTAAAAACGTTGCTTATTATGCATGTGAATTGGCTTATGCGATTGGTTTAAATGAGGATGTGGTTGAGATTATACGCGAAGCAGCTTTGTTGCATGATATTGGTAAAATTGGTATACGAGAAGACATTTTAAATAAACAAGGTAAGCTGACAGATGAAGAGTATGAAATAATGAAAGGACACGTAGAGAATTCTATTGGGATTATTCGCTATCTTCCTTCTTTAGATTATGTTATTCCTGCGGTGATATCGCATCATGAGCGTTGGGATGGAAGAGGATATCCTAGAGGTATTGCTAAGGAAGAAATTCCAATTGGAGGAAGAATATTATGTATAGCAGATTCTTTTGATGCAATGACTTCAAAACGATCTTATAAAGAAGCATTCACTCTTTCTTATGCGATTGATGAATTAACTAGAAATGCTGGTAAACAGTTTGATCCAAAATTAACAGAAGTATTTGTAAATCTATTAAAAAGTGGGAAAATAAAAATACAAATAGAACAATAAGGCGTAGCTCTCATAACTACGCCTATTTTGTTTTATATAATAACTTTTTTTGGAATGAATAAAGGGGTTAAGTTTGCTTTTTCTAATGATAATAGTGCATATTTTTTGTCAAGACCTCCAGCATAACCTGTTAAGCTACCATTTGTACCTACAACACGATGACAAGGTACAATGATAGAAATTTTGTTGTGGCCTACAGCTCCACCAACACTTTGTGCTGACATATACTTTAATCCTCTTTTTGCGGCAAGTTGATTAGCGATTTGTTTATATGTAATATAACTACCGTATGGAATTGAACAAAGGATTTCCCATACTTCTTTTTGAAAATCTGTTCCTATAAAATGAAGAGGTATAGTAATAGTAGGTTCTTGTCCAGAAAAGTAGATATCTAGCCAATGTTTAACTTTCGTAATTAGCAGACTTTCTCGTTCTTCGTAGTCAGGATCTAAGCCTTGTGCATAATATTTCTGCCCTTCAAACCATAAACCTGTTAAGCCTTGTTCATCAGCGGCTAATAGAATGTTGCCTAGTGGAGATTGATAATGGCTAATATATTTCATGAGATGACCTCCAGTTATATATTATGATATTATCATATTTATAATATGTGAGAGTGATAAAACTGTAAATTATATGTATATAATAAGTAAATGTTAATAGAATTACTAAAAAAACGAGTTTAATCGTACTCGTTTAATTAATATTGTTAAGTTTATTTGTATAATAATCGTCTTCAAATTTCTTAGCGCCACTTTCGGTAAGTGGATGATTAAAGGACTTTAATAATAAACTATATGGTATAGCAGCATAATCTACATGAATTGATGCTAATTTTTCTAATTGATACAAATTTTTAATAGATGCAGCTACTGTTTTTACTGTATACTGTTTTTTATCTATCATTGTTTGAATGCTTTCAAGAATGGATATTCCATCACTTCCATTTTCTTCATTTCGACCAATAAAGAAGAATAGGTAATCAGCACCTGCATTGATTGCCGCAACAGCCTGTGACATAGTGAAAATTAAAGTCATAGCAGTTTTAATATTATTCTCATGTAGATGACGTACAAGTCTTAAACCATCACAAGAAAAGTTTATTTTAATAACGATTTCTGGGTCTATTGTATGTAGTTCCATTGCTTGTTTAAGCATTTCATCATACGTTCCAATTACTTCTCCACTTAAAAAAGGAAGGTTCTTTTGGGCATAATGTTTAACAAAATCTTTTAATCCAATATTTTCTTTAAAGTACATACTTGTATTCGAAGTCACACCATGAACACCTAGAGATAAAGCATCATTTGCTTCTTCAATAGAAGCTGTGTCAATTAAATATAACATATAAGTTTTCCTCCTATATATCTAAAGTATACTTACATTTAACTGTAAAAAATTTTAGAAATGTAACTCTTTTAGGAATAAGTTTGTGGCAAAAAATAACATATAATTTCTTGCCTTATTATTATGGAAGTGTTTTTTACTATACTGTTCATTTAAGGAAAGAAAAGCAAGTATAATTACAATAGATAAGGAGGAATTATATTATGTTTCATTATTATCAACCAACGAAGTTACACTTTGGGAAAGGATATCTAGAAAATATTGGAAAAGTGTGTAAAGAGTATGGAAATCGTTGTTTTTTAGTTACAACACCAGATGCACCTTTACAGCCTTTGTATGATAGAATTAAAGGTCTATTGAGTGCAGAAGGTATTGAAGTAACACATTTTGATAAAGTTGAACCAAATCCAAGTGTAGAGATTGTGGAAGAAGGCTTTAATTTGTTGAAGGAAAATCCTGCTGATTTTGTTCTTGCAGTCGGTGGAGGAAGTTCAATGGACACTGCAAAAGCAATTGCATTTGCGAATGGAAAAGAATCAATTGATTGGGATTTCTTATTTCAAAATTATACTTCTCCATTTACTTATTACTCATCTTATAGTGAAAAGCATTTGCCTTTAATAAGTGTTCCAACTACTTCAGGAACAGGTTCTCAGGTAACACAGGCAGCTGTAATTACTAGAGGAAAAGAAAAAATTACTTTTTTCCATCCAGATAATTTTTCAAAAGAAACAATTCTTGATCCTGAATTAATGTTGACATTACCAAAAAGAATGACTGCAGCAACAGGTTTTGATGCCTTTACGCATGCTTTTGAAAGTTATATTAATTCAAATGCATCTAAATATAGTGCAATGGATTCTATGGAAGCTATGCGCTTAGTAATTGAAAATCTACCTAAAGTATTGGATGATTCACAAAATATAGAGTATCGTAGTAATATGTGTTTAGCAGATACTTTGGCTGGACGAGCATTGGCAAATTCAGGCGCAAGTGCACCACATCCATTATCAGAAATTATTGGTGGTATTGTTCATCTACCTCATGGAGAAGCATTAGCTGTTGTATTCCCACCATTTATTAAACAGATGAAAGAAAGAAATGCTGAGAAGTTTGCAGATGTTGAAAAATTGTTTGGTTCAAATGATCTATATGAAAGTATTGTTTCTTTCTTGAAATCCATAGGATTATATAAAACATTAAAAGATTTTAATGTTAGTGAAGAAGAGTTTAAAGAAATTTTAGCTTCTCCAGTTTTAGATCATTTACCATTTGGCTCAAGAGAAGAATTAGAATCAATCTTAGTAGAAGCATATGGATAATATTCGTTTAATAGCTTTAGATTTAGACGGTACATTAATTCAAAATAATACAATCAGCACTGCAAATATACAAGCACTTAGAGACTGTATAAATAAAGGAATAAAAGTTATTTTGGTAACAGGTAGACCATATTGTTTTACTAAAATGTTAGCAAAGAAAATTGATGATAGAGTAGGTGTTATTGCGGCTAATGGAGCTATATGTGAGATAGGGAATCACATACAGGAGAACTTAATTAAAGATGAAGCATTGCCTAATATCATTGATATATTGAAAAAGTATTCTAGTGCTCATGCCTTTTTTAAAGGAAAAAAATATTTTTATACTCACGAAGCATATGATCAAAGATTTCTCTATGATCATATGAATGAACAGATGCCAAGTGATTGTAGAGTTGAATCTTTTACAAGTCTTAGCTGGGATGAATTAAAGCAGAAAGCAAACAGTATTGCTAAAGTCTTGGTATATGATTTTGATGAAAATAAGCTAGCATCTTTAAGAAAAGAGATAGAATGTATAAAGAATATCAGTGTTACAGATTATCAAAAAATTAGTTTTGATATAAATGCTGAAGAAGTAAATAAGGGTAAAGCAATACAAAATGCCTTGCGAGATTTACAAATAACGTCAAAGGAATTAATGGCTATTGGAGATGGTAATAATGATATTCCAATGTTTCAATTAGCTGGTGTAAGCATCGCAATGGGAAATGCTAGTGAAGAAGTTAAATCATATTGTAATTTCGTTACAGATGACTATAAAAATGATGGTGTTGCCAAGGCAATATCAAAATATGTTTTACATAATAAATAGAAACGTTTTACAGCGTTTCTTTTTTTAGAGATAAAGATAAGCAGGTAGATATGATTGAATATTCCAGTCATATCTACCTGTTTTATCCTTTTATTTGTTGAGTTCATGTGTTTGATGATGCTCTTCGAGAATATTAAGGGCATTGAATACGACAGGTTTAGTACTCCTTTTCTGAACAAACAATAAAAGAAAAACCGCATTAAGCGGTAAATTTATGTTTAGTGACAAAACTTATTGTTTTAATGATAACCATTAGTGATAGAAAACTAAATACAGATATTAAGACATTGTTTGTGATTACTCCTGATGCAATGACAACTGATCCATCAAGGAAGAATAAAATCACACTAAGTTTTAGAAACTTGAAAACGTATTGAATTAATAATGCAATTACATCTGTACCTCCTGTAGCACATTCATGATTTAGTGCAACTCCAATGGCAGCACCTACTAGAAAACCTCCTAATAATCCAGCAACTACAAGCTCAAGAATAGGATGTATTTCATATAATCCTTGTGTTATATGTATTTCTGGAATTATTTTCATGAATAAAGGAGTTACAAGTGTAATGTATAATGTTTTGATTCCAAAACTTTTTCCTAATACAAGTGTTGATAAAATTAATAGAGGAATCGAGATACATAAAGACATAGTAGAAACAGGTATTCCAATAATAGTAGAGCATACCAGAGATAATCCTGTTATTCCTCCTGGAGCAAGACCGGTATAAATAAAGAAAAAGTTAACAGCAAGAGCTGTAATGGCAGCAGCAAATGTAATCCATCCATAATCCTTTACAAAGGAAAGGATGGTATTTTCTTTAAAAGAACTCTCTTTAAGAGAGCTCTTTTTATTATTCAAGGTTAAATTTTTCTGCTGCTGCATCAATAGCGGCTCTACATTTTTTTACACCGGCTGCTGGTCCATCTGGATCTTTAAAGATTGCACTAGATAGTACAATAACATCAGGATTACATTCAATAAGTTTTTCCATGTTATCTGCACGTAATCCTCCGTCGATAGCTAATTCACATTTTGGATTTTTTTCATCGATCATTTTACGAGCACGTTGAACTAAGTCAATAGCGCTTTTTCTCCATCCCCAGTTATCTTTTCCGTCAGTTTCATCTACACCATGAGTTACGATGTGAAGACGGTCGATATCATAAATACTTTCTTCTACAAAGCATAGTGGAGTATAGCATCCTAGTGTTAAACCAACTTTTATTTTACGTTCACGACACCAGTTAATGATATAAGCAAGTTGAGCACCAATGAAATGTTCTGCAGGAATGATTAGCATATCTGCACCTGCTTCATCGATTTGTTCAATAAACATTTTATCCATGCTAACTGTATAAATATGACATTCAATAGGTTTGTCAGTTTCAGGACGAATTCCAGCAATAATCTGATGTCCACCCATTAATTTCATATTTTGAAGATCATGCATATCAGCAGCATCTGAGTGAATATAATCAACTCCAGCATCACTAACTTCTTTTACAAGATCTGCGATTCTTCCGTAATTAACATGTGCTAGTCCAGCCGCAATTTTAATATGTTTCATAGTAAATTCCTCCTTGTCTTTCTACGCCTTTATTGTAAACTGTTTTTATTATCATTCGCAATACTTTATAAGAGTAATCTTATCCTTATCAATAAGGCAATTTATAAACATTAGCGTTAATTATTACCTTATTAATGCGGAAAATAAATAACTTTGTAAGCGATTGTAATTTAAGCAGAAAACATGTAAGATATTCATGTGATATAGTTGAATTAAACTATTTGGAGGTATGATTATGTTTGGTTTTATGAAAAAAAATAAAAGAGAAGAATTAGTTGCGGTTGTGGATGGAAAATTAATTTCTATTGAAAAAGTTAATGACCCGGTCTTTTCTCAAAAAATGATGGGTGATGGTTTTGCGATAGCATCTACTGGTGATACAGTTTATGCGTGTGCAGATGCAACTGTAAGCATGCTTTTCCCTAGTAATCATGCAGTAGGATTAACATTAGATAATGGAATGGAAATATTAATTCATATTGGTATTGAAACAGTAAATGAAGAAGGAAAAGGTTTTACTTGTTTCTGTGAACAAGGGAAAACAGTAAAAAAAGGAGAAGCCCTAGTTAAATTCGATCGTCAGTATTTAGAGGAAAAAGGCTATGATTTAACTGTTATTGTAGTATTTACAAATAAAGATAGTTATAAAGAATTCCGCAAAGAAGATATAGAAAATGTAAAAGGCGGAGAAAGTGTTGTTGTTACTTATACGATTTAAAGATAAAAAAGCAATGATTTCTTTATACATTGCTTTTTTTGAAGTTATAAGGGTCATTCTTAATTCTAAAGTATTTAAGAATAAGATTTCTAAGGCGTGTTATATCATAATCATGTACAAGCGAATTAACTTGAATGATTGGAATAGATGTATTTAAGTTTAGTTCCATGGTACTGATGATCAAATCTATATTATGTAAATCATAATCATAGATTGAGAAAAAGTTCTCTTGTGAAACTATATTGATTTCAGGAATTTGTGAAGATAATTTGTTGCATAAAAGTTTTGATGCAGCAGCCCCACCGTGAGCAACCAAAATTGTATTTAGAGGTTCTTTCATATTGTCTAAAGAGACAGCAAGATAAAGAGTTAAAAATCCTATTTCATCATCACTGACTTTGCAATGAAAATGATCTTCAATACAGGAAATACTTTCTTTCGTTATCTGGAAAGTATGGGTATATAAAGTTTTTATTTCTTGCATTAATGGATTCTCATTTGGGATTCCATGGCGGAAACGGATAATGGCAGGACCAAGGTATTCATAGATGGATTGAAATAAATCTTGATCTTTATCAAAAGGAAGATTTAACTGTTTACTCCATGAAGAGATTAACTCTTTTGTTAATTGTTTAGCTTCTTTTTGATCTTCTTTGCTTAAATCTAAACTATTCTGTAATGCAAGAAAATAAACTTGAAGATAACGGATTTCCATTTCTGGAATCGTAATACGATAGTGATTTGATAAACGATCACATAAATCTCTAGCGTCTTTGTAGAAAGGTTCTTTCTTTAAATCACTGACAAAGCTATCAGATAGTTGAATGAGATGGTGATCTTGAATTCTTAAATATGTAACAAACATACGTAATAATACATGGATCAATGAAGGAAAAGATAGGGAATTTATGTAATGATTTCCAGAACGCATTATACAATGGATAAAGTCTTTAAGTTCATCATCTGTAACTTCTAATCCTGGATACACAAAAGAACCATTACATGTGTACTTTTCTTTTTTAATGATTTCTACAAATGTTTGGTAACCATTATCTCTTAACATTAATTCAAGTAAAAAATTTCTAATATTTTTTTCTTTTCCAACCATAGTTATTCCATTATTATTTTTACGTATTATTGAGATTTTGAAAGTATCTAAATTTGTTGTTAATGCAATTATATCTTTATGGATAGTAGCTCTAGATACATATAACTGTTTACTTAATTCATAAATACGACAGTTGTCAAAAATACAAAGTTGCATTCCAATATAAATTTGACGTGCTTGTGGAGAAAAATCAGCTAATGTTTTATTTTTTTCTTTAACAGTTTGCATTACAAGAAGTTTATCTTTGATTGAACCTTCTATGCAAATACCAACACCAGTTTTTTTAATAAGTTGAAGATTATTTTCATTTAAATACTCTTCTACAATTTGAAGATCATTACGAATGGTTTTATTAGATACATTTAATGTTTCAGAAATTTTGTCAATTGTTATATAGGAGTCTTCCTTTAAGAGAACATCAACGATTTTCATAACTCTATTGTTCATAAGCGTGATACCTCCCTTTCATAGGAAACTATACGTGTGAAATTGAATTCTGTCAAGAACGATAAAATAACAAAATTAATAGGATAGGAGTGATAAGGATGAAACAAAACCAATTTTTAGATGACTTAAAAACTTTAGTAGAAATTCCTTCTGTGCGAAACCTTTCAAGTGCAGAAAACAATGCCCCATTTGGTAAAGAAATACGACGCGCATTTGATAAGTTTATAGAAATTGCACAACGTGAAGGATTTCAAGTTCATGATGAAAAGGGGTATGCAGTAAGTGCCCAGATAGGTGAAGGAGAAAATTACATAGCTGTTTTAGGGCACTTAGATGTCGTAGAAGCAGGAGATTATGATTTATGGGATCAAGATCCATTTACTATGACGGAAAAAGAAGGAATATTGTATGGACGTGGAGTAAATGATGATAAAGGTCCTTTATTGGCTGCTCTGTATGCTGTATCTAGAATAAAAGAAGAAAATTTGAAGCTACGTTATCCAATTCGTATTATTGCCGGAGGAGCAGAAGAGACTACATGGGAATGTATGAAAGAATATTTTAAGCATCATAAACAACCAATTTATGGCTTTTCTCCAGATGGGAATTTTCCAATTGTAAATGGAGAGAAAGGTATACTTCAAGTACGTTTCTCTTTACCAAGGGATAAAGGGATTGAAGTTAAGTCAAAAACGAGATTGAATTACGTGTGTGACGATTTAGAATTTATTCTTTCAGATAAGTCAGCTATATCATTTATTGATAAGGCAAATGAAATTAGACATGATGAAGATGGTATTCATGTTAGTTATAAAGGTGTTCGTTCTTTATCTCGAAATCCACAGAGAGGGAAGAATGCATTATTTACTTTTACAAAAGAGTTTATAAATCATGTTCAAGAGTACCCTTCCTTAAATAAAATGGTTCAGATGATTTATGATCAATTTCTAGATGATTTTTATGGGGAAAAGAGCGGACTATATCATATAGATGATGAAATGGGGACTGGATCTGTTTGTTTGATGTCGATGAATACGAATGAGGAAGAGATAGAACTATGTGTTGATGTTCGCTATGTGAAATCTACTAATGAAAAAGAATTATTAAATAAATTACAATCAATTGCAGATCAATATGGATGTAAGTTAGATATATTAAATCATAAACGTTTACTATATGTTCCAGAAGATAGTGATTTAATAAAAAGCTTAAAGACAGCATATAGACGAGTTATGAATGAAGATGCGGAAGTTTTCACAAAGGGAGGAGCTTCTTATGCACGTGTACTAGATAATGGTGTTGCATTTGGGGCTACATTTCCTGGTGAAGATCCTAAGCCACATATGCCTAATGAGTGTATGCCTATTGCATCACTAATAAAGGCATATGAGATTTATTATGAATCATTAAAGGAATTGGCATGCACTAATGATGCTGATGAATAAAAATTACCACAATAATAATGAATTATTGTAACTCATTCAAAACAAAAACTTGTATATATCTATGCTAATATGTAAGCGTAAACAAAAGGAGGAACGAGTATGAAAAATATTCAAGCAAAACTACAAACTTTTGCTGGTGCAATGATGGTTCCTATCATACTGCTTGTACTTGTTGGTTTCTTCGTAGGTATTGGTAGTGCATTTACCAACTATATCTTATCCGAAGGAACACTACTGTACAATTTGTTCACGATGATTACAAACATTGGTTTCATGTTCATGAACAATTTGCAGTTATGGTTTGCAGTAGCTATTGCATTCACTTTAGCAAAAAAAGAAAAAGGATGGGCTGCATTTGCTGGTTTAGTCTTATTCTTCTGCTTCATAAGAGGGATTGAAGGATGGGCAGCATTAGAAGGATGGACAGCTGAAACTACAGCAGTAGAAGCGTTAATGGAAAACGGATATACTGAGCAAGCAGCATTAAACTTCAATGCTTTATGGTCTACTTACTTAGGAATGTTCACTTATAATATGGGAATGTTCTCTGGGCTTATTACAGGGTTAATTGCAGCTTGGTTACATAATAAATTTGTTGATACAAAATTACCTGCAATGTTCGGTTTCTTCGCAGGAACAAAATTTGTTATCATTATGGTGACACTTGTTTCTATTCCACTTTCCATTGCATTCTATTATGTATGGCCATTTATTGGTGGTGCTTTACAAAGTATTACAGGATTTATTCAGACTAGTGGTTTATTCGGAACATTCTTATTCGGTACATTAGATAAGATGTTATTACCATTCGGAATTCATCACTTGATCGCATTCCCAATTGAATATACAAAAGTTGGAGGAACTATGATGATTGATGGTGTTCTATATGAGGGTGTAAAGAACATTATTAATGGTCAAGCAGCTAGTCCAACTGCAACTGGATATATTACAAGAAACTTTACAAATGGTCGATTATTGTTCCAGTTAGCTGGTTTACCTGGTGCTGCATTTGCAATGTATCGCTGTGCAAGACCTGAAAATCGTAAAAAAGTAGCTTCATTATTAATTCCATCTGTATTTACTTTAGCAATGGTTGGAATTTCAGAACCAATTGAATATACTTTCTTATTCGTAGCACCTGCATTATATTGGTTAGTTTATGCTCCATTATGTGGTCTATGTTATGTAGTGGCAGAAATATTTGAAATTTCTATTAATGGTACAGCATTGTTCTTCATGATTCCTAACTTATTCCAGCCACAGAAAGTACATGCTATGCATGCTTTATGGTTATTACCTGTAACATTCGTTGTTTATTATGCTGCATTCAAATTCTGTATCGTTAAATTTAATTTAAAAACTCCAGGAAGAGATGCAGAGGGAGAAATTAAATTAATGAGCAAGAAAGAATATAATGAAATTAAAAATGCAAAAGATGGCGAAAATGCTAATGCTGAAATGCCAGAAGATGCTTTAGAAGTACGAATTGTAGAAGCTTTAGGTGGTGCTGATAATATTGAAACAGTTACTTGTTGTGCAAGTAGACTTCGTGTTACAGTTAAAGATGATTCTTTGATTGCACCAGATGAAAGCTGGAAAAACTATCTTGAAGCAATTGGGGTAGTTCGTGGAAAGAATTCTATACAGGTTATTTACGGTGTAAGAGTTGTTAATATAACAACAGCAGTTAAAGATTATTTGCACATCGACTAAAAATTCACAGTTTCTCAAGGAGGAATCGATATGAAGAAAAGAGATATCATTAGACAGAAAAATAAACTTAAACAAACACATAATTATAGATATCTTCGATATGCTAATTATGCTTGCGTTGCCATAGTTGTATTATTCTTAATCTATATTGGTGTTTTAACAAATATATCCGATACTTCCTTGGAGAAATTAATGAGTGAAAATCCAATTGTTATTACAGGATTTATGATTTGTACAGCAAACTTATATATCTGGTATGTGTTAAAGAACTTTTTGAAAGATATTGTAGTTCCTCAACACATTGAAAGTATACGTTTAAATCTTATTATCATGGCAATTGGACAATTCATTTTAATGAATTTTGTTTCAGCAATTCTATTGATAATATCTCTATATAAATATTTTCAATGGAATAACTTCTCTATAAAGCAAGCATTTAAAGAAATAAAAAAAGAACAACAGTTAGCAGTATTTATTGTAACAGTTTGTATCTTAATTCTAATGATTGCTTTAGTATACGGTGTTTATATGTCTATACGATAACCAGCAAATATGCTGGTTTTTTTAAACTTATATTCAAAGATTAAAAAAAGACTTAAAGAGTTAAATTTTACTATGCAATTTGGCTGTTCAATGATATAGTATATAAGGATATTTATGCGCTTTTCAGGCATAATGAGTAGAAAGAACTCTTAGGAGGTAAAGTATATGAGTGTAATGATTGAACGACTCGAAGGAATGGTGAATCGTTATCATGAAATTAATGAAATGATGATGTCACCTGAAATCGTAAGCGACAGCAAAATGCTAGCAAAACTGGGAAGAGAGCAAGCTGATTTAACTCAGGTTGTGGAAACTTATACAGAATATAAAAATAGTGTAGAGGCATTAGAGGAAGCAAAGGCTCTTCTTTTGGAAGACGATAAAGAAATCAAAGAAATGGCTAAAATGGAAATTGAAGAATTAGAGCCTAAGATTGAAGAATATCTTTCTAAGCTTGAAATTCTTTTAATTCCAAAAGATCCAAATGACTCTCATAATGCGATTATAGAAATTCGTGGGGCTGCAGGTGGAGATGAAGGAAATATCTTTGCTGGGGACTTATATCGTATGTATAGTAAATATGCAGAGAGCCAGGGCTGGAAAGTAGAAATTATTGAAATGGACGATTGCGAAGCTGGCGGATTCTCATTAGTTTCCTTTATGGTAAAAGGAAATGATGTATATGGCAGATTGAAATTTGAATCAGGAAGCCATCGTGTACAGCGTGTACCTAAAACAGAAAGTCAGGGTCGTATCCATACATCAACTGCTACAGTATTGGTTACACCAGAAATTGAACCAGAAGATTTCGATATTGATATGAACGATTTGGAAATTGAAACAATGCGAGCAAGTGGTGCCGGTGGTCAGCACGTCAATAAGACAGATTCTGCTGTTCGTATTGTGCATAAGCCTACAGGTATTGTGGTTAAATGTCAGGATGGACGCTCTCAGCACGAAAACCGTGCTACAGCGTTAATGACAATTCGTTCTCGTGTTTATGAAGAACATCAGCGTAAACTAGAAGAAGAACAGGGAATGGAACGTCGTAGTAAAATTGGTACAGGAGATCGTGCAGAAAAAATACGTACATATAACTATCCACAGAATCGTGTTACAGATCATCGTATCGGTTATACAGTTAATCAGCTTGATCGCATCATGGAAGGTAGAATGCAGGATTTACTAGATGCTTTAATGAGTGCAGATCAGCAGGCAAAATTAGCGGGGCAGAAATAATGAGCACGTATCATGCAATATTGAAAAATGCTCAAAAACGTATGGAAGATGCAGGATATGGAGAACAGGCTGCACTTTTATACATGCTAGAGCTTACCAATAAAGAAGCACATAATCTTTATATGGAATTTGAAGAAGAGATGGATAAAGATATAGAAACTGCTTATGAAGCAGGAATCAATCGTCTATTAAAAGGGGAACCATTAGGACATGTTTTAGGGTTTGAATGGTTCTATGGCTATCGTTTTCATGTAGGACCAGATGTATTAATTCCTCGTCCAGAAACAGAAGAATTAGTCGCAAATGTCTTAGCCGCATATGATGAATATTTTTCCACTGTGGAAAATGTTACGGCAGTAGATATTGGTACTGGAAGTGGTGCTATTGCGATATCTCTTAAAAAAGAAGAAGAGAATATTCATATGATGGCAACAGATATCAGTGAAAATGCAGTTACTGTTGCGAAACAAAATGCAGATGAAAATGAAGCAGTTGTGAATTTCATGGTTGGAGATATGCTGGAACCATTAATTGATCGTAATTTAAAGGTAGATATCTTAATCAGTAATCCTCCATATATTCCACAAGAAGAACAAATGGAACATAGTGTAGTAGATTATGAACCACATGTAGCATTGTTTGGTGGAGAAGATGGTTTAAAATTCTATCGTATCATATTTGAAAATGCATCTAAAGTATTAAAGGAACGTGCTATGATGGCTTTTGAAATGGGATATAACCAGAAAGAAGCATTAACAGCAGAAGCTAGAAAATACTTCCCTGATGCTAAAATTGAAGTATTGAAAGATATGAGTGGAAAAAATCGAATGTTGTTTATTTATATTAATTTGGATTAGTAAGTAGGTTACTATAAACAAGAGATTTCTTAATCCTATTTGTTTATGAAATAGGTTTTGAAATCTTTTTATATTTTAATTAAACTAATATTAACTCAAATCTGATGAGGAAAAAATATTATTTCTGAATCTTAAATGAGATCAGTTATAGAATCATGTAATCTTTTGTATTTATATGAGAATCTATGGTAAAATAAACGATAGGAAATCAGAATTCTGAAAGGATGTTAGATATATGACAGATATCATCGTAATAGGTGGAGGACATGCAGGGGTAGAAGCTGCTTTAGCATGTGCTCGTTTACATAAAAAAACAATTTTATACTCTATGCATATCGATATGATTGCCTCTATGCCATGTAATCCTAGTGTTGGAGGACCAGCAAAAGGAATCGTAGTTAGAGAAATTGATGCTCTTGGTGGAGAAATGGGGAAAGCAGCGGATGCGACAGCTTTACAGTTTAAAATGTTAAATACTACAAAAGGGCCAGGGGTACAATGTCTTCGTGTTCAATCTGATAAAATAGCATATAAAAAATATATGCAGGATAAAGTATTACATCAGGAGAATCTGGAAGTCAGAGAAATGTGCATAGAAAAGGTTATTGCGGAAAATGGTGTAGTTCGTGGTGTTCTTCAGAAAGATGGTCAAGTAGTTGAATGTAAAGCGTTGATCATGACAACCGGTACTTTCATGAGTAGTAGTATCCTTGTAGGACATACCGCAACTTCCAGTGGACCTGAAGATGAACCTACAACAGAAAACCTGTCACAAAGTCTACGTGATTTAGGGATTTCTACTTTCCGTCTAAAGACTGGAACGCCAGCTCGTGTATTAACTTCATCAATTGATTTCAGTAAAACAACAATTCAGCCTGGAACAGATGATTTTATCTGTTTTAGTGAAGATACAACAGAAATTCGTCCATTTGATCAACAAGAAGTGTGTTATTTAACTTATACGAGTCCTCAAACACATGAAATTATTAATGGAAATTTAGATAAATCTGCAATGTATTCTGGATTGGTAAAAGGAGTAGGACCACGTTATTGCCCAAGTATTGAAGATAAACTAGTACGTTTTGCGGATAAAGAACGTCATCAGATATTCTTAGAACCAGAAAGTGAATCATTAAACACTACCTATGTACAAGGTTTTTCTACTTCTATGCCACATGATATACAGGAAGAGATGTTACATTCTTTACCAGGATTAGAAAATTGTGTAATAGAAAAATATGCTTATGCGATAGAATATGATGCGATTGATCCATTGCAGTGTAAACCTACATTAGAAAATAAAATTATTAAGAATTTATATACAGCAGGACAAATCAATGGTACAAGCGGATATGAGGAAGCTGCTGCACAAGGATTAATGGCTGGTATTAATGCAGTATTAAAGCTAGATGGAAAAGAACCTTTGATTCTACATCGTGATGAAGCTTATATTGGAGTTATGATTGATGATTTAGTAACAAAAGGAACAAAAGAACCTTACCGTTTACTAACATCACGTGCAGAATATCGTTTATTATTACGTCATGATAATGCAGATGCTCGATTAACTGAATATGGACATCAAGTAGGATTGATTAGTGAAGAACGATATGCTCGATATCAAAAGAAGATGCAGGATGTTCAGGATATGATTGCTTATTTCGACACCGTTCGTTTTACACCGAAATCTAGTGTAAATGTAATGTTAAAGGAAAAAGGTCTAGATGAAATAAAAGATGGTGTCAGTATGACAGAATTGTTGAAAAGACCTGGAATAACTGTGGAATTATTACAGCCATTTGTTGAACAGCAGTTAGATCCTAAAATTGCACGACTTGCGGAAATTGAAATTCGTTATGAAGGTTATATTCGTAAGGCTAAACGTGATGCACAGCATCTAAGGACTATGGATCAGGTAAGACTGCCGGAAGATATGGATTATAACCAGGTTGCAAATCTATCTTTAGAAGCAAGACAGAAGCTAAGTCTAGTACAGCCACTTACAATGGGGCAAGCTTCTCGTATTTCAGGAGTAAATCCAGCTGATATTGCGGTATTAGCTGTTTATCTGGAACAGATGAAGAGATCATAAGTGTAATTGGGATTCTATGTGAGATGAACATAGGATCCTTTTGTGCGACAGGCAGTCGCTATAGTTCAAACATGTACAGGCATGGTTGA